>NZ_JANHKS010000059.1 GCF_028682175.1 Pseudomonas putida | reverse complement strand
ATCTCCGCCCCCGCCGGCAAGCCGTGCTGCTACGGGACCGTGGCGATACCATTCTCCAGCTCCCCCGCAATCACCACCTTGGCCTTGGGCAGATACCGGTCGGCGATGCGCTCCAGCAGCAGGGTCACGGCGCTGGTTCCTGCCCGCGACGCATCGTGGGCGATACAGGCGATGGGGATGCCGAAAATGTCGGCAAACGGCAGGCGGTCGATGCCGCAGATCGGCAGGCTGTCATGGGCGATATCGCGATCTCGCAGTGCGCGCATCGCCCCTAGGGTGATCAACTGGTTGAAGCCGAAAATCGCGTCCGGCATCGGCTGCTCGTCAAGGTAGGCGAGGGTGCTCTGGTACGAAGGCTCAAGGGTGTAGTCGCCTGCGAACACGTCCAGCCGCACGTCTTTGCCACTCGCGGCCAGCGCCGCTTTCACGCCCTTTAAACGCTCCTCGGAAATCCGCGAGTGAGCGGGGCCCGTCAGCACCAGCAGGCGCTGCATCGCTGGGCTCTGGGCCAGCAGGTAGCGCGCACCCTTCAAGCCACTGTGGTAGTTGTCCAGCACCACATGGCTGAAGGGGCTGCCGTGCAGCGCGCGGTCCAGCTGTACTACCGGGACGTCGCCGTTGCCCAGGCGGCTGAGGTAGTTGGGCTGATATTCAGGTTCGTCCGAAACCGGCGACAGCACGATCCCCGCCACGCGATAGCTGAGCAGGGTGTCCACTGCCTTGCGCTCCAGCTCTTCAGAGCCGTCGGTGTCCACCAGCATGATGGTGTAGCCGTGCTTTTTCGCCTCGCGGGAGATGGCCTTGATCATCTCGCTGTAGAAGGGGTTGTCCACTGACGCGGTAATCACCCCGATAATCATGCTCTCGCTGCGCTTGAGGCTGCGGGCGAAAGCGTTGGGCACGTAGTCCAGTTCCTGGGCAACTTCCAGGATGCGGGCCAGGGTCGCGGGCTTGACCAGGTCGGGCTTGTTCAATGCCCGGGAAACCGTGACCGGAGTCATGTTCACGCGGCGGGCGATGTCGGAAATGGTGACGGGGGCTTTTTTGCTCATGGACTTCTGGCGGCCTTGAAACGGGACAGCCTGCGAAACGCTCGCACAGCTGACAGATGATGCAAGGCTAGCACGATGCGAGTGCTTGGGGATGCGTTGAAGTTAGTTGATGTTAACGTTTTCATACGGAGCTTTCAGCGGGAAATGCCGCTGTTGTGCTCGTGATCCCATCGCGGCGGTCAGTGAGGCTATCACCTCGACAGGGGAGTTTTTCGACGTTTGTACGCACTTTGTGGATAATGTGTGTACTTTTCATAGGTCTGGAGGGTTCATGACCGCGCCTGCTTCATCTTCTCGCGACTTCTTCATCGCCGCGCTCGCCCTGTTGATCGCCATGCTCGGTACCACGCTGCCGACGCCGCTGTACGCGATCTACCAGCAACGGCTGGGGTTTGACGCGAGCTGGCTGACGATCATCTTCTCCATCTATGCCGCAGGTGTACTCGCAGCCTTGCTGGCGGTCGGCAGTTGGTCCGATCAGGTGGGACGCCGCCCGATGCTGTTGGCGGGCTTGTTGATGGGTGCGTTGAGCGCCGGGATCTTCCTTTACACCGACTCGGTCACGGGCTTGTTGATCGGCCGGCTGTTCTCGGGTTTTTCGGCGGGCATCATGACCGGCACCGCGACCGTGGCCGTGATCGAACTGGCCCCCAAAACCTTCAAGAACGCTACCTTGATGGCCACTGCCGCAAACATGCTGGGTCTGGGCATGGGGCCTCTGCTTGCCGGGTTCACTTCCCAGCATCTGCCGGACCCGCTGCACCTGGTGTTCTACGTGCATCTGGCATTGCTGCTGCTCGCGGGGCTGGGCGTGGCGGCGATCCGCGAAACCGTGCAGCGCCCGGCGCAACTGAAACTCAGCATCCAGAAACCGTCAGTGCCGCCGTCGGTGCGCGCCGTGTTCATCCCGGCCTCGATTGCCGGGCTTGCAGGGTTCAGCGTGGCGGGGCTGTTCACCAGCATGGTGCCATCGGTGATGATCCACATCATGCAAGTCCACGGCGGGCTGCTGATCGGTGCAGTGATCGGCCTGTTCTTCGTCGCGTCCATCGTCGGGCAGGCGTTGCTGCAATGGCTGCCCAAGGCGCAACACATGACCCTGGGCTGCGTCGGGCTGGTGTTCGGCATGATCTGCCTGGGCTTGAGCATCGCCTGGGCTCAACTGCCGTTCTTGGTGGCGGCGGGCTTTCTGGCCGGAGCAGGGCAGGGCATGATCCTGCGCGCAGCCATTGGCGCGGTGACGGCCAGCAGCCCGCCTGACCAGAAAGCCGCCGTGACCTCTGCGTATTTCGTGGTGCTGTACATCTCGATTTCGGTGCCAGTGGTGGCCGTCGGGTTCAGCGTACGGGCCTTCGGCCTTGAGCACGTGGGCGAATTCTTCGCAGGCCTGGTGACCGTCGTCGCGCTGCTGGCGATGGTCAGCATGAAGTGGGTGCAGTCCCGCGCTACAGTGCCTACACCGACCCTGTAGCAGCCGGGCTTGCCCGCGGGGGCGATCTCACGGCCGCCCCCGCCGGCAAGCCGTGCTGCTACGAACTGCGGATCACTTGGCGATCGGGTCCAGCCCGCTGGCCTTGATCGCCGGCGCCGCCGCAGACGAACTCAGGAATTCCAGAAACTGCCTGGCCTGTTCCGGATGCTTGCTCTTGGTTACCACGCCTGCCGAGTACAACGTCATCTGCTGCGCCTGATCGGGAATCAGGCCGACGATGTCGATCCCTTCAACCGGCTTCAATTCGCTCAACTGCTGAAAGCCGATCTCGGCGTCTCCCCGCGCGACCACCTCTCCCACAGGCGTCGCCGGAATCATCTGGCTCTTGCTCTGGATGCGGTCGGCGATGTGCATCTGGTTGAACAGCACGCGGGACAGGTACACGCCGCTGGCGCTGTCGGAATAGACGATGCTTCTGGCGTCGATCAACGTCTGTTTGAAGGCTTCCATGGTGCTGATGTCCGGGTGCGGCGCGCCATGTTTCACCGCCATGGCGATGTAGGACTTGCCCAGGTCCACGCGGGATTTCGGATCGACCTGGCCGTCCTTGATCAGCTTGTCCAGCGCGGCGCCGACCATCAGCACCACATCCGCCGGCTCCTGGCGCGCCAGGCGGTTTGGAATGGCCTGGGGCGTCGCGCCCATGGACGGCGCCACCTCGCCCTGCAGGCGCACGCCGACGCGCTGTTCATAGTCGGGCGTCACGGCCTTGAACGCACCCATGATGCCGCCGGAGCTCAGGACTATCAGTTGTACGGGGGCTTGCGGGGTGGCTGCATGAACGAAGGCCGCCGGAATGAAGGAAAGGGCGGCGCTGAGCAGATAGGGCAGAATTCTTTTCATGAAGATGAACCTGAAAATAATGGAAAGTGGCTCTGACGATATGAAAAACAGCGCGGGCAGTATGTGGCAATCCCGCGGTGAGTAAATCCCTTTCTTGTAAAGCATTGAGTCACAGACGCTGTTCGCCGGGTCAGGTTCAGTCAGGGCCCGATGTCTGAAAACGACACGCTGTTTGCGCATCCCTCAAGAAACATTCGGCTGCGCCGATGCTCATGGCGACACCTCTCATCTTTTCTGGAAGTTCGCCGTCCATGTTCAATAAACGTCTAAAGCAAGAGTTGGCTGCCCTGCGCGAAGAACTTTCGTCGGTGGAGCAGGTGCGCAGCAGCCTGGACAGCGAAATGCTGGCGATGCGCCTCGATCCGCAAGGCCGGATCGAGTCGGTGAACGGCAACTTCGAAGAGGAGATGCATTACCGCAATTCGGACCTCGTGGGCCGCGCCATCGAAGAGCTGGTGCCTGCGCACGTGAAGAATTCGGATTTCAACCACCGCATGAAATCAGCCATCAGCCGGGGCGAACACCTGAGCGGTGCCTTGCGCCTGATGCGCGGCAACGGTCAGGAAGCCTGGCTGCGGTCCATCGTGCAACCGGTGCGCAACAGCGGCGGGCGGGTGATGTATTTCACGGTTCACGCCAGTGACCTGACCCGCACCATCGAGGCCTCCCGCGAACACGAAAACCTCATCGAAGCCCTGCAACGCTCCACTGCCGTGATCGAGTTCAACCTCGACGGTGAAGTGCTGTCGGCCAACGAGCGTTTCCTGGGATCGATGGGCTACTCGCTGGCGCAGATCCAGGGTCACCACCACCGCATGTTCTGCGAGACCCAGGAGGCCAACTCGGCGGAATACGCCGCATTCTGGGACAAGCTGCGGCGCGGCGAGTACGTGGCCGGGCGTTTCAAGCGGGTTGACAGCCGTGGCCGCGAGGTCTGGCTGGAGGCATCCTATAACCCCATCACCGACGCCCACGACCGCCTGTACAAAGTGGTGAAATTCGCCACCGTCATCACCGAACAGGTCAACCGCGAGAACGCCGTGGCCGAGGCCGCGAATATCGCCTTCAGCACCTCGCAGCAGACCGACGGCAGCGCCCAGAAAGGCGCCGCCGTGGTGCAGCAGACCGTGGAGGTCATGCGCGAACTGGCCCAGCACATGGAACAGGCCGCCGAGCGCATCGCGGCGCTGGACAAGCAATCGCAACTGATCGGCTCGATCATCCAGAGCATCAGCAGCATCGCCGACCAGACCAACCTGCTGGCCCTCAACGCCGCCATCGAAGCTGCCCGCGCCGGTGAGCAAGGACGTGGTTTCGCGGTCGTCGCCGACGAAGTCCGCCAACTGGCCTCGCGCACCAGCAAGGCCACCGAAGAAATCGTCGGCGTGGTCAAGCAGAACCAGCAACTGGCCGAGCAGGCGGTGAACGTGATCATCAGTGGCAAGCAGCAGGCCCAGACAGGCCTTGAGCTGGCCGGGGAGGCCGGGTCGGTGATCGTCGAGATCCAGGACGGCGCGCAACGAGTGGTCAGCGCGGTGGGGCAGTTTGCCAATCAGCTGTCGGGTTGATCAACCCACATCAAAATGGTTTTTGCTTCACCATTTTTGTTAGAAAACAGCGTTTTTTCTTTAAAATCGTTCAAAGCCGCCCAGATCATTCATCGGGCGGCTTTTTTTAGCCCAGAAATTTCGCGACCAGCGCAACGATTTCCGCTCTGATACCGGCGTCTTCCAGCAAAGGGTATTGCTTGAGCAGCTTGTTTCCCACTTGTCCCTCAGACTGATGGACGGAGCGGATGATGCGGTCGATGTCCGCATCCGGTCCTTCAAAGACATTCTTGATCGCGTCGCGCAGCAACTGGTGATTGCGCAGGATGCTGGCTTCGTCGCGCATCTCTTTCTCGACCGTCTGGCGTAGCACCCGAGCGAGGTATTGGGCGTGGGCAGTCAGGTCGATATAGCGCCAGGCCGGGGCGGTGTCGGCGAATCCGTCGTAGTGCAGATTCGACTCCATCCCGTCGGGGTATTTCACATAGCCTTCGAAGCGAACGGCGGGCTCGATCATCTGCATCAATGGGCGTGAGAACTCATCGAGCACCTGATCGTAGTTCTGCGGGCGCAACGTGTGATCCTGCATCACTGCAGAGACCGGCAGGATGTAAGGGGCAGGGACGGCCTTGTCTCGACGCAGGATGTCGTTGATCAGGAAGCGCGAGATTCGCCCGTTTCCGTCGCTGAGCGGATGGATGTACACGAAGCCGAACGAGATGGCCGCAGCCCGCAGGATCGACGAACTGCCCCGGGTATTGATCTCGAAGGCCTGCAATCCTTGCAGCATGGCTTCGATTTCCTGCCAGTCGGGAGCCAGGTAATGCAGCACATTCTGAAAGCCCCGGGTCTGGCCGACGAATACCGGAGACTGGCGAATGCCATAGGACAGCGCCCGCGGCCCGAGAATCTCCTGCTGGATCGCGGCGATCTGGTCCTGAGTCAGGGGAGGAGCACCCACCCCGCAACGCTGTTCCATCACGGCAGCGAAGCGCTTGATGCGATCGGTCTGCTGTTCTTCATGCTCGATGGCGAAGCTGGATCTGCTTTCCTTGATCGTCAGCCACACCGCGCTGCGCAAGAGGGTGTCGTGACCAAACTCGACCCCAAGGCGTGCCAGTTCGGCATTGAGGTCATAGTCGATCAGTCCGGCCAGCGCTTGCGTGATGCGAATGAGCGGGCAGAAGTGCGCAGTCCCCGGCAGATTGTCGATCACCCTCCAGCGCGAATTGCGTTGCGGTGCCTGGCTGACCAGATAGCGTTCACCGTCCATGAACTCGACGTAGTTACCCTTTTCGACGCCGGGATAAGCGAGCGCCGGGTTGCCAAACCATTCATACAGAAAGCAGGCGCGCCGGGCATACTGCCCGGTTGGCTCGGCTCTGATCCACTGTTCAAGCTCGGCAGGGTCTATGCGCGAAAACAGCCGGGCGAGGAGTTCAAGGTGAATGGGCTCACGCTTGAAGGCGAAGGTCAGGTGTTCGGCCAGGGTGGGGCCGGGTTGATACTGGGCAGGGAAGACTTGTTCGAGGACGCCATCGACGATGCTGTCCTTGCGCATGCTGCCGATCTTGCTGCGCACTTTCAGCGGCTGGCACACAGCGACCTCGTAGGTCTGTGCAAGCCAAGCGTAACCGGCGCAATGGCGCATGTGAAGTCCTCAAAAGAGTTACGGGTTCCTCATTATTGTTAGAAAAAGGGCTTTCGTCTTTAAAATCATTAAAAAAGCCGCATCGGATTGTACATCCGACGCGGCTTGATCGCGCCCACGCTCCGCGTGGGTATGCAGCCCGTGACGCTCTGCGTCAGACGGTCGCCCGGTTACACCTTGAAGTGGCTGACCAGCATCTGCAACTGGTTGCCCAAGCGTGCGAGTTCGACGCTGGAGGCTGCCGTCTCTTCGCTGGCGGCGGCGGTCTGTTCGGAGACGTCGCGCACGTTGATGATGCTGCGGCTGATTTCCTCGGCCACCGAGCTTTGCTGCTCGGCTGCCGCTGCGATCTGCTGGTTCATCGCCTGGATGTTGGACACCGTGTTGGTGATGCTTTCCAGCGAGGTGCCGGCCTTGCGGGTCAGGGCCACGCTGCTGTCGGTGAGGTTGCGGCTGCTGAGCATGATGTCCGAGACCTGGCGGGTGCCGTTCTGCAAGGCTGCGACCAGGCCTTCGATTTCTTCAGTGGACTGCTGGGTGCGCTGGGCCAGGCCGCGCACTTCGTCGGCCACCACCGCGAAGCCACGACCGGCTTCACCGGCACGGGCCGCTTCGATGGCAGCGTTGAGCGCCAGCAGGTTGGTCTGCTCGGCCACGGCCTTGATCACGTCCATCACCTTGCCGATCTTGTCGCTTTCCTGTTCCAGCACGCTCATCGCATCGGTGGAACGCACAACTTCGCTGGCCAGTTTCTCGATCTGGGCAATCGCCTCGCCCACGACCCGGTCGCCGTCCCGGGCTTCCAGGTCGGCAGCGCTGGCCGCGACCGAAGCCTGCTCGGCGTTGCGTGCGACTTCGTGAACGGTGGCCGACATTTCGTGCATGGCGGTGGCCACCTGATCGGTCTCGACCTTCTGGCTGTTGACCCCGGCGCTGGTCTGCTCGGTGACCGCCGACAGCTCTTCGGCGGCGCTGGCGATCTGGGTGACGCTGTCGCGAATCCCGCCGATCAGGTCGCGCAGGGTGGTGCCCATGCGCTGGATGCCTTGTTGCAGCACACCGAGTTCGTCCTTGCGGGTGACGATCAGGTCATGGGACAGATCGCCCGAGGCGATGCGGTCGACCACGGCCAGGGTTTGCTGCAAGGGCGTGGTGATCTGGCGGGTAATCAACACGGCGGCCAGGGCGCCGAGAATCAGTGCCAGCAGGGTCGCGGCGATCTGCAGGGTGCGCGCCTGCTGGGTATCGGAATCGCCCAGGGTGACTTGCAGGTCGATCAACTGGTTGGTCAGCTTGATGATGACGGCTTGTTCGTCCGTCATCTCGGCGCGGGCAGCGTTGATGTTGTCGGTGGCGGTCTTGAAGCCCTGGACCGAGCTGCGGTAGCCGATCAGCGAGGCCTCCAGTTGCTTGAGACGCTCGGCCTGGGTACCGCCGAAGGTGGCGTTGAGCTTTTCAAGGCCTGCGATGGCGCTGGACAGCTGGCGGGTTGCAGCTTCTTCGGTCTTGGCGGAGACGCTGCCGGTGTAGCCACGCACTTCGTAGCGCACCAGCATCACGTCTTCCTTGGCCTTGATGATGTCTTGGTACTGGGCGAAACGACGCTCGTCGGTCGGCTCCATTTTCATCACGTCATCGTTGATCTGCGCGATCAGCTCGGCGGCCTTCACCGCATCGACGCCCATGTCGGCGCGCACGGTGGCGCTGGCCTTGTAGCCGTCGCGCATCTTGTTCAGCGAGGTCTGGTAGGCGCTGATCTGTTCACCCAGCGCCTTGATGAGCGGAACGTTCGCAGGATTGACGAAGGTGCTCTGCAGGAACTGCTGCTGCGCCTTGTAGGCGTCGAGCGCGGTCTGCACAGTCTGCGCCACGGTTTCGTCGCCGTTGCTGAGCATGTATTGCAGGCGGGTGATGCGCAGGTCGGTGAGTTTGTTGGTCAGCTTGGAAATGTCAGCGACCCGGTCGCTGCGAAATTTCATGCTGCCAAGGCCATTCCAGCCGATCAGCGCAAGCAGGGCAGTGAAAATCAGTACGACGCCAAAGCCGAGGGCCAGCTTCATGTTGACGCTGATGTTGGCGAACCAGCTCTTCATCAAATATCTCCAGGATGTCCGTGTTCAGTAGTCGTCAGCTGGGAGCGTTGTTGTTATGGAAGGCCAGCGAAACAGTCAGATGTGAGAGTGCATCGGCTGCGTCGCGAAATTCTGAAAGAAATGTCCTACAAAGAGTGGCACGTGCCCGTAGCAGCACGGCTTGCCGGCGGGGGCGTCCTCGAAATCGCTCCCGCCGGCAAGCCGTGCTGCTACGTAGTCGTCAGGGCGTTACAGCTTTCTGGCGCCGTCAAACGCTGGCGTCAACTTTCCCGCCCCGCCTGTACCAGAGATGAAATATTTCAACTATCGACCGTGGTCGCGAGCCCATATCGTGTACTGGCTAAATCCTCCGCCAATGGTGGCGTATTACTAGAACCAGTACGGAAGCCGCGTCATGGAACCTGTTCAGCGATTCACCACCCTCGACAGTTTTCGAGGGGTATGCGCAGTGTTGGTCGTGTTTTTCCATCTGCATGTCGTTGATACTTTTGTCGAGCTGCCGTTTTTCCGTCGAGATGAGGTGCTGCTCAACTTCTTCTTTGTGCTCAGCGGGTTTGTCCTGGCCCACAGCTATGGCATGAAGCCGAATCTCTCGTTCAAGTCCTTCTTCATTTCCAGGTTTTTCCGCATCTACCCGCTGCACCTGGTGATGCTCGGGGTGTTCCTGGTGTTCGAGACGCTGCGCTGGCTGGCCTACAAGAAAGGCTTCTATCTCAATAACGTGCCCTTCACCGGGTTGTTCGACCCTCGGGAAATCCTGCCGAACCTGTTCCTGGTGCAGGCCTGGACGCCGTTCACTGAACCCATGTCGTTCAACTATCCGTCCTGGACCATCAGCATCGAGTTCTACCTCTACATGCTGTTCGGCATGCTGTGCCTGTTGTCCCTGCGCAATCGCTACCTGATGTTTGCCTGCGTGTCGGTGCTGGCGTTCGTGTTGATCTTCTCGGGCAATGAGCCCTTGGTTGAGCGCGCAATGCAGGGGCTGTCGTGCTTCTTTGCCGGAAACGTCACTTACCTGGGCTATCTGCTGATTCGCGACCGGTTCATCCCAAGGCCCTGGCTGATGACCGTGCTGGAGTGCGCGGTGATGTACGCCACCTGGTGGATTGTCATGAATGACTTCGACCACCGCCTGCCCATCGGCAGCCTGACGTTCTGTGGGCTGGTGCTGTTGTTCGCGTTCGAGGGCGGGCTGGTCTCGGCGTTTCTCAAGACCGGGGTGTTCGTGCTGCTGGGCAAGCTTTCGTATTCGATCTACATGACCCATGCAGCCTTGATCTTCTGCTTTTCGGCGATCTTCATCGTCGCGCAGAAGGTGACCGGGCAACCGCTGGCGCCGATGATCGACGGGCAACGCTTCATGGACACGGGCTCCGTGTTTTTCAACAACCTGTTCGCCGTGGGTGTGACGCTGCTGGCGGTGGGGCTTGCGGCGCTGGCGCACAAATACATCGAGATGAAGGGCTATGAGCTGGGCAAGCGGGTGGCGAATCCTGCGGCGTCCAGGCCCGCCGCCGAACCGGCTGATACCCGCTTGAGAACTCGGGCGACGGTCAGCGATTGAGCCAGGCGGCCATGCCCAGTCCGGCGGCGCGGCCACTGGCAAAACAGGCGGTGAGCAGATAGCCGCCGGTGGGGGCTTCCCAGTCGAGCATCTCACCGGCGCAGAACACCCCCGGCATGGCGCTGAGCATCAGTTGCTCATCCAGCGCTTCGAAAGTCACGCCACCGGCGGTGCTGATCGCCTCGTCCAGCGGGCGGGGGCGGATCAGTGTCAGCGGCAGGTGTTTGATTGCCTGGGCCAGCGCTGCCGGATCGGCGAACGCCTCGGCTGGCGCCAGCTCGCGCAGCAATGCCGCCTTGACTCCGTCGATCCCGACCTGACTGTGCAGATGCTTGGACATCGAGCGCGAGCCACGGGGTTTGCTCAGTGCCTTGTGGATATCTTGCAGACGCTTGCCGGGCAGCAGGTCGATCTCGACCGTGGCCTCGCGCTGCTGGTTGATCGCCTCGCGAATCTGCGCCGACAGCGCGTAGACCAGGCTGCCTTCAATGCCGGTGGCAGTGACCACGCATTCGCCCAGGCGCAATTCCTGACCCTGCAACCCCATGGCGATGTTCTTCAGCGGCGCCCCGGCAAACTTGCCCTTGAGCACATCACTCCAGCCTGACACTTCGAAGCCACAGTTGGCCGCCTGCAACGGCGCCATCTGCACACCGCGCTGTTCCAGCAGCGGCAGCCACGCGCCATCCGAGCCCAGCCGCGCCCAACTGGCGCCGCCCAACGCGAGCAAGGTGGCATCCGGCTGGATCGTCAATTCGCCTTCGGGGTTGGCGATGCGCAGGCTGCCATCGGCATTCCAGCCCAGCCAGCGATGGCGGGTGTGGATAACTACGCCGGCGTCGCGCAGGCGCTTGAGCCAGGCACGCAGCAATGGCGCGGCTTTCATGTCGGTGGGAAAAACCCGGCCGGAGGTGCCGACGAAGGTCTGGATGCCCAGCCCGTGAATCCATTCGCACAGCGCCTGGGCGTCCATCCCACGCAGCAGGGGTGCGATCATCGGTGCGCGTTCGGCGTAGCGCGAGAGAAAGGCCGGGTAGGGCTCGGAGTGGGTGATGTTCATGCCGCCGACGCCGGCCAGCAGGAATTTGCGCCCCACCGATGGCATGGCGTCGTATAGATCGACCTTGCACCCCGCCTGGCTCAGCACTTCGGCGGCCATTAAACCGGCAGGCCCACCCCCGATGATGGCGACGGATTTTGCGGAGTTGGCGGTGCTGGAAGTCATGGGCAAGCTGCGGATCGATGAAGTAGGGCGCGCATTCTACCCGAGCCTCGTGACGAATGAGCGACCTGTGGAAAACTATTGAGCAAAAAACGTACAGCGTGCGCCAGGCCTTGCGCGGTGTGGGGTCTGAACCCTTGCACTCAGGTTATCCACAGGCCGCTCCACAGCGGATGTGGGTAACTGCATGACGCACCACAACCCTGTAGGAGTGAGCTTGCTCGCGATAGCGTTCTGACTGTGCAGCAAGTGGTGGCTGATAGTGCGCAATCGCGAGCAAGCTCACTCCTACAGGTCTTGGATTGCAGGTTACAGCCCTTCCGAGACCCACACCCGCTGCGCGCTGTGATGCAAAATCCCGTGCCGACGCGCCAGTGCCTCGCGATCCTTGCTGTATCCACCGCCGATCACGCCCATCACCGGGATGTCCCGCCCCAGGCAGTGGCGCATCACCGCTTCATCGCGGCGGGCCACACCGCTGTCGGTCAGTTGCAGGTAGCCCAGGGCATCGTCCTTGTGCACGTCAACGCCTGCGTCGTACAGCACCAGGTCAGGTTGATACAGCGGCAGCAGGTAATTGAGCGTGTCGTCGACTACCTTCAGGTAATCGGCGTCGCCCATGCCCATCGGCAGCGGGATGTCCCAGTCACTTTGCGCCTTGCGCGCCGGGAAGTTCTTTTCGCAGTGCAGCGAGACCGTGATCGCGTCTTCGGTGTGTTCCAGAATCCGCGCTGTGCCGTCACCTTGATGCACGTCGCAGTCGAAGATCAGCACCCGGTGCACCCGGCCGCTCTGCAGCAGGAAATGGCTGATGATCGCCAGGTCGTTGAAAATGCAGAAACCGGCGGGGTAGTCGTAATGAGCGTGGTGGGTGCCTCCGGCCAGATGGCAGGCCAGGCCGTGCTGCAGGGCCTTTTCGGCCGTCAGCAGCGAGCCGCCGACGGCGCGCACCGTACGTCGGGCCAGATCCTCGCTCCAGGGCAGGCCCAGGCGGCGCTGGTCCTCGCGGGAAAGGTCTCCGTCCATGTACCGACGGATGTAGGACGGATCATGGGCCAGCGCAAGAATGTCCTCCGGGCAGATCTGCGGACGAAACAACTGAGCATCCGTGGTCAGGCCGCTGTCGATAAGGTGGTCGTGCAGCAGCCGAAACTTGTCCATCGGGAAACGATGGTCGGGTGGAAACTCGGGGCTGTAGTCTTCATGGTAGATAAGTGGAAGAGACATGGTGCGCACGTGCAGGATTCGAGAGGCAATCTTGCCAGTTATGGCCGCGAGCGCACAGGGAATTGCCCAACAAGTGGGCTGTCGGACTGACAGCCATTCGGGAAGCGGGGCAGGGGAGACGTTTCAATGGAGCCGATACTCGAGCTCAATAGCGCACGCTTGCTGATGCGCCAGTGGCGCGATGACGATTTGCAGGCGTTCGCGGCGATGTGCGCCGATCCGCAGGTCATGCGGTACTTTCCGGCACCCATGAGCCGCCTGGAGAGCGCCAAGATGATCGGGCGCATTCGTGGCCATTTCGCCGAATACGGTTTCGGCCTTTGGGCGCTGGAGCGCAAGGACACCGGCCAATTCATCGGTTTCACCGGGCTGAACGTGGTGGGCTTCGACGCATCCTTCACCCCGGCGGTGGAGATCGGCTGGCGCCTGGCCCGCGAGCACTGGGGGCTGGGTTACGCCAGCGAAGCGGCCTGGACCGTGCTCGGCTGCGGTTTCGAGCACGTGGAGCTGGACGAGATCGTGTCCTTTACGGCGGTCAGCAACCTGCCTTCGCAAAAGGTCATGCAGGCCATCGGCATGCGTCATGAGCCGAGCGACGATTTCGAGCATCCGAACCTGCCCGCCGAGCACCCGTTGCGCCCGCATGTGCTGTACCGCATCAACCGTCAGCAGTGGCTCGCCACCTTGTGATTGGCGGGAATCGCGCTACAAACATCTGTATCATTTCGCACAGACTGTGACGAATACGTGCGAGACGACTGTGTGTGAGGAGCTGGGAATGAGCCATGTGCTGGATGATCTGGTAGCGCTGCTGAGCCTTGAACCGATCGAAGAAAACCTTTTCCGTGGCCGCAGCCAGGACCTGGGCTTTCGCCAGTTGTTTGGCGGGCAAGTGCTGGGCCAGTCGTTGTCAGCGGCGAGCAAGACTGTCGAAGACGCCCGCCATGTGCATTCGTTGCACGGCTATTTCCTGCGCCCGGGTGACGCCCATCTGCCGGTGGTCTACCAGGTTGACCGGGTTCGCGACGGCGGCAGCTTCAGCACCCGGCGCGTGACGGCGATCCAGAAGGGGCACCCGATCTTCACCTGCAGCGCGTCCTTTCAATACGACGAAGAAGGCTTCGAGCACCAGAGCCAGATGCCGCAAGTGGTCGGTCCGGAAAACCTGCCTTCGGAACTGGAGCTGATGCGCCAGCGCGAGCACCTGATTCCGGCGCACATGAAAGACAAACTGCTGTGCCCCAAACCCATCGAGTTTCGCCCGGTGACCGAGTCCGACCCCTACAACCCCAAGCCGACCGATCCTGTGAAATACGTGTGGTTCCGGGCGGATGGCGAGTTGCCGGACATCCCCGCGCTGCACAAATACATGCTCGCCTATGCCTCGGACTTCAATCTGCTGACCACCTCCCTGCTGCCTCACGGCAAGACGGTCTGGCAGAAAGACATGCAGATCGCCAGCCTCGACCATTCGCTGTGGTTCCACGGTGAGCTGCGCGCCGATGACTGGTTGCTCTACGCGATGGACAGTCCCTGGGCCGGAAACTCCCGTGGCTTCTCTCGCGGCAGCGTGTACAACCGCGCAGGTACGCTCGCAGCCTCGGTCAGCCAGGAAGGGTTGATTCGCCATCGCAAGGACTGGGCATGAGCCTTTCGCAGCTGCGCCACTGGGTATTCGACATGGACGGCACGCTGACCATCGCCGTGCATGACTTCCCGGCCATCAAGCGCGCGCTGGGCATTCCCCAGGAAGACGACATTCTCGGCCATCTGGCAGCCTTGCCCGCCGATGTTGCGGCGGCCAAGCATGCGTGGTTGCTGGAACATGAGCGTGAACTGGCAGTGGCGTCGAAGCCTGCGCCGGGTGCCGTGGAACTGGTCAAGGAGCTGGCCGGGCGTGGCTATCGCCTGGGCATCCTGACCCGCAACGCCCGGGAGCTGGCCCACGTGACGCTGAAGGCCATCGGGATTGCCGACTGTTTTCATGTCGATGACGTGCTGGGCCGCGACGAAGCACCGCCCAAGCCCGATCCAGGCGGGCTGCTCAAACTCGCCCAGGCGTGGAACGTCGAGCCGTCGCAGATGGTGATGGTCGGTGATTACCAGTTCGACCTGGCCTGCGGCAAAGCCGCCGGGACGCACACCGTGTTGGTCAACCTGCCCGAAAACCCCTGGCCGGAACTGACCGACTGGCATGCCGATGATTGCACGGCGTTGCGGGCGATGTTGGGCGGTACGCAAGGCTGATTAAAAGCAAAAACTGTGGGAGCGAGCTTGCTCGCGAAGGCTATTGCATGGCCGACACAGATGGGTCGATCTGGCCGCCGTCTTCGCGAGCAAGCTCGCTCCCACAGTGGGGCGTGTGTGCCGCCGACATCAATTGCTTTTAAACAACGCCGCCTGCCCCTCGGGCGAGGTGAACATCGCGTCGCCGTTGTGACCCACGCCTTTGACCTCGACCACACGCTGGTTCAAGCCCTCGGGATGGCGCTTGGTCAGGTAATCGAAGTAATTGTGCCCGCGCACCAGGCGATACGCCCCCTGCGCCTCGGCGCCGCAGTCCTTGTCCAGTGCCGGATGGTTCGGGTCGGTGTCCTGCTCGCCCAACAGGTAGGTGACGTCGCGTTTCACATAGGCCGCTTCAAGCTCGGCCGCCGTTTCCTTCCCAGCGTAGGGCGGCAACTTGTTCAGACCGTACTTCCAGGTGTCGAAACCTGGGCAACTGGCGGCGGTCACCGGCAGCGGACGGGTCGCGTCGAAGTACGCATAGGAAGACGGGTTGGCGATCACATACCGTAGCTTGATGCCTTCCTTCTTCAGCAGCGCGTCTTCCTTGCCGCCGATCATCGCGTAGCGCTGCACCACCTGCGCGCCACCGGAGTGCCCGGCAATCACGACTTCCTTGAGGTTCGGGAACAGCTTGCTGTCGGAGAGGCGTTTGAGAATATGGTCGATGACCACGAACGAGCTGACAGGCTTTGCTCCCAGCGACTTGTCGCCTGCCATCCAGTCATTGCGATGCCAGCGCAGGACGGTTTCCGGCAGGTGGTGGGCGGTGATGTCTTTCTCATCGAGGAACTGCGGCGCAATCAGCAGGGTTTTCGACCGCTGCTTGGACTGGTTGGCCGCGCGTTCGACGCTGCGCAGGTAGGTCTGGGCATTGCGCAAACGCCCGTGAAGCACAATCACCACCCGCTGGATTTGCGGGCTCGGGCGCACCCAGCTCTGGCTCAGCCCCAGGGTGGCCTGGGACGTTCCGTTGATCAGCAGCCGGTCGGGGCTGATGGATTTGACCGCCTGATCCGCAGCATGAGCGGTTACGCTCATCAGGGTGCCCAACAACAGGATCGAAAGCGGTTTCATCATGTGATCAGAGGCTCTTGGCGGCGAATGTATCGCATTGGTTGATTTGTCCCTGGGCAAAACCTGCCTTGAACCAGCGCACGCGCTGGGCAGACGTCCCGTGGGTGAACGAGTCCGGTACTACACGTCCCTGGCTTTGCTGCTGCAAACGGTCATCGCCGATGGCATTGGCCGCATTCAGCGCCTCTTCAATATCACCGGGTTCGAGCCAGTTCAAACGCTTTTGCGCGTTATAGGCCCAAACACCGGCAAGGCAGTCTGCCTGAAGCTCCTGGCGCACCAGCAGGCCGTTGTCACCCTCCATGCGCATGCCGCGCTGACGGGCGGCGTCAACTTTAGCCGAAACCCCGAGCAAGGTCTGCACATGATGGCCAACTTCATGCGCAATCACGTACGCCTGGGCAAAATCCCCGGCCGCCTTGAAACGCTGGCTCATCTCCTGGAAGAACGCCATGTCCAGGTAAACCCGCTGATCCCCCGGGCAATAGAACGGGCCGCTGGCCGATGTGGCATAACCGCAGGCCGACTGCACCTGGCCGCGGAACAGAATCAGCGTCGGGTCCTTGTACTGCCGTCCGCCCGCCTGGAACAGCTGGCGCCAGGTGTCCTCGGTATCCCCCAGAATCGCCCGCACGAACTCCGCCTGCTCATCGTTGGCCGGCGGCGCCTGACGCGTCTGCGGAGTCACCGCCGACGTCTGCTGCTGGCCCATCTGCCCGGCGATCTGCCCCAGGATCTGCATCGGGTCCTGACCGGTCAGCAGGCCGATGGCGACAATGATCACAATCCCGCCAAGCCCCAGCCCCTTGCCCCCAATGCGCAACCCACCCCCACCCCCGGTGTCGTCGCGCGCATCGACGACGTTGTCACTGCGACGTCCTTTTTTCCAGAGCATGGTAGGAACCCTCGGTTAGTAGTGTAGGAAGTGTAGACGGCGGGGGAGGCCGGCCGTCTGGTTAGCCGGAAAGTAAGAGGGGAGGTGAGGGAATTGGTTCAGGGCATGCCTTGATACTGTACGGGCATGCCCAGATGAGATTTTGTCAGGAGGTTGTTATTGCGTAATTCAAAATCGCCAGGCAGCCGCAATTAAGCAATAGCCAAATGTAAATGGCCCAAATTCGCCGCCTCAGAGACAGGGGTACCTTGAGGTGAGCATTTTCAGTGATGTCGCCTCGGCGATACATTATTCCGGGCATGTATATAAATGCGAAGATCATGCTCAACCGCATGTGCCTGCCGATGATTCCGCCTCCCCAAATATTTCTTGTATTGACGACTCCCGGGCAGTCGGACAGGTAGTGCTCAATGATGTCGAGATTTTTATGCCCGAACCGGGCCATGACGATAAGGTTGAGCAAAGTAGAAATGAACCAGGTCAATCCAGAGGCCAGAATAATAGGCATTTATGGCCTCCACTCGTAGATCAATTCCCCCATTCGTTCGCCAAACCTTTCTCCTCCAACGCCTCCTGCGTACCCACCTGCCGCCGCAGCGATGATTCCACACCCAATCACCCCCAGCCCTCCAGTAGTCACTCCAAAGACGACCATACACAGAGGTGTCAGAAAAGCTGTACCGAGTGTGCCTCCCGCCATCCCGCCGGCAATACCACCCGCTAGTTTGCTCCCCTCAACATACTTCGCCTTCCTGCACATCTCCTCCCGCCCCGTAATGCAAGCCTCTTTGATCTCCAGATGCGTCGAGTAAGCGTTCAACGCAATACCGATCGGCGTCCCGGCCTTCAACAATTTCGAAGCCTTGGCAATATGATTCAAACGGTCCGTATACCCCCGAAGCTCCCACGTATGCAGGTAACTCTTGGTGGATATCCCGAGCATTTTCTTGATCGACCCCTTGTTGTGCATTCCGGTCCCCCAGCGAGCGATACCCTCTAGTTGGCCATCGAGCCTGGCGAACAGCACGCGCCGCTGGTTGATGAACTCTTGCCTCGCGATGGGCGTGCCGCGTTTGAGAGAGAGCTGATGCAACCGCTGGATATCCTGCAGCGTTTTCTCCACGCCTTTGAGGTGGTTTTCCCAACTGCCAGTGGCGGCGCCGATCCCCAGCGAGCTGTAGCCCAGGATTTTCTGCAGAAGATCGTAGTTCGTGATGATCTCGCGATCCGATCCCACTTCGTTCCGGAACAGCGAGTGGTAGGTGCCATAGGCGAGTCTGGTCATCTCCGCTTCTTCGGGCGAGATGCGTGGTGTGGATTCGTCGGCAACCACCATGAGCTGGCCGGGCATGACCATGTTATTGCGCAAGTGGGCGTTGAGCTGATCGAACTTGGCGCCACCACCTACCTGCGCCTTGATGAGGGGGTAGTTCTGGAATCGGTCGTTGATGAATACATACGGCTTGCCTGCGACTGCCATTTTCCTGTCCTTGAGAAATGGGAAGCCCGCAGGATAGGAAAAGAGTTGAAGCGATACGATGGACAGGCGCGCAGTTTGAGCAAATTCAGAACAGCCCTACTCAAAGGGCTCAAAGTTCCTACAAGTCAGGCTGCTCAGCCTTCACCGACTGGATAAACGCCTGCATCGCCGAGGACTGAATCCGGTGTCGTCGGGTAATCAGTCCGTAGGGCGGCAGGCGTGCTTCGAAGTGGATCGGCAGGACCGCCAGCAGGTCGCGTCCGGCGTAGTCTTCGACCACGGAAACCGGGGTGACGCCGAGCATGTCGGTCTGCTGTACCAGCGAGAGCAGGGTCATGATGGAGGTGGTTTCGACGATGCTGTTGGGGATATCGACGCGGGCGTTGTGGAACACTTGGTTGATGATCGCGCGCATGGGGCTGGGTTGCTGTTGCAGTACCCAGGTTTCGTTTTGCAGGGCGGCCCAGCTCAGGTCCTTGGCGTGAACCAGCGGGTTCTGCGCGCCGGCGATCACGCACAGGGCTTCTTCGCCGAGGCTGTCGAACAACAGTTCTTCCGCACGTGCGCCGCCGGGGATGCGGCCCAGCACGACATCGAGCTGGTCTTGGAGCAGGGCCTGGACCAGCACGTCGCTGGTGTCGACCTGAATGCTCATGGACAGGCGCGGGTGGCTCTTTTTCAGGTTGGCGATGGTGCGGGTCAGCAGCCCGGAGGCCAGGGCTGGGATCGCGCCGACCGCCACGCGCCCCAGGTTGCCGGATTCCAGCGCCACCAGTTCCTCGCGCATGCCGCTCAGTTCGGCAAACACCATGCGCGCGTAATAGATGACGGTTTCGCCGAACGGCGTCGGGCGCATGCCCCGTGGCAGGCGTTCGAACAGCTCGACGCCCAAGAGATCCTCGGCTTCGTGCAGCATCTTGGTGGCCGCCGGCTGGGTCATGCCGATGTTGTCGGCCGCCCGGCGCAGCGAGCCGAACTCCTGCAGCGCCAGCATCAGCCGCAACTGGCGCAAACGCAGGCGGCTGTGGATAACGCTGGCTTCCGGAATTCGGGTCATGGCAGTGGCTCGCGCAAAAGTCTGCGGCGAGCCTGCCAAGAACTGCAACGCATTGCCAGCATTGCGTGTCATCACAGGGTTTTGGCCTTGATTGCATGACGATTGCGCCAGCCAAAGGCGGCTTTGATGCCAGCGCTGATGATGGGCCAGAACAGCATCGCCAACGCAGCGGTGGTCAGGCTGCCCACTAGCGGGTTGGACCAGAAGATGCCCAGTTGCCCATCGGAAAACAGCATCGACTGGCGAAACGCATCCTCGGCCTTGTCGCCCAGCACGGCGGCCAGCACCAGCGGGGCAATCGGGTAGCCGAGTTTCTTGAACAGATAACCCAGTGCGCCGAAGCCCAGCATCAGCATGACGTCGAACATCGAGTTGTGCACCGAGTAGGCGCCGATGGCGCAGACCATGATGATGATCGGAGCGATGATCGAGAACGGGATGCGCAGGATCGAGGCGAACAGCGGCACGGTCGCCAGCACAACCAGCAGGCTGACCACGTTGCCCAGGTACATGCTGGCGATCAGGCCCCAGACGAAGTCGTGTTGCTCGGCGAACAGCGTCGGCCCCGGGTGCAGGCCCCAGATCATCAGCCCGCCGAGCATCACCGCAGCGGTCGCAGAACCCGGGATGCCCAGGGTCAGCATCGGCAGCAAGGCGCTGGTGCCGGCGGCGTGGTCGGCGGTTTCCGGGGCGATGACGCCTTCGATTTCGCCCTTGCCAAAGTTGTCGCGGTTTTTCGAGAACTTGCGCGCGATGCTGTAGCTCATGAACGAGGCGGCAGTCGGGCCGCCAGGCGTTATGCCCATCCAGCAGCCGACCAGAGTGCTGCGCAGGATCGTGAACCAGTAACGCGGCAGTTTGGCCCAGGTGCGCAGGATCACCATCGGCGTGATGCGCGCATGTTCGCCACGGAACACCAGGCCCTCTTCGACGGTGCAGAGGATTTCACCGATGCCGAACAGGCCGATCACCGCGACTTCGAAGCTGATGCCGGTCATCAGTGCCGGTTGATCGAAGGTCAGGCGCAGGTTGCCGGAAACGGTGTCCATGCCCACAGCGGCCATGGCGAAGCCGATCATCATCGCGACCACGGTTTTCAGCGGCGGGTTCTTGCTCATGCCAATGAAGGTGCAGAAGGCCAGCAGGTACACCGCGAAGAACTCCGGCGAGCTGAAGGTCATGGCGAATTCGGCGATCCGCGTGGAAAGGAATGTCAGCAGCAACACCCCGGCCAGCGCACCGATCAGCGCCGAGCTGAAGGCCGCGGTCAGGGCTTCGGCGGCACGGCCATCGCGGGCCATGGGGTAGCCGTCGAAGGTGGTCGCCACCGACGACGGCTCACCGGGAATGTTGAACAGGATCGAGGTGATCGACCCGCCAAACAGCGCCCCCCAGTACATGCACGACAGCAGGATGATCGCCGACACCGGCGACATGGTGAACGTCAGCGGCAGCAACAGCGCCACGCCGTTGGGGGCGCCCAGGCCCGGCAACACGCCGACCAGGATGCCCAGCAGCACGCCAACGACCATCAGGCCGATGTGGCCCGGCGTGAGGATCAGGTTCATGCCTTGCAGCAGGGAATCGAATTCGCTCATTTCAGCGATCTCCACACAGAGCCGATCAGGTCACCCAGCGGGCCTGCATCCAGCGGCACCCGGAACCACAGATCAAAGATCAGGTAACTGGCCAGCACCGCGCCCACTGACACCGCGCCGATCTTCCACGTGCCGTAGGGCGTGGCGCGGGTCTTGTCGCGCCACATGAACCAGGCGATGAACACCGCTGAGGCGAGGTAGATCCCGGTGAACGGCATGGCGCAGACGAACAGCGCGATGGGAATGAACACCGACAGCACCTGGCGGAACTCACCACGGCTGACGAAACTGACGCTTAGCGGTTTCCAGCGAATCAGCGCGAGCACGCCATTGGCCAGGCTTGCCGAGGCCAGCAGCAGGCCGATGTAGAACGGGAAATAACCAGGCTCCGGACCGGCGTCGCCCCAGCCGATGCCTTGCTCGACACTGCCGAACATCACCACCACGCCAATCACCAGCGTGAACAACGCAAGCCCCAGCTCGACCCAACGGGTGCCAACCAGGGAGCTTGAGTGAGAAGAATTGGACATCAGACACCTCCAGCGAATGACGGCCGCCCGCGCCCCGGCAGGAGGCGGGCGGTGACAGGGCAGGTCAGTTGCGCAGCCAGCCAGCGTCCTTGAACACCGGTGTGGCGCGGGCGGTGTCTTTCTCGATGTAGGCCGTCAACTGTTCGCCTTCGAGGAAGGTCGGCACCAGCGCGTTCTGTTTCACGTAGGCCTTGAATTCAGGCGTCTCGGAAACCTTGCGCATCAGTTCGGTGTAGAACGCCCGCTGTTCTGCGGTGACATTGCCCGGCATGAAGATGGTGCGCGGGAAGCGGTATTGATCGATGCCAAGGCCGGCCTCGTGGCAGGTCGGTACGTCGGCCCAGGATTTATCCCCGGCGACCTTGTCGGTGTAGCCCATGCGCTCCTGGCTGAAGACGCACAGCGGCTGCACTTGATCGCCGCGCCACTGGCTGATGCTTTCAGCGGGGTTGTTGACGTTGGCGGCGATGTGTTTGCCGGCCAGTTGGGTGGCGGCCTCGCTGCCGCTCTTGAACGGGATGTAGGTCAGCTTGGTGCTGTTGGTCTGGTTCAGCAGCAGGGTCAGGGTCTGGTCGACATCCTTGGACTGACTGCCGCCCATGCGCAGTTTCGACGGGTCAGCCTTGACCGCTTCGACGAAGCCCTTGGCGTCTTTCCATGGCGCGTCCTTGTAGGTCCAGAGGATGAAATCGTCTTCGGCCACGGCAGCGACGGGCGTCAGTTCCTGCCATTCGTAACCGAGTTTGGAGACCAGCGGCAGCAGGTAGATGTTGTTGGTGGCGATCACCAGTTTGTCGGCGTCGCCCTTGGAGACTTTCATGTCGAGGAAGGCTTCGGCACCGTTGCCGCCGCCCTTGTTCAGCACCACCGTGTTTACATCTAGTAACTTATGCGTGCTGATGATCGACTGGATCAGCCGGCCCAACTGGTCGGTGCCGCCGCCTGGCCCACCGGCCACGACGATCTCGACATTCTTGTCAGGTTGCCATGCTGCCAGAGCGAGAGTGGGAAGGGCCGTGGCGCACATCAGTGTGCAGCCGAGCAGCAAACGGGACGCGCGTCGGAAGGATGCGGTTCGCATGATGATCCTCTTTTTTGTATTTGTTATGAGCGGCCGTCATCGTGATCGACCATGGACCGAGTGTGTGAAAGTTGCTATGTCGCGTCTAGTCAAAACATCAGATACACCGATAGCCTGGGGTTATATGTAATTGGGGATGACTGTAGGAGCGCGCTTGCCCGCGACGGGAGGCGTCAGGCGATGGAGATGTGGCGGTAGATCGGACGTCATCGCGAGCAAGCTCACTCCTACAGGGGCGTGGTGGCTGTTACGGGAGGCTTCAGGCGATGTAGATGTGTGGGATGTACTGGCGTCGTCGCGGGCAAGCGCGCTCCTACGAAGGCGCCGCGATCCTGTATGAGTGACCGGGGTAGTGCTCCACCTTGCTCGCGATCAGGTTTCAGCCGCGCAGAGATACCCGAAAACACACCCAACCCGACACGTCGCGCGATATCCTCCAGCTATCACCGTATTTCCAGTTTTGATTAGACGGTTATCGCTTGCGCCTCGATAGTGGCTGCCAAGACCGGCGCGTTCGCAGAAGTGCGTCGACAATAAGAACAACAAATCGAGGTACGCACCCATGGCTCGCAGCAGCGCCGATGTGCCCTTGTCCGCAACGGGCGACTCCTTTGCTCCTCCTGTTTCCACCGTGGCCAGTTCGGCCCGGGCCAGCACGGTGCGCTGGCGTATCTTCGCCATCATCTTCGTGCTGACCATGGTCAACCTGATCGACCGGGTTTCGCTGTCCATCGCGATGCCGACCATCGCCAAGGAATTCACGCTCTCCCCGGCCATGCAGGGCCTGATTCTCAGCAGCTTTTTCTGGGCTTATGCGCTGTTGCAGATTCCGGGTGGCTGGATGATCGACCGCTTCGGGCCGCGCCGGGTGATTACCTGGTCGACCGGGCTGTGGGGCGCGTTTCAGGTGCTGGCCGGTTTTGCCACGGGCGGTGCGTCGCTGTTGTTTGCGCGGATGTTTCTGGGCGCTGCCGAAGCGCCGTTGTTTCCCTCGGGCGGCAAGCTGATTTCCCTGTGGCTGGCGCCAAGCGAGCGCAGCCGCGGGGCGGTGATGATGGACAGCGGCAGCCCGCTGGGTGTGGCGTTGGGCGGCCTGATTATCGCGTACCTGATTGTCTCGCTGGATTCCTGGCGCATGGCGTTCGTCATCGCCGGTATCGCCACGCTGGTGCTGGGCTGGGTGTCGTGGCGCTACCTGCGTGACGACCCATCGGTGCATCCGCAGGTCAACGCGGCGGAGCTTGAGAAGATCAACGCCGGCCGCGAAACCCCGGCCGCCGAAGCCGCGCGGGCCAAGGTAAAAGGGCTGGGCATCGCCGCCCGTTCGCTGACGGGGCTGCTGGTAGGGCGTTCGACCTGGGCGATGGTGTATTTCGGTCTGTTGACCTGGGGCCCGAGCTATCTGGCCCAGGCCCGGGGCTTCGACATCAAGGGCATCGGCTTTGCCACCTTCGTGATCTTCATCTGTGGCTCCCTGGGTTCGCTGACTGGCGGTTTCCTCTGCGACGGGCTGATTCGCAAGGGCGTGCGCCGTGGCCTCGCGGTCAAGGGCCTGCTGACGTTTTCCGGTGTCATCGCCCTCTGCGCTCTGCTGCTGTTGCCACGAATGAGCGACCCGATCGCTGCCGTCGCACTGCTGGCCATGACCGCGTTCTTCCTGATGTGGGGCAGCCTCTACTGGAGCTTCCCGGCATTGCTGGCAGCACCGGCTCGCGTCGGCCTGATCGGCGGTGTGATGAACCTGGCGGGCAGTATCGGTGGCATCTTCGTGCCGATCCTGGTGGGCGTGATCCTGCAGTACTTCGGCGGCTTCGGCGCGGTGCTGGCGTTCTTCGCGATCTGCGCGGCGCTGTTCGTCCTTGCCACGCTGCTGATCAGCCTGGATGGCAAGCAGGAGGCGGGCAATGTCTGATGCCCTCTACACCGGGCCGATCGTCGACGCCCATCATCACTTCTGGGACCCGCAGGCCAACTATCATCCCTGGCTTGCCGAAGACGCCAACATCCCGTTTCGCTACGGGGACTACTCGGCGATCAAGCGGCGCTATCTGCCACCGGAGTATTTCGCTGACGCAACGCCCCACAACGTGGTGCAGACCGTCTACGTCGAGACCGAATGGGACCCCCGCGACCCGATTGGCGAAACCCGATTCATCGAGCAGATCGCCGCCCGCTACGGCGTGCCCAATGCCGTGGTGGCCCAGGCCTGGCTCGATCATCCGGATGCCTTGGCGGTGTTGGCCGAGCAGGCGCTGTTTCCCAGCGTGCGCAGCGTGCGGCACAAGCCGGGCGGGCCGCAGTCGCCCGAGCAGGTGGGTGAACAACGCACCCTGATGAGCGATGACCACTGGCGACGCAGCTACGCGGCATTGCACGAACTGGGGCTGCGTTTCGACCTGCAGACGCCCTGGTGGAACCTGCCCGAAGCCGAACTCCTGGCGCGGGACTTTCCAGAGACCACGCTGATTCTCAACCACGCCGGCCTGCCGTCGGATCGCAGCGGCGAAGGCCTGGCTGGCTGGCATGGGGCAATGGCACGGCTGGCCGAGCAGTCCAACGTGGTGGTGAAGATTTCCGGTCTTGGCCTCAAGGGCAAACGCTGGAGCAGCCAGGACAACCGCTGGATCGTGCGCGAAATCATCGCCATGTTCGGCAGCGAGCGGGCGATGTTCGCCAGCAACTTTCCGGTCGACAGCCTGTGCGGCTCGTTCGACGACATCTACAGCGGTTTCAAACACATCGTTCGTGATCTGCCGCACGCCGATCAGGAGCGTCTTTTCTACAGCAACGCACAGCGTATCTACCGTTGTGCGCCGTCTGCCGTGGCGAGCCCGTGGCAAGAACAGTTGAGGAGTCAGGCATGAACAAAACCCGAATCGCGATGGTGCTCGGCGACCCCGCAGGCATCGGTCCGGAACTGATCGCACGGTTGCTCAGCGATGAAAAAGTACGCAGCCAGGCCCAAGTGCTGCTGATCGCCGACGAGAGCGAAATGCGCCGGGGCATGGACATCGCCGGGCTGTCGTTTCCCTACCGGCAGATCGACTCGCTGGACGGGCTGGATTTTCGCGATGACACGCCGCTGTTCTACAACTATCGCGGCGATGCCGTGGGGGAGTTTCCACGCAGTGAAGCCAGCGCCATCGGTGGGCGCTACTGCCTGGATACGCTGAAAATCGCCCTTGACCTGACCGCCGCCAAGACGACTAACGCGGTGCTGTTCGGGCCATTGAACAAGACCTCGCTGCACATGGCCGGCATGGCTCACAACGACGAGCTGCACTGGTTTGCCGAGTTGCTGGGCTTCGACGGGCCGTTCTGTGAGTTCAACGTGCTGGACCGGTTGTGGACGTCCCGCGTGACCTCCCACGTCGCGCTCTCGGCCGTGCCCGGCATGCTGACCCAGGAGCGGGTGATCGAGGCGATCCGCCTGATCGACACTGCCCTCAAGCGCAACGGCCTGAAGGCGCCACGCATCGGTGTGTGTGGCTTGAATCCGCACAACGGCGACAACGGCTCGTTCGGTCGCGAGGAGCTGGACATCATCGGCCCTGCGGTGAAAACGGCGCAGGCTCAGGGGATGAACGCCGATGGGCCGTATCCGGGCGACACGATTTTCCTGAAAGTGCAGGGCGATGCCAGCGCGTTTGACGCGGTGGTGACGATGTACCACGACCAGGGCCAGATCGCGATCAAGCTGATGGGCTTCTCCCGTGGCGTCACGGTGCAGGGCGGCCTGCCGATCCCGATCACCACGCCCGCCCATGGAACCGCGTTCGATATCGCAGGGCAGGGCAAGGCCAACGTCGGGGCGATTCGCCAGGCCTTCGAGATTGCCTGCCGGATGGGGCAGAGCAACGTCTGAGGGGTTAGCCCTTTCTCATGAAAAACCACGTTTGCCGCGAGCTGCTTTCGAGCGCCTTGCGGCTTTTTTGTGCCTGGTCGGTTGGGGTTGCCTGACCAGACGCCAGCATACCCGTAGCAGCACGGCTTGCCGGCGGGAGCGCCCTCAAGATCGCCCCCGCCGGCAAGCGGAGCGCCGCCCGGCCGGGCTGCTACGGGGAAGGCACTCGCTCCTATAACTCTATTGAGCAATCTTGATTTGCAGCGATCACCTGCGGCTATCACTGGATACGCATAAGTGATTAGCCGACCCCCCTGGCCTGTCGCTAAATTCTCCCCATCGACCCGCGGCGCAGCGCTTGCCGCATCGAACGACAACTACAAAAAGGCCAGCGTGCCACCGGTTGAAAGGAACCGCTCTCATGAAAATCAAGGCAATCCGTACCCGCGTATTCGAATGGAAAGGCAAGGTCGTCCCACCGCAGGCGCACTTCTGCACCAACGCCAGCGACATCCTCTTCGAGCGCGGCGATGCCATGGGCTCCTTCCGTTTCCACGGTTGGCTGGTGGTGGAAGTCGAGACGGACAACGGGATCGTCGGCATCGGCAACTGCGCCCTGGCGCCGCGGGTGGCCAAGGAAATCATCGACACCTACCTGGCTCCCATCGCCATCGGCGAAGACCCGTTCGACAACGAATACATCTGGCAGAAAATGTACCGCCAGAGCCACGCCTGGGGCCGCAAGGGCATCGGCATGGCGGCCATCTCGGCGATCGACATCGCCATCTGGGACATCATGGGCAAGGCGGTGAACAAGCCGGTGTTCAAACTGCTGGGCGGCCGTACCAAGGAGAAGATCTGGACCTACGCCTCCAAGCTGTACGCCAACGACAACCTGGACCTGTTCCTCGAAGAAGCCCAGGGCTACCTGAGCCAGGGCTTCACGGCGATGAAGATGCGCTTCGGCTACGGCCCCAAAGACGGCCCGGCAGGCATGCGTCGCAACATCGAACAGGTGCGTGCGCTGCGTGAACTAGCGGGTCCCGATGTGGACATCATGCTCGAATGCTACATGGGCTGGACCCTGGAATACGCCCGCCGCATGCTGCCTAAACTCGCCGAGTTCGAGCCGCGCTGGCTGGAAGAACCGGTGATCGCGGACGATCTGGAAGGCTACATCGAACTGAAGAAGATGGGCATCATGCCGATCTCCGGCGGCGAGCACGAGTTCACCTCCTACGGCTTCAAGGACATGCTCGAACGCCGCGCCGTCGACGTGATCCAGTACGACACCAACCGCGTAGGCGGCATCACCGCGGCCCGCAAGATCAACGCCATGGCCGAAGCCTGGTCGGTGCCGGTGATCCCCCACGCAGGCCAGATGCACAACTACCACCTGACCATGTCCACCACCGCCTCGCCGATGGCCGAGTTCTTCCCGGTGTTCGACGTCGAGGTCGGCAACGAGCTGTTCTACTACGTGTTCAAGGGCGAGCCTGCGCCGGTCAACGGCTACATCCAGCTGGACGACAACAAGCCGGGCCTGGGCCTGGAAATCTCGGATGAGTACCTGAGCGAGTTCAATATCATCGAGTGAAGGCTCGGAATCAATGGACGTGAGGAACTGTGGGAGCGAGCTTGCTCGCGAAGAGGCCTATCCATCCGCCGCATCTCTGATGGCCGGCCATCGCCTTCGCGGGCAAGCCCGCTCCCACAGGCTCACCAATAGCCGACAGGTCGCGCGGGATTCGCCGTCCCGGCCTGCATTCTGAAGAGATATCACATGCGCCTGATCCAATTCGAAAACAGCACCGGACAACGCCAGGTCGGCGTCGTCGAAGGTGCCCAGGTCCACGTCGTACGCAACACCACCAGCACCCGCGAACTGGCGCTGACCGCCATTCGCAGCCAACACAATCTGCAGGCAGAAGTCAGCCAGCGCGGCACCGAGCCGGGCCCTGACTACGCAGGCCTGCTGCACAACGGCCAGGTCCTGCCGCCGCTGGATCATGAAGACCCGGCCCACTGCCTCATCAGCGGCACCGGCCTGACCCACCTGGGCAGCGCCTCGGCCCGGGACAAGATGCACCAGCATGACGGTCAGGTCGAAGCCGGCATGACCGATACCATGAAGATTTTCAAATGGGGTATCGAGGGCGGCAAACCGGCGCAAGGCCAGGTCGGTGCGCAGCCGGAGTGGTTCTACAAGGGTGACGGCAGCATCGTGGTACGGCCGGGCGCTGACTTTCCGGTTCCGGGGTTCGCTGAAGACGCCGGAGAAGAACCCGAGCTGACCGGCCTCTACGTCATCGGTGACGACGGCCAGCCCTATCGCCTGGGCTACGCGCTGGGCAACGAGTTCTCCGACCACGTCATGGAACGCCGCAACTACCTGTACCTGGCCCACTCCAAGCTGCGCTACTGCGCTTACGGCCCTGAACTGCGTATCGGTGAGTTACCGCGTCACCTGTCTGGCATGAGCCGCATCAAGCGCGATGGTGAAGTGATCTGGGAGAAGGAATTCTTGAGTGGCGAGGACAACATGTGCCACAGCCTGGCCAACCTCGAATACCACCACTTCAAGTACGCGCAGTTCCTGCGTCCGGGCGATGTGCACATTCACTACTTTGGCACCGCGACCCTGTCGTTCGCCGATAGCGTGAAGACCCAGCCGGGGGATCGTTTCCAGATCAGCCTCGATGAATTCGGGGCGCCACTGGAGAACGGTATTGGCGAGGGTCCACGGGCGATCTCTATCGGTCAGGTCAAACCCTTGTAGGGGATGTCTTCTCGGGTGACGCCTCGGCGAAGTGGTTCACCTGGCGCAGGGTCTTGAACCCGACCATCCAGGTGCCCACCACGCCCAGGGTGCAGAGCCCGCCGATCACTGCGGCGGGAACTGCGCCGAACAGGGCCGCGCTGCTGCCGGCGCGGAACTCGCCCAGCTCGTTGGATGAGCCGATGAACAGCATGTTCACGGCGTTGACCCGGCCGCGCATCTCATCGGGTGTCGAGAACTGCACTAGGGTCGAGCGAATGTAGACGCTGACCATGTCAGCGGCGCCCGCGATCATCAGCGCCAGCAACGACAGCCAGAACAGCGTCGACAATGCGAACACCAGGTTCGCCAGGCCAAACACGGCCACCGCGATAAACATCACCAGGCCCACATGGCGGTCGAATGGCCGCGCTGCCAGGTAAAGGCCGGTACTCACTTCGCCCAGGCTCATCGCACTGCGCAGGGCGCCCAAGCCTTGCGGCCCCAGGTGCAGCACTTCATGGGCGTAGATCGGCAGCAGTGCCACCACGCCGCCCAGCAATACGGCGAACAGATCCAGGGAAATGGTCCCCAGAATGATTGGCCGCGAGCGGATGAAGGCGATGCCGGCGGTGAAGCGTTTCCAGGCCGTGGATTCAAGAATCTGTTTCTTGCCCGCGAAGAGCACCGGAACCCGCGTCAGCAACAACACGCCCGCAATGAAACTGCACATGCAGACGGTATAGGTCAGGCCTCCGCCGCCCAGTGCGTAAAGTCCGCCGCCGACCAAGGGGCCTGCGATGGTCGCAATGCGCATGATCATGCTGTTGGTGGCAATCGCCGAGGCCAGTTTTTCCCGTGGCACTACCTGAGGCAACAGGCTTTGCAGCGCGGGACCGGTGAACGCGCGGGCGCAACCGAACAGGGCCAGGGTGGCGTAGATCAGGCGGGTATCCTGGTGATGGGTCACCGAGAACAGCATCAGCATCAGACTGCACAGCGCCTGCACGATCCAGCTGATGCTCAGGATCAGCTTGCGGTCGTAGCGGTCGATCAGATCGCCGGCCGGCATCAACAGCAACAGCATCGGGATGAATTGCGCCAGGCCCACATACGCCAGCGAGATCGGGCTGCGGGTCATGTCGTAGACCTGCCAGGCCACGACCACCGCTTGGATCTGCATGGCGAAAACGGCCGCCAGGCGTGCCGTCAAAAAAGCGAAGAAGCCGGGAAGTTTGAGCGCGCTTTCGGAAGCGGTCGCAGAGGCAGGCGTTTCGGAACTCAAGGCAGGACATCCATCGAAGCGAGAGACGGCCGACTGTTATACACCGGTAAGCAGGTATATGCCGCTTACTGTCAGAAATTTAATGATGGATGA
>NZ_JANHKS010000058.1 GCF_028682175.1 Pseudomonas putida | reverse complement strand
GATCTGGCGGGGGCGTACCTGAGATCGCCCCGCCGGCAAGCCGTGCTGCTACAGGGGCTTGGATCAGCTTATGAGGAGATGCTCCAGAAACAACTCCGCCGCCATCGACAACCCTTCCCGGGACCGGACGCACAGGCTGAGTTCGCGCCGCGCCCAATCATCGGTCAACGGCACAACCGTGGCGCTGTCCATTCGGTAAATCTCGACGCTGCCCCTGGGCATGATGCCGATCCCGACACCCGCCTGAACCATCAGGCACAAAGCGTCATAACTCGACACCTCCATGCGGATCTTCAACGAGCGACCCATGTCATTGGCGGCTTTTATCAGCTGGAAATTCAGGTGCGTACCGCTTCGCAGCGTGACGTATTCATGATCCAGCGTCTCGGCAAAAGCGACCGATTCACGCCCCGCCAGCGGGTGACCATTGGGCACCAGCAGCACCAGTTGATCGCTCCGGAACGGGAAGACTTCGATGTCGGCGCCATGGGGCAGGCGGGTGAAAATCCCGATGTCGGCGCGGTTCTCGGCCACGGCCTTGGTGATCGCCAGGCTCGGCTGTTCCTCAAGTCCGACGTTAATCAACGGGTACTGAGCCATGAAGGATTTGATCAGCCCCGGCATGAACTGGGTAATTGCCGAAATGTTGGCCAGCACCTGCACCGAACCACGACGCCCGTGGGAGTAGTCGCGCATCTGCACGACAATCTCGTTGAGGTTGTTCAGCGCGCTGCGGGCCATGAACAACAACGACAGGCCGGCATCGGTCGGCGTGATGCCCTTGTTGGTGCGATTGAGCAGGCGCGAGTCGAGCAGCTCTTCCAGCTCGCTGAGCCGCTTGCTCACCGCCGCCGCCGCGATGTGTTCGCGCTTGGCGGCGGCCGCGATAGTGCCTTCTTCGACGACACTGACGAAAAGGCGCAGCGAAACAGGATCGAGCTTCATGTGAGGTACCGGGCATGCAGGCCTGAGTGGCCGCCATAGTACCTCGTCAGTCACCGACTCAGAACGCCCCGGACAACACATGACCGGCGTTCGGCACCTGAGGCTTCAAACCCAGGGTCTTGAGCATCTGGTACACAGTAGCGACCGAGGCGGAAAGCACCGGCTTGTCCAGCCGATCCTGTACGACTTGAATCGCAGGCAGCGAGGGCATCTGCACGCAGCACGAGAGCACCACGCCATCGGCTTGTCCGATATTCAACTTGTCGGCGTGGGCCACCAGGTTCATCGGGTCCAGACGACCGACTTCAAGGTTGTCGGAAACTTCCAGGCTGATCGAATCGACTACCTCGATCCCCGCCGCTTCGATGTAGTCGATGACCTGTTGCGTCAGCGGTTTCATGTAAGGGGTAATGATCGACACCTTCTTGTAGTTCAGCATGTTCAGGCTGTCGATCAGCGCACCGGCCGAGCTCAACACCTGTGCGCTGGACTTGTTGCCGGCAACCGTCTTGCCCAGCCGCTCCTGCGAGACTTTGTGGTAACCGGCGCCCTGGCACATGATCGCCACCAGGCACGCATAAGCCATGACATCCACCCGCGCATCGCTCAGCTCCAAGGCGCAGCGGTCGCTGTCGATGTCCATCTTTTTCAGCTCTTCGGGGCTGACGTGCATCATGCGCATACGCGAGGAGTGGAAGGTGAAACGCTCTTCGGGAAACAGCGAATAGCGCGAGGTCAGCATCGCCGGAATCTCGGTTTCCATGGTGGTGTTGGAGCTGGGGACGATCTGGCCGATCCGGAAGTTTTTCATGGGCTCTCCTGCATTGCGCCACTGGCGCGGGTCATGTGCGACCGATGTTAGGAGTGCAGGAAGAAGGCGTACATCAGGCATTGGCGAGCCTGCCATCGCGTATGACGATGGCAGGCTGATCAGTATTCAGGCGTTGGACAGCGTACCGCTCGGCACAGGTGCCGGCGACTCTTCGCGCTGCAATATAGAGCGCGGAATCGACAGGATCAGCCCAGCGCTGATGAACAGACAGGCGCCCAGCACATAGGTCCCGTTATTGATGTTGCCGGTCAGGTTTTCCGCGACGGCGGTAATCATCGAACCGGTGAAGCCTGACAGGTTGCCGATGGCATTGATCATGCCGATGCCCGCCGCCGCCGCGACGCCGGACAATACCGTGCCCGGCAGGGTCCAGTAGATCGGCATCAGGCTCAGCACGCCGGAAGCCGAGACGCTGAGGAAGATGATCGACAGCACCACGTTGTTGGCGAAATAGGCGCTGAGGATCAGGCCGATGCCGCCGATGATCGCGGGAATCGCGGCGTGCAGGCGACGCTCGCCGGTTTTGTTGGAATGGCGCGCGTTGAGGGTCATGGCGATGACGGCGATGCCGTAGGGAATGGCGGTCAGCAGGCCGATGTCCAGCGGGTTGCTGATGCCCGCGCTCTTGATGATCGACGGCATCCAGAACGCCAGGCCGTAGAAACCGGTGTTGAACGTCAGCAGAATCAGCACCAGCAGCCACACGCGACCATTGAAGAACACCTCGCGCAGGTTCGACGCCTTGCCTTTGTTGTCCTGCTGGAGGTTGGCCTTGAGCATGGCCTTTTCTTCAGGGGACAGCCATTTGGCCGAGTCGATGTTGTTGGCCATGAACGCCAGCACCACGATCGCCATGACCACCGACGGCAAGCCTTCGATAATCAGCAGCCACTGCCAGCCCGCCATGCCTTGCACACCCTGCATCTTGGTCATCAGCCAGCCGGAAATCACGCCGCCGAGTGTCAGACTGATCGGCATCGCCATCAGGAAACCGGACATCACACGGCTCTGGCGGCGCGTCGGGAACCAGTAGTTGAGGTAAAGGATGACGCCTGGGAAGAACCCAGCCTCACAGATGCCGAGCAGGAAGCGCAGCACGTAGAACATGGTTTCCGACTCGATGTGGAAAAACTTCGCCAAGGGCACGGTGAAGGCGACGGCCATGGAGACAATGGCCCAACTGAACATGATCCGGGCAATCCAGAACCGCGCGCCGAAGCGATGCAGCAACAGGTTGCTCGGCACCTCGAAGATGAAATAGCCCCAGAAGAAAATGCTCGCGCCCAGTGCGTAGACCGTGTTGCTGAATTGCAGGTCATTGAGCATGTCCAGCTTGGCGAAGCCGATGTTGACCCGGTCCAGGTAAGCCGCCATGTAGCACAGCAGCAGGACGGGAAGGATGCGCAGGATGACTTTACGGTAGGTACGATCTTCGAAGCCGGCTTGCCCGGTGCCCGACGATTCGGGCAGGCGATCAGATGCGGTTGCCATGGTGGGACCTCCAGGCACCTGATGGCGCCTGTATTGTTGTTATGGGGTCGAAACACCAGCGGATGTTACTGACAACGGATAGATGAAGAATAATGACATGTTCCCATTGATCGATAACGAACGGTTATCGAATCACTGTCGGGCATGTTGCGTGTTCGCCAGCAGAATATTGGCCAGTTCCGACGCTGCGCCGAGCAACGGCTCACCCTTGCGGGTAAGAATTCCGTACTCCTGCGGTGCCAGTTTCAGTGGCGTGTTGAGCACTTTCAACAAGCCTGCGTCCAGATGAGCCTGGGCCATGGGCACCGGCAGCATGGCGATGGTCGGGCCGGATTGCAGCACCTGCAGGAAGGTCTGCATCGAGATGGTGTCGATGGTGTTGCGCGGAAGGGGGATCCCGGCCTTGGCGAAGGCCTGCTCCATGCGGGCGCGAATCGGCGTGCCCACCGGATAGAGAATCCACGGCCAGTTGCCCAGTTCCTCCAGCGGGGTTTGCTCCAGCGCCGTCAGCGGGTGGCGGCTGTTGACCACCATGCAGAAGGGCTCGGGCGCCAGCATCTGGAAGTCATACACCTGCTGCTGGTTTTCGTGGGTGTAGCGCGCGACGGCCAGGTCCAGCTTCTTGTCGTCGAGCATTTCCATGAGGTGATCGCTGGTCTGTTCGACAATCTCGATGGACAACAACGGCCAGCGCTTCTTGAGTTGCACCAGCGCATCGGGCAACACCACAGCCGTGGCGGCGAAGATCGCGCCAACCTTGAGAAAGCCGTGCCCGCCCTCGCGCAGGCTGCTGATCTGGTCGACGAACTTGTTGGCGTCGTTGAGGGCGATCTGCGCATAGCGCACCACATGCTCGCCCAAGGCTGTCGGCGGCATGTTGCGCGGCAGGCGCTCGAACAGGTCGAAGCCCAGCAGGCGCTCGATCTCGCGCAGCATCTTGCTGACCGCAGGCTGGCTCAGGTTCATGTGCAGGGCAGCGGCGTGCATGTTTCGGGTACGCGCCAGAGTGTCGATCAGTACCAGATGCTTGAACTTGAGCCAGTTACAGACCGTGGAGAAGGAAATATCGGACATGGCGGCAGCCTCCATCGTGATAACCCAGTGTTATCGATAATTGACCAGATGTCATTGGAGTTTATCGCCGCCGCTTATTAGGGTCGGTAGCAAAAGCACAAGAACCTTCGAGGATTGCCATGCCCATTGAACTCACTCCCCAGAACACCCTGCCGGTGGACGGCCTGCACGGCACATTGATCGGTCGCGCCTGGGTGCCCGGCAAGGTCGGCGGGCCTTCACCGGTGGTCCTGCGCAGCGACGGGGTGTTCGACCTGTCCGAGCGCTTCGCCACCCTGAGTGAACTGCTGGAATCCCCATCGCCGCTCAAGGCCGTGCGTGAAACCCAGGGCACGCTGATCGCCAGCGTTGAAGAGTTGCTGGCCAACTCCACCGCCGAGCCTGACCTTGGCCGCGCCTTTCTGCTGGCACCTGCGGACTTGCAAGTCATCAAGGCCGCAGGTGTGACCTTCGCCGCCAGCATGATCGAACGGGTGATCGAGGAGCAGGCCGCAGGTGATCCGGCCAAGGCTGAAAGCGTGCGAGCCATCGTGCACAGCGCCATCGGCGACAACCTGCGCAGTATCAAGCCGGGCTCCGAACAGGCGAGCAGGCTCAAGGCGCTGCTGATTGAGCAGAACATGTGGTCGCAATACCTGGAGGTCGGCATCGGGCCTGACGCGGAAATCTTCACCAAGGCGCCAGTGCTGGCGGCGGTCACCAGTGGCAGCCGGATCGGCATTCACCCCAAATCGCAATGGAACAATCCGGAGCCCGAAGTGGTGCTGGCGGTCAACAGCCGCGGGCAGATCCAGGGCGCGACCTTGGGCAACGACGTCAACCTGCGCGACTTCGAAGGTCGCAGCGCGCTGCTGCTGAGCAAGGCCAAGGACAACAACGCCTCGTGCGCCATCGGCCCGTTCATTCGGCTGTTCGACGAGACGTTCTCGCTGGACGATGTGCGTAACTGCGTGGTCGACCTGCAAGTGAAAGGCAGTGACGGCTACGTGATGGAGGGTTCAAGCTCCATGTCGCAGATCAGCCGTGATCCCGAAGACTTGGTCGCCCAGACCTTTAACGAGAATCACCAATACCCCGATGGCTTCCTGCTGTACCTGGGCACCCTGTTCGCCCCGACCGAAGACCGCGATCACCTCGGCGCAGGCTTTACCCACAAGCTGGGAGACGCAGTCAGCATCAGCAGCCCGCACCTGGGCAGCCTGCACAACGAGGTGACCCACAGCAGCCGCGCGACTCCATGGACCTTCGGTGTGGGAGCGCTGTTTCACAACCTGGCGGCGCGAAGCTTGCTGCCGCGCTGATACCGCCCACAATGCGTCGCCCAGACGCGGTTCCGTAGCAGCACGGCTTGCCGGCGGGAGCGGTGTGTCAGGCGACATACCGATGACTGACACACCGCCCCGCCGGCAAGCCGTGCTGCTACAGGGATCAGCGTCTTCAGATACTCCAATTACAAGAGAAACCGAACCATGTCCGAGTCACCGAAACGTCCCCTGCGCAGCCAGCAATGGTTCGACGATCCCACCCACGCCGACATGACCGCGCTCTACGTCGAGCGCTACATGAACTACGGGCTGACCCGTGAAGAGCTGCAATCGGGCCGCCCGATCATCGGCATCGCCCAGACCGGCAGCGATCTGGCCCCGTGCAACCGTCATCATCTGGAACTGGCGCAGCGAGTGAAGGCAGGGATTCGTGACGCGGGGGGGGATTCCCATGGAATTCCCCGTGCACCCGATGGCCGAGCAGACCCGCCGCCCCACCGCCGCACTGGACCGCAACCTTGCCTACCTGGGCCTGGTGGAAATTCTCCACGGCTATCCGCTGGACGGCGTGGTGCTGACCACCGGCTGCGACAAGACCACCCCGGCCTGCCTGATGGCCGCCGCCACCACCGACCTGCCGGCCATCGTGTTGTCTGGCGGGCCGATGCTCGACGGCCGCCACAAGGGCGAGCTGATCGGCTCCGGCACCGTGCTCTGGCACGCACGCAACCTGCTCTCGGCGGGAGAAATCAACTACGAAGGCTTCATGGAAATGACCACCGCCGCGTCGCCGTCGGTGGGGCATTGCAACACTATGGGCACGGCGCTTTCGATGAACGCCCTGGCCGAAGCCTTGGGCATGTCGCTGCCCGGCTGCGCGAGCATTCCGGCAGCCTACCGCGAGCGCGGCCAGATGGCCTACCTCACCGGCAAGCGCATCTGCGACCTGGTGCGCGAAGACGTGCGCCCTTCGCAGATCATGACCCGCGAAGCCTTCGAGAACGCGATTGCCGTGGCCTCGGCTTTGGGCGCATCGAGCAACTGCCCACCGCACCTGATCGCCATCGCCCGGCACATGGGCGTCGAGCTGAGCCTGGACGACTGGCAACGCATCGGCGAGGACGTCCCGCTGCTGGTCAACTGCATGCCTGCGGGCAAATACCTGGGCGAAGGTTTCCACCGCGCCGGCGGCGTTCCGGCGGTGATGCATGAGCTGCAAAAGGCCGGCAAGCTGCATGAAGACTGCCACTCGGTGTCGGGCAAGACCGTGGGCGAGATCGTGCGCAATGCCGTCGCCCACGACGCCGACGTGATTCGCCCTTACGAAGACCCGCTCAAACACCGCGCCGGTTTCATCGTGCTCAGCGGCAATTTCTTCGACAGCGCGATCATGAAGATGTCGGTGGTCGGGGAGGCGTTTCGCAAGACCTACCTGTCCGAGCCCGGCGCGGAAAACAGCTTCGAAGCGCGGGCGATCGTGTTCGAAGGGCCGGAGGATTACCACGCACGGATCAACGACCCGTCGCTGGACATCGACGAGCGCTGCATCCTGGTGATCCGTGGCGCAGGCACCGTCGGTTATCCGGGCAGCGCGGAAGTCGTGAACATGGCGCCTCCGGCCGAACTCATCAAGCGCGGCATCGACTCCCTGCCCTGCCTGGGCGACGGGCGCCAGAGCGGCACGTCGGCCAGCCCGTCGATCCTCAACATGTCCCCCGAGGCAGCGGTTGGCGGTGGCCTGGCGCTGTTGAAAACCAACGACCGGCTGCGGGTAGACCTCAACAACCGCAGCGTGAACGTGCTGGTCAGCGACGAGGAAATGGCCGAACGCCGGGCGCAGTTCGAACCGAAAATGCCGGCCTCGCAAACCCCGTGGCAAGAGCTGTACCGCCAGTTGGTGGGCCAGTTATCCACAGGCGGCTGCCTGGAGCCCGCGACCCTGCACCTGCGGGTGATCGCCCGAAGCGGTGAGCCACGGCATTCCCATTAACGTCGATTTCTCGCGCCGGATCGGGATTCCGGCAATTCGCAAACCCTGTAGGAGTGAGCTTGCTCGCGATGGCGTCCTTTCAGTTGCCTCGTGGCGTCTGGCAGTCAGCAATCGCGAGCAAGCTCACTCCTACAGGGGTGTTCACAACAACCCAGGCAACCCCTGCTCCAGCTCGGCAAAGCGGCTCTTGAGCATCGAATGCAACTGCTGCACCGCAGGGGAAAACTGCTTGCGGTGGGGATAAACCAGATTGACCGGGGCAGGCTCGCCTGCGTAATCCGACAGCAGCAACTCCAGCCGCCCCGCCAGCACGTCTTCGCGCACATCCACCCAGGACTTATAGGCAATCCCCTCACCGCTCACCGCCCAGCGCCTGACCAGATCGGCGTCGTCAGTCATCAGCGGCCCGGACACTGTGAACACTCGCCCGCCCACCGGCCATTTGTCATAAACACGGCCGTTGAGGATGTATTGCAGGCAGTCATGGCGCAGCAGATCTTCCGACTCCATTGGCCGGCCCTTGCGCGCCAGGTAATCCGGCGAGGCCACCAGCACCCGACGATTCCAGGGCGCCAGCGGCAAAGCGATGTAGTTGGCGTCTTCGATCACGCCGCTGCGGATCGCCACGTCCACCGGATCCCGGAACAGGTTGACCACCTGATCGGACACGAACAATCGCAGATTGAGCGCCGGGTGCAGCCGGCGAAATTCGGTCATCCAGCCCAGCAGCACATTGCGCCCCAGGTCGGATGGCATCGCCACCTGCAAAGTGCCCTGCAACTCGGCACTTTCGCGACGCAGTTTTTCCCGGCCTTCTTTCAGGGTGTCCAGCACGCTGCGGGCGGTGGGCAGGTACTGCTCGCCCTCGGCGGTCAGGCGCAGGCTGCGAGTCGAGCGGGCGAACAGGCGGATATCCAGCTCGCGCTCAAGGCGCTTGATCGCTGCAGCCACCTGCCCGGGCAGCAGGTCCACCTCGCGGGCGGCGTTGGAAAAGCTGCCCAGCGCGGCGGTACGTACAAAAAGGGCAAGATCGTCGATGCGGATCATTTTCACTCCAAGGGTGAAAGTCTTGACGAATTTTGCCTGTTTTTCTTGTCAGTTGAGAAGAACACAATGGCTCCATCTTCTGAACATCCATCGCAGCCTTCAATGAGAGAACGCCATGAAAGCCATCGCCTTTACCCAGCACGGCCTGCCCATCGAAGATCCACAGGCTCTGATCGACATGGACCTGCCCAAACCCGCCCCGGGTCCGCGCGACCTGCTGGTGGAAGTACGGGCCATTTCGGTGAACCCGGTGGACACCAAGATTCGCGCCGGCTCGGCCGCCACCGAACCGAAAGTGGTGGGCTGGGACGCCGTCGGCGTGGTGCGCGAAACCGGCAGCGACGTCACCCTGTTCAAGGCCGGTGACGAGGTGTTCTACGCCGGCTCCATCGCCCGCCCCGGCAACTACAGCGAATTCCATCTGGTGGACGAGCGCATCGTCGGCCACAAACCAGAATCCATCGACAACGCCCACGCGGCGGCGCTGCCCCTGACCTCGATCACCGCATGGGAATTGCTCTTCGACCGCCTGGGGGTACAGGAAGGTGCGGGCGAAGGCGACAGCCTGTTGATCATCGGCGCAGGCGGCGGCGTGGGCTCGATCCTCGTCCAGTTGGCCCGTCAATTGACCAAGCTGACCGTCATTGGCACCGCCTCGCGCCCTGAAACCGCCGAATGGGTCAAAGGCCTCGGCGCGCACCACGTCATCGACCACAGCCAGCCGCTGGTGGCGCAACTGGAAAAGATCGGCGTCGGCCAGGTCAGCCATGTCGCCAGCCTCACCCACACCGACAGCTACTTTGCGCAACTGATCGACGCCCTGCGCCCGCAGGGCAAGCTGGCGCTGATCGACGATCCGAAAACCCTCGACGTGGTGCCGATGAAACGCAAGGCGCTGTCGCTGCACTGGGAACTGATGTTCACCCGCTCGCTGTACGAAACCCCGGACATGATCGCCCAGCACGAACTGCTCAACCGCGTCTCGACGCTGATCGATCAGGGCGTGCTGAAAACTACCCTCGGCGAGCACTTCGGCACCATCAACGCACAAAACCTGCGCCGTGCCCACGCAGTGATCGAGAGCGGCAAGGCGCGCGGCAAGATCGTGCTCGAAGGCTTCTGATCCGCCTGTTCAACTGACCTGCTGCATGTGAAGATCGGCGCCGTTTTCGGTGCCGGCTCACGGCTGCGCCCAATCGTTTTCTTGTTACTTTTTACCCAGGAGATTCCCCGTGCAACTCACCGCACTCGCCAAATCCCGCTACACCACCAAAGCCTACGACAACAGCCGCAAGATCCCGCAGGAGAGCATCGACACCCTGCTCGACCAGTTGCGCCACAGCCCTTCGTCGGTGAATTCGCAGCCGTGGCACTTCATCGTCGCCTCGGACGAGCAAGGCAAGGCGCGCGTGGCCAAGGGCGCGGAAGGCGGTTTTGCCTACAACGAAAGCAAGATCCTCAATGCCTCCCACGTGATCGTGCTGTGCACCCGCACCGAGATGACCGAAGAGCACCTGCAAACCGTGCTGGCCCAGGAAGAGCAGGACGGCCGCTTCCCCAACGCCGACGCCAAGGCCGGGCAGGACAACAGCCGCCGCGGCTACGTGAACATGCACAAGCACGACACCAAGGACGTGCAGCACTGGATGGAAAAGCAGACCTACCTGGCGCTGGGCACCCTGCTGTTGGGCGCTGCTTCGCTGGGCCTGGATGCAACGCCGATGGAAGGCTTCGACTTCAAGAAACTGGACGCGGAACTGGGCCTGCGCGAGCAAGGCTTCACCAGCCTGGTGATCGTCGCGCTGGGCTATCGCAGCGAGACGGACTTCAACGCCAAGCTGCCCAAGTCGCGTTTGCCCGCCGAAACAGTATTCACACATCTGTAATCACCCCGATCCCGGCATCAACGCAACCCTGTAGGAGTGAGCTTGCTCGCGATTTCTGACTGCCAGACGCTAGGTGGCAACTGAACGGACGCCATCGCGAGCAAGCTCACTCCTACAGAAATCTCAAACGCCCGGCAGTTGTGCTGGCACCCCGAACAACTGATAATCGCTCTCATTACCTGTTGCGATTATTTTCGTTATGCCGCCCGCCGATCTCCTCGCTTCGCCCGCCCCCGGCAACGCCGCCCTGCGCCAGCACATCCTTGTGCAGTTGTTCGGCGATCATCATGGCTGGTTGCTGGATCGTCTGCGGGCGCGGCTGGGCTGTCGTCATGATGCCGCCGACATGGCCGCCGAAACCTTTGTGCAAGTGGTGGCGATGCCCGCGCCGCAGTCGATTCGCGAGCCCCGTGCGCTGCTGACCACCATCGCCAAACGCCTGATGTACGACACCTGGCGCCGACGCGATCTGGAGCGCGCGTACCTCGATGCCCTCGCCGCGCAACCCGAAGCCGTCGAGCCCTCCCCCGAAGAACGCGCGCTGACCATGGAAAGCCTGATGGCCATCGACGCCCTGCTCGACGGTCTGTCGCCCCGGGCGCGAACGGCGTTTCTGTGCAGCCAGCTCGACGGCATGAAATACGCCGACATCGCGCAGATGATCGGCGTATCGACCATCCGCGTGCGCCAGTACGTCGCCAAGGGCCTGCGCCTTTGCTGCAGCGAGCTGTTCGAGCAATGAACCCGCCGCGCTCCGCCCTCGAACAAGCCATCGAATGGACCGCCTGCCTGCGCGACGAATCCGCCCTGCCCGACGAGCGCCGCGCCTTCGAGCGCTGGCTGCACGCCGACCCGGCCAACGCGCAAGCCTGGCAAAAGGTTCAGGGCCATGTGCAGCGTACGCTGTCCCCTGTGGATAACCTCGCCCGCCGCACACTTCAAGCGCCACGCCCCAGCCGTCGTCATCTGTTGCGCGGCGCGCTGGCCATTGCGGGTATTGGCTTGGGCGGTCGTCTGCTCAGCCAACCGGGCATGCCGCTGGCGGAATTCGGCGCGGATCTGCGCACCGGCACCGGCGAGCGCCTGAGCCGTACATTGATCGATGGCAGCCGTATCGTGCTCGATGCGCAAAGCGCGGTGGACGTCGACTTCAATCCAGACCAGCGCCTACTGCGCCTGCGTGCCGGCAAGATCATCGTCGACGCAGCCCAGGAAGACCGCCCCCTTCAGGTGCTCACCGAATTTGGCTGCGTACAGGCCAGCGGCGCGCGGTTCATGGTGGCCTGTGGTGAAACCTCAAGCCGCGTCTGGGTGAATCAATCCAGCGTGACGGTCATCAGCCGCAGCGGCGCGACGACACAACTGCCGGCCGGACATGGCGCTCAATTCAACGACCGCATCGAACTGCTCGGCGCTAACCGCAGCGGTGAAGCCAGCTGGCAGGATGGCTGGCTGAACGTGGTCGACTGGTCTCTGGGTGAGGTGCTCGACGCGTTTCGCCCTTATCGCAAAGGGATCCTTAGGGTCAGCCCGCAGGCCGCGCGCTTGCGGGTGTCCGGCGGGTTCTCGCTGGACCACAGCAATCGAGCCCTCAGTGCGCTGGAGCAGACCATGCCCCTGCGCATCAACCGGTTTGGCGATTGGTGGGTCAGCGTCGAGTTGGCGTGATCTTGAAGTCATCGCAACTGCCAAGTTATGCACAACCCTGTAGGAGTGAGCTTGCTCGCGATAGCGGAGTGTCAGACATCTACAAAGCATCCGAACGGACGCCATCGCGAGCAAGCTCACTCCTACAGGAAATACGCACATCCCTCGAGTTTTTTCATATTGCCTATATCGCTTTTTCGGTCTCGTTGGACATACCCCATGAACCGCTCATTCATGCGACTGCCAATGGAGCCCGAGTCATGTCCCGCCGTACCCGTAACGCCTTTCGTCTGAACCCGCTGCGCGCCGCCCTGCTGCTGGGCCCGCTGGCCTTGAGCAGCCAGATGCTGCTGGCCGCAAGTTTCGATCTGCCGGCCGCCAGCCTGAGTTCGACCCTGGGACGCATCGCCCAACAGAGCGGTCGCGAGATCGTCTACGATCCGTCGCTGGTGGCCGGCCATCAAGCGCCTGCCGTACACGGCGACATGAGCACCGAACAGGCGATCAGCCAGGCACTGTCCGGTTCCGGGCTGGGTCTTGAAACCACCAGCGGCGGCACTCTGACGCTCAAGCGCCTGCCTGCGGGCGCGGTCAACCTCGGCGCCACCACCATCGACGGCATCTCAAACAGCGACAGCGAAAACGGCGACCACAGCTACGTCGTCACACGCAGCGTGGGCGCGACCAAGACCGACACCCCGCTGGACGAAGTCCCACAATCGATTTCGGTCGTCAGCCGCAAGCAGATGAACGATCAGGCCGTGCAGGACGTCAGCCAGGCCGTGCGCTACACGCCGGGCATCTACGGCGAATACACCGGCGCCAACAACTCCCGCGAGCAGTTTCGCGTGCGCGGCTTCTCGCCCTATGTGTTTCAGGACGGCCTGATGCTGCCCTACGGCGAAAGCGGCCAGGGCGGCATGTCCGAGCCCTACGGCCTGCAAAGCATCGAGGTACTGCGCGGCCCCAGTTCCATGCTCTACGGCCAGAGCCGTCCGGGCGGGCTGATCAACCTGACCAGCAAACTGCCGACCGCAACGCCCCTGCATGAAGTGCAGATCCAGGGCGGCAGCCACGACTTGAAGCAAGGCGCCTTCGATTTCGGCGGCCCGCTGGACGATCAGGGCGTGTGGAGCTATCGCCTGACAGGCTTGGTAAAGGACAGCGGCACCCAGGTCGATCACGTCGACAACAACCGCAACTTCATCGCCCCGGCCCTGACCTGGCGCCCCAACGACGACACCTCGCTGACGCTGCTCGCGCAATATCAGCGCGACTGGGGCGGCACCACCGAGCAGTACTACCCGCAGAAAGGCTCGCTGAACGGCTCGCCCTGGGGCCACATCGGCAGCGACACCCTGCTGGGTGACCCGGACTACGACCAGATGCGCCGCGAAAGCTTCCAGCTCGGCTACCTGTTCGAGCATCACTTCAACGACACCTGGACCGTTCGTCAGAACCTGCGCTGGAGCAAGGTCAACGTGCAGAACCGCTCGGCGTTCAACAACGGTTATGTGAGTGCTACCAGCCCGGTGCTGGCGCGGCTGGCGTCGGACATCAAGCGCAACATCCAGATTTTCAACGTCGACAACCAGGCCCAGGCCAACTTCACCACCGGCGCCCTGGACCATACGCTGCTGATAGGTGTGGATTTCCGCCGCAGCGCCCTGGACAACGACGTGGTCAACGGCAGCTTCACCTCGATCAACCCGTATAACCCGACCTACGGCGGTAGCGTCAGCAACCAGTACGTGGGTCGCGACATGTATCAGGTGCAGAAACAGACCGGCGTCTATTTCCAGGACCAGATCAAGCTCGACCACTGGATCCTGACCCTGGGCGGGCGTTACGACTGGGCCAAGGCCGACAGCGCGTTCCGCCCGGACCGCGCCAACCCGACCAATCGCGACATCAAGCAGGATGACGAGAAAGGCACCTGGCGCGCGGGGCTGGGTTATCTGTTCGACAACGGCGTGATGCCGTACTTCAGCTACTCCCAGTGGTTCGACCCGACGCTCAACACCAGCGTCAGCTCGACCACGCCGATCTTCAAGCCCACCGAGGGCGAGCAGTATGAAGCAGGCGTGAAGTACCAACCGCCGGGCCAGGAAAGCTACATCACGGCCTCGGTGTACAAGCTGACCCAGCAGAACCTGACCACGGTTGACCCGGCTGACACGCGCAACACTGTGCAGATCGGCGAGGCCGAGACGCGAGGCTTCGAACTGGAGGGCAAGGCCGCGCTGACGCCGAATCTGGATGTGCTGGCTTCGTACACCTACACCGACAGCGAAGTGACCAAGTCCGGCTACATCACCTCGGCGTACACCGATAAAGGTAATGAACTGCCGTTTACGCCGCGTCATCAGGCCTCGACCTGGCTGGACTACACCTTCCGCGAAGGCCCTCTGGATGGCTTCGGTGTGGGAGTGGGTGCGCGATACACCGGGGCGGTCTGGGGCAGCAGCGGCAGCTCGCCGAGCGCTTCGCTCAACCGCATCAAGACCGGCAACGTGACCGTGGCTGACGCAGCGATCCATTACGACCTGGGCAAGCTCGCCCATGACCTGCAAGGCACTCGCGTGTCGGTCAACGCCGCGAACCTGTTCGACAAGGACTACGTGACAGCCTGCACCAACCCGACCGCCTGCTACTACGGCCCGCGCCGCAACGTCATCGCCACCGTGACCTACGACTGGTAATCCCCCCGTAGCAGCACGGCTTGCCGGCGGGAGCGCCCTCTAAATCGCCCCCGCCGGCAAGCCGTGCTGCTACGCGGACCGCGCCGGTCACGGGCTCCGGGATCAACGCAAAACCTGTAGGAGTGAGCTTGCTCGCGATTGCTGACTGCCAGACGCCACGTAGCAACTGAACGGACGCAATCGCGAGCAAGCTCAATCCTACAGGGGCGTGGCGATTCGGCGCAGGCCTGCGCTACACCTCCCATCCGGCACCTCTCATTTGCCCCAGGCCCCACGCTCTGCTAGTGTCGCGCCGGTTTAACGTCTACCGGGATAGCCGCCATGGCCCGCAAGAAAGCTGCACTGGATTTCGAACAGTCCCTCACGGATTTGCAAACGCTGGTCGAGCGTCTGGAGAACGGCGAGCTGTCGCTGGAAGACTCGTTGACCGCCTTCGAACAAGGCATCCGCCTGACCCGCGAGTGTCAGAGCGCACTGGCCCAGGCCGAGCAGAAGGTTCAGGTCCTGCTCGAGCGCGATGGCGAACTGGCCGAGGAACCCTTCGACGCGGAACAGCCAGAATGATTGCCGAGTACCAGGCCCTCAGTCAGGCCCGCGTCAATGCGGCGCTGGACACCCTGTTCACCGCTCCTGCTCCTGAATTGACAAGGCTCTACGAAGCCATGCGCTACAGCGTCACCAATGGCGGCAAGCGCGTGCGCCCGCTGCTGGTCTACGCGGCCTGCGAAGCCCTGGGTGGCAACGCCGAACAGGCCAACGGCGCAGCCTGTGCGGTCGAGTTGATCCACGCCTACTCGCTGGTTCACGACGATCTGCCGGCCATGGACGACGACGACCTGCGTCGCGGCCTGCCGACCACCCACAAGGCGTTCGACGAAGCCTGCGCGATTCTCGCCGGTGATGGCCTGCAAACCCTGGCGTTCAGCGTGCTGAGCGACGCCAGGCTGACCCCGCAGGACGCCGAGACCCGCCTGAAGATGGTCGCCACCCTCGCTCACGCCGCAGGGCCTGCCGGGATGGTCGGTGGTCAGGCGATCGATCTGGGTTCGGTGGGGCTCAAGCTCGACCAGAAAGCCCTGGAATTCATGCACCGGCACAAGACCGGCGCGCTGATCGAGGCCAGCGTCAGGCTCGGCGCCCTGGCCAGCGGTAACGCCAGCCAGGTCCAGCTCGATTCGTTGCAGATCTACGCCCGAGCCATCGGCCTTGCGTTCCAGGTGCAGGACGACATCCTCGACGTCGAGAGCGATACCGCGACCTTGGGCAAGCGCCAGGGCGCCGATATTGCCCGCGACAAGCCGACCTACCCGGCTCTCCTGGGTCTGGAAGAAGCCAGGCATTACGCATTCGAACTGCGCGATCAGGCCCTGGCCGCCCTGCGACCGTTCGACGCGGCCGCCGAGCCCCTGCGCGCCTTGGCCCGTTATATCGTCGAACGTCGCAACTGATCGTTCGCACGACCGTCCGGCCAACACCAGCCCCGTAGCAGCACGGCTTGCCGGCGGGGGCGATTTCACGGACGCCCCCGCCGGCAAGCCGTGCTGCTACGGGGGTGTAGCGTTCAAGCACTCTGATTTGAGCATCCATTGGTTCCAGTTCATGGGCAGCTTGCGATGCATCAGGTAAACTGCCGCGTCTTTTACTTATAACGATTCGCCTGATGCCCACGACGTTCAAAGAGATTCCCCGCGAGCGCCCGTCCACGCCACTGCTCGACAAGGCAGCGACGCCGGACGGCCTGCGCCGGTTAGGTGAAGCCGAGCTCGAAGCCCTGGCTGACGAACTGCGCCTGGAGCTGCTCTATACCGTTGGCCAGACCGGCGGACATTTCGGTGCCGGCCTTGGCGTCATCGAACTGACCGTTGCCCTGCACTACGTCTTCGATACCCCCGATGACCGGCTGGTCTGGGACGTCGGCCATCAGGCGTATCCGCACAAGATCCTCACGGGCCGCCGCGAGCAGATGGCGACCCTGCGCCAGAAAGGCGGCGTGGCAGCGTTTCCGCGCCGCAGCGAGAGCGAGTACGACACCTTTGGCGTCGGCCACTCCAGCACCTCGATCAGCGCCGCCCTGGGCATGGCCATCGCCAATCGCCTGCAGGGCAAGGACCGCAAGGCCATCGCCGTGATCGGTGACGGCGCGCTGACTGCCGGCATGGCGTTCGAGGCGTTGAACCACGCCCCTGAAGTCAATGCCGACATGCTGGTGATCCTCAACGACAACGACATGTCGATCTCGCGCAACGTCGGCGGGCTGTCGAATTATCTGGCGAAAATTCTTTCCAGCCGCACCTACGCCAGCATGCGCGAAGGCAGCAAGAAAGTGCTGTCGCGTCTGCCGGGCGCGTGGGAAATCGCCCGTCGTACCGAAGAATACGCCAAGGGCATGCTGGTCCCCGGTACCCTGTTCGAAGAGCTGGGCTGGAACTACATCGGCCCCATCGACGGCCACGACCTGCCAACCCTGATCGCCACCCTGCGCAACATGCGTGACCTCAAGGGCCCGCAGTTCCTGCACGTGGTGACCAAGAAGGGCAAGGGCTTCGCGCCGGCCGAGGTCGATCCGATCGGCTACCACGCGATCACCAAGCTCGACCCGCTCAACGCGCCCGCCGCCGCGCCGAAAAAGGCCAGCGGCCCGAAATATTCCGGCGTGTTCGGCCAGTGGCTGTGCGACATGGCACAAGCCGACGAACGGTTGGTGGGTATCACCCCGGCGATGAAAGAGGGCTCGGATCTGGTCGCGTTCAGCGAACGCTTCCCGGACCGTTACTTCGACGTCGCCATTGCCGAGCAGCACGCGGTCACGCTGGCGGCCGGCATGGCCTGCGAAGGTAGCAAGCCGGTGGTCGCGATCTACTCGACCTTCCTGCAGCGCGGCTACGACCAATTGATCCATGACGTCGCGGTGCAGAACCTCGACGTGCTGTTCGCCATCGACCGCGCAGGCCTGGTGGGCGAAGACGGCCCGACTCACGCCGGCAGCTTCGACCTGTCGTACCTGCGTTGCATCCCCGGCATGCTGGTGATGACGCCGAGCGACGAGAACGAACTGCGCAAGATGCTCAGCACCGGTCACCTGTTCAACGGCCCTGCTGCTGTGCGTTACCCGCGCGGCACCGGCCCGAACGCTGTGATCGACAGCAGCCTTGAGCCGCTGGAAATCGGCAAGGGCATCGTTCGTCGCCAAGGCAGCAAGGTTGCGATGCTGGTGTTCGGCGTGCAATTGGCCGATGCGCTGAAGGTAGCCGAGAAGATCGACGCCACTGTGGTCGACATGCGTTTCGTCAAGCCACTGGACGAAGCACTGGTCCGCGAAATGGCCGCCGGCCACGACCTGCTGGTGACCATCGAAGAAAACGCCATCATGGGTGGCGCGGGCGCGGCGGTCAGCGAGTTCCTGGCGCGGGAGAACATTCTCAAGTCCGTGCTGCACCTGGGCTTGCCGGATGTCTACGTCGAACACGCCAAACCTGCGCAGATGCTCGCCGAGTGCGGGCTGGATGCGGACGGGATTGAAGCGTCGATCAACGCGCGCCTGGCTGACCTGTAACGTTCTATTCCTGTAGGAGTGAGCTTGCTCGCGATAGCGTCATATCAGACACACAGAAGTCGTGTGACGTGATGCTATCGCGAGCAAGCTCACTCCTACAGGTTCTTGCGGTAACGTCATGATTTTTTCTCGCATTGCCCTCGCTCTATCCCTGCTGCCATCCACCCAAGCCTTCGCCGACCTGCCCGACCGCGAAAACGCCCTGAAGCTGCCTGACGTCCTGATCAGCGCCAACCGCCAGGTCGAGGAACGGGATGCCAGCACCGCCGCCAACACCGTATTCACCCGAGCAGACATCGAACGCCTGCAACCGACCAGCGTCACCGACCTGCTCAACCGCGTGCCTGGCGTGCAGGTGGCGCCAAGTGGCGGGCGCGGCAGCCTGCCAGGAATCTATATCCGCGGGACCAAGGCCGCCCAGAGCCTGGTGCTGGTCGACGGCCAGCGGATCGCCAACGCCACGTCGGCCGACAGCGCCCTGCAATACCTCAACGTCGATCAGGTGGAGCGCGTCGAAGTGCTGCGCGGTTCGCGCTCAGTCGTTTACGGTGCGGACGCCATCGGCGGGGTGATCCAGATCTTCACCCGCCGAGGCGCCGAACAGGGCCTGCAAGCCCGGCTGCACACCGGTTTCGGCAATCGCGGCACCACACAGAACAGCCTTGGCCTGTCGGGCGGCGATGCCCGGACCCATTTCAACCTGAGCACCAGCCTGGAGCAAACCGATGGCATCGACCGAACCGGTCCGTCCTTCGCCAGCGACGCCGATCACGACGCCTATCGAAACAAGTCGTACAGCCTGAACCTGAGCCACTGGTTGAGCGATGACGTGGAAATCGGCTTCAACGCGCTCGACAACAAGGGCAAGACCGAACTCGACAACCCGTTTGGCCTGTTCGACCCGGTCACGTTCAACACCGTCGGCCAGCAGCAATACAGCGACTTCGAGCTGAGCAGCCTGGGCACCTACCTGGACGCGCGAATCAACGAGCGCTGGAAAACCCGCCTGGAACTGGGCCACAGCGAGAACCGCGAAAAGACCGCCGACAAGCTCAGTGACGACCGCTACGTGTTCAACACCTACCGTGACTCGGTGAACTGGCAGAACGACCTGACGCTGGACGACCGCAACAGCCTGATGCTCGGCGCGGACGGGTACGAAGATCGGGTCAACAGCAGCACAACCTTCGACGAAGACAGCCGCTGGAACCGCGCAGCCTTCGTTCAGCACCGCTACAAGGGTGATGGCTTCTCGACGGAACTGGGCCTGCGCCACGATCAGAACCAGCAGTTCGGCAGCCAGAACACCTGGAGCGGCACGCTGACCGTACCCCTCGACGACGCCAACGACGTGCTGCTTTCCTACAGTGAAGGCTTCCGTGCGCCGACATTCAACGATCTGTATTACCCAGGCTTCAGCAACCCGAATCTCAAACCCGAGCACTCGAAAAGCTACGAGGTGCAATGGCGCAGCCGTTTGAGCGAAACCAGCAAGCTGGAGGCGTCGCTGTACCGAACCGACCTTGAAGACGCCATTGCACTGGATGCCGATTTCAGCCCGCAGAACATCGGCTCCGCGCGAATCAACGGTTTTGAAGCATCGCTGGAACAGCAACTGTTCGGCTGGACCGGCAAACTCGGCGCCTCGATCATCGACCCGCGCGACCGCGACACCGGCCACACGCTGAATCGCCGTGCACGCCGGACCGTGAACCTGGACCTGGACCGCCAGTTCGACCGCCTCGGCGTCGGCGCCAGCTGGCAGGCGGTGAGCGACAGCTACAACGACGAGGCCAACACCCAGCACATCGGCGGCTATGGGCTGTTTGGCCTGCGCAGCAGCTGGAAGGCCAGTGATGAGGTGAAACTGGAGTTCAAGCTGGATAACGCCTTGGACCAGCGCTACAGCCGCGCGCTGTACAGTTTCGATGGCAGCAATTACGGGTACCGCGAAGAGGGGCGGACGTGGATGTTCGGGGTGACCTGGACGCCGGAGTTGTAGGCTCCCCCCCTGTAGGAGCGCGCTTGCCCGCGACGGCGGTATCCCTGTGCCATCTGATGTGTCTGACGCACCGCAATCGCGGGCAAGCGCGCTCCTACAATCGTTCGCTCATCGCTCGGGAGAGAGGGTTTCACACAACTTCGCCACCGCCCCCAGCATCTGCCCACTTGGCCGCTCGATGCCTTTATCCGGTACCACCAGCAGCCGGGCTTTGAGCGACGGCCAGGCTTTCCAGATATCCAGCTGGGACGCCGAGCCGGCCACCACCACTTCGGGATTACGCTGCAGCACCGCTTCCAGACTGACCTGCGGCGCGGGCTGGGCGAGGTCGGAAAACAGGCTGCGCGCCCCGCACACCTTCAGCGCATCGCTGATGATCTGCCCGCCGCCCACGGTGTACAGCGGCTGATCCCACACCTGATAGAACACACTGGTCGGCGTCTGCCGTCGATAGCGTGTTCTCAGATCAGCAAGCCGTTGACGAAAATCCCCTGCCACCTGCTGCCCCTGCTCGGCCCTACCAAGGCGCTCGCCGATCTGCCCGATCTGCTCGGCCAGTTGATCCAGCGTATGCGGCTCGGCGGTAAAGGTGGGGATGTTCAGGCGCTGCAACTGGTCGCGCTGGGCCGCACTGACGCTGCCCGGCCACAGCAGCAACAAATCGGGGCGCAGGGCGAGCACCTGTTCCATGTTCAACTGGCCGTAACGCCCCACCGAAGGCACACCCGCAACCTGGGCGGGGCGTTCGCCACCATCGAGCACGCCGACCAACCGATCGGCAGCGCCCAGTTCGATCACGATTTCCGTCAGAGAAGGCGCGAGGCTGACCACGCGCTCGGCGGCGTTGACCTGCCAGGCAGTCACCAGCAGCAGACAGCCGAGAACGCGGCGCATCAGGCCAACTGGCGAGGAATGCGGTACAGGGAAAGCAGAATGACGCTGGACAGCGCCAGGAGGGCCAGGGGAACGGCCTCAAGGTCCGCGAACACCGCCAGCGCGGCGATCCACGCAGGCAACCCGGCAAACAGGAACGCCATGCGTCGATCAGCCGCCAGCCGCAGCCAGGCGGCTGGCTCGTCCGGGGTGTCGAGGGCTTTCTGGGTTCTGATCAAGGCGCGCTTGTAGACACCAAACGGCTTGATGCTGAGGAACATCGAGGCCACGCCTGCGATGAACAGCGGCATGGCGAACACCGACGGGCTGACCGGCCCCTCATCGCTGCTCAGGAACAGGCACACCACCAGCAACGGCGCCAGCGTCAGCGCCAGTTGCCGCCACCACGCCAGCGCCAGACGACGGCGCACATTGCCCCGTGTCACGCGGGATCGACCTCGCTCTGATGCTCGTTGCCCATCATGTGGCCGAGCTTGCCGGCCTTGGTGGCCAGGTACAGCTTGTTGTGCGGGTTGTGGCCGGTGTGCAGCGGCACGCGCTCGGCAACGTTGATGCCCATGTCGGTCAAGGCTTTGACCTTGCGTGGATTGTTGGTCATCAGACGCAGGGATTTCACGCCCAGATGCTCGAGCATCGGCAGGCAGATGGCGTAGTCGCGCTGATCGGCGGCGAAGCCCAGGCGTTCGTTCGCTTCGACGGTGTCGGCACCGCCGTCCTGCAATTCATAGGCACGGATCTTGTTCATCAGACCGATACCACGCCCTTCCTGGCGCAGATACAACAGAACGCCGCGACCTTCGGCGGCAATGGCGCGCAAGGCGGCTTCAAGTTGCGAGCCGCAGTCGCAACGCTGGCTGAACAAGGCATCGCCTGTCAGGCATTCGGAATGCACGCGCCCCAGGACTGGAGCGCCATCCGACACATCACCCAGGCTGAGAACGACGTGTTCGCGACCGGTTTCCTCTTCGAGGAAGCCGTTCATTTTGAAAGTGGCAAAAGGGGTAGGCAGCTTGGAAGCCGCGACAAATACGACGGGCACCGTGTGCTCCTGATCAGTATGAGGACTGGAAATTAGCAAGGCCGCATTGTAACAGCAGGCTTCGACAGGCGCTTAGGCTGAATTGTCGGCCATTCAGATCAACATGTTCGATCATTGCTTGACCTTCGCCTTGACGCGGACTTCGTCGGCATCGAATGGATAAGGCTGTTTCCACTTCGCGAAGATCGGCCGCAGCTTGCCGGATTGCACCAGCCTGGCCATCCGTTCATCGAAGATGTCACGCAGCGCACGGCCCCGCTCGTTGTCTGCAAAGCTCAGGAACAGCGGAATGGCCGTAAGGTATGTCGTGCGAAAACGCTGCGGCTCCTTCGTCTGCCCGAGGATGAAGTCCACCTCGGGCCTGGCGTCGATGTACAGGTCGGCGCGGCCGTGATCGAGCATCGAAAGGATATGGTCCCGCCGGGCCACTTCGTTGAAGTGCTGGACATTGGGCAGGTAGTGCTGGAATTCATAGCCCCGCACCCAGGCCAGGCGATAACTGCCCAGCGAAGCCAGGGTCGGCGCCGGATTGGACGCCAGGCCCAGGGCGTAGATTTCGTCAGTGTCGTAGTGCCACTTCGGATACAGCGTGCCTTCGACTTCATTCTCGTAGGCACCGACCCAGGCATCCGCCTCGCCCCGCTGCACCAGGCCAACGGCGCGGGTGTAGGGTTCGATGCGCGAGGCGACCTTGATCCCGGCTGGCTCGAACACCTCGCGCATCAGGTCCCAGCCCAGCCCGGTGCCGTCCGCCTCGGTGTAGGCATTCCACTGCTCGCTGACCAGCACGATGTCCTTGGGCTTGTCGGACGAAGCCTGGGCCGATACCAGCCCGGCAACCATCCAGCAACCCGCCACCAACGCCGAAAGGCCAGCCAGCCACTTCACACCCACGCGCCCCATGAGCCGTTTCCTATATGACGCCCCACACCCAGACTAGACCCTGCATCGCCAACCACGCAAAAACCCCGGCCAGTACATCGTCGAGCATGATGCCGACGCCGCCGTGAACATGCTTGTCGACCCAATGGATGGGCCAAGGTTTGAGAATGTCGAAAAACCGGAACACCAAAAAGCCCACCAGCAGCCAGACCCAGCCTTCGGGCACCAGCCACAGGGTGATCCACATGCCGACCATTTCGTCCCAGACGATGCCTTCGTGATCGTGCACCCGCAGATCGTCCGCCACCTTGCCGCACAGCCAGAAGCCGAACAGCATGGTGATGCCCAGCATCAGCCAGTAGCCCCAGTCCGGCAGCATCTGCCACAGCGGAATGAATGGCACTGCAACCATCGAGCCCCAGGTGCCGGGCGCCTTGGGCAAGGTGCCGGAGCCGAAGCCGAAGGCCAGGAAATGCCAGGGGTTGGTCCATACCGACGGCGGAACGTTTTCCGCCGGGACCTGGTTAGGATGATCTGTCACCGTGTCTCCCGAAAATGTTGATAACCCCGAGTCAACGGAGTGACGTCCTGCCCATGCTCGTCGATCAGTGTGACGCCCTGCCCTTCGACCACCCGGCCGATCATGTGGACCGGCCAGCCAGCGGCGAGCAGGTCAGGCAGGCATGATGCCGGGAGCGTGAACGCGAGTCTGTAGTCATCGCCGCCACTGAGCGCAGCATTCAGCGCCTGGTCTGCGCCGAAAAATGCCAGCAGCGCGTCAGACATCGGCACTTTGTCCCGCTCTATCAGCAAGCGTACGCCCGATGCCAATGCGATATGCCCGCAATCGGCGAGCAGTCCGTCGGAGATGTCCAGCGCCGCGCTGGCCTTGCCACGCAGCGCCATGCCCAGTTCAAGCTGCGGCTGGGGGGACCAGTAGCGCGCCAGCAGCGCCTCTGCGGTAGACGCCTGTGTCGTGCGCTGGTTCAACACCAGCGGCAGTGCCCCGGCGCCGTCGCCCAAGGGCCCGCCGACGCACAGCAGGTCCCCCGGCCGCGCGCCACCGCGGGTCAGCGCCAGGCCTTTGGGCACCGAGCCGAACACCGTCACGGTCAGGCTCAGAGGCCCGCGCGTGGTGTCGCCGCCGATCAGCCGCATCGAGCAAGCCTGGGCCATCTCGTTCAAACCACGGGCGAACGCTGAAAGCCAGGCAGCAGAAACGTCCGGCAGGGTCAGGGCAAGGGTGAATGCGAGGGGTTTGGCGCCCATGGCCGCCAGATCGCTGGCAGAGACGCCCAGGGCACGCTGGCCCAGCAGGAAAGGATCGCAGGCGTCGGGGAAATGCACCCCGGCCACCAGCGTGTCGGTGGACACCGCCAGCTGTTCGCCCGGCGGCACCGACAACAGGGCGCAGTCGTCGCCAATCCCCAATGCAACACCTTCGCCCGGCTGCGCGCAGGGCGCAGCGGCGAAGTAGTTGCGGATCAGCTCGAACTCGCCCATGGCATCAAACACTCAAGGTTCTGGAGATACCCAGACGCCTCAGCGCTTGTTGGCCTTGACTTCGACTTCGCGCAGACGCGGAGCCAGCTTGTCGAGCACGCCGTTGACGAACTTGTGGCCGTCGGTGGAACCGTAGACCTTCGCAAGCTCGATGCCTTCGTTGATGACCACGCGGTATGGCACGTCGATGCGTTCCATCAGTTCCCAGGTGGACAGGCGCAGAACGGCCAGTTCAACCGGGTCCAGCTCGTCGATGGTCAGGTCCAGGCACGGCGCCAGCGCGGTGTCGATCTGGTCTTTCCTGGTCGGTACACCGTGAAGAATTTCACGGAAATACGCGCCATCGACGTCGGTGAAATCGTTATCGACGCGAAATTGCGCTTCGATTTCGTTCAGCGATTGCTTGGCCATGTGCAGTTGATACAGGGCCTGGGTCGCCAACTGACGTGCAGCACGGCGCTTTTCACTTTTCGATGGCTTGCCGGCGTCCGCAGGGCGCGGATCGCGTGGGTTGAAGCGATCGCTTTCGTCGTTAATCACTTGGCCTCCAACTGCGCCAACAGGCTGACCATCTCGATGGCGGACAGGGCAGCTTCAGCGCCTTTGTTACCGGCCTTGGTGCCGGAACGTTCGATGGCTTGTTCGATGGAATCGACGGTCAGCACGCCAAAGGCGACCGGTACGCCGAACTCCATGGACACCTGGGCCAGGCCCTTGGTGCATTCGCCAGCCACGTATTCGAAGTGCGGAGTGCCGCCACGGATCACGGCGCCCAGGGCGATGATCGCGGAGAATTCGCTGCGCTGGGCGACTTTCTGCACCACCAGCGGGATTTCGAACGCGCCCGGGGCACGGATGATGGTGATGTCGCTTTCGCTCACGCCATGGCGAACCAGGGCATCAACGGCACCGCTCACCAGGCTTTCGACGACGAAGCTGTTGAAGCGGCCAACCACCAGGGCGTAGCGACCTTGTGGGGCGATGAAGGTACCTTCGATGGTCTTCAGGGTCATTCGGCTGAGTCTCATAATTAAAGAGCAAGCGCGCATCAGGCGCGCGCTTTCAGGGATTTTAGGCCACGAATCGGCGACCGCAGGGACAAAAGCCGTGAAATCCTGAGGTTTTCACGGCCGGTGACCTGCCGGTCTTTATTCGGAGGGCACGTATTCTACAACTTCCAGATCGAAACCGGATATCGCGTTGAACTTCATTGGCGAACTCATCAGGCGCATTTTGCGAACGCCCAGGTCGCGAAGGATCTGCGAACCCGCACCGACAGTGCTGTAGGTGGTCGGTGTCTTGACCGGCGCGGCACCTGCGGTTTCCCGCACATGGGCCAGCACCGCGTCGCCGTCGAGCGGGTGCCCGAGCAGCAACACCACGCCGCTGCCCGCCTCGGCAACCGCCGCCATTGCAGCCCGCAGGCTCCAGCGGCCGGGCTGTTTGACCATCAGCAGGTCACGCAGCGGGTCCATGTTGTGCACGCGAACCAGGGTCGGTTCTTCCGCGCAGACCTTGCCCAGGGTCAAGGCCAGGTGAACGTCGCCTTCGACCGAATCACGGTAGGTCACCAGGTTGAACTGGCCCTGTTCGGTGTCCAGCGGCTGCTCGGCAATCCGCTGAACGGTACGTTCGTGAATCATGCGGTAGTGAATCAGGTCGGCGATGGTGCCGATCTTGATGTTGTGCTCGGCGGCGAAGACTTCCAGTTCGGCGCGACGGGACATGGTGCCGTCGTCGTTCATCACTTCGCAGATCACGCCGGTCGGCTCGAAACCGGCCATGCGCGCCAGGTCGCACGCAGCTTCGGTGTGGCCAGCGCGGGACAGCGTACCGCCGGCCTGAGCCATCAGCGGGAAGATGTGGCCGGGGCTGACGATGTCTTCGGCCTTGGCGTCCTTGGCGGCGGCCGCCTGCACGGTGCGGGCGCGGTCGGCGGCGGAAATGCCGGTGGTCACGCCTTCGGCGGCCTCGATGGAAACGGTGAACTTGGTGCCGAAGCCCGAACCGTTGCGCGGCGCCATCAGCGGCAGCTTCAGCGCTTCGCAGCGCTCACGGGTCATGGGCATGCAGATCAGGCCACGTGCGTAACGCGCCATGAAGTTAATGTGCTCGGGCTTGACGCACTCGGAGGCCATGATCAGATCGCCTTCGTTTTCGCGATCTTCGTCATCCATCAGGATGACCATCTTGCCTTGGCGAATGTCTTCAACCAGTTCTTCGATGCTATTGAGCGCCACGCGGCACCCCCTTCATTCAGGATTTGAGGTAGCCGTTGGCGGCCAGAAAGCTTTCAGTGATGTTGCCGCCCTGGGCTGGCGTCGGGTCGGCGGCCTTGTCACCGAGCAGCAGGCGCTCCAGGTAACGCGCCAGCAGATCCACCTCAAGGTTGATCTTACGGCCCGGGCGGTAGTCGCCCATGATGGTTTCGGCCAGCGTGTGCGGGACGATGGTCAGTTCGAACTCGGCGCCATTGACCGCGTTCACGGTCAGGCTGGTGCCGTCGACGGTGATCGAACCCTTGTGCGAGATGTACTTGGCCAGCTCACGCGGGGCGCGCATGCGGAACTGGATTGCGCGGGCGTTTTCCTCGCGGGACAACACTTCGCCGACGCCGTCGACGTGGCCGCTGACCAGGTGGCCGCCCAGGCGGGTGGTCGGGGTCAGGGCCTTTTCAAGGTTCACGCGGCTGCCGGTCTTCAGATCGACGAACGCAGTCACGTCGAGGGTTTCGCGGCTGACATCAGCCCAGAAACCGTCGCCCGGCAGTTCCACGGCGGTCAGGCACACGCCGTTGACTGCGATGCTGTCGCCGAGCTTGACGTCGGAGAGGTCGAGTTTGCCGGTCTCTACATAAACGCGGACATCGCCGCCTTTGGGAGTGATGGCGCGGATGCTGCCGATGGATTCGATGATGCCGGTAAACATGGGTCCTCCAGGAGAACGGGGCCTGCGCTTTAAGCGAAAGCCGGAATTATACGCTTGGGCTCGGTGCAGGTATTGCGATGACTCGCCAATCATTTCCAACGGCGCGCATTTCGACGATTTTCAGCTCCAGCGATTCGCTCATTTGCGCCAGCGGCAGGTCCAGCAACGGACGCGCAGAAGAGCCCATGAACTTGCCGGCGACGAAAATCTGAAATTCATCCACCAACCCCAGGCGGGTAAAAGCGCCCGCAAGCTTGGGCCCGGCTTCGACCAGTACGTCGTTGACGCCCCGGTTCGCCAGTTCGACCAGCAGCTTGCGCAGGTCCACATGCCCGCCGCTGCTGGGCAGCGCCAGCAATTCATGGCCTTCGTCGCTGTAGCGTTCACGGGCCGACGCAGCCGCGCAGGTCGCGACCAGCGCGTTGCCCGCCTTGAAGAACGGTGCATCGAGGGGCACGCGCAGACGGCCGTCGATCAACACCCGCAGCGGCGGGCGCGTCACGGCCAGTGCCGTCAGTTCGGCGTTCAGGCCCAATTCGTCAGGGCGCACGGTCAGCCGCGCGTTGTCGGCCAGCACGGTATCAGCGCCGGTCAGCACCACGCTGGCCTGAGCCCGCAGACGCTGCACCGCAGAGCGCGCTTCGGGGCCGGTTATCCACTGGCTCTCGCCGCTGGCCATGGCGGTGCGCCCGTCCAGGCTCATCGCCAGCTTCACGCGCACGTACGGCAGGCCGTGTTCCATGCGCTTGAGAAAGCCTTTGTTCAGCGCTCGAGCTTCGCCTTCGAGCACGCCACTCTGCACGGCGATACCGGCGCTCATCAGGCGTAACAGGCCGCGTCCGGCGACATTGGGGTTGGGGTCCTGCATGGCGGCGACGACCCGCGCCACGCCCGCGTTGACCAACGCATCGGCGCAGGGCGGCGTGCGACCATGATGGCTGCAGGGTTCGAGGGTGACGTAGGCGGTGGCGCCGCGGGCCTTGTCGCCCGCCTGACGCAGCGCGTGGACTTCAGCGTGGGGCTCGCCTGCGCGTACGTGCCAGCCTTCGCCGACGACTTCGCCATCACGCACGATCACGCAACCCACCCGGGGGTTGGGATGGGTGGAATACACACCCTTGCGCGCCAGTTCCAGCGCTCGCGCCATGTAGGAGGCGTCGAGCACGCTTTGCTCTGCGTTGGACATGCTCACTCTTTAACCGGCTCGCGGGCCAGTCGGTCGATTTCTTCGCGGAATTCGTTGAGGTCCTGGAACCGCCGATACACCGAAGCAAAGCGGATGTAGGCCACTTCGTCGAGCTTCTGCAGCTCGCTCATCACCAGCTCCCCGACGATCAACGACTTGACCTCGCGCTCGCCGGTCGCCCGCAGCTTGCTCTTGATGTGGGCCAGGGCTGCTTCAAGGCGCTCGACGCTGACCGGGCGCTTCTCCAGCGCACGCTGCATGCCGGCTCGCAGCTTCTCTTCGTCGAAGGGCTGGCGGCTGCCGTCCTGCTTGATCAGCCTTGGCAGCACCAGCTCGGCGGTTTCAAAGGTGGTGAAACGTTCGCCACAGGCCACGCACTCGCGGCGACGGCGGACCTGATCACCTTCGGCGACCAGACGGGAATCGATGACTTTGGTGTCGTTGGCACCGCAGAAGGGACAGTGCATGGTGGCAGGCAACAAAAAAAGGGAGGGCCATGGTAGCGCATCCCGCCGGCAAGACAAGTGCGGTTCTTTGAGGTATACAGACGCCCATCCGTGTGGGGCAAAAGCCGCCACCCTCGGCGATACTGCGTCATAGCCCGCATATCCCGTTCGTTTATCGTTTTAGCTGGAGCTCTTCATGACGCTACGTACGCTCGCTGCAATTTGCCTGGCCGGCCTGCTCGCTGCCTGTAGCACCGCCGAGGCGCCCAAACCTGCGGAACCGGCCAAGCCTGCCCCCAATGCGATCAAGCTGCCTGAAGGCCCGGGCCCGCTGCTGCCGTATCAGCGCGAACTGAGCGGCCAGTTGCTGGGCGTGCCGGCGGGCGCCGAGGTGGAACTGGCGCTGATGGTCATCGACGATCGCAATCGCCCGCAAAAACTGCTGAGCAGCACCAAGCTGACCGGCAACAATCAGTCGCTGCCGTTCCAGTTGCGCTTCAACCCCGAAGCCTTCCCCGTGGGTGCGCGGGTCGAGCTGCGCGGGCGCGCCAGCCAGTCCGGCCAGTTGATCCTGCATCTGCCGTCGGTACTGATCGCCAGGCCTGAGACCCAATCGCTGGGCCAACTGCAATTCTTCAAGATGCCATGACCCCGCCGTCGCACCTTCAGGCGCAACTGAGCCAACTGCTGGGCGATGCCCGGCTGGTGGCCGAGACACTGCCGGGCACTGATCTCAAGTTATGGCTGATCGACGCGGACAACATGGACCGCGCCTTCAACCCTGAAGAAACCCGACGCATCCTCGAAGACCCGCCCTACTGGAGTTTCTGCTGGGCCAGCGGTCTTGCCTTGGCACGGTTTCTGGCCGAGCACCGGCATTGGGTCGAGGGCAAGCGCGTACTGGATTTCGGCGCGGGCTCAGGGGTTGCCGGGATTGCCGCGATGAAAGCCGGGGCCCTGGAGGTGGTGGCCTGTGATCTCGATCCGGTGGCGATCGAGGCGTGCAGGGCCAACGCTGAACTCAATGGCGTGACGCTGGGGTATTCGGCGGATTTCTTCGCCGAGGCGGACCGTTTCGATCTGATTCTGGTGGCCGACGTGCTCTACGACCGCGCCAACCTGCCGCTGCTCGATCAGTTTCTGACGCGTGGCCAGCAGGCGCTGGTGGCGGACTCGCGGGTCAAGGATTTCCAGCACCCGGCCTATAGCCGCCTGGGTATTCTCGACGCCCTGACCCTGCCGGATCTGGCCGAGCCGTGGGAGTTTCGCAAGGTCAGCCTGTACCACGCCACCCGCTGATACCCCCCGTAGGAGCGCGCTTGCCCGCGATGGCGGCGTGTCAGACACCCTCGCAACGCCTG
>NZ_JANHKS010000057.1 GCF_028682175.1 Pseudomonas putida | reverse complement strand
ATAAGCCCAGCCAACGCGACAACGGATATGCACACGACCTCAACGTCGCGGGAAGACGCGGAGCGTCAAGACAGCCGTTACCACGCGGAGCGTGGGAACGATCAAAGCTCGGCGCTTGATGCCCAACCCATTATTCCTGCCAACGCTCTGGAACCTCTATCCCACACAGTTGTTGCGTGGTTATGGTCTGGGGCCGGTGCTATGATCCTGCCCCTGTGTCGCAAAAGAGTAGAAACTCACCGACGCATACTCTGTACGGCCGCCCGTGATCGGCCTTGCGCTAACCGCAACCTGACCTGAGTAGGAGAATCACCATGGCTTTCGAATTGCCGCCGCTGCCTTACGCACATGACGCTCTGGCACCGCACATCTCCAAGGAAACCCTGGAATACCACCACGACAAGCACCACAATACCTACGTCGTGAACCTGAACAACCTGGTGCCGGGCACCGAGTTCGAAGGCAAGACTCTGGAAGAAATCGTCAAGACTTCCTCGGGCGGTATCTTCAACAACGCAGCCCAGGTCTGGAACCACACTTTCTACTGGAACTGCCTGGCGCCAAACGCCGGCGGCCAACCTACCGGCGCACTGGCTGATGCCATCAACGCAGCGTTCGGCTCCTTCGACAAGTTCAAGGAAGAGTTCAGCAAGACCTCCATCGGCACCTTCGGCTCCGGCTGGGGCTGGCTGGTGAAGAAGGCTGACGGCTCCCTGGGCCTGGCCAGCACCATCGGTGCAGGCAACCCGCTGACCAACGGCGACACCCCGCTGCTGACCTGCGACGTCTGGGAACACGCCTACTACATCGACTACCGTAACCTGCGTCCAAAATACGTCGAGGCGTTCTGGAACCTGGTCAACTGGAAGTTCGTTGCCGAGCAGTTCGAAGGCAAGACCTTCACCGCCTGATCCGCACATCAGATGGTTGTCTGAAAAAAACCCGGCATGTCCGGGTTTTTTTTCGCCTTCTGTTCGTCCTTTATGTATCGTCGGACAACGATAGCGGACTAATATCAGTGGCGGCCCGATTCGACGAATTGCCGCTCAAGTTCCACCTGCTTTCTACCGACACAGTACCGATAGCCTTACTTGCCCGCAGGAAATCGTTATCTGGATGAAACAGGTCAAGGGTGTATCAGGACCTTGACGTGGACTGTGTGCATGCCAATGCTTGCAACAACCCGCTATCGCATGGATGAAGGAATGCCCATTTGAAGCTGGAACTCAAGAACAGCTTGTCGGTGAAGCTGCTGCGCGTGGTGCTGCTTTCGGCGCTGGTCGTAGGCGTTGTGCTCAGTTGCGCGCAGATCGTGTACGACGCCTACAAGACCCGCCAGGCGGTGGCCACCGACGCCGGCCGGATTCTCGACATGTTCCGCGACCCCTCGACGCAGGCTGTCTATAGCCTGGACCGCGAGATGGGTATGCAGGTCATTGAAGGTCTGTTTCAGGACAAGGCCGTGCGCATGGCCTCCATCGGCCATCCCAACGAGACCCTGCTGGCCGAAAAGACCCGTGACCTGGCCGCAACCCCGACTCGCTGGCTGACCGATCCCATCCTCGGCCAGGAGCGCAGCTTTACCACGCAACTGGTGGGCCGCAGCCCCTACAGCGAATATTACGGCGACTTGCGCATTACTCTGGACACCGCCACCTATGGCGAAGGTTTCCTGACCAATTCCCTGATCATCTTCATCTCCGGCGTGCTGCGTGCCCTGGCGATGGGCATGGTGCTGTACCTGGTCTATCACTGGCTGCTGACCAAGCCGCTCTCGCGCATCATCGAGCACCTGACCAGCATCAACCCGGACCGCCCTAGCGAGCATCAACTGCCGCTGCTCAAGGGTCACGAAAAGAACGAACTGGGCATCTGGGTCACCACCGCCAACCAGTTGCTGTCGTCCATCGAGCGCAACACCCACCTGCGCCATGAAGCCGAATCCAGCCTGCTGCGCATGGCGCAGTATGATTTCCTTACCGGCCTGCCCAATCGCCAGCAACTGCAGCAGCAACTGGACCGGATTCTGGTGGACTCAGGTCGCGTGCAGCACCGCGTCGCCGTGCTTTGCGTAGGCCTGGACGACTTCAAGGGCATCAACGAACAATTCAGCTATCAGGCCGGCGACCAGTTGCTGCTCGCCCTGGCCGATCGGCTGCGTGGGCACAGCGGACGCCTGGGCGCACTGGCGCGCCTGGGGGGCGACCAGTTCGCGCTGGTGCAGGCCGACATCGAACAACCTTACGAAGCAGCGGAACTGGCGCAAAGCATCCTCGATGATCTGGAAGCCCCGTTCGCGGTCGACCAACAGGAAATCCGCCTGCGCGCCACCATCGGCATCACCCTGTTCCCCGAAGACGGCGACAGCACCGAGAAGCTGCTGCAAAAAGCCGAGCAGACCATGACCCTGGCCAAGACCCGGTCACGCAACCGCTACCAGTTCTACATCGCCAGCGTCGACAGCGAGATGCGTCGCCGCCGGGAGCTGGAAAAGGACCTGCGCGAGGCACTGGTGCGCAACCAGTTCCACCTGGTCTACCAGCCGCAGATCAGCTATCGCGACCAGCGCGTGGTCGGTGTCGAGGCACTGATTCGCTGGATTCACCCGGAACACGGCTTCGTGCCGCCCGACCAGTTCATTCCGCTGGCCGAGCAGAACGGCACCATCATCGCCATCGGCGAGTGGGTGCTGGACCAGGCGTGCAAGCAACTGCGCGAATGGCACGACCAGGGCTTCTCCGAACTGCGCATGGCGGTGAACCTGTCCACCGTCCAGTTGCACCACGCCGAGTTGCCACGGGTGGTGAACAACCTGCTGCAGATCCATCGCCTGCCGCCGCGCAGCCTGGAGCTGGAAGTGACCGAAACCGGCCTGATGGAAGACATCAGCACCGCCGCCCAGCACCTGCTCAGCCTGCGCCGCTCGGGGGCGTTGATCGCCATTGACGACTTCGGTACCGGCTACTCGTCGCTCAGTTACCTGAAAAGCCTGCCCCTGGACAAGATCAAGATCGACAAGAGCTTCGTTCAGGACCTGATCGACGACGATGACGACGCCACCATCGTGCGCGCCATCATCCAGCTCGGCAAAAGCCTGGGGATGCAGGTCATTGCCGAAGGTGTGGAAACCACCGAGCAGGAGGCCTACATCATTTCCGAAGGCTGCCACGAGGGTCAGGGCTACTTCTACAGCAAGCCATTGCCGGCCCGGGAGTTGCTGTCATACCTCAAGAACGCCCAGCGCTCCTACGTCGGGGTGCTCTGATTCGGTGCTCTGATTCAAAACCTACAACACTCCACGTAGCAGTCCGGCTTGCCGGCGACAGCGAATGCTGAATCGCCTCGCCGGCAAGCCGGACTGCTACGGGTCATTTATCCGGGTTCTATTGTTTCGGTTCGCCTGACACGCCTTGTAACAGCTTGAAATATCTCCCCCGCCTGCGTAACGGCGTTTCGCCTTTACACCGAATGCAAATCTTTCGCATTATGTCGCAGCTTTTTTTGGCGTTCGCCACCGTTCACACACACTTTCGACGCAGGATTCCGTCATGATTCGTACGCCCCTGGCAACTGCCAGTCTGCTGGCCCTCGCTATCGCCCTGGCCGGTTGCGACCAAGGCAAGGACAAGCCCGCCGCTGCCGCGCCCACTCCGGCCCCAGCCGCCGCACAGGCGCCCGCTGCCGCTCCGGCCCCAGCGCCAGCCCAGACCAGCGATGCCGAGGCCAAGGCCGTGGTCGCGAACTACGCGAACATGGTCTTTGCCGCATTCAGCGACGCCGAATCCACCGCCAAGGCACTCAGCACCGCGGTCGACGCCTTCCTCGCCACGCCAAACGACGCGACCCTCAAGGCCGCGCGCGATGCCTGGCTCGCCGCCCGCGTTCCGTACATGCAGACCGAAGTCTTCCGCTTCGGCAACACCATCATCGATGACTGGGAAGGTCAGGTGAACGCCTGGCCGCTGGACGAAGGCCTGATCGACTACGTCGCCAAGGACTACCAGCACGCCCTCGGCAACCCGGGCGCCACCGCCAACATCATCGCCAATAAATCGATTCAGGTTGGCGAAGACAAGGTCGATGTCAGCGAAATCACCCCTGAGAAACTCGCCAGCCTGAACGAGCTGGGCGGCTCCGAAGCGAACGTCGCCACCGGCTACCACGCCATCGAATTCCTGCTCTGGGGCCAGGACCTGCACGGCACCGGCCCAGGCGCCGGCGAGCGGCCTGCCAGCGACTACATCGACGGCAAAGGCGGCACCGGTGGCCACAATGACCGTCGTCGCGCCTACCTGAAGGCGGTCACCGACCTGCTGGTCAGCGACCTGGAAGAAATGGTCAACAACTGGAAGCCGGGCGTTGCCGACAACTATCGCGCCTCGCTGGAAGCCGAACCAGGCGACAGCGGCCTGCGCAAGATGCTGTTCGGCATGGGCAGCCTGTCGCTGGGCGAACTGGCGGGCGAGCGCATGAAGGTCGCGCTGGAAGCCAACTCCAGCGAAGACGAGCACGACTGCTTCAGCGACAACACCCACAACTCGCACTTCTACAACGGCCTGGGCATCCGCAACGTTTACCTGGGCGAGTACACCCGCGTAGACGGCAGCAAAGTCAGCGGCCCGAGCCTGTCGTCGCTGGTGGCAAAAGCCGATGCCGCCACCGACGCCACCCTGCGCGCCGACCTGGACGCTACCCAGGCCAAGTTGCAGGTCATCGTCGATCACGCCAACAAGGGCGAGCACTTCGATCAGTTGATCGCCGCAGGCAACACTGCTGGCAACCAGGTGGTTCGCGACGCCATCGCAGCACTGGTCAAGCAGACCGGCGCCATCGAACAGGCCGCAGGCAAACTGGGCATCACCGACCTGAATCCGGACAACGCCGATCACGAGTTCTGATCCCGAGTCCCAGGCGCGTCTTGCGGCGCGCGGCAGGCAGTAACACCGGATGCCGATCCAGAAATGGATCGGCATTTTTCATGCCCTGAAAAATATTGAAACTCCTTGTAAAAACGGGCTTTTCAGGACCGATCCGTAAATTTTGTAGGGCATTTCCTGATCGTCCGATGTCGGATTGAACACTGGGTTTTCGCCGCCGATGATGCGTACTTCCTTGCCCCATCCCATCCAGGAGGAGACAGAAAGTGCCCAGAGGAAACAAGAAAAGGCGCCGCGTCAGTAAACTCAAAGCCAACGATTACGGTATCCACCTGCTGGTCGGCATCAAGGGGCCTCGTGCCTGGAAGGTGACGATCTATCGTGACGGCACAACCTTCAACCGACTGTTCTCATTCTCCCGCTACGGCGGTCGCGAGGCGGCACGCAAGGCGGCGGACGCCTGTCGCGACCAACTGTTGCTCAACCACCTGCCCCGCCTGAGCCGGGACATCCGTCAGCGCATCATCGCCACCAACACCAGCGGCTATCCCGGCGTGCATTACCGCTGCTACACAGGCACTGCCTACTGGGTGGCGCGCACCACGCTGCGCAATGGCAGCAGTGTCACCAAGTCGTTCCGGGTCGAGTACTACGGCTATGAACGAGCCAAGGAGCTGGCGATCCGCGAGCGAGAACGGCAGCTCGACACCGTGGGCGACTACCGTTCGTTCAAAGTGGTCGAGGGTGAACAGCGCCTGATGCAACTGATGATCGAAAACCCGACGCTGGAAATTGCCGGCATGTGAACCGCACTTGCGCTTCGCCTTTCCGGGCGGAGCGCTAATTGGTAACAACCTATTGCGAGAGGCGCTTCCAAACGCAAATCCCTCTTATTCCCTACAGGCGGGGCTGGTAAGCTTGCTCGCCCCGATTTCACGCCCTTTGCAGGATCTGTATGACTGTGCGGTTCCGTCTTTCGCTTTTCCTGCTGATGGCTGTGGCCCTCGGTGGGTGCGATGACGCCCCGCGTTTTACCTCGGCAGAACCTGGCGAAGCACAATCGGGCGGCGCTGCGACGGTCAACCGGAGCGACCGCAACGCGTTCTCCCTGCCCTCCGGCAACCTGTCACCTTCGCGGCGGCTGGATTTCAGTGTCGGCAACAGTTTCTTCCGCAACCCTTGGGTCATCGCACCCTCGACCACCACGGCGCGGGATGGCCTGGGCCCGCTGTTCAACACCAACGCCTGCCAGAACTGCCACATCAAGGACGGCCGCGGACACCCGCCCGAGCCCGGCGCGGACAACGCCGTTTCCATGCTGGTGCGCCTGTCCATTCCGGATGAGCCGGGCGAGCGTACGCCCGCCTACGCCAGGCAGATCCAGCAGATGGGCCTGACGCCTGAGCCGGTGTACGGCACGCAATTGCAGGACATGGCAGTTCCCGGAGTGGTGCCCGAAGGCAAGGTGCGCGTGGTCTACGACACCCTGACCGTGCATTTCCGCGACGGCACGCCGGTGCAACTGCGCCGCCCGACCCTGCAGATCACTCAACTGGGATACGGCCCGATGCACCCGCAAACCCGCGCTTCGGCCCGTATTGCGCCGCCCATGATCGGCCTTGGCCTTCTGGAGGCGATCCCCGAAACGGCGATCCTGGCCAACGCCAACGCCGAGAACCACAACGGCAGCGGCATCACCGGCAAACCCAACTGGGTCTGGGATGATGTCCGGCAGAAAGTCGTGCTCGGGCGCTTTGGCTGGAAAGCCTCACAGCCAACCGTGCTTCAACAGAATGCCCATGCACTGGCAGGCGACATGGGTCTGACGTCCAGCCTCAAGACCCGCGATGACTGCACCCCGACCCAGACCGCCTGCCTTGAGGCACCCAACGGCGAAGGGCCGGATGGCGAGCGGGAAGTCAGCGACAATATCCTGCGGCTGATGACCTTCTACGCACGCAACCTGGGTGTTCCGGCGCGCCGCGACGTGGGCGACCCGCAAGTGCTGGAGGGCAAGAATCTGTTCTTCAAGGCCGGTTGCCAGCAGTGCCATACACCGCAGTTCACCACCTCGGCCAACGCCCCGGAGCCGGAGCTGGCCAACCAGGTGATTCGCCCCTATACCGACCTCTTGCTGCACGACATGGGCGAAGGGTTGGCCGACAACCTCAACGAGTTCCAGGCCAACGGCCAGCAATGGCGCACGGCGCCGCTGTGGGGGATCGGGCTGACCCAGACGGTCAGTGGTCATACCCAGTTCCTGCACGACGGCCGCGCCCGCAATCTGATGGAAGCGGTGCTGTGGCACGGCGGCGAAGCGCTGCCGGCCCAGCGCCAGGTCTTGGCTTTTGACGCTCAGCAGCGGGCTGCGCTGCTGGCATTTCTGAATTCTCTATAACTTTTTGCAAATAAGGAGCCGGGCATGTTCCGTCCCAAGCTGTTGTTCACCGGCCTTGCCGCCCTCGCGCTGGGCGCCTGCGCCCCTTCGGATCCGCAAGCCGTGACGTCCGCTGCCATCGCCAAGCAGGTGATCCTGCCGACCTACAGCCGCTGGGTAGACGCCGACCGGCAACTGGCGGTCAGCGCCCTCGCCTACTGCCAGGGCAAGAGCGACCTGGACACGGCCCGTGCCGACTTCCTTCACGCGCAGAAGGCCTGGGCCGAATTGCAGCCGCTGCTGATCGGCCCGCTGGCCGAGGGCAACCGTTCCTGGCAGGTGCAGTTCTGGCCTGACAAGAAGAACCTCGTGGGCCGTCAGGTCGAGCAACTGGTGACGGCCCAGCCGCAGATCACTGCCGAAGCCCTGGCCAAGTCCAGCGTGGTGGTGCAAGGCCTGTCGGCCTACGAATACATCCTGTTCGACGCCAACATCGACATGGCCGCTGCCGACCAGAAAGCGCTCTACTGCCCGCTGCTGACCGCCATCGGCGAACGCCAGAAAAACCTGGCAGAGGAAATCCTCAACAGCTGGAACAGCACCGACGGCATGCTCGCGCAACTGAGCAAGTTTCCGAACCAGCGTTACGCCGATTCCCACGAAGCCATCGCCGAATTGCTGCGTGTTCAGGTGACGGCGCTGGACACCCTGAAGAAGAAGCTAGGCACGCCTCTGGGCCGCCAGTCCAAAGGCGTACCGCAGCCGTTCCAGGCCGATGCATGGCGCAGCAAGGCTTCGCTGAGCAGCCTGCAGGCGAGCCTGGCCAGTGCCGAGACCGTCTGGTCCGGTGTCGACAACAAAGGCCTGCGTGGCCTGTTGCCTGCCGAGCAGAAACCGCTGGCCGACAAGATCGACGCCGCCTATGCCGAAAGCCGCAAGCAGCTGGCCGCGCTCAAGCCGCCGCTGGTCGAATTGCTGGCGACCGAACAGGGCCGTCAGCAGTTGAATGCGTTCTATGACAGCCTCAACGTGGTGCATCGCCTGCACGAGGGCGAACTGGCCAAGGCGCTGGGCATTCAATTGGGGTTCAACGCCAACGATGGTGACTGATATGTTGCGACGTCAGGCTCTTGCGCTGGGCAGCCTCGTTCTCAGCGCCTGCACGCTGGATGGCTGGACGCTGTTGCGCAAAAAAGGGGAAAGCCCGCTGCTGCTGTCCGCCCGTGACGACAGCGACGGCCGCCACTACGCCGTGGGTTACCGGGTGGATGGCACGCGGGTGTTCGCCACGCAAGTGGCCCAGCGTTGCCACGACATCATCGATCACCCTACCCTTTCGATTGCGCTGTTCGTCGCCCGCCGTCCGGGCACCGAAAGCTACCTGATCGACCTGCGCGACGGCCGCCTGTTGCAGACCATCACTTCACGGCCCAACCGGCATTTCTACGGCCACGCGGTGATCCACAAGGGGGGTGAGTGGCTGTACGCCACGGAAAACGACACCACCGATCCCGGCCGGGGGCTGCTGGGCGTCTATCGTTTCAACGGTGAGCACCTGGAGCACAGCGGCGAGATTCCCACCCACGGCATCGGCCCGCATCAGGTGTCCTGGATGCCTGACGGTGAAACCCTGGCGGTCGCCAACGGCGGCATTCGCACCGAGGCCGAAAGCCGCGTGGAGATGAACCTCGACGCCATGGAGCCGAGCCTGGTGCTGATGCAGCGTGACGGTACGCTGCTGAGCAAGGAGACACTGAGCCAGCAGATGAACAGCGTGCGCCACATGGCCATTGCCCGCGACGGCACCATCGTGGCCGGACAGCAGTTCATGGGGCCGTCCCACGAGTCCGCCGAGTTGCTGGCGATCAAGCGTCCAGGACAGCCGTTTCAGGCCTTTCCCGTGGCTGAACAGCAGTTGCAGGCGATGGCGCACTACACCGCCAGCGTGGCGATCCACAATGAGTTACGTCTGGTGGCCTTAACAGCGCCGCGCGGCAATCGTTTCTTCATTTGGGACCTGGACAGCGGCGCAGTGAAGCTCGATGCGCCCCTGCCCGATTGCGCCGGTGTCGGCGCCGTGGCCGACGGTTTCGTGGTGACCTCGGGCCAGGGCCGCTGCCGGTTCTATGATTGCCGCCAGAATACCCTCGCGCCCCAGCCGCTGGAATTGCCGGCGGGGTTGTGGGACAACCATTTGCATTTGGTTTGAAGGTTTGATGGTTTTGGGTGTTGGCTTGAGGGACATACACGGATGCCCTTCGGGCGCATCGCGAGCAAGCTCACTCCTACATCTTTTGCAACGTGCCATGGCCTGATGGACCGAGGCTGGCAACGCGGTCCATCAGAATGCGGCACGTTGCAAAAGATGTAGGAGCGCGCTTGCCCGCGACCAAGCCCGAAGGGCATCAGAGTCGCGATCTAAAGCGTCACAATCCAAAATACAACACGAATACCGTGTTTTGCCTGATTCATCCGTTTTCCAAGGAAGTGGAATATGTTGCGTCGCCGTATGTTGCTCATGCTGGCTGTAGTGGTGATCGTGGTACTGGCCCTGGGAGGGTACAAGGCCTTTTCGATCTACAAACAGATCCAGCAGTTCTCTGCCCCCAAACCGCCCATCAACGTTGCCGTCGCGGTCGTCGAAGAACGCTCGTGGGAAAATCGCCTGCCCGCCATCGGCAGCCTCAAAGCGTTTCAGGGCGTGGACCTGAGCCTGGAAATCGCCGGCACCGTGAAGGCTGTGCAGTTCGAATCCGGGCAGAAGGTCAAGGTCGGCCAGCCCCTGCTGCAACTGGACAGCGACGTGGAAAAGGGCTTCTTGGGCACCGCCGAAGCGGACCTGGGCCTGGCTCAGGTCGATTACGCCCGGGGCAGCAAGCTGGTGGGCGACGCGGCCATTTCCCGCGGCGAGTTCGACAAGCTCGCGGCCACCCAGAAGAAAGCCGCCGCCACCGTCGCCCAACTCAACGCATCACTGGCCAAGAAGCGCATTCTTGCGCCGTTCAGCGGCACCATCGGCATTCGTCAGGTGGACGTCGGCGACTACCTGGCCAGCGGTACGGTGATCGCTACCTTGCAGGACCTGAGCAGCCTCTACGCCGACTTCTTCGTGCCCGAGCAAATGCTGCCCAAACTTGCGATCGGCCAGAAAGTGCAGGTCAGCGTGGCCGCGTACCCCGGCAGCACGTTCGACGCCAGCATCAGCGCCATCAACCCCAAGGTCGAGGACGCCACCCGCAACGTGCTGATCCGCGCCACCCTGCCCAATCCTGACGGCAAATTGTTGCCCGGCATGTTCACCAGCCTGTCGGTCATCCTCGGCCAGGACAGCCGTGAGCTGGTGGTGCCCGAGAGCACCATCACCTACACGCTGTACGGCAATTCGGTGTTCGTCGTGGGGCCGAAAAAAGGCGCCGACGGCAAGCCGGAAAACAACAGCAAAGGCGAACCGCAGTTGGCCGTGGAGCGGCGCTTCGTGCAGACCGGCGAGCGCCGGGGCGGATTCGTCATCATCAGCAAGGGATTGCAAGCCGGCGAACAGGTCGTGACCGGAGGCCAGCTCAAGCTGGACAACGGCGCCAGCGTCGCCATCAGCGCCGATACGGCAGCCCCCGTCGAGCAGCACAGCCAGGGCTCAAAGCCCGGATCTGCTGACTGATCGACCTGACTGTCAAAGGAGCTTTCATCGATGGCATTCACAGACCCGTTCATCCGCCGCCCGGTCCTGGCCAGCGTCATCAGCCTGCTGATCGTGCTGCTGGGTTTCCAGGCGTTCAGCAAACTCACCATCCGCGAATACCCGCAGATGGAGAACGCCCTGATCACCGTGACCACGGCCTACCCCGGCGCCAACGCCGAGACCATTCAGGGCTACATCACCCAGCCCTTGCAGCAGAGCCTGGCCAGCGCCGAAGGCATCGACTACATGACTTCGGTGAGCCGCCAGAACTTCTCGGTGATCTCGATCTACGCGCGTATCGGGTCCAACAGCGACCGGCTCTACACCGAGCTGCTGGCCAAGGCCAACGAGGTGAAGAACAAGCTGCCGCAGGACGCCGAAGACCCGGTGTTGAGCAAGGAAGCCGCCGACGCCTCGGCCCTGATGTACATCAGTTTCTACAGCTCGGAGCTGAACAACCCGCAGATCACCGACTATCTGTCCCGGGTCATCCAGCCCAAGCTCGCCACGCTGCCGGGCATGGCCGAGGCGGAGATTCTCGGCAACCAGGTGTTCGCCATGCGCCTGTGGCTGGACCCGGTCAAGCTCGCAGGTTTCGGCCTGACCGCCAACGACGTCACGGATGCGGTGCGCAAGTACAACTTCCTTTCCGCGGCCGGTGAGGTGAAGGGCGAGTACATCGTCACCAGCGTCAACGCCACCACGGACCTCAAGTCCCCCGAGACCTTCGCCGCCATCCCGCTGAAAACCGTCGGCGACAGCCGCGTGCTGCTGGGGGATGTGGCGCGGGTGGAAATGGGTGCGGAAAACTACGACACCGTCAGCTCGTTCGACGGCACGCCTTCGGTGTACATCGGCATCAAGGGCACGCCCAGTTCCAACCCGCTGGACGTCATCAAGGAAGTGCGGCGCATCATGCCGGAGCTGGAAAGCCAGTTGCCGCCAAGCCTGAAAGCCTCTATCGCCTACGACGCCACGCTGTTCATCCAGGCCTCGATCCACGAGGTCGCGAAGACCCTGATCGAAGCCGTGCTGATCGTGATCGTGGTGGTCTTCCTGTTCCTGGGCGCATTGCGCTCGGTGCTGATCCCGGTGATCACCATCCCGCTGTCGATGATCGGCGTGTTGTTCTTCATGCAGATGATGGGCTACTCGATCAACCTGCTGACGCTGCTGGCCATGGTGTTGGCCATCGGCCTGGTGGTGGACGACGCGATCGTGGTGGTGGAAAACATCCATCGGCACATCGAGGAAGGCAAGACGCCCCTCGATGCTGCGCTGGAGGGTGCCCGCGAGATCGCCATGCCGGTGGTCTCGATGACGATCACCCTGGCGGCCGTGTACGCGCCCATCGGCTTCCTGCAGGGGCTGACGGGTGCGCTGTTCAAGGAGTTCGCCCTGACGCTCGCCGGCGCGGTGGTGATTTCCGGCATCGTCGCCCTGACACTCTCGCCGATGATGTGCGCGATGCTGCTGCGCCACGACGAGAACCCCAGCGGCCTTGCCCACCGCCTCGACCGGATCTTCGACGGCCTGAAGACCCGCTATCAGCGCCTGCTGCACGGCACGCTGAACACGCGGCCGGTGGTGATCGTGTTCGCGGTGCTGGTGCTGTGCCTGATTCCGGTGTTCCTCAAGTTCAGCCAGTCGCAACTGGCGCCGGACGAGGACCAGGGCATCATCTTCATGATGGCCACCTCGCCGCAGCCGACCAACCTCGACTACATGAACAAGTACACCGACCAGTTCATCAGTATCTTCAAGGCGTTCCCGGAGTACTACTCCTCGTTCCAGATCAACGGTTTCAACGGCGTGCAGACCGGCGTCGGCGGCTTCCTGCTCAAGCCGTGGGACGAGCGCAGCCGCACCCAGATGGAATTGCTGCCGCAAGTCCAGGCCAAGCTCGAAGGCATCACCGGCTTGCAGATCTTCGGCTTCAACCTGCCGTCGCTGCCGGGCACCGGTGAGGGCCTGCCGTTCCAGTTCGTGATCAACACGCCCAACGACTACGCGGCGCTGCTGGAGGTGGTCGACCGGATCAAGAAACGCGCGACCGAATCCGGCAAGTTCGCCTTCCTGGATGTGGACCTGGCGTTCGACAAGCCGGAGGTGGTGGTCGATATCGACCGCGCCAAGGCGGCGCAGATGGGGGTGTCCATGCAGGACCTGGGCGGCAGCCTTGCGACACTGCTCGGCGAGGCGGAGATCAACCGTTTCACCATCGATGGCCGCAGCTACAAGGTCATTGCCCAGGTGGAGCGAGCCTACCGCGACAACCCGCAATGGCTCTCCAACTACTACGTGAAAAACACCGATGGCAAGATGCTGCCGCTGTCGACCCTGATCACGGTCAGCGACCGGGCACGACCGCGTCAGCTCAACCAGTTCCAGCAGCTCAACTCCGCGATCATCTCGGGCTTCCCGCTGGTGAGCATGGGCGAAGCCATCGACACGGTCCGCGACATTGCCCGCGAAGAAGCTCCGGCCGGGTTCGCCTATGACTACGCCGGCGCGTCCCGGCAGTTCGTGCAGGAGGGCAATGCGCTGTGGGTCACGTTCGGCCTGGCACTGGCGATCATCTTCCTGGTGCTGGCCGCGCAGTTCGAAAGCTTCCGTGACCCGCTGGTGATTCTGGTGACGGTGCCACTGTCGATCTGCGGGGCGCTGATACCGCTGTTCCTCGGTGTCTCGACGCTGAACATCTACACCCAGGTGGGGCTGGTGACCCTGATTGGTCTGATCAGCAAGCACGGCATCCTGATCGTCGAATTCGCCAACCAGCTGCGCCGGGACAAGGGCCTGAGCGCCCGCGAGGCGGTGGAAGAAGCCGCCGCAATCCGCCTGCGCCCGGTGCTGATGACCACCGCTGCGATGGTGTTCGGCATGGTGCCGTTGATCCTCGCGACCGGCGCAGGCGCCGTGAGCCGCTTCGACATCGGCCTGGTGATCGCGACGGGAATGTCGGTGGGGACGTTGTTTACGCTGTTTGTGTTGCCTTGTTTTTATACGCTTTTGGCGGGGCGGGATTCTAAGTCGCAGCGTGAGGGCGGGGTTGAGTTGAAATCGCCACATTGATGCCCTCAAGGGTTGGCTCGAGATTGCAACTCTGAAGCCCTGCGGGCCTGATCGCGAGCAAGCTCACTCCTACATCTGTTGCAACGTACCATGGCCTGATGGACCGAGTTGGTAGCCTTGGTGTCAGGCCTTGAGATAGCTTGAAAAGCGATCAACCCGGTCTTTCGGATGCGGCACGTTTCAACAAATGTAGGAGTGAGCTTGCTCGCGATCAGGCCCGAAGGGCATCAGAGTAAGAATTCCAAGCCAACAGAAACAAAAAAGCCCCGAATCCTCGGGGCTTTTTTGTCACATGGTGCTCTCAATGCTGCGGCCCCGAACCCTGGGCCAGCCCGAACATCAACAACAGCAGATCGTGATCCGGGCGAACGGGCGAGTCGATCTTCGCCACCCGCGGCAAGGCACATTGCCCCTCGCCGTGTACTGCGCTCAGAATCTTCGGTCTGGGTTGCTCCCAGGCTGCCATGGCTATGGATGCGATGCCCAACGCCCCGACTACAAACAAACCTCGCGCCAGTTCTAACTTCATCGATCTAAACCTTTGATGGGGCTGCCAAACGCCGTCTCGTAAAAGTAGACGAGCTTCTTCCAGTCCGCAGGCTGGAACGACGAATGGCGACGCAACTGTTTCATGTCGTGCTGGGCGGCGCCGTAGGCGGTCAGGCGCTGACGGCATTTCTCCAGATCCAGCAGCGCCACTTCAGGCCTGGCGTTCGCACCCTCGCCCACCACGCGGACGAAAACGTGCTTGATATAGATGCAACTGTGCTGCCAGCGCCCCTTGTGCATGCGCGCCAGGTTCTGGGCCAGTTCCTTGAGCATCTGCTCATGAACAGCCTCGCCGAACTGCTCGCGACCACCGGCCTTCAGCCAGTTCTCGTACTCGTCGTAGCCTTCCAGCGCAGCCGTGACCAGCAAGGCACGCCATTCGTTTTTCTCGTCACGCTCGGCACCGCAGAACACCATGCGCGGCACGTTGACGTCGAGTTGACGCAAGCCCTCGAGGGCATCGCGCTCGCGCAGCACCGTCGGGCGACCGAAGGGATGCAGCCAGCTGCGGTAGATGTGACCGACCTGGCGCTTGACGTACAACAGGCGGCCATTCTCCGACACGACGCGCTGAACGCCACTTTCCCCACCGCGACGAACGTTGGGCTCTTCTACCCAATCACCCTTGGTATTCCAGAAATAGGCAAAACGGTCCTTGGCGGGAACGGTCAACTCAGCTGCGAAATCCACGGCCATCCTGTTACCTCTTACGTAATAGATACACTCGCCACATGGCGTACAACGGCAGGAAATCCAGTCGTTCCTGGATGCGGAATCCTGCCTGTTCGAACTCGGCCTCGACTGTGGCCACCGGTAACACAAAGCGGTTCTGGTAACCCTCCTGATGGCGGTTACGCTCGGCACGCTTGCGTTTCCAGGCTTTGAAATTGCCATCGACCCACAACGAAATGATCACGCTGTCGCGGGTGACTCGATGAAACTCGTTGAGCAGCACTGCTCTGTCTTCCGGGTTTCCTACATGGTGCAAAAGACGCATGCAGAAGATGTTGTCTACAGCGTTGTCAGGCATGTCGATGGCGAATGCAGATGTCTGCAAGGGCTGTACCCGTTTCACCACCTCGGCCGGCTGCGACTCGCAGGCGGTCTTGACCATCGACGCCGAATTGTCGGCCCCGATGATGACCCGATTGGCCTTTTCCGCCAGCAGCGGCCAGAAACGACCGGCGCCACAGGGCAGGTCCAGAACCAGTCCCGGCTCACCTGCCAGCGCCAGTGCGCGGCGGGCCAACTGCTTGTCGCGACGATCAGACATCTGCCGGGCGAATCCGTCCCGGTGCTTGCGAAAATATTTTCTGGCGTGCTCGTCGTCGTATTTACGTGAGAAATCAAGCTCGACCCGCTTGCTCATGGCTGTATCTCCTGAAGGTGATACCGCCAAAACTAAGGGGATTTACGTGATCCTCAGGTCACCTGAATGTGAAAAAAACGTCCAGAGCGCCGCGCAAATGTTACGAGGTTTTACCAGAAGATAGGGCTAGCATATGGCCATAAGTTGCAAGATCACAGCAAACTTTACATTGCCTGTACATTTGTACCAACTCGGTGGTGCCGCTATCACTCCGTACGTTTCTTGAATTCGACGCTGAATCGACAGCCATTCGGCTGCATGTGGTCCAGGCTTACTGTCCAGCCCTGGTTCTCGCAGATCCGCTGAACCAGCGACAGCCCAAGCCCCAGGCCCTCCCCGCGCTTCTCGTTGCCGCGCACGAACGGCTGGAACATCGCCTCGCGCTTTTCTTCGGGAATGCCGACGCCCGAATCCTCGACGGTAAAGCCCTGCGCCAGCAGCGTCAGGCGAATGAAACCGTGATCGGTGTAGTGCAGCGCATTTCGCAGCAGGTTGCCCATCACCGCGTACAGGAAGGTCGCGTTGTAATTGCCGTGGGACGCATGCTCGGGGTGGTATTCAAGCAACAGCCCCTTGGCCTCGATAGGCTCGCGCCACAGGGTCAGCAGCTGTTGGGCCGCCCCCTGCAGGGTCAACTGGGGGTTCATGCTGGCGTCGTCGCGCTGGGTGCGGGCCAGCATCAGGAAGGTCTGCACCAGATCACGCATCTCTTCGCAGGCACGTTCGATGCGCTCGACCTGGGCACGGGCGCGCTGATCCAGCGCCGGGTTTTCCAGCAGCAGTTCGCAAGAACTTGCCAGCACCATCAGCGGGGTGCGCAGTTCGTGGCTGACGTCACTGGTGAACATGCGCTCGCGGGTCAAGGCATCGCGCAGGCGACCCAGGGTGGCGTCGAAGGCCACTGCCAACTCCCCCACTTCATCGGCCGCATAGTCCGGGGCCAGAGGCGGTGCCAGGCCCAGCAACTGGTCACGATGGCGCACCTGGCGCGCCAGGCGCACCACCGGTGCCATGACCCGGCGGGCAAGGACCCAGCCCAGGAAAACCGCCAGCGCCAGCGCCAGCACGAAGCCCACCAGCACCACGGCGAACAGCACGCGCTCGCGCTCTTCGAAGTCGCTCTGATCCTGCAGCAGCACGTAATGACGGCCGTCCACTACTTCAACCATGGCGTGGTACGACAGCGGGCCACGAAACACTTCGTGAAAGCCCGGCTCCAGATGCCGCAGATCCTTGGGCAGTTCGAAGTCACCCGGCCCGCCGCTGAAATAGAACAACTGGTCGGGCTCGGGCCGGTGGCTCCAGTCCTCGACACTGTCCATCAACAACAGGCGGGTGAGGTCACCCCCCAAGCCTGACGAGATCAGTTTTTCTTCCACCAGGTGCACCGTCGCGACGATGCCCATGGCGAACGACCCGGCCACCAGCGCGCTCATCAACGCAAAGGCGATGATGATCCGCTGGGCAAGGCTCTGCTTAAACTCCATCGCGGCCCTCGGCCAGACGGTATCCGACACCGTGCACGGTCTGCAGCAGCGGTTTGGCGAATGGCTTGTCGATCACCTGACGCAACTGGTGGACGTGGCTGCGCAGGCTGTCGCTGTCCGGGCAATCGTCGCCCCACAGTGCTTCTTCGAGAATTTCCCGGCGCAGCACATGGGGGCTCTTCTGCATCAGTACGGCCAGCAGCTTGAGGCCCACCGGGTTGAGCTTGAGCATGCGGCCTTCGCGCGTGACTTCCAGGGTGTCCAGGTCATAGATCAGGTCAGCCACCTGCAAGGTGCGCCGGCCGCCGCCCTGGGCGCGACGCAGGACCGCCTCGATGCGCGCAGCCAGCTCTGAAAGCGCAAAGGGCTTGAGCAGGTAATCGTCGGCGCCGGAACGGAAGCCTTGCAGACGATCATCGAGCTGGTCGCGGGCGGTGAGCATGATGACCGGCGTGTCGCGACGGGCATCTTCACGCAGACGCTTGCACAGGGTGTAGCCGTCGATGCCGGGCAGCATGATGTCGAGCACGATCAGGTCGTAGTGTTCGGTGGCGGCAAGGTGCAGTCCGGACAGGCCGTCCTGCGCGCAATCCACGGTATAGCCCTTCAAACCCAGGTAGTCGGCCAGGTTCGCCAGGATGTCGCGGTTGTCCTCAACCAGCAGAATTCTCATGGGTGCATGTCTCCATATGCGGTTGTCGGCGTGACCCGGGCACAGCGCAAGCCTGTGCACTCGATGAGTCAGAGTTGGCGGCAGCTTAAGGCCAAGCGCGCCCGAGGGCCAGCGCCCGAGTGCATAACGTTTTTTTCACTCGTGATTCACAGCCCCGCGACAGGCCGGGGTACAGACTGCCGAACGCTCTCGGTCAACCTCCTTGCCATTACACGGGATTTCCCATGTCAGACGTTTTCGAACGGCCCGCCTCGCGCCCGATCAACCTTTGGGTTTATCTGGGTATTCCGGCGATCACCGCCATCACCCTGCTGTTGCTGGAACTCACTTCGCTGGACATGGACATCGCCAAGCTGGCCTACGATCCGGCAGCGGGCGGGTTCATCGGCAAGCACAGTTACTTTCTGGAAAACATACTTCACGACCGCGCCAAACAGGCCGTGATTGCGATGGGGGTGCTGTCATTTGCCGGTTTCGTCGCCTCTTTCTTCGTCGGACCGCTCAAGTCATGGAAACGCGAGCTTGGCTGCCTGGTGCTGTCGATGGCGTTGTCCACCAGCTTCGTCACGCCGGTCAAAGTGGTGACCTCCGTGCAGTGTCCCTGGAGCCTGACCGAATTCGGCGGGCAGGAAACCTACAGCGAACTGCTCAGCCCACGCCCACCGACTGACAAGCCAGGGCGTTGCTGGCCGGGTGGTCACGCGGCAACCGGTTTTACCCTGTTCGCGCTGTTTTTCGTCTTCCGCGACCGCCGTCCACGCCTGGCCAAGGCCGGCCTGATCTTCGCATTTGGCCTGGGCACGGTGTTTTCCGTCGGCCGGATGTTGCAGGGCGCGCATTTCTTTTCGCACAACATCTGGACGGCGGTGTTTTGCTGGCTGATCTGCCTGGGGGCTTATTACGCCGTGTTGTACCGGCCGGTGGGCGGGAAAGACAAGGTGGTCGAGGGGGCGGCGGTTTCGGGGTAGGCCGAGATGTTGGATTGGGATCGATACATTGATGCCCTTCGGGCGCATCGCGAGCAAGCTCACTCCTACATTTTTTGCAACGTGCCGCATCCTGAAAGATTACCTTGTCCGCCTTTGGCATTCCAAGCCAACCCCCGAGTGAACTCCAAAGGCTACCAACTCGGTCTATCAGGCCATGGCACGTTTAAGCAAATGTAGGAGTGAGCTTGCTCGCGATCAGGCCCAAAGGGTTTCAAAGTAAGAATCTCGAGTGAACCTCCATAAAAAAACCCCGCCGAAGCGGGGTTTTTTGTACATCGGGGTAAGGCTGGCTTACATCATGCCGCCCATGCCACCCATGCCGCCCATGTCTGGCATGCCGCCAGCTGCAGGCTTGTCTTCTGGCACGTCAGCGATCATGGCTTCAGTGGTGATCATCAGACTGGCAATCGAGGACGCCGCCTGCAGAGCAGAGCGAGTCACTTTGGCCGGGTCCAGGATACCCATTTCGATCATGTCGCCGTATTCGCCGCTCGCAGCGTTGTAACCGAAGTTACCCGAACCCTGCTTGACCTTGTCGACCACAACGCTTGGCTCGTCACCGGAGTTGGCAACGATCTGGCGCAGTGGCGCTTCAACAGCGCGACGCAGCAGAGCGATACCGACGTTCTGATCGGCGTTGTCGCCTTTCAGTTCGGAGATGGCCTGCAGCGAGCGAACCAGCGCTACGCCACCGCCAGGTACCACGCCTTCTTCGACGGCTGCGCGGGTTGCGTGCAGGGCGTCTTCAACGCGGGCTTTCTTCTCTTTCATTTCAACTTCGGAACCAGCACCGACCTTGATCACTGCAACGCCGCCGGACAGCTTGGCCAGACGCTCTTGCAGTTTCTCTTTGTCGTAGTCGGACGAAGTGTCGCCGATCTGCTGACGGATCTGGGCGATACGGCCGTCGATGTCAGTACGAACGCCAGCACCGTCGATGATGGTGGTGTTTTCTTTGTTCAGAACGACACGCTTGGCATTACCCAGGTGTTCCAGGGTAGTGGTTTCCAGGCTCAGGCCGATCTCTTCGGAGATAACGGTACCGCCGGTCAGGACAGCGATGTCCTGCAGCATGGCCTTGCGACGGTCGCCGAAGCCTGGCGCCTTGACGGCTGCGACTTTGACGATGCCACGCATGTTGTTCACGACCAGAGTCGCCAGGGCTTCGCCTTCGACGTCTTCGGCAACGATCAGCAGCGGACGGCCGGCTTTGGCAACGGCTTCCAGCACTGGCAGCATTTCGCGGATGTTGGAGATCTTCTTGTCAACCAGCAGCAGCAGCGGGCTGTCCAGCTCGGCAACCATGGTGTCCGGCTTGTTGATGAAGTACGGGGACAGGTAGCCACGGTCGAACTGCATGCCTTCTACAACCGACAGTTCGTTTTCCAGGCCAGTGCCTTCTTCAACGGTGATAACGCCGTCTTTGGTCACTTTTTCCATGGCTTCGGCAATGATGTCGCCGATGGAGTTGTCGGAGTTGGCCGAGATGGTGCCGACCTGAGCGATGGCTTTGGTGTCGGTGCAAGGCTTGGACAGTTTCTTCAGTTCAGCAACGATGGCGATGGTCGCCTTGTCGATGCCGCGCTTGAGGTCCATCGGGTTCATGCCGGCAGCGACAGCTTTCAGGCCTTCGTTGACGATGGCTTGAGCCAGAACGGTAGCGGTGGTGGTACCGTCACCGGCGTCGTCGTTGGCACGGGAGGCAACGTCTTTGACCAGCTGCGCGCCCATGTTTTCGAAACGGTCTTTGAGTTCGATTTCCTTGGCGACCGACACACCGTCTTTGGTGATCAGAGGAGCGCCGAAGCTTTTCTCGATGATGACGTTACGGCCTTTCGGGCCCAGGGTCGCTTTGACGGCGTCGGCCAGGACGTTTACACCAGCCAGCATCTTTTTACGGCCAGCGTCGCCGAATTTAACTTCTTTAGCAGCCATGATCGTTATTCCTTAAATACTTTGTAGTAACGGGAAATGCGGGGTATCAACTCAGCCTTCGACGACCGCGAGAATTTCGTTCTCGCTCATCACCAGCAGGTCTTCGCCGTCTACTTTCACAGTGTTGCTGCCGGAGTAAGGGCCGAACACCACTTTGTCACCCACTTTCACGGCCAGCGCACGTACTTCACCGTTGTCCAGGATGCGACCAGCGCCGACAGCGATGACTTCGCCACGGTTTGGTTTTTCAGCAGCCGAACCTGGCAGCACGATACCGCCAGCAGTCTTGGTTTCTTCTTCGCTGCGACGGATTACGACGCGGTCATGCAGAGGACGAAGCTTCATTGTCGATCTCCTAATTATGGTTTTTGAACGCCCGGTGCTGACACCGGCCGGTTAAAACATCCGGGCTTGCCGGTTGCGGTTCGCAGGCGAACCGCAGAATACGGTCTGACGAAATGCGCCAGAAACCTTGCGGTGACCCATACATAAGGGCGTGCAAGCTGATTACAAGGCTGGCCGGATTTTTTTTTTACAAACCCCGGGAACGAAAACGGACACGGCACCCGAAGGTGCCGTGCTCGCATCGCAGTGCGGATCACTTCTTGTCGACAGGCTCGTACTCGCCTTCGATGACCTCACCTTCGATCACCTCGGGGCGACGGGTACCGGGACGAGACGCTCCCGGATTCATCGGCCCCGCCGAACGCAGGTCGTCGGCGAACGCACGCTGACGGTCGGCCTGTGCCTGGGCACGCTGGCGCACCTTGTTCGCCAGCAGGCGGCGGGTGAACGGCATCAGACAGATCAGGCCCAGCACGTCACTGATGAAACCAGGCAGCACCAGCAGGCCACCGCCGACTGTCATCATCAGGCCGTCCATCATCTGCTGCGCGGGCAACTCGCCCCGCGCCAGACTTTCACGGGCGCTCATGGCGGTCGCAAGGCCTGCGACGCGAATCACGAAGATCCCGAGCATGGAACCGGCGACGACCAGCAGGAAGGTCGCCAGAAAGCCGATGGACATGCCGACTTTCACCAGCACGAACAGCTCGAGCACCGGAAAAAGCAATAAAAGCAGTAGAAAAGCGCGCATCAAATAGTTTCCTCAACGGAAGAAGGCTTCCAGTAGACACTAGGTGAAGTCGCAAAGTCGTTAATTCAAGCCTCGGCTGCTTCAACGGTCGGCCATTTTTCGGCGTGAGCCAGTTGAACCAAGGCCTGGCGGACTTGTGTCGGCGTATTGCAAGGCTCGGCAAAGGCCAGCCAGTAGACGCCCTGGCCGATGCGCAGGTGCATGCCCTCGGCGTCGATACCGACCAGTTGCGCAGGCTCCGTTTGCGGCAGGCCGGCCAGTTCGACGTAATGGGCGATGGCCTTGGTGTGGTCTTCATTCATGTGCTCGACCATGCCGGTCTCGGCCTGACCCGCGAACGGGTTGGCCAGCGCCACCTCGTCGAGCCAGTGGATCGCGCCAAAGCCGCCGATGTAGCGGTAGCGCACCGGCACCAGGACCCAGAAATCGAAATCATGGGCGCTGTGGTAGCTCTCGGAATCCGGGAAAAAGCGGTAGTAGCGCTGTGCTGCGGCGGCGATGGCGGCTTCGTCGGTGAGTTTCTGCGCCTGGGCCATGACCGTCACGCGGCCTACGGCCTGGATGTCTTCGGCCTCACGCTCGCCCACCAGCAGCGAGCACTTGTCGTCGCGCTGCAGGTTGTGGGTGTGCTGGGCAATACGGCTGATGAGGATCAGCGGGCGGCCCTGGTCATCCAGGCAATACGGCACCACGGAGCCAAAGGGATAACCGGGCATCGACTTGGAATGGGTCGACAGCACGCCGCGATACTCCTTGAGCAGCAGTGCTCGGGCTTGCCGGTTGGCTTTGACGCTCATGGTGTGGCTCCTGAACAGATGGTAGAGGCCACACGATAATCGTTATCGCGAACGGGTGCCAGATTGAGGAGGCGTGACGATTTTGCGGGGATTTCGCGTAATTTTTTTCGACTCAGCACTGCCCCTGTAGGAGTGAGCTTGCTCGCGATAGCGGTGTGTCATCACAGTCATCGACACCTGACACAACGCAATCGCGAGCAAGCTCACTCCTACAGGTCGTGTTGCCAGCCAACTACGCGACTGGCATACAACCTTTATAAAGCAGACTTTACCAGGCCACACCAAACCCTGCGGTGTAGCGGGTCTTGTTCAGGTTGCCGTCGTCGGAGCCGCTGATGATGTCCTTCTCGGCCTTGACGTTGAGCGAGGCCCATTCGGTGACCTTGTAGCGCAGGCCGACTTCGGTATCCAGGCTGTAGTCCGCCACGCTGCCGATAGGCTTGCCCACTTCACCGTTGGTGAAGAACTCGACCTTCTTGCCGATCAGGTAGCGGTTGTAATCCCAGGTGCCGGAAACCGAGTAGAAATTGTCTTTCGCGCCGTTGGAATATTCGAAGTCGGTGCGGTTGAGCAGGGTGCCGACCTTGAACGCGCCCAACTCGTCATCCCAGAACTGGTAGCCCGGACCGGTACCCACGGTGCGCTGGCGGCGCAGGTCTTCGATGCCGTCGTGCTTGTAGGTCAGGCGGCCATCCCAGAACCACTTGTCGGTCAGGAAGCGGTCGATGGAGTACTCGGCGCTCCAGTTGTTGGTGGTGGTCAGGTCATCCTGGGTTTCGCGGTTGTATTCGCCCTTGGCGTTGTGACGCCAGCGGCCGTGAGTGGCCGAGGTCTTGAAGGCGATGTTGTAGTCGTCGGTGTCCTTGTCGGCGCGCTGGAAGTCGAGCGCGGCATCGACGTTGCCCTTCCACACCAGGTCCGTGACCACGGGCTTGGGCTTCATGATCTGCTGGATGCTGGCCAGATCCACGGTCTTGGGCGCATCGCCGTTGGCCAGGGTGACCTTGCCGTCGTCGGCTGCGTGCAGGGATTTGGAAATCTCGCCGGTGTAGGCGTCCTGCTTGACCAGCAGGTGCTGATCGCTTTCCAGCGTCTTGACTTCCTTCCAGTCCAGCGGAATATCGCCTGCATACTTGGTATTGAGCAGCAGTTTTCCGCCATCGAAGACCTTGATGGTCCCGGTCAGTTTGTCACCGTTCTTCAACCAGACGGTGTCAGCGAGCAAGGGGGTGGAAACACTGGTGATAGCAAGGCACAGCAAAGTTCTGGACAGCATAAGCAACTACAACGCTCTGGTTTGCGGAAACGGGGCATTATCCGTGAGGATAACGTCGTGGCAATCCATGGACCGCCGGCACAGGTATCACTGACCGTAGGAATTTTCTGTAGTTCCTGAAGGAAAATTCTCGATCGTCAGACAATCAGGAACGAACATGTGATCGAACATATTTCGATGCAAGATGACCCGACCGGGCTGTCCCCCGCAGAGGCCCGACGCACGGCGCTTTACCTGACATTGCATCAGGTTCCCGAGGGAAAAGTCGTCAGTTACGGCCAACTCGCCGAGCTTGCCGGTTTAGGACGAGCGGCACGCTTCGTTGGCAGGGCCTTGAGTCAGTTGCCCGACGGCAGCAGCCTGCCATGGCATCGGGTACTGGGGGCCGGCGGGCGCCTGAGCCTGGCCGCCGGGACCGTTTCCGGCGAGGAACAAAGGGCCAGATTGCGGGCCGAAGGGGTGACCATCCGTAACAATCGTGTGGATATGCAGCGTCATGGCTGGCGTCCGACAGAGGACAACGGTTAGAGTGCGCGCTTTGTTTACGTAAACTGAGGCAGATTCCAGCCCATGCCCCGCAAAACCTGGCGCGCCGCGCTCGCCGCTTATGCCAGCCCCTCTACACTCGTATTGCTGTTGCTCGGCTTCGCCGCGGGCATGCCTTATATGCTGGTGTTTTCCACGCTCTCGGTCTGGCTTCGTGAAGCCGGTGTCGCCCGGGAAACCATCGGTTACGCCAGCCTGATCGGGCTGGCCTATGCCTTCAAATGGGTGTGGTCTCCCCTCCTCGACCAGTGGCGCCTGCCGCTGCTCGGCAAGCTGGGGCGGCGACGCTCCTGGCTGGTGCTCTCTCAGGCCCTGGTGATCATGGGCCTGATCGGCATGGGGTTCTGCGATCCGCAGCAGCATCTGTCCTGGCTGATCGCGATTGCGGTGGTGGTGGCCTTCTCGTCCGCCACCCAGGACATCGCCATCGACGCCTACCGGCTGGAGATTGCCTCCGACAGCCAGCAGGCCACCCTCGCTGCCAGTTACATGGCTGGGTATCGCGTGGCCGCCCTGCTCGCCACGGCCGGCGCGCTGTATTTCGCCGAAGGCTTCGGCTCTACCGGTTTTGCCTATAAGCATTCGGCGTGGACCGGCACCTATGTGCTGTTCGGCCTGCTGATGGTGCCGGCGCTGATCACCTCGCTGATCATGCGCGAACCGCCTGTGCCGCTGCGCACCCAGCTGTCGGCGGCGCGCTACGGCTTCACCCATCAACTGGCCTCGGTGTTCGTGCTGATCATCCTGCTGGTGTCGGTGCCTGCGATGTTCACCCAGCTGTACAACACCGATTTCGCCAGCGTGCTGTTCAAGGACGCCACCTGGAAAGACCTGTTGATGGAAGACCGCGCTTTCCTGCGCGCCATCCTCTACACCCTGCTGACCGGCGCATGCCTGTCGTCGTTCGGGCGTCGCGGCCTTGCACCAGTGCTGACGCCGATCAACGACTTCATCCTGCGTTATCGCTGGCAGGCGCTGTTGCTGCTGGGGCTGATCGCCACCTATCGCATGTCGGACACGGTGATGGGCGTGATGGCCAACGTGTTTTACATCGACCAGGGCTTCACCAAGGATCAGATCGCCAGCGTCAGCAAGATCTTCGGCCTGGTCATGACCCTGGTGGGTGCTGCGTTTGGCGGCCTGGCCATCGTGCGTTTCGGCATCCTGCCGATCCTGTTCATCGGTGGCGCGACGTCGGCGGCCACTAACCTGCTGTTCCTGATGCTGGCCGACATGGGCCCGAACCTGAAGATGCTGATCGTCACCATCTCGCTGGACAACTTCAGCTCGGGCTTGGCGACGTCGGCGTTCGTGGCCTACCTGTCGAGCCTGACCAACCTCAAGTTCTCGGCCACGCAATACGCGCTGCTCAGTTCGATCATGCTGCTGTTGCCGCGCCTGATCGGCGGCTACTCGGGCGTGATGGTGGAGAAGCTCGGGTATCACAACTTCTTCCTCGCCACCGCCGTGATGGGCGTACCGACGCTGTTCATGATCGCCCTGCACTGGGCGCAGGAGCTGCGCAAGGAAAAGCCTGCCGAGCCTGAGAAACCGGTCGAAGCCCCCGCCGGAGAGCAACACTGAACCCGTAGGAGCGCGCTTGCCCGCGATTGCGATTTATCAGTCACCCTTGCAGGGGCTGATACACCGCGTCGCGGGCAAGCGCGCTCCTACAGGTGATCGAGCGGCAACAAAAAGCCCCGGACTCTCGCGAGCCGGGGCTTTTGCGTTTCAGGGGCGAAGGATCAACGCTGAGGCGTTGCTTCCTGTTGCTCCTGCACCACGCGAATCACCCGTTGCGGGAACGGGATGTCGATGTTCTCGGCACGCAGGCGATCACGCGCCTCGGCGTTGAGCATGAAGATCACGTCCCAGTAATCCGAGGTCTTGGTCCACAGGCGCAGGGAAACGGTGATCGAGCTGTCGCCCAGCGTGGAAACCACCGCCTGGGGCCCCGGGTCGGCGAGCACCCGTGGGTCCTTGGCCAGTTCCAGCAACACTTCCCGGGCCTTCTGCAGGTCGGCGTCGTAGTCCACGCCGACATCGAACACGACCTTGCGCGTCGGCTGACGGTTGGTGTTGGTGATGATGCCGTTGGACAGATTGCCGTTGGGCAGGATCACCGTCTTGTTGTCGCCGGTGCGCAGGATGGTGTGGAAAATCTGGATGCTGTCCACGGTGCCTGACACACCCTGGGCTTCGATCCAGTCACCGATGCGGAACGGGCGAAACAGCAGGATCAGGACCCCGCCTGCGAAGTTCGCAAGGCTGCCCTGCAACGCCAGGCCAATGGCCAGACCGGCGGCACCGATGGCGGCGACGAACGAGGTGGTTTCGACACCGATCATCGAGGCCACACTGACGATCAGCAGAATCTTCAGGATGATGTTGGCCAGGCTGCCGATGAAGCCCTGCAGGGCCAGGTCCACCTGACGATAGGCCAGCAGCGCGCTGACCCGGCCGGTGAGCTTGTTGATCAGCCACCAGCCCACCAGCAACACCACCAGCGCCAGCAACACCTTGCTGCCGTACTGCATGACCATGGGAATCCAGGCCTGGGAGGCCTTGACCAGGTGATCGACCTGGCCGTTCAAATCCAAATCCATTTATTTCTCCTCGCGGTCGCGAAAACGGAAGACAGAAACGCCGACACCCCGTGGCGCCAGCGTTTCAGAGGGACCTGCACTCGGACGCGCACAAACCGGTCAGGTTCCCGACGCTGAGGCAAATCAGAGGGCAATCAGTCGCGGAAGTTGTTGAACTGCAGCGGCATGCCGAATTCACGGGCACGCAGGGCCGCGATGGCCTCTTGCAGATCGTCACGCTTCTTGCCGGTCACGCGGACCTGCTCGCCCTGGATGGCAGCCTGGACCTTGAGCTTGGCATCCTTGATGTGAGCGACGATCTTCTTCGCCAGCTCCTTGTCGATGCCTTCCTTGAGCACGGCGTCCTGTTTCATCAGCTTGCCGGACGCATAGGCATCCTTCACTTCCAGGCACTGCACGTCGATCTTGCGCTTGACCAGCGCCAGCTTGAGGATCTCGATCATGGCCTCCAGCTGGAACTCGGCTTCAGCGGTCAGGTTGACGGTCAGATCCTTTTCCTTGAACTCGAAGCTGCCTTTGCCTTTGAGGTCGTAGCGACGGTCCAGCTCCTTGATCGCGTTGTCGACGGCATTCGTGACTTCGTGTTTATCCAGTTCGGACACTACGTCGAACGAGGGCATGTAGATTCTCCAATTGATACGGCGCGGCTCGACATGTAGATGGAGCACGCCTGACTTGACGGTATGAAAGCCCGGTCATTATAACGAGACTTTCCCGATGTTCATGTGAGCCTGCGATGTCGTTTGTGTTTTCCTTGCCCGTCTTTTTCCTGGATTCGCGGTGGGAACGCCTGTGAAACCTGATGTGTGGCACATTCTGGGCGCAGGCAGCCTTGGCAGTCTGTGGGCGACGCGACTGGCTCGCGCAGGTTTGCCGGTGCGGCTGATTCTGCGAGATGAGGTGCGCCTGGCCGCCTACACCGCCAAGGGCGGTTTGACGCTGAGCGAGCGAGGGCAACGTCACACCTTCGCCATCCCGGCTCAAACCCTGAACGCCGACGAACCCATCGAGCGGCTGCTGGTGGCGTGCAAGGCCTACGACGCCGAGCGGGCCGTGGCCAGCGTTGCCGGGCGTCTGAGCCCTGGTGCCGACATTCTCCTGTTACAAAACGGACTGGGCAGCCAGCAGGCGGTCGCGGCGCAGGTACCTGACGCACGTTGCATCTTTGTTTCCAGCACGGAGGGCGCGTTTCGGGATCAGGACTTCAGCGTGGTCTTCGCAGGCAAAGGCTTCAACTGGCTGGGCGATGGGCAGCAACTGGATGGACCGGACTGGATGGCTGAACTGATCAATGCGGCCATTCCCTGTGAGTGGACCGGGGACATCCTCGACCGTCTTTGGCGCAAGCTGGCGCTGAACTCCGCCATTAATCCGCTGACGGTGCTCTATGGCTGCCGCAATGGTGAGTTGCAGGCTCACGCGGCTGAGGTGGGCGCATTGTGCGATGAGCTCAGCCGCGTGCTGAGAGCGTGTGGACAGCCCCACGCGACGACCGGGCTGCATGAAGAAGTGTTTCGCGTCATCAGCGCCACGGCGGCGAATTATTCGTCGATGTATCAGGACGTGGCGCAGGGGCGACGAACGGAGATCAGTTATTTGCTGGGTTATGCCCGCCAGGCCGCAGCCCGCCATGGCTGCCCCGCCCCGCTTCTGGATACTCTGCAAGACCGGCTGGTTGCTCACCTGATCACAAAAGGCCTGCCAGACAACTGACCCGTAGCAGCACGGCTTGCCGGCGGGGGCGGCCTCGAGATCGCTCCCGCGGGCAAGCCCGGCTGCTACGGGTTCATGTGTACCGGCATTTGCGTTCACCACAAATCTCGTAGCAGCACGGCTTGCCGGCGTAGCGACCTCAAGCCAGTCGTCGCCGGCGAGCCGGACTGCTACGGATTGGGGGCGCATCTGTTTATGGTTTTGCACGGCGGGTTTGCGCAGGCGCCGAACAGCGCTAACCTGCCTGTTCCTCATCTGCCAGTGACCCTGCCCCATGCCATTGCGCCAGCGCCTCGAAAACCTGCCGGTCGGCCAGAAACTACTGGCGGCCCTGCTGGTTCTGCTGACCACCGTCCTGCTGGTCGCCAACCTGACCTTCATCAGCGCCGCCTATTACATCTCCCAGGAAGCCATGGCGCCTCAGGCCCTGCAGACCATCGGCCGGCTCATAAGCAACCCCGGGCTGTCCGATGAAGCGCTGTCATCCTCGGCCAACGCCCAGGCGCTGCTCAAGGAGCTGAAAAACTACGGCCCCCTGCGCGCCGCTGCGCTCTACGACAGCACCGGTGATCGCCTTGCCCAGGTGCAACAGGGCGACAAACTTCACCTGCCCGAGCACTACCGCAATCTGGAAAGCTGGCGTATCACCGAGTTTCGCAACACCCAGGTGATCCCTGTGCCCAAGCTGGGCCACGCGCCCGGCCATCTGCTGCTGGTGGCCAGCAGCGAACTGCCGACGGCCTTCTACACCGGAACCCTGACCGCAAGCCTCGGCATCCTGATTTTCAGCGTGTTGCTATGGGCCGGGGTCGCGCGGCAGATCCGCCGCTTCATCACCGAGCCAATCTATCAACTGGAGCAGCTGTCGCGCCGGGTGACCCGCGAGGAGAACTATGCCCTGCGGGCTGGCACCGGCAACCGCGATGAAATCGGCTCGCTGGCCGAGGCGTTCAACACCATGCTGTCGCGCATGGAAGCGCGGGAGCAGCAGCTCAAGCGCGCCCGCGACGAGTCCCAGGAAGCCTACGATCAGGCCCAGGGGCTGGCCGAAGAAACCCGCCACACCAACCGCAAGCTGGAACTCGAAGTCCAGGTGCGCAGCAAGATCGAGAAAAAGCTCACGGGTTTTCAGAATTACCTCAACAGCATCATCGACTCGATGCCGTCGGCGCTGATCGCCCTGGACGAACAGCTCTACGTCACCCAGTGGAACCAGGAAGCCGGCGCCCTCTCCGGCACGCCGCTGGACGAGGCCCTCAATCAGCCGATTTTCTTGGCCTTCCCGCCGATGAAGTCGTTTCTGCCGCAGATCAAGCAGACCGTCGAACGCCACACCGTGACCAAGATCGAGCGCGTCACCTGGGTCAAGGGCGACCTGACCCGCCACTTCGCCCTGACCTTCTACCCGCTGACCGGCGGTGCGGGGCGCGGCGTGGTGATCCGCATCGACGACATTACCCAGCGCCTGTCACTGGAAGACATGATGGTGCAGTCCGAGAAAATGCTCTCGGTGGGCGGTCTGGCGGCGGGCATGGCCCACGAGATCAACAACCCGCTGGGCGCGATCATGCACAACGTGCAGAACATCCGCCGGCGCCTGTCCCCGGAGTTGCCGAAGAACCTGGAGCAGGCCGAGCAGGAAGGCATCGAGCTGGGCGCGGTGAACCAGTACCTCAGCGCGCGGGAGGTGCCGCAGTTGCTGGATGGCATTCAGCACGCAGGCGCCCGGGCGGCGAAGATCGTCAGCCACATGCTCAGCTTCAGCCGGCGCAGCAACCGGCAGATGGCGCCATGCGATCTTCCGGGGCTGATCGACCAGGCCGTGGAAATCGCCAGCAATGACTTCGACCTGACCATCGGTTTCGACTTCAAGGGCCAGAACATTCTGCGCCAGTTCGACCCTCAACTCGGCCCAGTGCCAGGCACGGCCAACGAACTGGAGCAAGTGCTGCTCAACCTGCTGAAGAACGCCGCGCAGGCGATTCACCAGCGCGAACACGACGCCGAGCCCGGCCGCATCATCCTGCGCACCCGGCTGAACCCGCCATGGGCGGAAATCCAGGTCGAAGACAACGGCGTGGGCATGCCCGAAAGCGTGCGCAAGCGCATCTTCGAACCCTTCTTCACCACCAAGGAAGTCGGCCAGGGCACGGGGCTGGGGCTGTCGGTCTCATATTTCATCATCACCAACAATCACAAAGGCCAGATGGAGGTGCACTCCACCCTTGGCCAGGGCACCTGTTTCACGTTGCGCCTGCCGCTGGCGGGCAACCCGATGAACGTGCCGGCACCCCAGATCATTGGTCAGAACGACCGGGAGTAAGCTCATGGGATTTCGCTTGTCAAAAATTTACACACGCACCGGCGACCAGGGCGAGACCGGCCTGGGCGATGGCCGCCGCGTGCCGAAGGATCATCCACGGATCGAGGCCATCGGCGAAGTCGATGCGCTGAACAGCCAGCTCGGTTTGCTGTTGGCGGGGCTTGAAGGGCTGGCCCACGCCATGCCGACGTTTCAGGAGGTCATCGATGTGTTGGCGCCCTGTCAGCATCGGCTATTCGACCTGGGCGGCGAACTGGCCATGCCGGAGTACCAGGCGCTGAAGGGCGAGGAAGTCGAACGGCTGGAAGCCGCCATCGACAAATGGAACGACGAGGTGGGACCGCTGGAAAATTTTATTCTGCCCGGCGGCTCGACCCTGATCGCCCAGGCCCACGTCTGCCGCAGCCTGGCCCGCAGTGCCGAGCGACGCTGCCAGCATTTGAACGCTGTCGAGCCGCTGGCCGGGGTTGGGCTGGCTTATATCAATCGGCTGTCGGACTTGCTGTTCGTCGCGGCTCGGATCATTGCGCGCAGAGAGGGAGTGCCGGAGATTCTGTGGCAGCCCGCGAAAAAACCGGATTGACGGGGGATGTA
>NZ_JANHKS010000056.1 GCF_028682175.1 Pseudomonas putida | reverse complement strand
CGATCTCATTGACGCCCCCGCCGGCAAGCCGTGCTGCTACGAGAATTCGGCGCGCCGCGATCAGTTGACCGTGCCAGTGAACCGGCTCAGTCTTCCTTGCCCTTGTTGCGCACCGCACGTTGCAGTTCGCGGTCGGAGTCGCGGGCGCGTTCGGTGTCGCGCTTGTCGTACTCTTTCTTACCCTTGCCGAGTGCGATTTCGCACTTGATCAGGTGCGCCTTCCAGTAGAGGGCGAGGGCGACGGCCGTGTAGCCTTTTTGTGCCACGGCAGCGTTGAGCCTTTCGAGCTCGCGCTTGTTGAGCAGCAGTTTACGGGTGCGTGTCGGGTCAGCGATGACGTGGGTACTGGCTGTCGTCAGCGGCGTGATATGACTGCCCATCAGCCATGCCTCACCGTCCTTGAGCAGCACGTAACTGTCCACCAGCTGCACCTTGTTGGCACGCAGGCTTTTTACTTCCCAACCGGACAGGACCAGACCGGCCTCGAACTTGTGTTCGATGAAGTAATCGTGACGCGCCTTTTTATTTTGCGCGATGGTCCCTGTGGGATGTTTCTTGAGCTTGGCCATAGGCGACGCATTATAGGGATCAACGGTGCTCTCGGCTATGGGCTCGCAACAGTGACCTGCGTGCTTGAGCGCACTGAGTGAATCCCGGACAATGCGCGATCTTTTTTTGCGTGTTGGACGTGTCAACGATGTCGACGGACAAGGTTTCAGTTCACGGAAGCTGGGCAAGCCGCTGGGTGTTCATCCTGGCCGCCACTGGTTCGGCCGTGGGGTTGGGCAGCATCTGGAAATTCCCGTACATGGTCGGCGTCTATGGCGGCGGTGCATTCGTGCTGGTGTTCCTGGCGTGCATCGCACTGATCGGCATTCCGGTGATGATCGCCGAGACCCTGATCGGCCGCCGCGCCCGGCAAAGCCCGGCCAATGCCCTGAAAGTGCTGGCTCGCGAGGCGGGGCATTCGGGCAAGTGGTCCTGGGGTGCGTTCGCCGGCATGATTACCGCGCTACTGATCCTGTCTTTCTATAGCGTGGTCGGTGGCTGGTCCCTGGAGTACATCATCGATGTGGGCAAGGGCGACTTCCAGTCGGTGACCCCTGATGGCGTGGGCGCATTTTTTGGTGAAATGATCGCCGATCCGTGGCGCCTGGTGGCCTGGCATACGTTCTTCATGCTGCTGTCGGCCATTACTATTGCAAAAGGTGTCAACGCGGGTCTGGAACGCAGCCTGCGCATCCTGATGCCGCTGCTGTTCGTCCTGATGGTGATCCTGCTGGGCTACAGCCTGACCACCGGGCATTTCATGGAAGGCGTGCATTTCATGTTCGACTTCACCCCTGAGAAGCTGCTCGACGGGCTGCTCCCGGCGATGGGGCATGCCTTCTTCTCGCTCAGCGTGGGTGTCGGCTCGATCATGATCTACGGCGCCTACATGACCAAGGAAGCCTCCATCAGCGCCACCGTCGTGGGCGTAGCGCTGCTGGACACCTTCGTGTCGCTGCTGGCAGGTCTTGCGCTGTTCCCGATTGTCTTCGCCGCGGGGCTGAACCCCAGCGAAGGCCCGGGGCTGATGTTTGTCACACTCCCTTACGCTTTCGGTAACGTGGCCTTCGGCACGGTGATGGGCGTGGTGTTCTTCATCCTGGTGGCCGTGGCCGCGTGGAGTTCGGCGATCTCGCTGCTGGAGCCGATGGTGGCGTACCTGGTCGAGCGAACTCGCGTCCGTCGCGGCTGGGTGACGTTCTGGCTGTCGTTCATCTGCTGGTTCGTTGGCTTGGGCACGGTGTTCTCGTTCAATATCTGGAAAGAAGCCAAGTTCTTCGTGAACGAAGGCGGCGCGTTTCACCTCTACCAATGGGGTGCGACTGCGGGCCTGGATTTCTTTGGCGTGATTGACTTCTTCACGTCGCGGATCATGCTGCCTCTGGGCGGATTGTGTTTCGTGGTATTTGCAGGTTGGGTGATGGGCCGTGAGGCGGTGCGCGACGAGTTGTCGGTACGCAGTCCGGTCCTGTTCGCTCTGACGTTCTTTTTGATGCGCTATGTGGCGCCGATCGGCATTCTGATTGTGTTTGCCGCTCAGCTTTGGAAATGACGCTGAAATGACTACCCATATTCAACGCTCTGCCCTGTTGCCTTATCCCGCCCAGGCGCTCTACGACCTGGTCAACGACGTATCCCGTTACGCGGAATTCCTGCCATGGTGCTCAGGCACCGCGGTGCTCGAGCAGAGCGATACCGCGATGCGGGCCCGGGTCGATGTCGCCAAGGGTGGGCTGAGCCAGCACTTCGTCACGCGCAATACGCTGACCCCGGGCCAGATCATCGAGATGAACCTCGAAGAAGGCCCGTTCAGCCAGTTGCACGGCATCTGGACCTTCAAGGCGCTGGGCGAGAAAGCCTGCAAGATCAGCCTCGACCTGTCGTTCGACTATTCCGGCGCCATCGTGCGTGCAACCCTGGGGCCGCTGTTCAACCAGGCTGCCAATACGCTGGTGGATGCGTTCTGCCAGCGCGCCAAAGAACTGTATGGCTGAGGCGCTGATCAGCGTCGAAGTGGTATACGCCGCTGTCGATCGCCAGGAACTGCTCAAGCTGCAAGTGCCGGTCGGCGCCACGGTGCTCAGTGCCGTGCAGGCTTCGGGGATCGGCGCGTTGTTTCCGGATCTCGACCTGACGGCCTGTGCATTGGGCATTTTCGGCAAGGTGATCGCCGATCCCAAGGTGCGAAAGTTGGAGGAGGGGGATCGCGTCGAGATCTACCGACCGCTGCTGGCTGATCCCAAAGAGGTGCGGCGTTTGCGCGCAGAGAAGGCTGCGAAGGCGCGAAAAGGGCAGAAATCGATTTAAGTTTTCCATCGCTGCAATCGATGGACATAAAAAAACCCGGGCTGGCCGGGTTTTTTTGTGCCGCCTTCCCAGAGGGGAACGGGGCGGTACAGCGCGGAATCAGCGTGGATTGGTGTCCAGCGGTTCCTGGTTCGGGACCGGAACGGTTTCGACCTTGTCGACGTCGTTCTGGATCTGCTCGAGCAGCGAGCCTGGCTTTGGCGGCTCTTCTTTCTTCGGCTGTTCCCCAGTGTTTTCGGGGGTGACAGTGGTATCGCTGCCTTTGCCGAGGATGGCTTCGTCGCGGCTCACGCCTGGCTTGAAGTCACCGGAAAGGCTGGCCAACTGGTCATTGCCGTTGAAGGTCAGGCTGATGCGCTCCTGCTGGCGTTCACCGCCACCTGGCTGAAGACTGTACAGGTAGTCCCAGCGCTCAGGGTGGAACGTGTCGGTCAGCAGGGGGTTACCCATGATAAACCTTACTTGCCGACGGGTCATTCCGGGCCTTAACTGGTCTATCATGTCCTGCGTGACGACATTGCCCTGTTGGATGTCGATTTTATAAACCCCGGGGAATGAACAACCGGCGAGTGCGAGCAGTCCCACGAAGGTGAAACTGGTTAGCAAGAGCTTGGTGTTTTGCATCGGTGGGCGACTTCCACTATCTTGGCTGGGACAACGTAAACCCCGATCATACCTGCATTAAGAGAAGCTGCGAAGCAGCGTCTGCGAGAAAGCTGACCATGGTTGAAAATAGCGAACTACGCAAAGCTGGACTTAAAGTGACCCTGCCACGGGTCAAGATCCTTCAAATGCTCGATTCTGCAGAGCAGCGCCACATGAGCGCGGAAGACGTCTACAAGGCGCTTATGGAGGCCAACGAGGACGTCGGTCTGGCGACGGTTTACCGTGTTTTGACTCAGTTCGAAGCAGCCGGGTTGGTGGTTCGCCACAACTTCGACGGCGGTCACGCCGTATTCGAACTGGCCGACGGAGGCCACCACGACCATATGGTCAACGTGGATTCCGGTGAAGTGATCGAGTTCTTCCACAAGGGCATCGAAGAGCTTCAGAAGCAGATCGTCGCCGAACACGGCTTCGAGCTGGTGGATCACAATCTTGTGCTCTACGTACGCAAGAAAAAGGCGTAAGTCTTTTTTTGAAACAAAGCAAAGGCGACCTCAGGGTCGCCTTTGTCGTTTTCGGGAGTTTGCCCCTTGGTCGCATCTGCGCTGATCCTGTAGCAGCACGGCTTGCCGGCGGGAGCGGTGGGCCTGTGACGAATAAGTCGCCTGACACACTGCTCCCGCCGGCAAGCCGTGCTGCTACGTTTAGGATTTTGCTGCCACCACCATCTTCTTCGCGTGGGCCAGGGATTCCTTGGTCAGGTCGATGCCGCCGAGCATCCGCGCCACTTCTTCGACTCGCTCGGCCTTGCTCAGCTTCGATACGGCAGTGCGGGTGGCCTCGGCTTCACGGACCTTGTGCACGAACAGGTGCTGATGCCCTTGGGCGGCGACCTGGGGCAGGTGGGTCACGGTCATGACCTGGCCGCGTTCGCCCAGCCTGCGCAGCAGTTGCCCGACGATTTCTGCGGTCGGGCCGCCGATGCCGACGTCCACTTCGTCGAACACCAGGGTCGGAATGCGCGAGGTCTGCGCCGTGATGACCTGTATCGCCAGGCTGATCCGTGACAGTTCGCCCCCTGACGCGACTTTCGCCAGTGCCTTGATCGGCTGCCCGGGGTTGGCGCTGACCAGCAACTCGACCAGCTCAAGCCCGTGGGGTGACAGTTCCTTGTCGGCGTTCTGCCGCAGCTCGATGTTGAACCGTCCGCCGGGCATGCCCAGGCGCTGAATCTCGGTTTCAACTGCATGGGCCAGTTCAGGCGCTGCGCGGTGGCGCAGGTCGCTCAGTTCCCGGGCCTTTTCCTGGTAATGACGCGCGTAGGAGCCCAGTTCGTGCTCCAGGCGTTCGATGGCCTCGTCGTTAGCGTTGAGGGTTTCGATTTCATCCAGCAGTTTCTGATGCAGCGCCGGAACTTCAGTCGGTTGAACGCGGTGCTTGCGCGCCAGGGTGTAGATGGTGTCCAGGCGTTCTTCGATTTGTTGCAGGCGCGCCGGATCGGCCTCGAAACGATCAAGAAACCGGTTGATTTCACCGACCGCTTCCTCGACCTGAATCTGCGCACTGGAGAGCAGGTTGGTCGCCTCGTTCAGGGCATCCGGCGAGTTGTTCACACTGGTCAGGCGGTTGAGGCTGGCGGTCAGCGCGTTCAGTGCGTTGCCTGAATCGCTTTCGCTGCACAGTTCGACCACCTGTCGGCAAATGCCCAGCAGGCTTTCGGCGTTGGTCAGGGTGGTGTGTTCCTGCTCCAGATGCTCCAGCTCGTTTTCGCCCAGGCTCAGGCCTTCAAGTTCTTCGAGCTGGTAACTGAGCAACTGATGCTTGGCGCGCTGTTCGTCACCGGAGTTGGCCAGGCGTTCCAGTTCCTGGCGGGTCTGGCGCCAGCGCTGGGCCGCAAGGTGTACCTGGCGGGCGAGGTCGGTGGCCCCGGCGTATTCGTCCAGCAGGCGGCGATGGGTGTCGGTCTTGAGCAGCGACTGGTGCTCGTGCTGGCTGTGGATGTCGATCAACAGCTCGCCCAGCGCTTTCAGGTCACCCTGCGGGCACGGCGTGCCATTTATATAGGCGCGGGAGCGGCCTTCGGCGGTGATGACCCGGCGCAGGATGCACGGCCCGTCGGTTTCCAGATCGCGCTCGGAGAGCCACGCCTGCGCTTCCGGGATGTCGGAGACGTCGAAGGTGGCGAGGATGTCGGCCTTGTCGGCGCCCGGCCTGACCACGCCGCTGTCGGCGCGATCGCCCAGGGTCAGGCCCAGCGCGTCGAGCATGATCGACTTGCCGGCCCCGGTTTCCCCGGTGATCACGCTCATGCCGCGATCCAGTTCCAGATCGAGGTGTTCAACGATGGCGTAGTTGTGGATGGACAGGTGCACCAGCATAGGGGCGGCTCCCAAGAAATTGTCTGGTTATTTATACAGTGTTTTGCTTCGGGCTGACAATGCCCGCGCTTAGCTCGATTTGGCAGGTTGGAGGGATGTTTTTAGCACCACCAATCATCAATCGCCGGCAGCGACTGGATAAACGCCATGTCGGAAAATTTGTAGGGTCTTTCGCCTGATCCTGCATCGAATGCCCTTGAAGCCGAAAATTAAGGCCCCATATAGCCGGGCAGAAGCGTGAGTTGAGCTCACGGACGTAATTTGGAGGAGAGAACAATGGCTGACGAACAGAACCCGGATACGCAGGCTCAGGATCAGGCTGCAGACGCGGCGTCCGGAGAAGATTTGGCAACCCGCGTACAAGTGCTCGAAGAGCAACTGGCCGCAGCGAAGGACCAGTCCCTGCGTGTCGCTGCGGATCTGCAGAACGTCCGCCGCCGCGCCGAGCAGGACGTCGAGAAGGCCCACAAATTCGCACTGGAGAAGTTCGCGAGCGACCTGCTGCCGATCGTCGACAGCCTGGAGCGTGGCCTGGACCTGTCCAACCCGGACGACGAGAGCATCCGCCCGATGCGTGAAGGCATCGAGCTGACCCTGAAAATGTTCGGCGACACCCTCAAGCGCTACCAGTTGGAAGCCATCGACCCGCACGGCCAGCCGTTCAACGCCGAGCACCACCAGGCGATGGCCATGCAGGAAAGCGCCGAGGTCGAGCCCAACAGTGTGCTCAAGGTGTTCCAGAAGGGTTATCAGCTCAACGGTCGTCTGCTGCGCCCGGCCATGGTCGTGGTCAGCAAGGCACCGTCGCCTGTTGCACCGTCAATTGACGAGCAGGCTTGAAATCAGCTGAACGGGCCCCATCTAAGGGCCATGGTTTAAAGAATTACCGCAATTTGTAAACGCAGTTGCGGCAACCAAATTCAAAGTTTCGGGAGAGTCAAACATGGGCAAGATTATCGGTATCGACCTGGGGACCACCAACTCCTGCGTCTCGGTTCTGGAAAACGGTGTTGCGAAGGTCATCGAAAACGCTGAAGGCGCACGTACCACGCCTTCGATCATCGCTTACGCCAACGACGGCGAAACCCTGGTAGGCCAGTCGGCCAAGCGCCAGGCGGTCACCAACCCGCACAACACCCTGTACGCGGTAAAGCGTCTGATCGGTCGCAAGTTCGACGAAGAAGTCGTGCAGAAAGACATCAAGATGGTGCCTTACACCATCGCCAAGGCCGACAACGGCGACGCCTGGGTTTCGGTCAACGACAAGAAGATGTCGCCTCCTCAGATTTCCGCTGAAATCCTGAAGAAGATGAAGAAGACCGCCGAAGACTACCTCGGTGAGTCCGTCACCGAAGCGGTCATCACCGTTCCGGCCTACTTCAACGACAGCCAGCGCCAGGCGACCAAAGACGCCGGCCGTATCGCTGGCCTGGACGTGAAACGCATCATCAACGAACCAACCGCAGCCGCTCTGGCCTACGGTATGGACAAGGCGAAGGGCGACCACACTGTCATCGTTTATGACCTGGGTGGCGGTACTTTCGACGTTTCGGTCATCGAAATCGCTGAAGTCGACGGTGAGCACCAGTTCGAAGTACTGGCCACCAACGGCGACACCTTCCTGGGTGGCGAGGACTTCGACATTCGTCTGATCGACTACCTCGTTGACGAATTCAAGAAAGAAAGCGGCATGAACCTCAAAGGTGACCCGCTGGCCATGCAGCGCCTGAAAGAAGCCGCTGAGAAAGCCAAGATCGAGCTGTCTTCCAGCCTGCAGACCGACGTCAACCTGCCGTACATCACCGCAGACGCAACCGGTCCGAAGCACCTGAACGTGAAGATCTCCCGCGCCAAGCTGGAATCGCTGGTTGAAGACCTGGTTCAGCGCACCATCGAGCCTTGCCGCATCGCGCTGAAAGACTCGGGCATCGACGTCGGTTCGATCAACGACGTGATCCTGGTCGGCGGTCAGACCCGTATGCCGCTGGTTCAGCAGAAAGTGACCGAGTTCTTCGGTAAGGAAGCTCGCAAGGACGTCAACCCTGACGAAGCCGTTGCCATGGGTGCTGCGATTCAAGGTGCGGTACTGGCCGGTGACGTCAAGGACGTTCTGCTGCTGGACGTCAGCCCGCTGACCCTGGGTATCGAAACCATGGGTGGCGTGATGACCGCGCTGATCGAGAAGAACACCACGATTCCTACCAAGAAATCGCAAGTGTTCTCGACTGCCGACGACAACCAGAGCGCCGTGACCATTCACGTGCTGCAAGGTGAGCGCAAGCAGGCTTCCTCGAACAAGTCCCTGGGCAAGTTCGACCTGGCCGAGATTCCACCAGCACCACGTGGCGTGCCTCAGATCGAAGTGACCTTCGACATCGACGCCAACGGCATCCTGCACGTCGGCGCGAAAGACAAGGCCACCGGCAAGACTCAGTCGATCGTGATCAAGGCCAACTCCGGTCTGTCGGACGAAGAAATCCAGCAGATGATTCGCGATGCTGAAGCGAACTCGGACGAAGACCGCAAGTTCGAAGAACTGGCCGCTGCCCGTAACCAGGGCGACGCACTGGTTCACTCGACTCGCAAGATGGTCGCTGACGCAGGTGACAAGGTCACCGCCGAAGAGAAGACCGCGATCGAAGCTGCCGTGGTTGCCCTGGAAGCCGCTGTCAAAGGCGACGACAAGGCTGCCATCGACGCGAAAGTCGAAGAGCTGTCGAAAGTCTCCGCTCCGGTTGCTCAGAAGATGTACGCCGAGCAGGCCGAAAAGCCTGAAGCCGGTGCTCAGGCCGCCCAGGAAGAGCACAAGGCTGACGACGTAGTCGATGCCGAGTTCGAAGAAGTGAAAGATCACAAGTAAGCGCGAGCTCACTTGATCGCCGGTTGAACACTTTTTGGTGGTCGCTGGTAGGATGTCGCCGCGCGGGAGCTTGCTCCCGCGTTGGCGTGTCTGGAATACGCGAATTTTTTCAAGGTTTTGCGAACCCGTTCGCAAGGCCCGTGGCAAAGCCGGAAGCTCCTGCAACCCGGCTTGTTCTGCCGCTTTTCTCGGTCGTTGAAGGCCGTTGAACCAAGACCAGGATCGTTGAATTGACGTGAGTTGGGTCCGGGCCTGAAAGGGGCTCAACGAGTTCGGCAAACTCAGGAGGGTTATGTCGGACGTCCTCAAGAGTGCAGAAAACTTATGTCAAAGCGTGACTATTACGAAGTGTTGGGGGTCGAACGCGGCTCCAGCGAGGCGGACCTGAAAAAGGCGTACCGTCGTCTCGCGATGAAATACCACCCTGACCGCAACCCGGGCGACAAAGCCTCGGAAGATGCGTTCAAGGAAGCCAACGAAGCCTATGAAGTGCTGTCCGACGCCAGCAAGCGTGCGGCCTACGATCAGTATGGCCATGCCGCCATGGATCAGGGCATGGGCGGCGGTGGAGGTTTCGGCGGTGGTGCCAACTTCTCCGATATCTTCGGCGATGTCTTCAGTGACTTCTTCGGCGGCGGCCGTGCCGGCGGCGGTCGTGGCGGCGCCCAGCGCGGCAGCGACCTGCGTTACACCCTGGAGCTGAACCTGGAAGAAGCCGTGCGCGGCACGACCGTCAGCATCCGCGTGCCGACGCTGGTCAACTGCAAACCGTGCGATGGCAGCGGCGCCAAGAAAGGCTCCTCGCCCGTTACCTGCCCGACCTGTGGCGGTATTGGCCAGGTGCGCATGCAGCAGGGTTTCTTCTCTGTCCAGCAGACCTGTCCACGTTGCCACGGCAACGGCAAGATCATCTCCGACCCTTGCGATTCCTGCCATGGCGAAGGCCGTGTCGAAGAGTACAAGACGCTGTCGGTCAAGGTGCCGCCGGGTGTCGATACCGGCGACCGCATTCGCCTGTCGGGCGAAGGCGAGGCGGGTGTTCAGGGTGGCCCGACGGGCGACCTGTACGTCGTGATCAACGTGCGCGAGCACGATATTTTCCAGCGCGACGGCAAGCACCTGTACTGCGAAGTGCCGATCAGCTTCACCGATGCAGCGTTGGGTGGCGAGCTGGAAGTGCCGACCCTGGACGGCCGCGTCAAACTGAAAATCCCTGAGGGTACCCAGACCGGCAAGCAGTTCCGTCTGCGTGGCAAGGGCGTTGCCCCTGTGCGTGGCGGCGGTGCGGGCGACCTGATGTGCCGTGTGGCGGTCGAAACGCCGGTCAACCTGAGCCGTCGTCAGCGCGAACTGCTCGAAGAGCTGCGTTCGTCCCTGGAAGGTGACAGCTCGCATTCGCCCAAGGCCAGTGGCTGGTTCGAAGGCGTGAAGCGTTTCTTCGGCGACCTCTAAGGAGCAGGGCATGCGACGTATTGCTGTGATGGGCGCCGCCGGGCGGATGGGCAAGAACCTGGTGGAGGCCGTTCAGGAACGTGCGCCACTGACGGGGCTGACGGCGGCGATCGTTCGTCCCGGCAGCACCATGATTGGTGCCGATGCCGGCGAACTGGCTTCCCTGGGGCGTATCGGTGTGCAGTTGACCGGCAACCTGGAACAGGTGATCGACGAGTTCGACGTGCTGATCGACTTCACCCTGCCGGACGTGATGCTGAAAAACCTGGCGTTCTGCCGCAAGGCAGGCAAGGCCATGGTCATCGGCACCACGGGCCTGAACCCCGAGCAGAAGCATCTGCTGGAAGAGGCGAGCAAGGACATTCCGATCGTCTTCGCCTCCAACTTCAGCGTCGGCGTGAACCTGTCGTTCAAGCTGCTGGATCTGGCGGCGCGGGTGATGGGCGAGGATGCGGACATCGAGATCATCGAAGCCCATCACCGCAACAAGGTCGATGCCCCTTCGGGTACGGCCGTGAGCATGGGTGAGGTGGTCGCCAAGGCCCTGGGGCGTGACCTGAACAAGGTCGCGGTCTACGGGCGCGAAGGCAACACCGGCGTGCGCGAGCGCGAGACCATTGGCTTCGCGACCGTTCGCGGTGGTGATGTGGTGGGCGATCACACGGTGCTGTTCGCAGCCGAAGGCGAGCGCCTGGAAATAACCCACAAGGCGTCTAGCCGCATGACGTTTGCCAAGGGTGCAGTGCGCGCCGCGCTGTGGCTCGATGGCAAGGCGTCGGGGCTGTATGACATGCAGGACGTCCTCGACCTGCGCTGATTTTTCCCTGCGCACTACCGGCAATAAACGCAAGAATGCGGGCGGAGAGGGGCTTTTCCCTGTATCCTGCCCGCAGTTTTTAACCGCTACGCGATGTCCTGTCGCATTCTTGAGCCTGAACGGCGTTTTAGCGGTGGATTAAAAATCCCTTTTTCTGTAAGCTACAGCTTTAGTGTGTCCACTAAAAGCGCGCAGATAATTCGATGAAAAAAAGCGGGGTGACGTGTCTATACGTCATTCCGCTTTTTTACAACCTGCGATCGCCCTTTCAGGCTTTATTACGGGAGGTCTTCTTGACTAAGCCAGCCATACTCGCCCTTGCTGATGGCAGCATTTTTCGCGGCGAAGCCATTGGAGCCGACGGTCAGACCGTTGGTGAGGTGGTGTTCAACACCGCAATGACCGGCTATCAGGAAATCCTTACCGATCCTTCCTATGCCCAGCAAATCGTCACCCTGACTTACCCGCACATCGGCAACACCGGCACCACGCCGGAAGATGCCGAATCCGATCGCGTCTGGTCCGCGGGCCTGGTGATTCGTGACCTGCCACTGGTAGCGAGCAACTGGCGTAACAAGATGTCCCTGGCTGACTATCTGAAAGCCAACAACGTCGTCGCCATCGCCGGCATCGACACCCGCCGCCTGACCCGCATCCTGCGTGAGAAAGGCGCACAGAACGGCTGCATCATGGCCGGTGACAACATTTCCGAAGAGGCCGCGATCGCAGCAGCCCGCGGCTTCCCGGGCCTGAAGGGCATGGACCTGGCGAAAGTCGTCAGCACCAGGGAAAGCTACGAGTGGCGCTCCAGCGTCTGGAGCCTGAAAACCGACAGCCATCCTGAAATCGCTGCCGCTGACCTGCCGTACAACGTGGTTGCCTACGACTACGGCGTCAAGACCAACATCCTGCGCATGCTGGTCGAGCGCGGCTGCCGCGTGACCGTGGTGCCGGCCCAGACGCCAGCCAGCGAAGTACTGGCGCTCAACCCGGACGGCGTGTTCCTGTCCAACGGCCCTGGCGACCCCGAGCCGTGCGACTACGCTATCCAGGCCATCAAGGAAGTCCTTGAAACCCAGATTCCGGTGTTCGGCATCTGCCTGGGCCACCAGTTGCTGGCCCTGGCCTCCGGTGCCAAGACTGTCAAAATGGGCCACGGCCACCACGGCGCCAACCACCCGGTCCAGGATCTGGATACCGGCGTGGTCATGATCACCAGCCAGAACCACGGTTTTGCGGTGGACGAAGCCACTCTGCCGGGCAATGTGCGCGCCATCCACAAGTCGCTGTTCGACGGTACCCTGCAGGGTATCGAGCGCACCGACAAGGACGCGTTCAGCTTCCAGGGTCACCCTGAAGCGAGCCCGGGCCCGAACGACGTCGCGCCGCTGTTCGATCGCTTCATCACAGCCATGGCCAAGCGCCGCTAAGCGGCTGACTTGCGACTGTAGCGAGCAGGTGCTGCGGCGCCGGACCCACGTCCGACTGCGCCCGGCACCTCAGAGAATGTTCAAGACGGCTCAGCCGACTGACACAGGATTCGAGTGACAACCCATGCCAAAACGTACAGACATTAAAAGCATCCTGATTCTTGGCGCTGGCCCGATCGTGATCGGCCAGGCCTGTGAATTCGACTACTCCGGCGCCCAGGCCTGTAAAGCCCTGCGCGAAGAGGGTTACCGCGTCATTCTGGTCAACTCCAACCCGGCGACCATCATGACCGACCCGGCCATGGCCGACGCTACCTACATCGAGCCGATCAAGTGGGCGACCGTCGCCAAGATCATCGAGAAAGAGCGTCCGGACGCCCTGCTGCCGACCATGGGTGGCCAGACCGCCCTGAACTGCGCCCTGGACCTGGAGCGCGAAGGCGTTCTGGAGAAGTTCGGCGTAGAAATGATCGGTGCCAACGCTGACACCATCGACAAGGCCGAAGACCGTTCGCGCTTCGACAAGGCCATGAAGGCCATCGGCCTGGAGTGCCCGCGCTCGGGTATCGCCCACACCATGGACGAGGCCAATGCGGTCCTCGAAAAGCTTGGCTTCCCGTGCATCATCCGTCCGTCCTTCACCATGGGCGGCACCGGTGGCGGTATCGCCTACAACCGTGAAGAATTCGAAGAAATCTGCGCCCGTGGTCTGGATCTGTCGCCGACCAAGGAACTGCTGATCGACGAGTCGCTGATCGGCTGGAAAGAATACGAAATGGAAGTTGTCCGCGACAAAAAGGACAACTGCATCATCGTCTGCTCCATCGAGAACTTCGACCCGATGGGAGTGCACACCGGTGACTCGATCACCGTCGCGCCTGCGCAGACCCTGACCGACAAGGAATACCAGATCATGCGCAACGCCTCCCTGGCGGTGCTGCGCGAGATCGGCGTTGAAACCGGCGGGTCCAACGTACAGTTCGGCATCTGCCCGGACACCGGCCGCATGGTCGTGATCGAGATGAACCCGCGCGTATCGCGTTCCTCGGCACTGGCCTCCAAGGCTACCGGTTTCCCGATCGCCAAGATCGCGGCCAAGCTGGCTGTCGGTTACACCCTGGACGAGTTGCAGAACGACATCACTGGCGGCCGCACTCCGGCGTCTTTCGAGCCGTCGATCGACTACGTCGTGACCAAGCTGCCGCGTTTCGCCTTCGAAAAATTCCCGAAAGCCGACGCCCGCCTGACCACCCAGATGAAATCCGTGGGTGAAGTCATGGCCATCGGCCGTACCTTCCAGGAATCCCTGCAGAAAGCCCTGCGCGGCCTGGAAGTGGGCGTCTGCGGTCTGGACCCTAAAGTGGACCTGACCAGCGCCGACGCCAGCAGCATTCTCAAGCGCGAGCTGACCGTTCCGGGTGCCGAGCGTATCTGGTACGTCGCCGATGCCATGCGCGCCGGCATGACCTGCGATGAAATCTTCGCCCTGACCGGCATCGACCACTGGTTCCTGGTGCAGATCGAAGACCTCATCAAAGACGAAGAGAAGGTCAAGACCCTGGCCCTGTCGGCCATCGACAAGGACCTGATGCTGCGCCTCAAGCGCAAGGGCTTCTCCGACCAGCGTCTGGCCAAGCTGTTGGGCATCACCGACAAGAACCTGCGCCGTCATCGCCACAAGCTCGAAGTGCTGCCGGTCTACAAGCGCGTTGATACCTGCGCCGCCGAATTCGCCACCGACACTGCCTACCTGTACTCCACGTACGAGGAAGAGTGCGAAGCCAATCCGTCGACTCGCGACAAGATCATGATCTTGGGCGGCGGTCCTAACCGTATCGGCCAGGGTATCGAGTTCGACTACTGCTGCGTACACGCCGCCCTGGCGCTGCGTGAAGACGGTTACGAGACCATCATGGTCAACTGCAACCCGGAAACCGTGTCCACCGACTACGACACCTCCGACCGTCTGTACTTCGAGCCGCTGACCCTGGAAGACGTGCTGGAAGTCTGCCGCGTCGAGAAGCCAAAGGGCGTGATCGTCCAGTACGGCGGCCAGACCCCGCTGAAATTGGCCCGTGCGCTGGAAGAAGCTGGCGTGCCGATCATCGGTACCAGCCCTGACGCCATCGACCGTGCCGAAGACCGCGAGCGTTTCCAGCAGATGGTTCAGCGCCTGAACCTGCTGCAGCCGCCAAACGCCACCGTGCGCAGCGAAGACGAAGCGATTCGCGCTGCCGGTTCCATCGGTTACCCGCTGGTGGTGCGCCCGTCCTATGTACTGGGCGGCCGCGCGATGGAGATCGTCTACGAACTGGACGAGCTCAAGCGCTACCTGCGTGAAGCGGTGCAAGTCTCCAACGACAGCCCGGTGCTGCTGGACCACTTCCTCAACTGCGCCATCGAAATGGACGTGGATGCGGTCTGCGACGGCACTGACGTAGTCATCGGCGCGATCATGCAGCACATCGAACAGGCGGGCGTTCACTCCGGTGACTCCGCGTGCTCGCTGCCTCCGTACTCGCTGCCGGCCCACGTTCAGGACGACGTCCGTGACCAGGTGCGCAAGATGGCCCTGGAACTGGGCGTGGTCGGTCTGATGAACGTTCAGCTGGCCCTGCAGGGCGACAAGATCTACGTGATCGAAGTCAACCCGCGCGCCTCGCGTACCGTGCCTTTCGTGTCCAAGTGCATCGGCACCTCGCTGGCGATGATCGCCGCGCGCGTCATGGCCGGTAAGACCCTGAAAGAACTGGGCTTCACCAAGGAAATCATCCCTAACTTCTACAGCGTGAAAGAGGCGGTCTTCCCGTTCGCCAAGTTCCCTGGCGTTGACCCGATCCTGGGCCCGGAGATGAAGTCCACCGGTGAAGTCATGGGTGTCGGTGACACCTTCGGCGAAGCGTTCGCCAAGGCACAGATGGGCGCCAGCGAAGTACTGCCTACCGGCGGCACTGCGTTCATCAGCGTGCGTGACGACGACAAGCCTCTGGTAGCCGGCGTTGCCCGCGACCTGATCGGTCTGGGCTTCGAAGTGGTTGCCACCGCCGGCACCGCCCGCGTCATTGAAGCGGCCGGCCTGAAAGTCCGTCGCGTCAACAAGGTGACCGAGGGTCGTCCGCACGTGGTCGACATGATCAAGAACGACGAAGTGTCGCTGATCATCAACACCACCGAAGGTCGTCAGTCGATCGCTGACTCTTACTCGATTCGTCGCAATGCGCTGCAGCACAAGATCTACTGCACGACCACCATTGCGGCTGGTGAAGCCATCTGCGAGGCGCTGAAATTCGGTCCGGAAAAGACCGTTCGTCGCCTGCAGGATCTGCATGCAGGACTCAACGCATGAGCATTACCAAATATCCGATGACCGTTCAGGGCGCTCGCGCCCTGGAAGAGGAGCTTCATCATCTGTCCAAGGTCGAGCGCCCGCGCTTGAGTCAGGCAATCGGTGAAGCCCGCGAGCTGGGCGACCTCAAGGAAAACGCCGAGTACCATGCTGCCCGCGAAGAGCAGGGCATGGTCGAGGCGCGTGTCCGCGACATCGAAGGCCGTCTGCAGAACTCGGTGGTGATTGACGTCACCACCATCGCCCACACCGGCAAGGTGATCTTCGGTACCACCGTGGATCTGGCCAACGTCGAGACTGACGAGCAGGTGACCTACCAGATCGTGGGTGAAGACGAAGCCAATATCAAACTGGGCAAGATTTCGGTCGGCGCGCCGATCGCCCGGGCGATCATTGGCAAGGAAGAAGGTGATGTCGTGGCGATCAAGACCCCGAGCGGTGTGATCGAGTACGAGATCGTCGAGGTCAAGCACATCTGATCGATGCCTGCGTGCAGGTCGCCTGGCGGTGGCCTGTTTCGCGGGCAGATGTGTCGGTATTGGCAGGTCTTGCCGGACGTGTCCGGTTTCGGTCAGGGCGCGCAGGTCGCGCCGCTGACCGGAATCACCCTTACTTGTAGCGGTGAATGTTGGACAGTTGCTTGTTCGGCTGAGGGTTCTTGCGGTAGATCAGCGCCATCTTGCCGATGGTCTGAACCAGTTCCGCACGGCCCTGCTTGCACAGCTCTTCGATCACGGCACGACGCTCGTCGCGATCTTCGAGCTTGATCTGGACCTTGATGAGTTCATGATCGACCAGGGCGCGTTCAAGTTCGCCCAGCACGCCTTCGCTCAGGCCGTTGCCTGCAACCATCAGGACCGGCTTCAAATCATGTCCAATGGACTTGTACTGTTTCTTCTGCTCGTTATTGAGCGGCATAATCTGACCCTTATCGTCTGATTCTGTAAAATTGGTGGCCATTTTACCCGACGGCCCGTGGCTCCGCCCAATTAATCACGACGCTTATCATCGAGGTGCCCAGTGGCGCAGCGTTCCAAAAGCAGCCATAACTGGCTGAGAGAACATTTCAACGATCCTTTCGTCAAACAGGCGCAGAAGGACGGCTACCGCTCGCGTGCGAGCTACAAGCTTCTTGAGATCCAGGAAAAGGACCGGCTGATCCGTCCCGGCATGACCGTGGTCGACCTCGGCGCGGCGCCCGGAGGCTGGTCCCAGGTGACCAGTCGTCTGATTGGTGGGCAAGGCCGGCTTATCGCATCCGACATCCTTGAGATGGACAGCATCCCTGATGTGACCTTCATTCAGGGGGATTTCACCGAGGATGAAGTGTTCCGCCAGATCCTCGCGGCCATCGGTAATACGCAAGTAGACCTTGTGATTTCCGATATGGCCCCCAATATGAGTGGATTGAGCGCCGTGGATATGCCACGCGCCATGTTCCTTTGTGAGCTGGCGCTTGACCTTGCAGGTCGGGTTCTGCGTCCGGGTGGTGATTTTCTCATCAAGGTCTTCCAGGGTGAAGGCTTCGATGTCTACCACAAGGAAGTGCGCAAAATGTTCGACAAGGTGCAGATGCGCAAGCCGACGTCGTCCCGCGACCGTTCCCGCGAGCAGTACCTGCTGGGGCGCGGTTTCAAGGGCGGTTATGAGGCACCGGCCGACTTTGAGCAAGGGCAATAGCTTTTTTCAAATGGCTTTATTTACCAAGCGTAACGAACATCTTGTAGTCAATGTTTCACAAAGGGTTACAGACGCCGCCTGCCACACCTGTAGGATCTGTAGTAAGTTAGGCCGGTGAATATCATGCGAGGCGCGCTCCAGCGTGGAGCTCGCTTCAGAGGGTAGCTAATTGAACGATATGGCAAAGAATTTGATCCTGTGGTTGATCATCGCTGCGGTCCTGGTGACCGTGATGAACAACTTCTCCAGCCCGAACGAGCCGCAGACCCTCAACTACTCCGAGTTCATCCAGCAAGTGAAGGATGGCAAGGTCGAGAAAGTTGCCGTCGACGGATTCGTCATTACAGGCAAGCGCAGCGACGGCGACACCTTCAAGACCATTCGTCCGAACATTCCGGACAACGGCCTGATCGGTGACCTGGTCGACAACAACGTCGTGGTCGAAGGCAAGCAGCCAGAGCAGCAGAGCATCTGGACCCAATTGCTGGTCGCCAGCTTCCCGATCCTGGTCATCATTGCCGTGTTCATGTTCTTCATGCGCCAGATGCAAGGTGGCGCCGGAGGCAAGGGCGGGCCGATGAGTTTCGGCAAGAGCAAGGCGCGCCTGCTGTCCGAAGATCAGGTCAAGACCACCCTGGCCGACGTCGCAGGTTGCGACGAAGCCAAGGAAGAAGTCGGCGAACTGGTCGAGTTCCTGCGCGATCCGGGCAAATTCCAGCGTCTGGGCGGCCGCATTCCTCGCGGCGTGCTGATGGTCGGTCCTCCGGGTACCGGTAAGACCCTCCTTGCCAAGGCTATCGCCGGCGAGGCCAAGGTGCCGTTCTTCACCATTTCCGGTTCTGACTTCGTTGAAATGTTCGTGGGTGTCGGTGCAAGCCGTGTCCGTGACATGTTCGAACAGGCCAAGAAACACGCACCTTGCATCATCTTCATCGACGAAATCGACGCCGTGGGTCGCCATCGTGGCGCCGGCATGGGCGGCGGTCACGACGAGCGCGAGCAGACCCTCAACCAGTTGCTGGTCGAGATGGACGGCTTTGAAATGAACGACGGCATCATCGTGATTGCCGCCACCAACCGTCCTGACGTACTGGACCCTGCGCTGCTGCGTCCTGGTCGTTTCGACCGCCAGGTGGTGGTCGGCCTGCCGGACATCCGTGGTCGCGAACAGATCCTCAAGGTGCACATGCGCAAAGTGCCAATGGGTGACGATGTGCAACCTGCCGTCATCGCCCGCGGTACTCCGGGCTTCTCCGGTGCGGACCTGGCCAATCTGGTCAATGAAGCCTCGCTGTTCGCTGCTCGCGTGGGCAAGCGCATTGTCGAGATGAAGGAGTTCGAACTGGCCAAGGACAAGATCATGATGGGCGCCGAGCGCAAATCCATGGTCATGTCCGAGAAAGAGAAACAGAACACGGCGTACCACGAAGCCGGTCACGCCATCGTCGGTCGCGTCGTGCCTGAGCATGATCCGGTCTACAAGGTGTCGATCATTCCTCGTGGTCGTGCGTTGGGCGTGACGATGTTCCTGCCCGAAGAAGATCGCTACAGCCTGTCCAAGCGCGCATTGATCAGCCAGATCTGCTCGCTGTACGGCGGCCGTATCGCTGAAGAGATGACTTTGGGCTTCGACGGTGTGACCACCGGTGCGTCCAACGACATCATGCGTGCCAGCCAGATTGCCCGGAACATGGTCACCAAGTGGGGCCTGTCCGAGAAAATGGGCCCGCTGATGTACTCCGAGGACGAAGACGGCGGTTACCTGGGACGTGGCGGCGGCGGTCAGAGCTCCAGTCTTTCGGGTGAAACCGCGAAGATGATCGATCTGGAAGTGCGCAGCATCATCGACCAGTGCTACGGCACCGCGAAGCAGATTCTTACCGACAACCGCGACAAGCTGGATGCAATGGCTGACGCGCTGATGAAGTATGAAACCATCGATGCCGAGCAGATCGACGACATCATGGCTGGCCGCACGCCTCGCGAACCGCGGGACTGGACCGGTGGCACCGGTAACTCCGGTACGCCGACTGCTCCTGCCGGCCCGCGTCCGGAAACACCGATTGGCGGTCCAGCTGCTGAACACTAAGGCCTGACATGACTTCTGCGCTGTACCCGACCCGGTTGCCTTGCGGCAACCGGGTTCTTGATTTGTCCCGGACCCACGTCATGGGAATCCTCAACATCACTCCGGATTCGTTCTCCGATGGCGGGCGTTTCGCCCAGCGCGATCTTGCATTGCGTCACGCCGAGGAGATGGTTGCGGCAGGGGCGACCCTGATCGACGTCGGTGGCGAGTCCACCCGGCCCGGGGCCCGTGCGGTATCGCCTGTCGAGGAAATGGAGCGTGTTGCGCCCATCGTCGAAGCGATCAATCGCGAACTCGATGTGGTCATCTCGGTGGACACCTCGACGCCAGCTGTGATGCGCGAAACGGCCCGCCTGGGTGCCGGTCTCATCAACGACGTGCGTTCGCTGCGTCGTGATGGCGCCCTCGATGCGGCTGTGGCCACCGGTCTTCCGGTGTGCCTGATGCACATGCGTGGCGAGCCGACCGACATGCAGGACGCGCCTCATTACGATGACGTGACGGGCGAGGTCGCCTCGTTCCTGCGTGAGCGTATGGACGCCTGCATCGCGGCGGGGATCGCGGCCGAGAAGATCATCCTCGATCCCGGCTTCGGCTTCGCCAAAACGTTGGACCACAACCTGAGCCTGTTCAAGCACATGGAGGCCCTGCACGCGCTGGGGCGGCCTTTGCTGGTGGGTGTATCGCGCAAGAGCATGATCGGCAAGGTGCTGGATAAACCTGTGGATCAGCGTCTTTACGGCGCGCTCGCCCTGGCGGGCATGGCCATGGCCAAGGGCGCGAGAATTTTACGTGTGCATGACGTGGCGCAAACCGTCGACGTCGTGCGCATGATTGCTGCTGTTGAATCGGCAAAATAAGAAATCTGGAGCACCCATGAGTACTAGAAAATATTTCGGAACAGACGGCATTCGCGGTCGTGTAGGCCAATTCCCGATCACTCCCGATTTCATGCTCAAGCTGGGCTGGGCGGCCGGCATGGCCTTCCGCAAGATGGGTGCGTGCAAGATCCTGGTGGGCAAAGACACGCGGATTTCCGGCTACATGTTCGAATCCGCGCTTGAGGCCGGCCTGTCTGCCGCTGGCGCCGACGTGATGCTGCTCGGCCCGATGCCGACGCCTGCCATCGCCTACCTGACCCGCACGTTCCACGCCCAGGCGGGGATCGTCATCAGCGCATCGCACAACCCTCATCACGACAACGGCATCAAGTTCTTCTCGGGCCAGGGCACCAAGCTCCCTGACGAAGTGGAAATGATGATCGAAGAATTGCTCGACGCGCCGATGACCGTCGTGGAGTCCGAGCACCTGGGCAAAGTCTCGCGGATCAACGACGCCGCAGGCCGCTACATCGAATTCTGCAAGAGCAGCGTGCCGACCAGCACCAACTTTGCCGGCCTCAAGCTGGTGATCGACTGCGCCCATGGCGCTACCTACAAAGTGGCCCCGAACGTCTTCCGTGAGCTGGGCGCCCAGGTCACCGTGCTGTCGGCTGCGCCCAATGGCCTGAACATCAACGATGACTGCGGCTCGACGCACATGGGCGCCCTGCAGGCGGCCGTGGTTGCCGAGAAAGCGGACCTTGGGATTGGCTTCGACGGCGACGGCGACCGGGTGTTGATGGTCGATCACACCGGCGCGATCGTCGATGGTGACGAACTGCTCTATGTCATTGCCCGTGATCTGCACGAGCGCGGCCGCTTGCAGGGTGGCGTCGTCGGCACCCTGATGAGCAACCTGGGGCTGGAGCTGGCGCTGGCGGACCTGAACATTCCTTTCGTGCGCGCCAACGTCGGCGACCGCTATGTGATCGCCGAGCTGCTGGAGCGCAACTGGCAGGTCGGTGGCGAGAACTCCGGCCATGTCGTGTGCTTCCAGCACACCACCACCGGTGATGCGATCATCGCCGCGCTGCAGGTATTGCTGGCGCTCAAGCGTACCGGTCAAAGCCTGGCCGAGTCGCGTCAGGGCCTGAAGAAATGCCCGCAGGTACTGGTCAACGTCCGCTTCGAAGGCGGCAGCGTGGACCCTGTGCAGCACCCGGCCGTCAAGGAAGCCTGTGATCGCGTCACCGCGGCCATGGGCGGTCGTGGCCGCGTGCTGTTGCGCAAGTCCGGGACAGAGCCTCTGGTGCGTGTGATGGTCGAAGGCGAGGACGAAACACAGGTCGCCGGCTACGCCGATGAACTGGCAAAACTGGTTGCTGAAGTTTGTGCCTGATTTCGGCTTGCCAGTGTTGAAACTGTTGGGTAACATCTGCGCCCACTTTGACCGACGAGGTACAGCATGCGTCGCCCTATGGTAGCTGGTAACTGGAAGATGCACGGTACCTGCGCCAGCGTCGCTGAGCTGGTCGAGGGGTTGGCCAACATGGCCATTCCCGACGGTGTCGACGTTGCAGTGTTTCCTTCGAGTCTGCACCTCAGCTTCGTTGTTGAGTGCCTTGAAGAGCAACCGATCTCTGTGGGTGCGCAGAACTGCGCACACGAAGCAGGGCAGGGTGCGCTGACTGGCGAAGTGTCGCCGACTCAGCTGGCTGATGCAGGTTGCAAGCTGGTGCTTGTAGGTCACTCGGAACGTCGCCAGATCATGGGCGAAGGTAACGGGGTCCTGAACCGCAAGTTCGCGGCAGCCCAGGCAAGCGGCCTGGTGCCGGTGCTCTGCATCGGCGAGACGCTCGAAGAGCGCGAAGCTGGCAAGACGCTTGAAGTTGTCGGGCAACAGCTCGACAGCATCATCGAAGAGCTCGGCATCGAAGCTTTCGTGAATGCGGTAGTTGCCTACGAGCCGGTCTGGGCCATTGGCACCGGGCTGACAGCCTCGCCGGAACAGGCGCAGGAAGTGCACGCAGCGATTCGTGCGCAGTTGGCGAAAGAGAATTCTGAAGTCGCGCAAGGTGTGCGGCTTCTATATGGCGGCAGCGTGAAGGCGGCCAATGCGGCTGAGCTGTTCAGCATGCCGGATATCGATGGGGGGCTCATTGGTGGAGCTTCCCTGAATGCAGATGAGTTCGGTGCGATCATTCGCGCCGCGGGAAACTGAAAAATGCTGGAAACAGTCGTAGTCGTTCTTCATCTGCTGGGTGCGCTGGGCGTTGTTGCTCTGGTATTGCTGCAGCAGGGTAAAGGTGCGGACGCTGGCGCGTCGTTCGGAGCAGGTGCATCAAATACTGTCTTCGGAAGCCAAGGTTCCTCTACCTTTCTTAGTAAGTTTACTGCTATACTAGCTGCATGTTTTTTCATAACCAGCTTGGGGTTAGGTTACTTTGCTAAAGAGAAAGCTCACCAGCTGACTCAAGTAGGTTTGCCAGATCCAGCGGTACTTGAAGTGAAACAAAAGCCGGCAGCAGATGATGTTCCGGTCCTGGAAGGGCAACAGAAACCAGCCGCTGCTCCAGCTGACGTTCCTGCCGCTCCAGAACAGAAGTAACACGGGATTCGCAGCTGATATATTGGGGCTGCAAAAAGAGTTAATGCCGAGGTGGTGGAATTGGTAGACACGCAACCTTGAGGTGGTTGTGCCCATAGGGTGTAGGGGTTCGAGTCCCCTTCTCGGTACCAATTAACAAGTGAGCCCGCAATAGCGGGCTTTCTTGTAGGTGGATGTGTCAGATTGACCCCGAGCGGGTTCGGTCGTATACTTCCGCCCCAGCTTTGTCGCGGGGTGGAGCAGTCTGGTAGCTCGTCGGGCTCATAACCCGAAGGTCGTTGGTTCAAATCCAGCCCCCGCAACCAGTTTTAGCGGAGCCCCTTTTCAGGGGCTTTTTGTTAGCTGGACACTCTATTACGCCGTTTTTCGACGGCGTTTTTCATGATGGGCGCTTTGCCCATTTTTTATTGCACAGCATGCACGAGGGGGTTCAGGTGTCGAGCAAGCTAGAACAGTTGCAGGCCTTGTTGGCCCCGGTGGTCGTGGCCCTTGGCTATGAATGCTGGGGTATCGAGTTTTCGGCCCAGGGTCGTCACTCAATGTTGCGCGTTTATATCGATAAAGAGGGCGGCGTGCTGGTGGACGATTGTGCCATCGTCAGCCGTCAGATCAGCGGTGTTCTGGACGTAGAAGATCCGATCAGCTCCGAATATACGCTCGAAGTTTCTTCTCCTGGCATGGAACGCCCGCTGTTCACGATCGAGCAGTTTGCAGCCTTTGCCGGGGAACAAGTGAAGATAAAGCTGCGTTCGCCCTTCGAGGGTCGGCGCAACTTTCAAGGCCTTCTCCGCGGGGTGGAGGAGCAGGATGTCGTGGTGCAAGTGGATGCCCATGAATACCTGTTGCCGATCGATCTGATCGACAAAGCCAACATTATTCCCACGTTTGACTGAGACGCGGATCCCGCGGATCCAATGGCTTGCGAAAGGCGAGGCGTACGATGAGCAAAGAAGTACTGCTGGTTGTTGAGTCGGTATCGAATGAAAAAGGCGTACCGGCCGGTGTAATTTTTGAAGCGCTTGAAATTGCTTTGGCCACGGCCACCAAAAAGCGTTTCGAAGACGAAGTTGACCTGCGTGTGGAAATCAACCGCCACACCGGTGCCTATGAGACTTTCCGTCGCTGGACGGTCGTCGAAGAAGACGATCTTGACGATCCTGCCATCGAAACCTGGCCGAGCAAGGTAGCCCAGACTCATCCGGGCGCCGTTGTTGGCGACGTCGTGGAAGAGAAGATCGAGTCCATCGAGTTCGGTCGTATCGCTGCCCAGACTGCCAAGCAAGTCATTGTGCAGAAAGTTCGCGAAGCCGAGCGTGCTCAAGTCGTCGATGCTTATCGTGAGCGTCTGGGCGAAATCATTTCCGGTACTGTTAAGAAAGTGACGCGTGACAATGTCATCGTGGACCTGGGTAACAATGCCGAGGCGCTGCTGGCGCGTGAAGACATCATTTCGCGGGAGACTTTCCGCGTCGGTGTCCGCGTTCGAGCACTGCTCAAAGAAATCCGCACCGAAAACCGCGGTCCTCAGCTGATCCTGTCGCGTACTGCGCCTGAGATGCTGATCGAGCTGTTCCGGATTGAAGTTCCGGAAATTGCTGAAGGTCTCATCGAGGTGATGGCAGCCTCTCGTGATCCTGGTTCGCGTGCAAAGATTGCAGTTCGCTCCAAGGACAAGCGCATCGACCCTCAGGGTGCCTGCATCGGTATGCGCGGTTCGCGCGTCCAGGCAGTCTCCGGCGAGTTGGGCGGCGAACGTGTGGATATCGTGCTGTGGGATGACAACCCGGCGCAGTTCGTCATCAACGCCATGTCGCCTGCGGAAGTCGCAGCGATCATCGTCGATGAAGACGCTCACGCCATGGACATCGCGGTAGGTGCAGACAACCTGGCCCAGGCGATTGGTCGCGGCGGTCAGAACGTTCGCCTGGCAAGTCAGTTGACTGGCTGGACCCTGAACGTGATGACTGAGTCGGACATCCAGGCCAAGCAGCAAGCGGAAACCGGTGACATCCTGCGCAACTTCATCGACGAGCTGGAAGTCGACGAAGAGCTGGCTCAGGTGCTGGTAGACGAAGGCTTCACCAGCCTGGAAGAGATTGCCTACGTACCGTTGGAAGAGATGCTCAACATCGACGGCTTTGACGAAGACATCGTCAACGAGCTCCGCGCTCGTGCCAAGGATCGCCTGTTGACCAAAGCCATCGCTACAGAGGAAAAGCTGGCAGACGCCCATCCGGCCGAAGACCTGCTCTCGCTTGAGGGTATGGACAAGGATCTGGCGATGGAACTGGCGGTGCGCGGCGTTATTACCCGCGAAGACCTGGCCGAGCAGTCTATTGACGATCTGCTCGACATCGACGGCATTGACGATGATCGTGCCGGCAAGTTGATCATGGCCGCCCGAGCCCACTGGTTCGAGTAATTAGGCGCGGCCTGAGGAGAGAAGTGCATGACGCAAGTCACGGTGAAACAACTGGCCGATGAGGTCAAAACACCGGTTGAGCGCCTGTTGCAGCAGATGCGTGAGGCAGGTCTGCCGCACACCGCCGCCGATGAAGGTGTGAGCGATAGCGAGAAGCAGTCCCTGTTGACGCACTTGAAGAGCAGTCACAAGGCTAAAGTGGAAGAGCCGCGCAAGATTACCTTGCAGCGCAAGACCACCAGTACATTGCGCGTTGCTGGCAGCAAGAGCATCAGCGTTGAAGTACGCAAGAAGAAAGTTTTCGTACAGCGCAGCCCGGAAGAAATCGAAGCCGAGCGCAAACGCGAGCAGGACGAGCGTCGTGCGGTAGAAAATGCCGCCCGTCAGAAGGCCGAGGAAGAAGCACGTCTGCGCGCCGAAGAAGAAGCGCGCCGTCAGCCTGCGCCTGCGCCTGCTCCTGAAGCGGCTGCATCGGTTGCTGCTGCAGAACCTGAACCGGCTCCGCGCGCTGTCGCCGAGCCTGCTCAGCAAGCACCTGTTGCAGCGCCTGCTCCGGCGGCCGATGCCCGCAAGCGTGACGAGCCTCGTCGCCCTGACAAGCCACGTGCCGACGATAGCAATCGTCGCGGTGGCGGCAATGGCGACGGCGAGCGCAAGAACGCGCCGCACCGTGCCACCGTCAAGGAAAAGGCTCCGGCTGTGCGCGTCGCTCCACGTACCACCGACGAAGAAAGCGATGGCTTCCGTCGCGGCGGTCGTGGCAAGGCCAAGCTGAAGAAACGCAACGCTCACGGCTTCCAGAACCCTACCGGTCCTGTGATTCGTGAAGTGAAGATCGGCGAGACCATCACTGTGGGCGACCTCGCTCAACAGATGTCGGTCAAGGCTGCCGAGATCATCAAGTTCATGTTCAAGCTGGGCACTCCAGCCACCATCAACCAGGTACTGGATCAGGAAACTGCCCAGCTGGTCGCCGAAGAACTGGGCCACAAAGTGACCCTGGTCAGCGACACCGCCCTGGAAGATTCCCTGGCCGAGTCCCTGAAGTTCGAAGGCGAAGCTGTTGGCCGTGCGCCGGTCGTGACCGTAATGGGCCACGTTGACCACGGTAAGACCTCGCTGCTGGACTACATCCGTCGTGCCAAGGTAGCTGCTGGCGAAGCCGGTGGCATCACCCAGCACATCGGTGCTTACCACGTTGAAACCGATCGCGGCATGGTGACGTTCCTCGACACCCCGGGTCACGCCGCGTTTACCGCAATGCGTGCCCGTGGTGCCAAGGCCACCGACATCGTGATCCTGGTTGTTGCAGCTGACGACGGCGTGATGCCGCAAACCATCGAAGCCGTTCAGCACGCTGTTGCTGCCGGTGTTCCGCTGGTAGTTGCAGTGAACAAGATCGACAAGCCGGGCGCTGACCTGGACCGTATCCGCAGCGAACTGTCGGTTCACGGCGTAACGTCCGAAGAGTGGGGTGGCGACACTCCATTCGTCCCGGTCTCCGCGAAGATGGGTACCGGTGTCGACGAACTGCTTGAAGCCGTATTGCTGCAGGCCGAGGTTCTGGAACTGACCGCCACTCCATCGGCTCCTGGCCGTGGTGTCGTGGTCGAGTCCCGCCTGGACAAGGGCCGTGGCCCGGTGGCTACCGTGCTGGTTCAGGACGGTACCCTGCGTCAGGGCGACATGGTCCTGGTCGGTTCGAACTATGGCCGCGTTCGCGCCATGCTCGACGAGAACGGCAAGCCGATCAAGGAAGCAGGTCCAGCCATTCCGGTCGAGATCCTCGGCCTGGACGGTACGCCAGATGCTGGCGACGAGATGAGCGTGGTTGCCGACGAGAAGAAAGCCCGTGAAGTGGCTCTGTTCCGTCAAGGCAAGTTCCGCGAAGTCAAGCTGGCCCGTGCTCACGCCGGCAAGCTGGAAAACATCTTCGAGAACATGGGTCAGGAAGAGAAGAAGACGCTCAACATCGTCCTCAAATCCGACGTCCGTGGTTCTCTGGAAGCCCTGCAAGGCGCTTTGAATGGCCTGGGCAACGACGAAGTACAAGTGCGTGTAGTGGGCGGCGGCGTCGGTGGTATCACCGAAAGCGACGCCAACCTGGCGCTGGCTTCCAACGCTGTACTGTTCGGCTTCAACGTGCGTGCCGATGCTGGCGCTCGCAAGATCGTCGAGCAGGAAGGCCTGGACATGCGTTACTACAACGTCATCTACGACATCATCGAAGACGTCAAGAAGGCCCTCACCGGCATGCTTGGCAGCGACGTCCGGGAGAACATCCTGGGTATCGCCGAAGTCCGCGACGTGTTCCGCTCGCCGAAATTCGGCGCGATCGCAGGTTGCATGGTTGTCGAAGGTACCGTTTACCGTAACCGTCCGATCCGCGTACTGCGTGAAGACATCGTTATCTTCGAAGGCGAGCTGGAATCCCTGCGCCGCTTCAAGGATGACGCTTCCGAAGTGCGTAACGGCATGGAATGCGGTATCGGCGTCAAGAGCTACAACGACGTCAAGGTCGGCGACAAGATCGAAGTCTTCGAGAAGGTCCAGGTTGCTCGCAGCCTCTAACTCGCAAGCTTCAGGAGCCATGGCAGCAGTCGTACGCAAGTGCGCCGCCGCCATGGACTCTCAACGCAACGCCCGGTCCGGCTTCTGCCAGGCCGGGCGTTTGCCGCTTTCAGACTGTACGGCTTTCGCCGTCCGGTAACAGGTAACAAGACATGGCAAAAGAATACAGCCGTACCCAACGCATCGGCGATCAGATGCAGCGCGAACTGGCGCAACTGATCCGTCGCGAGATCAAGGACCCGCGCGTGGGCCTGGTCACCATCACCGCAGTGGACGTCAGCCGTGACGTGGGCCACGCGAAGATCTTCATCACCGTCATGGGTCAGGACAGCAGCGAAGAAATCGCTCAGTCGATCAAGGTGCTGAACTCCGCCGCAGGTTTCCTGCGCATGCAACTGGCCCGCGAAATGAAGCTGCGCAGCGTGCCTCAGTTGCATTTCCACTATGACGAAAGCGTTGCCCGTGGTGCGCACCTGTCTGCGCTGATCGAGCGCGCGGTCGCCGAAGACGGCCAGCACGAGCCTGCCGCCAGGCAAGACGGTTCGGAGGAATAACGGCGTGGCTCAGGTCAAGCGTATTCGCCGTAACGTCAGTGGCATCATCCTGCTCGACAAACCGCTGGGGTTCACCTCCAACGCCGCCTTGCAGAAGGTTCGCTGGTTGCTCAACGCGGAGAAGGCCGGCCACACCGGCAGCCTCGACCCCCTGGCCACCGGCGTGCTGCCGCTGTGCTTCGGCGAGGCGACCAAGTTCTCCCAGTACCTGCTCGACTCGGACAAGGGTTACGAAACCCTGATGCAACTGGGCAAGACCACCACCACGGCAGACGCCGAAGGCGAAGTGTTACAAACTCGTCCGGTGACCGTTGGTCGCGCCGATATCGAAGCTGTGCTCCCCGACTTTCGTGGGCAAATCAGTCAGATACCGCCGATGTACTCGGCCCTCAAGCGTGATGGCCAGCCGTTGTACAAGTTGGCTCGCGCAGGGGAAGTGGTGGAGCGCGAGGCGCGTTCTGTTACTATTGCGCGCCTGGAATTATTGGCGAGCGAAGGCGAGACTGCGCGACTGGCCGTCGACTGCAGCAAAGGCACCTATATTCGTACCCTGGTGGAGGATATTGGTGAGAAACTGGGCTGCGGTGCGTATGTCGCTGAACTGCGTCGCACACAGGCTGGCCCCTTCACTCTTGCCCAGACGGTAACGCTGGAAGAGCTTGAAGCGGTGCATGCCGAAGGCGGGAACGAGGCGGTCGACCGCTTCCTGATGCCATCGGACAGCGGCTTGCAGGACTGGCCCTTGCTGCAGTTCTCCGAGCACAGCTCGTTCTACTGGTTGCACGGGCAGCCGGTAAGAGTCCCGGATGCGCCGAAATTCGGCATGGTACGGGTACAGGATCACGAAGGACGCTTCATCGGTATCGGTGAAGTGAGCGAAGACGGGCGTATTGCGCCGCGTCGGCTGATTCGGTCAGAGTGACCGAACCCGTCGGGTCGGGGTTGTCCTGGCACGGCGGTACGAGGGTGGCTGTTAACAGGCATGGTCACTCCTCTTTTATAGATACAGGGATTTGTCCCTGGCCTGTTGAAGCTGTTTCCCTGAAACAGTTTCCTGATAAAAGGATTGCCTCATGGCTCTCGACGTTCAAGAAAAAGCTCAAATCGTTGCTGACTACCAGCAAGCTGTTGGTGACACTGGTTCGCCAGAAGTGCAAGTTGCACTGCTGACCCACAACATCAACAAACTGCAAGGTCACTTCAAGGCCAACGGTAAAGACCACCACTCCCGTCGTGGTCTGATCCGCATGGTTAACCAGCGTCGCAAGCTGCTGGACTACCTGAAAGGCAAGGACGTGAGCCGTTACAGCGCTCTGATCGCTCGCCTGGGTCTGCGTCGCTAATCAGCGATTGCGCTAGAGGTTGGTTGTCTGTCGTGCGTCAGCGGGTTTCCGCCGGCGCATGGCAGGCTCCCAGCCTCAAGTTTTATCTGGATACACGTTTTACCCCTGGACAGTCGTCGGGCCGATTCCCCACGTTGCCCAAGAATTCGCAAGAAACCAGTTCCCCCAAGAGCCACAAAGAAGGTAGGAAACCGTGAACCCGGTAATCAAGAAGTTTCAATTCGGTCAATCGACCGTAACCCTGGAGACAGGCCGCATCGCCCGTCAGGCTTCTGGTGCAGTATTGGTCACCGTTGACGACGACGTCACCGTACTCGTGACCGTGGTCGGCGCCAAACAGGCTGACGCTGGCAAAGGCTTCTTCCCGCTGTCCGTTCACTACCAAGAAAAAACCTACGCTGCCGGCAAGATCCCTGGCGGCTTCTTCAAGCGTGAAGGCCGTCCTTCCGAGAAGGAAACACTGACTTCGCGTCTGATCGACCGTCCGATCCGCCCGCTGTTTCCTGAAGGCTTCATGAACGAAGTGCAGGTTGTCTGCACCGTCGTTTCCACCAGCAAGAAAACCGATCCGGACATCGCTGCGATGATCGGTACCTCGGCTGCCCTGGCCATCTCCGGCATTCCTTTCGACGGCCCGATCGGCGCTGCCCGCGTTGCCTTCCACGAAAGCACCGGCTACCTGCTGAACCCGACTTACGAGCAACTGAAAGCATCGAGCCTGGACATGGTCGTTGCCGGTACCGAAGAAGCGGTACTGATGGTTGAATCCGAAGCCAAAGAGCTGACCGAAGACCAGATGCTGGGCGCCGTGCTGTTCGCCCACGACGAATTCCAGTCGGTCATCAAGGCCGTCAAAGAGCTGGCCGCCGAAGCTGCCAAGCCAACCTGGACCTGGGCTCCTCAGGCCGAAGCCACCGAACTGCTGGGCGCTATCCGCTCCGAGTTCGGCGCTGCGATCTCCGAGGCCTACACCATCACCGTCAAGGCCGACCGTTACGCTCGCCTGGGCGAGCTGAAGGATCAGGTCGTTGCCAAGCTGGCCGTTGAAGAAGGCAGCCCGTCGGCTTCCGAAGTCAAAGCCGCTTTCGGTGAAATCGAATACCGCACCGTTCGCCAGAACATCGTTGATGGCAAGCCACGTATCGACGGCCGCGACACCCGCACCGTACGTCCGCTGAACATCGAAGTCGGCGTTCTGCCAAAGACTCACGGTTCGGCACTGTTCACCCGTGGCGAAACTCAGGCGCTGGTCGTTGCCACTCTGGGTACTGCCCGTGACGCGCAGCTGCTCGACACCCTCGAAGGCGAGAAGAAAGACCCCTTCATGCTGCACTACAACTTCCCTCCGTTCTCGGTGGGCGAGTGTGGTCGCATGGGCGGCGCCGGTCGTCGTGAAATCGGTCACGGCCGTCTGGCCCGTCGTTCGGTCCAGGCCATGCTGCCTGCCGCTGACGCGTTCCCGTACACCATCCGCGTGGTATCGGAAATCACCGAATCCAACGGTTCGAGCTCCATGGCTTCGGTCTGCGGCGCTTCGCTGGCTCTGATGGACGCTGGCGTCCCGATGAAAGCCCCGGTTGCCGGTATCGCCATGGGCCTGGTCAAGGAAGGCGAGAAATTCGCAGTCCTGACCGACATCCTGGGTGACGAAGACCACCTCGGCGACATGGACTTCAAAGTGGCCGGTACCGCCAACGGTGTTACCGCGCTGCAGATGGACATCAAGATCAAGGGCATCACCGAAGAAATCATGGAGATCGCCCTGGGCCAGGCCCTGGAAGCTCGCCTGAACATCCTCGGTCAGATGAACAACATCATTGGTCAGTCGCGCACCGAGCTGTCGGAAAACGCTCCGACCATGATCGCGATGAAGATCGACACCGACAAGATCCGTGACGTCATCGGTAAAGGCGGCGCGACCATCCGTGCGATCTGTGAAGAAACCAAGGCTTCGATCGACATCGAAGACGACGGCTCGATCAAGATCTTCGGCGAAACCAAGGAAGCGGCTGAAGCAGCACGTCAGCGCGTTCTGGGCATCACCGCTGAAGCCGAGATCGGCAAGATCTACGTTGGTAAGGTTGAGCGCATCGTCGACTTCGGCGCATTCGTCAACATCCTGCCTGGCAAGGACGGTCTGGTCCACATCTCCATGCTGAGCGATGCTCGCGTCGAGAAAGTGACCGACATCCTCAAGGAAGGTCAGGAAGTTGAAGTCCTGGTACTGGACGTGGACAACCGCGGACGTATCAAGCTGTCGATCAAAGACGTCGCCGCAGCCAAGGCGTCGGGCGTTTAATCGCACCGCACCAACGCTGTGGAAAAAGGGCCCTTCGGGGCCCTTTTTTTTGCCCCGAAATACGACCTCGGACGATCTCGAAGACGCCGTCGCGGGCAAGCGCGCTCCTACATGGTTGGCGCAACCCACAGAACCTCGCAAACCCGTAG
>NZ_JANHKS010000055.1 GCF_028682175.1 Pseudomonas putida | reverse complement strand
AGGAAAAGATCCCAACTCCACATCACTTGTAGCAGCACGGCTTGCCATACCGCTACAGGTCGTCATGCCCCTCTGTTAGTCTTCTCCCTCTCCAAATGCCAAGGAAGCAGCTATGCCGGTGACATCCAGCCTCAATCCCGGGTTCATGGTGGTGCATGGCAACCGCCTGGATGAACTGCGCAGTCTTGTCGTGTCGTGGATGCGCCGTTATCCACTCACGCCTCTGGAAAACGAAGTCGCACTCGTCCAGAGCAACGGCATCGCCCAGTGGCTCAAACTGGCCCTGGCCGAAGACACCCAGGACGACGATCAGGGAGGTTGTGGCATTGCCGCAGCAATCGACGTGCAACTGCCCGGCAGCTTCATGTGGCAGCTCTACCGCGCCGTGTTGGGCAAGGACGAAATTCCGGAAACCTCGCTGCTGGACAAGGCCCCGCTGACCTGGCGCCTGATGCGCCTGTTGCCGACCCTGATCGACCAGCCCCACTTCGAGCCGTTGCAGCGCTTCCTGACCGCCGACACTGATCTGCGCAAGCGTTATCAATTGTCCGAGCGGCTGGCCGACCTCTTCGACCAATACCAGGTCTATCGCGCCGACTGGCTGGAAGACTGGGCCCAAGGCAAGCACCAGCTCAAGAACGTGCGCGGCGACATCACGCCGCTCAAACCCGAGAACTGCTGGCAGGCCGAACTGTGGCGAGCCTTGCTCCATGACGTAGGCGCCGAAGGCATGGCCCAGAGCCGCGCAGGGGTGCACCGGCGCTACATGGAGAGTATCAACGCCCTGAGCGAAGCCCCAGCCGGTTTGCCTGCGCGGGTGATCGTGTTCGGTATCTCTTCGTTGCCCGCTCAGGCACTTGAAGCCCTGGCCGGGCTGGCTCGATTCAGTCAGGTGCTGCTGTGCGTACACAACCCCTGTCGCCACCATTGGGCCGACATCGTCGCCGACAAGGACCTGCTGCGCCACGAATACAAACGCCAGTCGCGCAAGGCTGGCATGCCCGTCGTTCTCAACCCCGACGCGCTGCATCAGCATGCGCACCCTCTGCTGGCCGCCTGGGGCAAACAGGGGCGTGACTACATCAACCTGCTCGACAGCCACGACGATCCCAACAGCTACCGTTCGGTGTTCCGTGACGGCCGTATCGACCTGTTCAGTGAAAGTGATCCACAGACCGTCCTCAATCAGTTGCAGGACGACATCCTCGAACTGCGCCCCTTGAGCGAAACCCGCGAGCTGTGGCCCGCCGTCGATATAAGGAAAGACCGCTCGATCCGCTTCCACGTTGCCCACAGCGCCCAGCGCGAAGTGGAAGTGCTGCACGACCAGTTGCTTGCGCGTTTCAGCGCCAATCCTGAACTTCGCCCCCGTGACGTCATCGTCATGGTCCCGGACATCGACAGCTACGCGCCGCACATCCGCGCGGTGTTCGGGCAGCTGGATCGCGAAGACCGGCGCTTTATTCCGTTCACCCTGGCCGACCAGGGCCAGCGTGGTCGAGATCCGCTGCTGATCGCCGTCGAGCATCTGTTGAAGATCCCTGACAGCCGCTTCCCGGTGAGCGAGATTCTCGATCTGCTCGACGTCCCTGCGCTGCGTGCACGTTTCGGCATCGACGAACGAGACCTGCCCACCCTGCACCGCTGGATCGAAGGTGCAGGCGTGCGCTGGGGGCTCAACGCCGGGCAGCGTGAAGGCCTGGGTCTGCCCGAAGCACTGGAGCAGAACAGCTGGCATTTCGGGCTGCGCCGGATGCTGCTGGGTTACGCCGTGGGTGCCGGAACAGCCTATGACGGCATCGAACCCTACGATGAAATCGGCGGGCTGGATGCGGCGCTCATCGGTCCGCTGGTGGCTTTGCTCGATGCCTTGCAAGTGGCCCATAACGAACTGTCCAGGGAGGCGACACCCGCAGAGTGGGGGACGCGTCTGCAAGCGCTCATGCAGTTATTCTTCACTCCAGACAGCGAGCATGACGACTACCTGCTCAGCCAGCTGGAAACCCTGCGTGAAAACTGGCTCGAGACCTGCGAAACGGTCGGCCTTCTGGAGCAACTCCCGCTCACCGTCGTGCGTGAAGCCTGGCTCGCAGGCCTGGACCAGGGGCGCCTGTCGCAACGTTTCCTCGCAGGGTCTGTGAACTTCTGCACCCTGATGCCGATGCGCGCCATTCCATTCAAGGTCGTGTGCCTGCTGGGCATGAACGATGGCGATTACCCACGGGCGCAACCGCCGCTGGATTTCGACCTGATGGGCAGCGATTACCGCCCCGGCGACCGTTCGCGTCGGGAGGACGACCGCTACCTGCTGCTCGAGGCACTGCTCTCGGCGCGTGATCAGCTGTACATCAGTTGGGTGGGACGCAGCATTCGCGACAACTCCGAGCGACCTGCGTCGGTGCTGATCGGCCAGTTGCGCGACCACCTCGCCAGCGGCTGGAAGCTCGCCGACGCCCAGGAACCTGAAGACGCCAGCAAGCGCGATCCGGGCCAGCAACTGTTGCATGCCCTGACGCTCGAACATCCGCTGCAACCCTTCAGCGCCAAGTACTTTCAGGAAAACATGGAGTACTTCAGCTTCGCCCGGGAATGGCAGGTGCTGCATGAAGCTGCCGACGAACGCAGCGAGGTCGGACCGCTGACGCGCCATGAGCAGGAAGAGCCGTTGAGCCTTGCGCAGTTGCAGGATTTCCTGCGCAACCCGGTCAAACACTTCTTCAGCCAGCGCTTGAAGATCTTCTTTGAAGTGGCCCAGGCGCCATTGGCCGACGATGAGCCGTTCGTGCTCGACGCCCTGCAGCACTACGGCCTGAGCGACAGCTTGTTGCAGGCCGCGTTGATCGACCCGGATCAGGCGCTGGAGCGACTCATCGCCCAGGCCGCTCGCTTGCAAGGCAGCGGCCTGCTGCCCATGGCAGGTTTCGGCGAACTGCTGCAGGACGAGTTGATCGAGCCGCTGCCAGCGCTTGTGCAGCGCTATCACGAGCTGCTGTCCCGGTGGCCGGAAAGACTGCACAGCGCAACGTCGGTGAAGTACCAGCATCAGGGGGTCGCCCTGGATGGCTGGCTCGACGGCCTTCATCGCAATGCTCAGGGTGAGCTGCTGGCGGTTACGGCCATCCCGAACGCCATCGGTGGCAAGAAATCTCGCAAGTGGCATCGCCTGGGCAAGCCTTGGGTCAACCACCTGGTGGCCTGCGCCTGTGATCTGCCGCTCACCACCGCCCTGGTGGCCAGCGATGAGACGCTGCTGCTGCCGCCCCTGGAGGCCGAGCAGGCGAAACGAACCCTCAACGACCTGCTGCTGGCCTGGCAGCAGGGCATGCACCGGCCGCTGCCTGTGGCGATGAAAACCGCCTTCGCCTGGGTCGGTCAGAGTGATGAAATCAAGGCCGAAGGCGCCGCCCGTAAAGCCTATGACGGCGATGGGCAGAACATGGCCGGTGAGCACGCCGAGAGCACTGCGCTGGCCCGCCAGTACCCGGATTTCGACGCGCTGCTCGACACCGAGGAGTTCGTCGGCTGGTGCGAAGCATTGTACAAACCGATATTCGACGCGCCCTGGCAGTCTCTGTCCAGCGAGGAGGCCTGAGCATGAGTGACTCACAACAACCCCTGGCCCTGCGCTTTCCGCTCAAAGGCAGCCAGCTGATTGAAGCCAGCGCCGGTACCGGCAAGACCTTCACCATTTCCGCGCTGTACCTGCGCCTGGTGCTCGGCCATGGCAATGAAGTCTCGGGCTTTGGCCGCGAGTTGCTGCCGCCGCAGATTCTGGTGGTGACCTTCACCGATGCCGCGACCAAAGAGCTGCGCGATCGCATTCGTACGCGCCTGGCTGAAGCTGCGCGATTCTTTCGCGAGGAGATCCAGGCCCCTGATGCGTTGATCGCCGACCTGCGTGACGAGTTCGCACCCCAGGCGTGGGCCGGGTGCGCAAGCCGGCTGGACATCGCCGCCCAGTGGATGGACGAAGCCGCGGTCTCGACCATCCACAGTTGGTGCCAGCGCATGTTGCGCGAGCACGCGTTCGACAGCGGCAGCCTGTTCACCCAGAGCCTGGAAACCGACCACAGCGATTTGCTCGGCGAGGTGCTGCGCGATTACTGGCGCAAGTTCTGCTATCCCATGTCCGGCGACGCCCTGGCCTGGGTGCGCAAGCACTGGATCGGTCCTGCGACCTTGCTGCCCAAGGTTCGGGCGATGTTCGGCAGTGAACGTGCGCCGGGCACTCAGACGCCGGCACAGTTGATCGAAGCATCGGTCGGTGCCCGTCGTGAAGCGCTGAACATGCTCAAGGCACCCTGGGTCGAGTGGGTACCGGAGCTGTTGGCGATCTGTCGGGAGGCGTCCCGGACAAAGGCTGTCGATGGCACTCGCTTCAAGTCCAATCACTACACTTCCTGGTTCGACCAGATCAGCGCCTGGGCCAATGATCCGGATCAGGACAAGCTCGACATTCGCACCGGTTTCACCCGCCTGACTCCCCACGGCCTTGCCGAGGTATGGAAGTCCGAGCCGCCGGTCCACCCGGGCCTGGAGGCCATGGTCGGTCTGCAGGAAGCACTCGCCAGGCTTCCGACGCCTGACGCCGCCGTGCTCGAACACGCCGCGCATTGGGTCGGCGCGCGTTTCGAGGAAGAAAAACGCCGGCGTGCCGAAATGGGTTTCGACGACATGCTGTTGCGGCTGGACGCTGCCCTGCGCGGCTCGGGCGGCGAGCGTCTGGCAACCTTGATTCGCGAGCAGTTCCCGGTGGCCTTGATCGATGAGTTCCAGGACACGGACCCGGTGCAGTACCGGATTTTCGACAGCATCTACCATCTGGAAACCAACGACGAAAGCACCGGCCTGTTCCTGATCGGCGACCCCAAGCAGGCGATCTATGCCTTCCGTGGCGCAGACATCTACACCTACCTGCGCGCCCGGACTGCAACCACCGGGCGCCTGCATACCCTGGGCACCAACTTCCGCTCCAGCCACTCGATGGTCGAGGCCGTGAACCATGTGTTCGTGCGGGCCGAAGAGAACCCGGTAGGCCGGGGGGCCTTTCTGTTTCGCAGCCCCGATCAAAACCCGGTGCCGTTTCAGGCGGTGCGCTCCCAGGGCCGCAAAGAGCTGTTTCAAGTCGATGGCCAGGTGGTCGCCGCGCTGAACGTCTGGCAACTGGAGAGCGATCAACCAGTCTCGGGTACGCTTTATCGTCAGCAACTGGCCGCCAGTTGCGCCAGCCAGATCGTGGGGCTGCTCAACGCTGGCCAACAGGGGCGCGCAGGTTTTGCCAGAGAGGGGGAGCCGGTCAAAGGCCTGCTGCCTGCCGACATTGCGATTCTGGTGCGCGATGGCAAGGAGGCCCAGGCAGTCAGGGGCGAACTGACGGCTCGTGGCGTACGCAGCGTCTACCTCTCCGACAAGGACTCGGTATTTGCCGCGCAAGAAGCCCATGACCTGCTGGCCTGGCTCAAGGCCTGCGCCGAGCCCGACGCCGAGCGCACGTTGCGCGCGGCGCTGGCCTGCATCACTCTGGACCTGCCGTTGGCCGAGCTTGAGCTGCTGAACCGCGACGAGCTGGCGTGGGAGCGCCGTGTCATGCAGTTCCGCGACTATCGGCGGATCTGGCGCAGCCAGGGCGTGCTGCCGATGCTGCGGCGCCTGCTGCACGACTTCAAGCTGCCCCAGGCGTTGATCCAGCGCAACGATGGCGAACGGGTGCTGACCAACCTGCTGCACCTGTCCGAACTGATGCAGCAGGCTGCTGCTGAACTGGACGGCGAGCAGGCGCTGATTCGTCACCTGAGCGAGCACCTGGCGCTGTCCGGTCAGGCGGGCGAGGAGCAGATCCTGCGCCTGGAAAGCGATGAGCAACTGGTCAAGGTGGTGACCATCCACAAATCCAAGGGCCTGGAGTACCCGCTGGTGTTCCTGCCGTTCATTTGCTCCAACAAGCCTGTGGATGGAAGCCGCCTGCCGCTGCATTATCACGACGCACAAGGCCAGGCGCAGATCAGCCTGCAGCCTACCGAGGCTTTGATCGAGCAGGCCGACGACGAACGCCTGGCCGAAGACCTGCGCCTGCTCTACGTGGCGCTCACCCGGGCGCAACACGCCTGCTGGCTGGGCGTCGCCGACCTCAAGCGCGGCAACGCCAACAGCTCGACCCTGCACCGCTCGGCGCTCGGGTATCTGCTGGGTGGCGGGCAGGTGCTGGCCGAATCGACTGGCCTGGGGCAATGGCTGCGCTCGCTGGCTGAAAACCAGCCAAGCGTCAGTGTCCAGGCCGTGCCCGAACCCACCGACGCTACCTTCAGCGCGCCGCGTAGCGAAGTCGCGCTGAGTAAGCCGCGCATGCCGCGCCGCAGCGCTCGGGAAAACTGGTGGATCGCCTCCTACAGCGCCTTGCGCATTGGCGACATCATCACCGACAGCGGTGACCAGTCCCCCGACAGCCCCCAGGCCCAGAAGCTGTTCGACGACGAACGCCTGGACCCGGATGCACCACGGGAAACGCTGGTCAGCGGCGGCGATATCCACCGCTTCCCGCGCGGACCAAACCCCGGCACCTTCCTCCACGGCCTGCTGGAGTGGGCTGGGGAGAAAGGTTTCGCTGCGGCTGCGAGCGATCAGGAAAGGCTGGAAAAGGTCGTCGCCCAGCGCTGCAACCGGCGGGACTGGACCGGCTGGATCAACACCCTGACCGACTGGCTCTCGCACCTGCTGAACATGCCATTGCGCCTGGGCGGCGACGCCGTTCCGGTAGCCTTGCGCGAGCTGGACCAGCCCAACCAGTACCGCGTCGAAATGGAATTCTGGTTCGCCTGCTCGAAGGTCGACGTCGCGCAGATGGACGCACTCGTGCGCCGCTACACCCACAACGGCGCACCGCGCGCGGCGACCGATACCGTCTCGCTCAACGGCATGTTCAAGGGCTTCATCGACCTGACGTTCGAACACCAGGGGCGTTATTACGTGGCCGACTACAAGTCCAACTGGCTGGGTGTCGACGACGATGCCTACACCACCCAGGCCATGGAGAACGCCATTCTGGACAACCGCTACGACCTGCAATACGTGCTGTATCTGCTGGCCCTGCATCGCCAGCTCAAGGCGCGGCTGGCCGATTACGACTATGACCTGCACATGGGCGGCGCGGTCTATCTGTTCGTCCGTGGCAGCCGTGCGGCCAGCCAGGGCGCGTGGTTCACGAGGCCTCCCCGAGAACTGATCGAGAGCCTGGACGCGCTGTTCCAGGGCCGCCCCGTGAATGCAGATGCCGTACTGTCAGGAGACCTCGCATGAACCGCACCTTTGCCCATCTGCTGCCCACGCCGCTTGATGCCGAGAGCCTGGCCCGTCTGGCGCCGCTTGCGCGTGTCGACGACTTGCTGCTGTTGCTGGAGCGCTGGGTCGAGCGCGGCTGGTTGCGGGCGCTGGACAAGGCCTTCGTGGCTTTTCTCGCGGACCTCGATCCGACCGCCGATTCCCTGGTGCTGCTGGCGGCGGCCCTGACCAGTCATCAACTGGGCCACGGCCATGTGTGCCTGGATCTCTTTGAAACCCTGAAAGAGCCGGACTTCGCCCTGTCGCTGCCGCCCGAAGGTGATCTGCTGTCCACGCCCATGCTGCTGCCCTCGGCGCTGCTCAAGGCGCTGGACGGTGCGACCTGGTGTCAGGCGCTGGCTGACAGCGTGCTGGTGGCCAGGGCCGGGGATGACAGCGCCAGCGCAGCGCAGAAGCCGCTGGTGTTGTCCGAGCGGCGCCTGTACCTGCGCCGCTACTGGATGTACGAGCGGCGTATCGATGCCGCGCTGCATCTGCGCCTGAACCAGGCTGAACCAGCGCCCGGTGATCTTGCACAACGCCTGGATGCGCTGTTCGGGCCGGCCGATCATTCTCCCGAGGCGCTGGTGGACTGGCAGAAACTGGCCTGCGCGCTGGCCACCCGTGGTGCGTTCAGCATCATCACCGGCGGCCCCGGCACCGGCAAGACCACCACTGTGGTGCGCCTGCTGGCGTTGCTGCAATCGCCTGCGGTGGAGCAGGGCACGCCGCTGAGGATTCGCCTGGCCGCACCCACCGGCAAGGCGGCTGCGCGCCTGACCGAGTCCATCAGCCATCAGGTGCAGTCGCTGGATGTGCCCGAGAACGTGCGCGAGAAGATTCCCAGTGAGGTGACCACCGTGCACCGCCTCTTGGGCAGCCGCCCCGGCACTCGGCATTTCCGTCACCACGCTGGCAACCCGTTGCCGCTGGACGTGCTGGTGGTGGACGAAGCGTCGATGATCGACCTGGAAATGATGGCCAACCTGCTGGACGCCTTGCCGCCCCACGCGCGCATGGTGTTGCTCGGCGACAAGGACCAGCTCGCATCGGTGGAAGCCGGTGCGGTGCTGGGTGATCTGTGCCGTGATGCCGAGGCGGGCATGTACAGCCCCCAGACGCGGGCGTGGCTGGAATCGGTCAGCGGCGAGGACCTGGAAAAGAGTGGCCTGCAAGCCGGCGACGAGACCCGGCATGCGTTGGCGCAGCAGGTGGTGATGCTCCGTCATTCCCGGCGTTTCGGCGAGGGAAGCGGCATCGGCCAGTTGGCGCAACGGGTCAACCGGCAGCAGGACAAGGAAGCGCGTGCGCTGTTGGCGACCCGCACGTATCCGGACCTGTTTTCCCTGGCGCTCAAGGGCGAGCACGATCGGGCATTGTCGCGGCTGTTGCTCGACGGGCACGGTAACGGGCCGCAAGGCTATCGGCATTATCTGGGCGTCATGGGGTCGCAGAGGCCGCAGGGCCTGACAACCATCGACGACCCACGCTGTGTCGAGTGGGCGCGAACGGTGCTCGGTGCGTTTGATGAGTTCCAGTTGCTTTGTGCTGTACGAAAAGGGCCGTGGGGTGTCGAGGGTTTGAACCAGCGCATTACTCAGACGCTGTACGCCGCCGGACTGATCGAGAGTGACCAGCAGTGGTACGAAGGTCGCCCGGTGCTCATGACCCGCAACGACTACGGGCTGGGCTTGATGAACGGCGACATCGGCATTGCCCTGCGTTTGCCTGAGGGTGCGCCCGAGGAGAATCGGCAAGCGTTGCGCGTGGCTTTCCCGCGCAACGATGGCAGTGGCGGGGTGCGTTTCGTGCTGCCGAGCCGGCTCAATGATGTCGAGACGGTGTACGCCATGACCGTGCACAAGTCCCAGGGCTCGGAATTCGCCCACACGGCGTTGATCCTGCCCGAGGCATTGAACCCGGTGCTGACCAAGGAGTTGATCTACACCGGCATCACCCGCGCCAAGCACTGGTTCAGCCTGATCGAACCGCGACAGGGCGTGTTCGAAGAAGCCTTGCGGCGCAAGGTCAAGCGCTTGCCCGCGACGGCGTCCTTGAAATCGCCCCCGCCGGCAAGCCGTGCTGCTACGGGTGATGTGTCGGTTGTAGGAGCGCGCTTGCCCGCGACGGCGGTGTGTCGCTCAACACCCGGTCACGTGGCACAAAACGAATTGCCCAGCTCGACCCGCCCGAAGCTCGCCCCGGCATCCAGCGGGGTGATGGCCGCGAGTTGATCCAGGCGCACCTCGGCCAGGCCGTCGGCGAACAGCAGAAACTCCTCTTTGCTCGGCGCTGTCCGGGTGGTGAGCGGCTTGCCCTCGAAGGTCTGGCCGTCAACCAGCTCGACCTTCAACCGGTAACCGTGCATGCAGGCGATCTCCAGGTAGTCGTAGAGATCGCAGTTCATCGGTGTATAGCTGTCCATTTCAGGCATCCCCTGGGGCGTGGTAGGGCTACGATAGCCGCTCACGCCTCCTTGCGCACGGGCTCCTGCGGGGCGATCACGTTATCCAGCCCCATGAACTTGCGCACCCGCTCGCCGCACTGGTCAGCGAGAATGCTCTGCGGCGCGGCATCGACCTGCACCACGCCGTTTTCCATGAAGATCACCCGGTCGGAAATCGACAGCGCAAAATCCATCTCATGGGTGACGATCAGCATGGTCATGCCTTCCTTCGCCAAATCACCGATGACCTTCAACACATCGCCCACCAGTTCCGGGTCCAGCGCCGAAGTCGGTTCGTCGAACAGCATGATCTGCGGGTCCATCGCCAGCGCCCGGGCAATCGCCACGCGCTGTTGTTGCCCGCCCGACAGCTGATGCGGGTATTTGTGGGCGTGGGCCAGCAGGCCGACCTTGTCGAGCAGCGCATAGGCACGCTGTTCGCTGATAGCCTTGTCGCGGCCGTGATAACGCGGGGCCAGGGTCACGTTGTCGAGAATGGTGCGGTGCGGAAACAGGTTGAAGCTCTGGAACACCATGCCGATGCGCTGTACCCCACGGCGGATCTGCGGCGCGTTGTGGTTGTCGCCGGCGCGAATGAAACTGCCGCCAAACAGGATGATCTCGCCCTTGTCGATGCTTTCCAGGCTGTTTACGGTGCGGATCAGCGAGGTCTTGCCGGAGCCTGACGGGCCGATGATCGAAATCACCTGGCCGGCATTCACGTCCAGGTTGATGCCCTTGAGCACCTCATGCTGGCCGTAGCTTTTATGAATGTTCACCAGTTGCAGGGCGGGCGCGGCACCGGGTGCTTCGGCTTGCCGGATTTTGCCAGGCTGGCCCAGCACGCGGGCGCGCAACAGGGTCAGGGCGCTTTCATCGAGGGTTTGCGGCTTGCGGTTGTTCAGCTCCAGATGCTGTTCGAGCCAGTGAAACAGCCAGCCGAACACGGTCACGATCATCACGTAATACACCGCCACCGCCGACAGGGTTTCCATGACCAGAAAGTTCTGCGCGTACAGGCGCTGGCCCACGGTGAGCAATTCGGTCAGGGAGATTACCGATACCAGCGAGGTCAGCTTGACCACCGTGATGTACTCGTTGATGAGGGTCGGCAGGGAAATACGAAAGGCCTGGGGAATGACGATCAGCCGCTGCATGCCGATCAGCCCGATGCCCAGCGCACGGCCGGCTTCCTTCTGGCCGCGGGCGACCGAGATCAGGCCGCCGCGATGGATCTCGGCCATGTACGCAGCCTCGGTCACGACCAGCGCCAGCAGCCCGGAATAGAAGGGATTGGACAGCACTTCGCGGGTGATCGGAAACATCTGTGGCAGGTTGTAGGTGAACACCACCAGCACCAGTAACGGGACGCTGCGGAAGAACCAGATATAAACGGACGCGGGCACGCTGATCCAGCGCGAGCTTGAGAGTTTGGCCGAAGCCAGCAGGAACCCCAGCAGCATGCCGATGAACCAGCCCAGCGCGCTGAGCTGGATCACGGTGATGCACGATTCCCAGAAATCCGAGACCGAGAACAGCGAAAAAAAGTAGGACCATTCGAATTGCATACACACCTCAGCGGGCAGGCCCTAAAGGCAATCCCTCGTCAAACACGGTCCCTGTAGGAGTGAGCTTGCTCGCGATGGCGTCCTTTCAGCCCCATCAATGTTGACTGATCCACAGCCATCGCGAGCAAGCTCACTCCTACAGGGATGGAGCATCAGCCTTTAATTACTCGGCTCTTCCAGGTTGTACTTCTTCAGCAGCGCTGCGTACTCACCGGATTTCTTGGTCTCGTCGAAGGCCTTGAGCAGCGCCTGGTACAGCTCGTCGTTGCCCTTCTTCACGTAGATGCCCAGGGTCTGCTGGTAGATCGAATGCTCTGTGCTGACCACCACGCGGCCCTTGGTGCGTTCGGCGATCATGCCGGCGGCGCCGTCGATTTCCACCTGGGCCTGGACGTTGCCGGACAGCAGCGCCTGGGTCACTTCAGGTGCCGACGGGAACTCGCTGACCGCGATCGGCCCCTTGTTGTTCGGCACGCAGTATTCGGTGGACAGCTTGTTGAACTGGGCGACCCAGGTGGTGCCTTTTTCCAGGCCGGTTTTCACGCCGCAGAGGTCTTCCGGCACCTTGGGCTTGAGCGTGCTGTCCTTGAGCACCATGATCGCCGCGCCGGTCTTGGCATAGGCGATGGTCTGGGCCTGGGTCTGGCGCTCGGGAGTGATGTACATGCCCGAGATGATCGCGTCGTAGTGCCCGGCGTTGAGGCTCAGGATCAGGCTGGAAAACTTGGTGTCGACGAACTCGGGCTTGAGGTCCATGTGCTTGGCCAGCAGGCGCGACAGGTCCGGGTCGGCGCCGACGACGTTCTTCTTCTCATCATAGGACTCAAACGGCGGATAGGTGATCTCCATGCCGACCTTGAACTGGCCCGGGGTCACGGTAGTTGCGGCCTGGGCAGCTGTACCAAAGGCAGTCGCGCCGAGCACGGCGGTGGCAAGAACGGTCAAGCGAACAGCAGTGTTCAAAGTGTTGCGCATCGTCGGTGACTCCACGTCAGGAAGGTAAGGCACGGTGTGTTGAAAGGTCTTGTGGGGCATCAGGAAGCGTCCTGTGCCTGGTTCTTCAGGTGGCCGAAGCTCGACGGCTTGCGGGCTTTTTCGTAGAGCTTGAGCTCGCCGCTTTCGACCTTGCGCCGCAGGTACTGATAGGTCTGCAGGGCCTGGCCGAACATGTGCTCGCCGATGGTGATCTCTTCGTACTCCGTCCCTTCTTTCTCGAATTGAGGAAGCGGCTTGATCTGGGTGTGGAAGTCGCAGGCGAAAAACAGCGGGAAGGAGTAGCGCTCCTCGCGCACGGTGCGTACCCGATGAGCCGTAGCAACGAACGTACCAGCGGTCATGACCTCCAGCATGTCGCCGATGTTGACCACGAACGCACCTTCCACCGGTGGCGCGTCGATCCACTGGCCCAGATCATTCATCACCTCAAGGCCGGGCTTGTCGGCCAGCAGCATGGTGAAGCACTCGTAATCGGTGTGTGCACCAATACCGGGCGCGTCCTGCGCAGCGCCATCGAACGGATAATGGATCAGCCGCAGCTTGGACGGCGGGCGCGTGACCATCGCCTCGAAGTAGCCTTCCTCAAGGCCCAGCGCCAGGGCGAAGCCATCGAACAGGCGGCGCCCCAGAGCGAACACGGCGGCGTAGTAGGCTTCGACGGCCGGGCGGAAGCCGGGCAGGTCGGGCCATTCATTGGCGCCGATCAGCGGCGTCCTGGCGATCACCAGCGGATCTTCGTCGCCCACTTCAAAACCGATGTCGAAGGCTTCCTTGTGATCGGGCTTGCCCTTGGCATACACCTCTTCGCCCTCGGGCACGAAGCCCTTGTGGCTGCGCGAGGTGCCGATGTAATGCTGCATCTTGTAGTCCAGCGACTGGGCAAACAGGTCCTTGGCCGCCTGGCGCAGCCCGTCGATCAGCGCAGGATCGATGCCGTGGTTCCTGACGTACAGAAAACCCACTTCGCGGGCGGCCTTGCCGAGTTCATCGGCGACGGCCTGGCGCGCGCTGATGTCGGCGCTGAACAGACCGGCGATGTCCACCACCGGGATGCTGCTGAAGTTGGCGACCTTCGTCGCCGCTGCTTGAGACTGGTCGGGCATGGCGAAACGCTCCTTATCGGCTTGTTGTATGCGTGAAACGCTTGAAGTGCTCTCGTTCGGTGCGGCCCATCCACACATTCAGCGACCACAGGTCGGCCACCGGCACGTTGGTGAAGGGCAGGTGATGCAGGTAGCCGTCGGCGCCGAATTCGGGGGTCAGAGTGGTGACCTGATAGCCGCGCGCCTGCTGGGATTGCCAGATCGCCTCCCAGTGCTGCTGATGGAAGGCCAGCTCTTTCGCGCGCTCGGGGCCGGCGGGGTGGGGGACTTGCGGGCCCTGGTCATATCCGACCCTGGCCTGGATGTGATGCACGCGCTCGACGAAGGCGCTGAGGTCGTCTTCCGGATCATCGAGCAGGCGCTCGCAGGTGACGATCCAGTGGCTGATGTCGCTGGTGAAGCGCAAATCCGGCAACTGGCGGATCAGCTCCAGGGTCACCCACGGATTGAACAGCGAGCGGGCGCGATGGGTTTCGAAGGTGACGGTCTGGCCGTGCTTGCGCGCCAGTTCCAGCGCCTGGCCGAAGAAATCCACCTGTTGCGGCAGCTGCCAGCGGTCGTTGCCGGCCAGCACGTTGACGAAGCGCGGCGCCAGTTCGGTGGACCAGGCGAGTTTCTTTTCAAGATCGATCAGGTGCTCGGCGGTGGTCGCCGATTGTTCGGGCAGGACGTCGTAGGCGGTGAATACCGTGGCGATGTAGGGCAGGTGGTTGGCGCGCAGAAAGGCACCAAGCTCGGCACGCTCCACTGGCGTCAGCGGCAGGCGCGCTTCCATGCCGTCGAAGCCGGCCTCCAGCAATTCGTCCAGTGCCTGGGCCCGGCTTGCGGTGTAGCCCCACATCGTGCGGAAGATTTCCAGTTTCATCGAACGTCCTCAAAGATTGCGTCTTGCGATTGACATGCCTGCGGCAAAGCTTCGCCCCGGCGCGAGCCGAAACGGGGTACAGCGGCAGTCACATCTGAAAAAGGCAATCTTCGGGCCGTGTCTCTGAATGGACGGGCTCCTTTATTGGAGCCGATCTTAGGTGCGCCCGATGAACGGAAAGAATAGGAAAGCTCAAATGCATAGTTCAGAGATTTCTAAACTATGGTGGCAAGGTGCGATCTAGAGGTGGAAGCACAGTTTCCCTGTAGGAGTGAGCTTGCTCGCGATTGCCTTCTTTCAATCGAAACGTCTACATCTGGCAGACAGCTATCGCGAGCAAGCTCACTCCTACAGGTATGTTGTGAGTCAGGTTTCGTCGACTAATCCACGAACGACATGATCCGGGATTCCCCCAACAAAAACGCCTGATTCTGCTCAGTGGTCTGGCGGATGTAGTCCCATAACAACGTGATCCGCTTGAGCTTCCTCAGGTCCTCGCGGCAATACATCCAGAACTGCCGCGTGATGTTCACCTGGGATTCCAGCACCGGCAGCAATCGCGCATCCTGCGCCGCGAGGAAGCACGGCAGGATCGCCAGTGCCCGGCCTTGCAGGGCGGCGATGTACTGGGCGATGACGCTGGTGCTGCGCAGCGGGGCGTGGGCGCCGGGGAGCAGGTTGTTCAGGTAGAGCAGTTCGTTGCTGAAGGTCAGGTCATCGACGTAGCTGATGAACGGGTGGTCGGCCAAATCCTCGATGCGCTGGATCGGCGCGTGGCGCTCCAGGTATTCCTGGGTGGCGTACAGCCGCAGGTTGTAGTCGCATAGCTTGCAGCACACGTAGGGCCCGTGCTCCGGGCGCTCCAGGGCGATGACGATGTCGGCCTCGCGCTTGGACAGGCTGATGAAATGCGGCAGCGGCAGGATGTCCACCGAGATCGCCGGGTAGGTGTCGGTGAAGTGGCTCAACTGAGGCGTGACGAAGAAACTGCCGAATCCCTCGGTGCAGCCCATCCGTACATGGCCCGACAAGGCGACGCCAGAGCCTGATACCTGTTCGCAGGCAATGTGCAGCGTGCTTTCGATGGATTCCGCCGACCCCAGCAATCGCTGGCCCTCGGCGGTCAGCACGAAACCGTTGTTGCGCGATTTCTCGAACAGCAGCGTGCCCAGCGAGGCCTCCAGCGAATTGATCCGCCGCGACACGGTGGTGTAGTCCACCGCGAGCCGCTTGGCCGCCGAACTGGCCTTGCGAGTGCGGGCCACTTCCAGAAAAAACTTCAGGTCATCCCAGTTCAGCGCACTCAGGGAGGTGATGTTTTTTTGCATGTTGGACCTGCTTTTATGTGCGTTCTTGTTAGAAGTTTGCACATCTATACTCCGAAGCACAGGCCAAACCAATGCCTTGCGTGCTCAACGTACCTCGTAGCAGCACGGCTTGCCGGCGGGAGCGATCTTGAGGCCGCCCCCGCCGGCAAGCCGTGCTGCTACGGAATCTCCACCTGTCTGATTGAGTAATCCACAGCCCCTTAACCGCATCACCCACACGCCATAACACCCTGCACAACAATAAATAAGCGGAGGAGTTTATGAAGAACGCTATAACGGCGAACGCTGGCGCACCTGACGCCAGTGCTGCCAGATCCAAGACCAAGGCCTACCGTCTGGCCGGCGCTGCAAGCATGGCCGGGACCACCATCGAGTGGTATGACTTTTTCCTCTACGGCACGGCCGCCGCCCTGATCTTCAACAAAATCTTCTTCCCGGCACTGGACCCGATCATCGGTGTGCTGGCGGCGTTTGCCACCTATGCCGTGGGCTTTCTCGGACGCCCGCTGGGCGGCATCGTGTTCGGCCATTTCGGCGACCGCATCGGGCGCAAGTCCATGCTGCTGTTCACCCTGATGCTCATGGGTATCCCGACCATCATCATCGGCCTGATTCCCACCTATCAGCAGATCGGCTACTGGGCCGCCGTGATCCTGGTGGCGATGCGCTTTCTGCAAGGCATGGCGGTCGGCGGCGAGTGGGGCGGGGCGGTGTTGATGGCTGTCGAACACGCGCCCGAAGGCAAGAAAGGCTTCTATGGCAGCCTGCCGCAGACCGGCGTCGGCGCCGGGTTGGTGCTGGCGTCGCTGGCCATGGCGATGGTCGCCAAGCTGCCCGAAGAGGACATGCTCAGTTGGGGCTGGCGGATTCCGTTTCTGGCCAGCGTCGTGTTGCTCGGCGTGGGCTGGCTGATTCGCCTGAAAGTCCCGGAATCCCCTGACTTCGAGAAGCTGAAAAAGGACAAGATCGCAGTCAAGGTGCCGCTGTTCAAGGTGTTCCGCGATCACCCCCGGGAGACCCTGACCATCATCGGCGCACGCACCGCCGAGAACGCCTGGTTCTACATGTCGGTGACCTTCGCCCTGGCCTATGCGGCCAACCAGTTGCAGATCCCCCGAGCCGATGTATTGGGGGCCATCACTGCAGGGGCTGCCTTGTCGCTGGTGACCATGCCGCTGTGCGGCCGCATCTCCGACCGCGTCGGCCAGAAGCGCCTGTACTTCGCCGGCCTGTTGCTGCTCTGCGCCTTCGTCTATCCGTTCTTCGCCATGCTCGGCACCCGCGATCCGCTGTTGGTGTGGTGGGCGATGGTGCTGGCGGTGGGCGTGGTCTTTCCGATTCTGTATGCGCCGGAATCCCTGCTGTTCGCCCGACAATTCCCGGCTGAAATCCGCTACAGCGGCATCTCGGTGTCCGTGCAACTGGCAGGCGTGCTGGGCGGCGGCTTCGCGCCGATGATCGCCACGCAATTGCTGGCCATGGGCGGAGGCAGTCCGCATTACGTGATCGTTTACCTGGTGGGCATGGCGCTGGTGGCGCTGGTTTGTACCGCATTGATGAAGCGCGACCCGCCGCGCCACAAACCACGCCCGTAGAGGCTGTGTCGAATCGAGAATGGAGTATCTGCAATGAACGTTTCACTGAATCAGAACAACACCACAGTGGCCCGCGTGAAACTGCTGATCGACGGCGAATGGGTCGAGTCGCAATCCAGCGAATGGCTGGACGTGGTCAACCCGGCGACACAGCAAGTGCTGGCCAAGGTGCCGTTTGCCACCGCCGCTGAAGTGGACGCCGCCGTCGCCGCCGCGCACAAGGCCTTCAAGACCTGGCGCGACACGCCCATCGGCGCCCGCATGCGCATCATGCTCAAGTTGCAGGCGTTGATTCGCGAGCATTCCAAACGCGTCGCCGTGGTGCTCAGTGCCGAACAGGGCAAGACCATCGCCGACGCCGAGGGCGACATCTTTCGCGGCCTCGAAGTGGTCGAGCACGCCTGCTCCATCGGCACCCTGCAGATGGGCGAGTTCGCCGAGAACGTCGCAGGCGGCGTCGACACCTACACCTTGCGCCAGCCCCTGGGCGTGTGTGCGGGCATCACACCGTTCAACTTCCCGGCGATGATTCCGCTGTGGATGTTCCCGATGGCCATCGCCTGCGGCAACACCTTCGTGCTCAAGCCGTCCGAGCAGGACCCGATGTCGACCATGCTGCTGGTGGAACTGGCGGTCGAGGCCGGGGTTCCAGCGGGTGTGCTCAACGTCGTGCACGGCGGCAAGGAGGTGGTGGACGCGATCTGCACCCACAAGGACATCAAGGCGATTTCCTTCGTCGGTTCGACTGCGGTCGGTACCCACGTCTATGACCTGGCGGGCAAGCACGGCAAGCGCGTGCAATCGATGATGGGTGCCAAGAACCACGCCGTGGTGCTGGCCGATGCCAACCGCGAGCAGACCCTCAACGCGCTGGTGGGCGCAGGTTTCGGTGCGGCCGGGCAGCGTTGCATGGCGACCTCGGTGGTGGTGCTGGTCGGCGCGTCGAAGCAGTGGATTCCTGACCTCAAGGCACTGGCGCAGAAGCTCAAGGTCAATGCCGGGAACGAGCCAGGCACCGATGTCGGGCCGGTGATTTCAAAGCGTGCCAGGCAGCGGATCCTGGACCTGATCGAAAGCGGTGTGAAGGAAGGCGCGAAGCTGGAACTGGACGGCCGCGGGATCCAGGTGCCCGGTTACGAGGAGGGCAACTTTGTCGGCCCGACCCTGTTCACCGGTGTGACCACCCAGATGCAGATCTACACCCAGGAAATCTTCGGGCCGGTGCTCTGTGTCATCGAAGTCGACACCCTGGATCAGGCCATCGAACTGGTCAACGCCAACCCGTTCGGCAACGGCGTCGGCCTGTTCACCCAGAGCGGCGCGGCGGCGCGCAAATTCCAGAGCGAAATCGACATCGGCCAGGTGGGCATCAACATCCCGATTCCGGTGCCGGTGCCGTTCTTCAGCTTTACTGGCTCGCGGGGCTCGAAACTCGGCGATCTGGGCCCGTACGGCAAACAGGTGGTGCAGTTCTACACTCAGACCAAGACCGTCACCAGCCGCTGGTTCGACGACGACAGCGTGAATGACGGGGTGAACACGACGATCAATCTGCGCTGAGCCGCAGTTCCGGACGACGTAAGTCCTGTAGGAGTGAGCTTGCTCGCGATTGCAGTCTGTCAGTTGAAGATGTTCTGACTGAAAGGACCTCATCGCGAGCAAGCTCACTCCTACAAGGGGCGGCGTTCGGATCTGACATTGATAAGGAGAACACCATGAAAATCGCATTCATCGGTCTGGGCAACATGGGTGCGCCGATGGCGCGCAACCTGATCCGGGCCGGGCATCAGTTGCATCTGTTCGACCTCAACAAGCAGGTGCTGGCCGAGCTGTCGGAGCTGGGCAGCCGCATCAGCGAGTCGCCCAAACACGCCGCAGAAGGCGCGGAACTGGTCATCACCATGCTCCCGGCGGCCGCTCATGTGCGGGCGGTCTATCTGAACGAAGACGGCGTGCTGGCCGGGATTTCCGCCGGCGTGCCTGCGGTGGATTGCAGCACCATCGATCCGCAGACCATCCGCGATGTCGCCGCCGTGGCCGCCAAGCAAGGTGTGGTGGTGGGCGATGCGCCGGTGTCCGGTGGCACGGGCGGCGCACAGGCTGGCACCCTGACCTTCATGGTTGGCGCGAGCCTGGAGCATTACACCGTGCTCAAGCCGATCCTGGCGCAGATGGGCCGCAACATCGTGCATTGCGGCGATGTGGGCACCGGGCAGATCGCCAAGATCTGCAACAACATGCTGCTGGGGATTTCGATGATCGGTGTGTCCGAGGCCATGGCCCTGGGCGACCGGCTGGGGATCGACACGGCGGTGCTGGCCACGATCATCAACAGCTCGACCGGGCGTTGCTGGAGTTCGGAGATGTACAACCCCTGGCCCGGCATCGTCGAAACCGCGCCGGCTTCGCGGGGATACACCGGCGGTTTTGGTGCCGAGCTGATGCTCAAGGATCTGGGCCTGGCCACCGACGCAGCGAAGGCGGCGCATCAACCGGTGATTCTCGGAGCTATCGCCCATCAGCTATATCAGGCGATGAGTTTGCGTGGGGATGGCGGGAAGGATTTTTCGGCGGTGATTGAGGGGTATTTGAAGAAGGAGTGAGCCTTCCCGCCACACACAAAACCTGTAGGAGTGAGCTTGCTCGCGATAGCGGTGTGTCAGATACAGATTTCTGAATGAAAGAACGCAATCGCGAGCAAGCTCACTCCTACAGGACGGTGGTTAGGTCAGCCACGTGGGCCGTTGTAGTCCTTGGCCCATGTCTCCTGCGCGACCAACTGCGCCTTGAACCGCTCGATCTGCTCCGCCACGCGCACCGGCGAGGTTCCACCCCAGCCACTGCGGGCTGCCAGGGCAGCATCCAGGGTCAGGGCTTGCAGCACTTCAGGCGTCAGCCGTGCATCGGTGTCGGCCAGCATCTGCGGGGTCAATTCCTCAAGGCCTATCTCCTGCGCTTCGCAGAGCTGCACCAGTTGCCCGGTAATCTCGTGGGCTTCCTTGAACGGCACGCCGCGCACCGCCAGCCAGTCCGCAACTTCGGTGGCCAGAGTGAAGCCCAACGGCGCCTGACGCAGCAGTTCGTCCTTGCGCACGGTCATGGTCCGCACCATTCCCGCGAACGCCGGGAGCACCAGATCCAGGGTATCCACCGCGTCGAACACCGCGTTTTTGTCTTCGCTCAAATCACGGTTGTAAGACAGCGGCTGAGCCTTGAGCACCGACAGAATCGCCGTCAGCGAACCGATCAGACGGCCTGACTTGCCCCGCGCCAGTTCGGCGATGTCGGGGTTTTTCTTCTGCGGCATGATCGAGCTGCCGGTGGCATAGGCATCGTCCAGCTCGACCCAGCGGAACTGGCGCGACGTCCACAGGCAGAATTCCTCGGCCATGCGCGAGATGTTGATGCCCAGCATGCTGGCGCAGAACAGGAATTCGGCGACGTGATCGCGGCTGGCGACGGCATCGATGGAGTTCTCGCAGGGGCCTGCGTAACCCAGCTCTTTCGCCGAACTTTGCAGGTCGCGGGCGATGGCCGAGCCCGCCATGGCCGCCGCGCCCAAGGGCGACAGGCTGAAGCGTCGGTCCCAGTCCTGCAGCCGCTGGATGTCCCTGGAAATCGCCTGGGCGTGGGCCATCAGGTGATGGGCGAAGACAATCGGCTGAGCCTGTTGCAGGTGCGTGAAGCCGGGGGCGATGGTGTGCAGGTGCTGTTCGGCCTGGGCGACCAGGGCCTGTTGCAGCTCGAGGATCGACAGGGTCAGGGTGCGGACCCGGTCCCGCAGGAACAGGCGCATGTCGTTGGCGGTCTGGTCGTTGCGCGAGCGACCGGCTCGCAGCTTGCCGCCCAGCGCGCCGAGGCGTTCGGTCAACAGGCGCTCGATGAAGGTGTGCACGTCCTCGTCGGCGGCGATGGGCTGAATCTTGCCCTCAGCGAAGTCGTCCTTGATCGATTCAAGGCAGGCGATGATGCGATCGGTTTCATCGGCGCTCAACAAGCCTGCGCGTTGCAGTTCATGGCCGTGGGCGCGAGAGCCTGCGACGTCGTAGGGCGTCATGCGGAAATACACGGCAGGCGAGCGCGACAGGTTGGCCATGGCCTCGGCCGGGCCGGACTTGAACCGCGCCCCCCACAGGCGTTCGGTGGTATCGGACATCAGCATTCTCCCTCGGATACGTGGAGGGCCGATCCTAGGAAAAACCAGCGGGCGGGGACATGGTTCAAATGGCAAGTGGACTTGGCAGAAATGGAAACCTGCCAGCTTTTGATTCCGTAGCAGCACGGCTTGCCGGCGGGGGCGGCGTATCAGACGGTACATTCGTCATAGACACACCGCTCCCGCCGGCAAGCCGTGCTGCTACGGTGATGTGCGAAGCGGCCGTAGGGTTAGAACGGTTTGTAAGGCAGGAACTTGCCGTCCAGGGTGATCACCGCGCGGGAGCCGCCTTCCGGGTCTTCGACTTTCTTGATGTCCATCTTGAAGTTGATGGCGCTGATGATGCCGTCGCCGAACTGCTCGTGGACGATGGCTTTCAAGGTGGTGCCGTAGACCTGGATCATCTCGTAGAAGCGATAGACAGTCGGGTCGGTCGGCACGCCGTGGCCGATGCTGCCGCGCAGCGGGATGGATTGCAGTTGGCGAACGTCGTCATCGTTGAGTTCCAGGCGCTGGCCGATGATCTGCGCGACGTTGGCGGGCAGCGGGTGTTGGCCCAGCAGCGCGGCGGTGACGTAGGTCAGGCTCAGGCCGGTGCCTTCGGCCAGTTGCTCGAACGACAGGCCCTTCTGCGACTTGATGTCGATGATCTTGGCGGTCAGGGCCAGGCTTGGATCTTGATAGGCGTTGGACTGTTGCATGGTGATTCTCCTCGGGGACGGGTGTGGGGTTCAGGCGACGTCGCTGTTGCGTTGGGCCTGTAGAGCGTAGGTGTGGGGGTGGCGGGCCAGCGGCACGAAGCGACGGGTTGCGCCATCGAGCGCGTCGACCGTGCCGGTTTCGATGTCGTAGACCCAGCCGTGCAGGTTCAGGCGGCCTTGCTCCAGGGCCAGGCGCACGCTGGGGTGAGTCTGGATGTTGGCCAGTTGCGCGATGACGTTTTCACGGACCATCGAGCCCACCTTGGCGGTGTCACTCACATGGCTGCGGGCGCTGTTGATGACGCGCGCCGACTCGGCGTGACGCAACCAGCTGGCCACGGCAGGCAGGTGGTCCATGCATTTGCACTGGGCGATGGCGGTCATGGCGCCGCAGTCGGAGTGGCCGCAGATCACGATGTCGGTCACGCCGAGCACCGCGACCGCGTATTCCACCGTGGCCGACACACCGCCCGGTTCAGGGCCGTAGGAGGGCACGATGTTGCCCGCATTGCGGATCACGAACAGCTCGCCGGGCTCCTGCTGGGTCAGCAGCTCCGGGACCACGCGGCTGTCGGAGCAGGTGATGAACAGGGTGGCCGGGCTTTGTGTGCTGGCCAGGTGTTTGAACAGTTCGGCGCGTTTGGGAAACGCTTCGCTCTGGAATTTGAGCAGACCGTCGATGAGCGCTTTCATGGCAAGGACCTGTTGGCTGGTGTCTGTGGAGTCGTGCTGTGGGATCGATACTGATCCTGCCCGGCTATAGCGTCCAAGACCCATCTACAATAGTTTCTATAAGTGATGCCTATAGGAGTCAGCCATGCTGCTGCGTCATCTCAAATACCTGCTGGCGGTGGCCGATCACGGCAATTTCAGCCGCGCCGCGCAGGCTTTGCACGTCTCGCAACCGACCCTGTCGCAGCAGATCCGGCAACTGGAAGAAAGCCTTGGTGCCGAGTTGCTCGACCGCTCTGCGCGGGTGGTCAGGCCCACCGATGCCGGAGCGGCGTACATCGAGTACGCGCGCAAAGTGATGCGTGATCTGGAGGCAGCCAACCGGGCGATCCACGACGTGAAGGACCTTTCGCGGGGCACCCTGCGGCTGGCGATGACGCCGACTTTCATGGCGTACCTGGCCGGGCCGCTGATTCGCGAATTCAGCAGCCGGCATCCGGGTATTCGCCTGAGTGTGTTCGAGCTGTCGCTGGACGAGATCGAGGCGCGGCTGGCTGATGACAGCCTCGACCTGGCCATTGCCTTCACCGGCGTACGCGACCCGGACATCGACTGCGTGCCGCTGTTCGTGGAAACCCTCAGCGTGATGGTGGGGCAGGTCCATCCGCTGTTCGGGCGCGAAGCGGCGCTGACAGGCGAGGAGCTGGCGAGCCTGCCGCTGGTGCTGCTGACCAGGGATTTCATCACCCGCACCAGCATCGATGATTACTGCCGCGAGCATGGCATCGCGCCCACGGTGAACATGCAGGCCAATTCAGTCAGCGCGATTCTGGAAATCGTGCGGCATATGCCGGTGGCCACGATCCTGCCCCAGGACACCGCCACCCAGGCGCGCGGGGTGTTCGCGATCCCGCTGCATAGTGGCGCGCCGCAACGCAGCGCCGCACTGCTGCGCAGGCGCAATGCCTGGCAGAGCGCGGCGTCGGTGGAGTTCGTGCGTACCTTGAATCGCTGGTGCGAGGGGCTCAAGCGGCCTTAACCTCCGACCACGATCCTGCCGATCATCTGCGGGTGCAGCGCGCAGAAATACTCGAACGTGCCGGCGTTATCGAACTGGAAAGTGAAGCTGTCGTCGGTGTCCAGCGCCGCCGAGTGGAAGGCCTTGTGGGTTTCCATGACGGTGTGGGGGATCTGGTCGTCGTTGACCCAGGTCACCGTGCTGCCGACCGGGATATTCAACTGCGTGGGGGCGAACATGAAGTCCTTGATGTTGATGCGAACGTCCTGGGCGAAGGCGGGCAGGGTGATGATGAGAGTCGAGAGCAAAGCGGCGTGGATGAGGGTTTTCATGATGTGCGTTCCCTATGGAAGTATGAGGTTCACTCCGTAGCAGCACGGCTTGCCGGCGGGGGCGGCGTATCAGACGGCACATTTGTCATAGACACACCGCTCCCGCCGGCAAGCCGTGCTGCTACGGGGGAGGGGGGGGGCGGCTAGGCCAGGGTTGAATCAATCAACGCCAACGGATGCTCGCCCTGGGTGGCGCGCACATCGGTGATGCCCAGGTAATTGCGCAACTGATCGGCGGGCACCGTGAGCGGGCCGGGGGAGGGCGCCATGCCGGGGGCGGGCTGCGGGTAGGCCGTGCCGCGCGCGGTGTGAAAGGTGATGTTGCCCTCGACCTTCTGGATCACCTGATGAATGTGGCCGTTGAGCACCGTGACCGAGCCGTAGTTGCGCAGCATGGCAATCGCTTGGTCGCCGTCCTCGGTGCCCCAGCCCCAGGGCTGATACAGCGTCCACAGCGGAATATGGGTGAACACCACCACCGGCGTGCTGGCTGACACCGCCCGCAGGTCGTCGGCCAGCCAGGCCAGTTGATCGGCACCCAGGTTGGCCTCGCGCCCGGCCTGGAAATTGAACACGTTCACCAGAGCGATGAAGTGCACGCCATGGTCGTCGAAGCTGTACCAGCCGTTGCCCTTCGTGCCTTTGCCGTAGCGCTCCAGGTACAGCTTGCCGCCGCCTTCATCGAGCGTGTCGTGTTCGCCGGGCACGTAATGCACGGGGGCGGGCAGTCCCTTGAGAATCTGCGCGGCGGTGTCGAATTCCGCCGCCTTGGACAGGTGCGTGATGTCTCCGGTGTGCAGGATCAGTGAGGGAGGCCTGGGCAGGGCGACGACCTTGCCAATGGCTTCCTGCAGGGTCTTCACCGGCTCAGGATTGGCCTCCTTGTTGAAGCCGATGTGCGAGTCGCTGATCTGCACGAACTGGAACGTGCTGTTCATCGCCGCAGGGTCAGTGGGCTGACCGTTGTTGTCCAGCGCGAAGGCACGCGGCACGCCGCCGGCCATGGCCCAGATCACGCCCGCGCCGGCCCAGGCCGAGCACTTGAGCAAGGTTCGGCGGTCGGGGTCGAGCGGGCCGTCGGTGCGTTTTTCGGATGGGGTGCGGTGGCGGTTCATGACGATGCCCTCGTTGATGGCTCGGTAATTGAGCGGACACCCTTTACAACCCCGCGCCATGAGCTTTTATTCCGGGTGCAAAAATATGTTCTTTTCCGGGAATAAAACCTGGGCGGGCGCGGTTATAGGGGGATCAGTGACCGGAGCCGACATGAAGCGATTCGAGGAATTGTTCGCGCCCCACATGGACGCCGCCTACAACCTCGCCCGTTGGCTGACAGGCGACGAGAACGCGGCGCAGGATGTGGTGCAGGCCAGTGCGTTCCGGGCGTTTCGCTTCGTGCATCAGTTCGTCGACGGCAATCCCAAGGCCTGGTTCCTGACCATCGTGCGCCATGAAAGCTACGGCTGGCTCAAGGCAGCGGCGGGTGGGCGCTGGGTCGCGCTGGGGGATGAAATCGCCGAGGACGACCTGGCGCTCAGCCACGCACAGAACCCTGAGGCGCTGGCCATGCATGCCGAAGATGCCGCCCTGCTGCAGCGGGCTTTGCAGGCGCTGGCTCCGGCTTTTCGCGAGGTGATCGTGCTCAAGGAACTCGAAGGCCTGGCCTACAAGGACATTGCCCGGGTGGTGGACATTCCCATCGGTACGGTGATGTCGCGCCTGGCCCGGGCGCGGTCGATGCTCAGGCTCGAACTGCTGAGGTTGCATGCCCATGAATGACCTCACGTGCGCCATTTGCCGGGTCAGCCTTCACGGTTATCTGGATGATGAACTGGACGCCGCCGCAGCGGCCGAAATCGCCACGCATCTGCAAGGCTGCGCCGAATGTCGGCAGCAGTACGAACAGGCCAGGCTGTTGATCGACAGCGTCAAGCGCCACGCGCCCTACTACGCCGCGCCGGACCTGCTGGTGCGCAGTGTGTTTGCGCCCCCGCCGGCACAGCGCGTGTCGTGGCTGGCGAGGGCCAAGGGCTGGCTGGCACCGGCGTTTTCCGCGGCGGCTCTGGCGCTGGCGTTGGTGTTGTACATCGCCACGCCAACCGGCGAGCAGCCGTGGATGGAGGAGGCGGTGTCGAGCCACGTGCGCTCGCTGATGGCCGGGCATCTGAATGACGTGGCCTCGTCGGACCGGCACACGGTCAAGCCCTGGTTTACCGGCAAGCTGGACTTTTCGCCGCCGGTACATGACTTCGCCGAGCAAGGCTATCCGCTGCTCGGCGGGCGGCTGGACTACCTGCAACATCAGACGGCGGCGGCCTTGTCATACGGGCGGGCGAAGCACGTGATCAACCTGTTCATCGTGCCGACCACAGAGGCCGACACGCCGCGCCAGGATCGGTCGCTGCGCGGCTACAACATCGTGGCCTGGCAGCAGAATCACATGCGCTTCATTGCGGTGTCGGATGTGGAGAGGGGGGAGCTTGAGGCGTTCAGTGCACTGGTGGAAAAGGGGCTTTGAATCGTAACGATGATGCCAGGCCAATAGCGATCCGTAGCAGCGCGGCTTGCCGGCGGGAGCGGTGTATCAGACGGCACATTCGTCACAGACACACCGCCCCCGCCGGCAAGCGGAACGCCGCCCGGCCGGGCTGCTACGGGGTGGCGCGGCGTTTGCCTGGTCAGGCAAACACGAAATACTTACGCACGGTCTCGACCACTTCCCAGGTGCCTTTCATGCCCGGTTCGATGATGAACTTGTCGCCGGCCTTCAGGTGGATCGGCTCTTTCCCTTCAGGGGTGATGATGCAGTAGCCTTCCTGGAAGTCGCAGTATTCCCATTTCACGTACTCGACGTACCATTTGCCCGGGGTGCAGATCCAGGTGCCCATGATCTTCTCGCCGTCGGCGCTGGTGTAGGCGTTGAGGTTGACGGTGTGCGGGTCGCCGCCGATGCGCTCCCATTTGCAGGCGTCTACGACGGGCAGTGGCGTGGTGTCGCGAAGAAGGACGATCGAGTTGCTCATGACAGCTCCAGATGAGGTTGCGAAAGTTGCGCTCGCGTACCTTAGGGGCGTCCTGGCGGGGTCAGTTGTCTGTGCTCGACATCGAGGTGTCCATTAACGCAGTTTCAGCCCCCAGATGACGCACCAGGGCCTTGGCGTATTCGGGCAGCAGGGCAAAGTCCGGCGCGCACAGCAGCAGCTTGCGGTCGGCCCATACCTCCCTCAGCTGTTGGGCCTTCAATCGCCCTGAACCTGCGAACCGCTCGACCGCCGCCTGCGGCACCACACCCAGCCCTGCGCCATGCATGACCATGCGCATCACCCCGTCGAAACTCTCGGCCCGCACCCGGGTTTTCAGGCGACGGCCCAGGTGCAGCGCCTGTTCTTCCAGATAGATCGCCATGGCGCTGTTCACGCCCAAGCCGACGAATTCGTATTCCAGCGCCTGGCTGAAGCGCACCTGTTGCAGCTGCGCCAACGGGTGATCGGCTGGCATGACGAGGCTCAGCGGGTCGGCGCAGAACGGCAGTGTTTGCAGGTCACTGGCGTCTACGGCGTTGGAGATGATGCCGATATCGGCAGTGCCATGGCGCACAGCGTGAAGGATGCGCAGGCTGGGGTGCTCTTCCAGGTTGATGTCGATATTGGGATGGGTCGCCAGAAAGCCCGCCAGCCGTTCGGGCAGGTATTCGCTCAGCGCCGAGGTGTTGCACAGGAGGCGAATCTGGCCCTTGAAGCCCTGGGCGTAATCGGTGAGGTCGGCCTGCATGCGCTCGACCTGACGCAGAATCAGCCGCGCATGCTGGGCCAGCGCCTTGCCCGCAGCGGTGGGCGTGACCCCACGCCGGCCGCGTTCGAGCAGGGCGATGCCCAGGAACGATTCCAGCCCGCGAATCCGTGCACTGGCCGAGGCCAGGGACAGGTGGCTCAATGCAGCGCCAGCCGTGATATTGCCCGCTTCGCTGACGTTGAGGAAAAGCTTGAGGTCGATCAGGTCGAATGGCATGGCGGATTCCGGTTGGTGGACGCATCCGTAGCAGCACGGCTTGCCGGCGGGAGCGTCGTGTCAGGCAGCACATCACTCTCTGACCCACCGCCCCCGCCGGCAAGCCGTGCTGCTACGGGTGTGTAGTGGGTATGTAAAATCCGAAGGCTGGCTCAATATATCGCAGATTTTCAACGGCGCAGAACCGGCTCACCATACCCCCATGAATACCTTCCTCGCGCTGTATCAAAACATCGGCTGGAGCCTGACTGCTCTGGTGTTGCTCACCTTCCTGCTGGCCGGCACGGTCAAGGGGGTGATCGGCATGGGCCTGCCCACCGTCGCCATGGGGCTTTTGGGCGTGGCTATGCTGCCGACGCAGGCTGCCGCGCTGTTGCTGATCCCCTCGACCTTCACCAACTTCTGGCAACTGGCGGCAGGTGGCCATCTGCGCAGTTGTCTGGCCAGGCTCTGGCCGCTGCTGGCGATGATCGTCGTCGGTACGGCGCTGGGCTCGTACCTGCTGGGCATGGGCAGCGCCCACAGCATGGGCCGGGCATTGGGCGGGGCGTTATTTGTCTATGCGATGTGCGGGTTGTTCCTGCCCACGCTGAAAGTGCCACCCCGCGCCGAGGCGTGGCTGGGGCCGTTATGCGGGCTGGTCACCGGGCTGATTACCTCGGCGACCGGCGTGTTCGTGATCCCGGCGGTGCCGTACATTCAAGGGCTGGGCCTGGACCGCAACCAGTTGGTGCAGGCACTGGGGCTGTCGTTCACCGTCTCGACCCTCGCCCTGGGTGCGGGGCTGTTCTGGAACAATGCGCTGGGCAGCGCCGAGATGAGTGCCTCGTTGCTGGCGGTGATCCCGGCGCTGTTGGGCATGATGATCGGCCAATGGCTGCGTCAGCGCATCAGCGCCCTGGTGTTCAAGCGCGTGTTTTTCATCGGCATGGCGATGCTCGGCCTGCACCTGCTGATTGCCGGTTGACTCAGCGAACGGCAGACGAGGGGCTGATCATGTCGACGCGACGGATATCGAAGTCCCGCACCAGGTAATCCATGCGGCGCTCGAAAAAACTCGCCATGTGCGGCAGGGCAGAGTGCACGTCCAGATGCGCCGTCGATTGCCAGATCTCATAAAAAATAAACAGCGTCGGGTCCTGCTGGTCGCGCAGCATGTGGTACTCGATGCAGCCGTCTTCGCTACGGCTGGCCGCCACATAGCTGCTGAACAAAGCTTCGAACTCGGCCGCTTTTTCAGGCTTGGTCTGGGCATGTAGGATGAAACCGTGCAGCTCGCTCATAGCGGCCTCCTGTGATGAAAGTGGCCAAATTCTAAGTCAACAATTGCTCGCGAATTTGTGCTTTTTAAGCAAAGGTTTTTTGCCTGTGTTCTAAACGGCGCTAATATCCAGGCTGTTTTGAGCGGAGGACAACAGTGAAAGCCCGATCCGATGAATTGCAGGTGTTTGTCTGCGTGATTGAAAGCGGCTCGATTTCGGCCGCCGCCGAGCAGATGGGGCAGACCCCATCGGCCATCAGCCGCACCCTGTCCCGGCTGGAGGCCAAGCTCGACACCACGTTGATCAACCGCACCACGCGGCGCATGGACCTGACCGAGGAGGGCAAGTTCTTCCTTGAGCGTGCGCGGCAGATTCTGGGCCAGATGGAAGACCTCGAAGAACGCATGTCGCTGCGCCAGCAGACGCCTTCCGGGCGCTTGCGGATCAATGCCGCATCGCCTTTCATGTTGCATTCCATCGTGCCCTACGTAGCCGAGTTTCGTACGCTCTACCCGGACATTCAGCTAGAGTTGAACAGCAACGATCTGATCATCGATCTGCTGGAGCAGAGCACCGACGTGGCGATCCGCATCGGCGCGCTGGCGGATTCGACCCTGCATGCCCGAGCGCTGGGCACCAGCCCGCTGAACATTCTGGCCAGCCCCGATTACCTGAAAAAACACGGCACGCCCAAGAGCGTCGAGGCGCTGAACGGGCATTCGCTGTTGGGCTTCACCCAAACTGAAACCCTGAACCACTGGCCCCTGCGTCATGCTGGCGGCGACCGTCTGTTCATTCAGCCCACGGTGTCGGCGTCCAGCGGTGAGACATTGCGCCAACTGGCGTTGGCGGGGGAGGGCATCGTCTGCCTGTCGCACTTCATGACCCACGAAGACATCCGCGCCGGGCGGCTCAAAGTGATCCTCTCCCAGGCCAACAGCGGCTATCGCCAGCCGATCCACGCGGTGTACTACCGCAACTCGCAGCTGGCGCTGCGGATTCAATGCTTTCTGGATTTCATTGCGCAGAAGCTGGCGGTCTACGCCGCTTGATGATTCTGCCGAAGGCGTAGGAGCGCGCTTGCCCGCGATTGCGGTGTGTCATATGGCATCGATGTGTCTGACACGACGTCATCGCGGGCAAGCGCGCTCCTACAAGGGTTGCGCGGCGCCGGAAAATTCTGCGCGCAGCATCTCCACGAACGCCTCCCGCGCCGGGTGGTGTTCGGCGTTTTCGTGCCAGTAGAACAGGTTGTCGATAGACGTCAGTTCGGCGAATTCATAACCGACCCAGCCCGAGCCTTTGTGGTACTGCTCGAACACCCCCTTGGGCACCAGCGCCACGCCAGCGCCGGCACTGACGCAACCGACGATGGTGCCGTAGCTGGCAATGCTGATGATCGGCTGGCTCTGACCGTTGTTCAGCAACCAGCGCTCAAGCGCCGCGCGATAGGGGCAGCCTTCGGGCCACATGAAGATTGACTTGCCGGCCAGGTCCGCCGCGCTGCGGATCGGCCCCAGGGATTCGGCGGCGATCAGCACCAGGTCTTCGCGGTACATGGAAGTGCGCTTGAGGCGCGGGCGTTTGACGTCGATGGCGACAATCGCGCCATCGAGCTTGTGGTTGAGGGTGGCGTCGAGCAATTGCGGGCCGGTGCCGGTGGTCAGCTCAAGGGAGACGTCGGGATAGCGCGCATGAAAACGCGCCAGCAATCGGGGCAGCCGCGAGGTGGCGGACGACTCGATCGCGCCGATGCGCAACGGCCCGGAAGGCGCCGCATCAGGATGCACCGCGCGCTTGGCTTCCTCGGCCAGGCTGAGCATTCGTGCGGCGTAGTTCAGAAAGATTTCCCCGGCAGGGCTGATGCGCAATCCGCGCCCATGGCGGAAGAACAGCTCGGTCCCAAGCTCCGCCTCCAGCGCCTTGATCCGCGCCGTGACATTCGACGGCACGCAGTGCAGCAACTCGGCTGCGCGGGCAATGCTGCCGGTGTCGGCAACGGTCTTGAACATGCGAAGCTGGGCCAGTTCCATGCGTCACCAAAAGTGAATGGTTGAGTCATTATTGTTCGGTTGTGGTGAGCATAAGTTGTTTCGATACTCATTGCCAAAGGGGTCTTTCGGCAGGAGTGGGAACATGAGCGTGGTGAGTGAGCCGGTGGTGATTGCGCCCGGTGGTCAGGAACTGAATGTCCGCTGGCAGGGGGTGAAAGTCGCGTTGGCGACGGTCTTCGTGATCGCCTGTTGGGGTTACTCGCCGGCGGGGATTCGCATCGGATTGCTCGCCTACGATCCGGGGCACCTGGCACTGTTGCGGTTTCTGATTGCCTCGGTGTTCATGGCGTTGATCGCCTCGTCGATGAAAATCAGCTTGCCGCGCCTGCGGGATCTGCCATTGCTGGCGGTGTTGGGCTTTTTCGCGGTCAGCCTCCACCACATCGCCCTCAACTTCGGCCAGCCGGGAGTGAGCGCAGGAGCGTCAAGCGTGCTGATCCAGTCGATGCCGCTGTTCACCGCGCTGCTGGCGCATTTCGTGTTCAAGGAGCGGGTCAACCCCTGGCGCTGGTTCTGCGTGACGTGGGGGCTGGTCGGCGTGGGAATAGTGATTCTGGGAGATCGCGGGTTTGGCCATGTCGATGCTCGGGCCTTGTTGATCCTCTTGGCGGCGTTCTCCTGGAGCCTGTATTTCTCCCTGCAAAGACGCCACAGTCATCGCTATGACGGGCTGACCATGGTCTGTTACACGGTCTGGGCCGGTACGTTTTTTCTGCTGGTGTACTTGCCGGGGCTGGTCGGCGAGATTGTCAATGCGCCGCTGCGGGTCAATGTGGCGGTGGGTGTCTTGGGGCTGTTCCCCAGTGCGCTGGCCTACCTGGCCTGGGCCTATGTGCTCAAGCACATGGAGGCCAGCCGCGCCACGATGAGCCTGTACCTTACGCCACCCATGGCGATTGCCATCGCTTCGGTGCTGTTGGGTGAAATCCCCTCGCCGATGGTGATCGTGGGGGCGGTCGTGGTGTTGAGCAGTGTGGTGGCGTTGAATCTTCGCAGGTAGATTACGACCTGAACCCTGTAGGAGTGAGCTTGCTCGCGATGGCGGTGCGTCAGTCAGCATCAATGTGTCTGAACGAATGCAATCGCGAGCAAGCTCACTCCTCCAGGTACGCTGGTTGTTCATAAGATTCGTGATTTCTACGCAAGAGTCATTTGGTCTGGCGGTGGTTTTTTGCAAGGAATGTCGGGCAGATACTGTTTCCATCTTTTCCACGACACGGGATCACGCTCATGAATATCTTCATCACCGGCGCAGCAGGTTTCATTGGTGGCTCCATCGCAACCGGCCTTACCCGCAAGGGCCACCACGTCACGGGCCTGGTGCGCAGCGCCGAGCAGGCGGACGAACTCAAGGCGTTGGGCATGTCGGCGGTCGTCGGCACCCTGGATGACAAGGCGCTGCTGATCGAGCAGGCGCGCAAGGCCGACGCGGTCATCAACGCCGCCAGCAGCGACCACCGTGGCGCGGTCGAGGCGTTGATCGAGGGCCTCAAAGGTTCCAACAAACCATTTCTGCACACCAGCGGTTCGAGCATCGTCGGCGATGCGTCGGGCGGCAAGGGCACCGACAAGATCTACTACGAAGGCCAGTTGCCTGCCGCCACCCCGGACAAGGCCGCTCGCGTGGCCATCGACGATCTGGTGCTGGCCGCAGCGCAACAGGGCGTGCGTTCGGCAGTGCTCTGCAACACATTGATCTACGGCCACAGCCTGGGCGTCAATCGCGACAGCGTGCAGTTGCCGCGCCTGCTCAAACAGGCTCGCAAGAGCGGCGTGGTGCGTCATGTCGGCACCGGCGGCAACATCTGGTCCAACGTGCACATCGATGATGTGGTCGAGCTGTATGCACTGGCGCTGGAGAACAATCCCGCCGGCACCTTCTATTTTGTAGAGAGCGGCGAAGCCTCGTTCCTCGACATGAGCAACGCCATGGCGCACGCGATGGGCCTGGGCAAGGCGCAGGACTGGCCGCTCAAGGACGCGGAAGCCGAATGGGGTTATGAAATGGCCAACTATGGCCTGGGCTCGAACAGCCGCGTGCGCGGCAAGAACGCCCGCGAACTGCTGGGCTGGGCGCCCAAGCGTACGTCGGTGATCGAGTGGATCGAGAACGACATGCTCAAGAGTTAACGGGGCTTTGAACCCGGACCCGTAGCAGCACGGCTTGCCGGCGGGGG
>NZ_JANHKS010000054.1 GCF_028682175.1 Pseudomonas putida | reverse complement strand
CTCTTGCCGGCGGGAGCGTCCTTGAGATCGCTCCCGCCGGCAAGCCGTGCTGCTACGGGACGGTATCGCCTGTAAGTCGATACTTACTGCAGAGTAAAGGTAGTTTCCTTCACGTCTGCCGAGTCCAGGCCGATCATCAGTTTGAAATCGCCCGCTTCGGCCGCGTACTTGAGCGACGGGTTGTAGAACTTCAGGTCTTCTTCGGTCAGGGTGAAGCTCACGGCTTTTTCTTCGCCCGGCTTCAACATGATTTTCTGGAAGTTCTTCAGCTCTTTCACCGGACGGCTCAGGGACGCCGCAACGTCGCGCAGGTACAACTGAACCACGGTTTCACCCGCGACCTTGCCGGTGTTCTTCACCTGAACAGTCGCTGTGATCTTGTCCTTGCGGGTCATCTTGTTGACCGACAGCACGATGTCCGAGACGCTGAACTGGGTATAGCTCAGGCCGTAACCGAACGGGAACAGCGGGCTGGTCGGCTCCTCGAAGTAGTTCGAGGTGTAGTTCGAATCGTTGACGCGATACGGACGCCCAGTGTTCAGGTGGTTGTAGTACGCAGGCACCTGGCCCACGGAACGCGGGAAGGTCATCGGCAGTTTGCCCGACGGGTTGTAGTCGCCGAACAGCACGTCAGCCAGCGCGTTGCCGCCTTCGGTACCCAGGAACCAGCTTTCGACCAGTGCATCGGCTTGCTTGTTTTCCTCGCCCAGCGCCAGTGGCCGGCCGTTCATCAGCACGATGACCAGCGGCTTGCCGGTGGCCTTGAGGGCCTTGATCAGGTCACGCTGGCGACCCGGCAGCACGAGATCGACCCGGCTGGCGGCTTCGTGGGACATGTTGCGCGACTCACCGACCACCGCAACCACCACGTCGGCGCCTTGAGCGACCTTGACCGCTTCGTCGATCATCTCCTGTTCAGGACGGCCATCGATGTGAATCTGGTCGTCCATCTTGTTCAAGTAGGTGATGGCTTCCTGATTGTCGGTGACATTTGTACCTGCCGCGTAAACCAGCTTGGCCTTGTCGCCGACGGCATTGGCCAGGCCGTCGTAGGCGCTGACGGTCTGACGGGCAAGACCCGCTGCCGACCAGCTGCCGAGCATGTCCAGCGAGCTCTTGGCCAGCGGACCGACCACGGCGATGGTGCCTTGCTTCTTCAGAGGCAGGGTTTCGTTGGCGTTCTTGAGCAAGACGATGCTCTTGCGTGCCACTTCGCGGGCTTCGGCGCGGTGCAGGCGGTTTTCCGCGTTGCGGTCGACCGGGTCATCCACGGCGGCGCCGATGCGCAGGTACGGGTTGGCGAACAGGCCCATTTCCCACTTCGCGCCGAGCACTTCACGCACGGCGTTGTCGACTTCCTTGATCGACACTTCGCCGCTCTTGACCAGCGCCGGCAGTTCTTCGCCGTAGGCCTTGTCGTTCATGCTCAGGTCAACGCCAGCCTTGATGGCCAGCTTGGCGGCTTCGCGAAAGTCCTTGGCCACGCCGTGGTCGATCAATTCCTTGATCGCGCCGTGGTCGCTGACGGTGACGCCCTTGAAGCCCCAATCCTTGCGCAACACATCCTGCAGCAGCCAGGTGTTGGCAGTGGACGGCACGCCGTTGATCGAGTTGAGGGCGACCATCACGCCCCCGGCACCGGCATCGACCGCCGCGCGGTACGGCGGCAGGTAGTCCTGCTGCATGCGCACCGGGCTCATGTCTACGGTGTTGTAGTCGCGACCGCCTTCAACGGCGCCGTACAGGGCGAAGTGCTTGACGGCGGCCATGATGCTGTTCGGCGCCTGGGTGCTGGTGCCCTGGAACGCACGGGTCATGGTGGCGGAGATGCGCGACACCAGGTAGGTGTCTTCGCCGAAGCCTTCGGAGCTGCGGCCCCAGCGGGCATCACGGGTGATGTCGACCATCGGGGCGAAGGTCATGTCCACGCCGTCAGCTGCCGCTTCGATCGCCGAGACGCGGCCGGCGCGGGTGATGGCGTCCATGTCGAAGCTCGAGGCCAGGCCCAGGCTGATCGGGAAAATCGTGCGCTGGCCATGAACCACGTCATAAGCGAAGAACATCGGAATCTTGTTGCGGCTGTGCAGTACCGCGGCGTCCTGCATGGCGCGGTTGTCGGGCAGGACCACGGAGTTGAACGTACCGCCGATGCGACCGGCGGCGATTTCCTTGGCGATTTCCGGCTTGGGCATCTCCGGGCCGATGCTGATGAGGCGCAGCTGGCCGATCTTTTCGTCCAGGGTCATCTGCTTCATCAGATTGGAGATGAATGCATTCTTGGCCTGTAGCGTGGAGAGATTGCTGGCGGGTGTGGTGGCTGTCTGCGCCCAGGCGGACTGACTGGCCAAACCGACGACAAGACTCAATAAACACAGCTTATTCATGAATGATTTTCTCAGGACCTTGGCCGGCAACTCGCGCGTAATACCGGGCAGCCTTTGTTTTTGGTGTGAAACCTTTGGTTTTTATTGTCGCCAGGGCCGTGAGCCGCTGAACTCCTGATGCATCCGGGCATCATTAGCGCAGCGAGTTTTATCTGATTGCGCCCTGGCAATCCAGAGCCCTGATGACGCGATGGGGCAAGATTATGCCGGGGATCGTCCGATTTAGCTAAAGTCATGTCTGACGGGTGATTCTCCGAAGACGGATCGAAGGGCAGGAAGGAGCGTACAGACCATGCAAATAGAGCGTTACGGGCACATTCGGGGCAGTCGTTACAATTTGTCACTGACGCTGCTGATGTTGCTGAGCACCTTGCTGGCGGGCTGCGGCATCAACAACATCCCCACCTACGACGAACAGGTCAAATCCGCCTGGGCCCAGGTGCAGAACCAGTACCAGCGCCGTGCCGACCTGATCCCCAACCTGGTCGAGACCGTCAAAGGCTACGCCAAACAGGAACAGGAAACCCTGACCGCAGTCATCGAGGCCCGCGCCAAGGCCACCTCGATCCAGATCGATGCCAACACCCTGAACGATCCGGCCAGGCTCAAGCAGTTCCAGGACGCCCAGGGCCAGTTGACCGGGGCGCTGAGTCGCCTGATGGTGGTGTCGGAGCGTTATCCGGATCTCAAATCCAACCAGAACTTCCTCTCGCTGCAGTCGCAACTTGAAGGCACGGAAAATCGCATTGCCGTGGCCCGGCGCGATTTCATCGCCTCGGTCGAGCGCTACAACACCGAGATCCGCACCTTTCCCGGTCGGCTCTGGCATACGGTGATGTACAGCGACTTGCCGATACGCCCCAACTTTGAAGCCACTGCTGCGGATGCCGACAAGGCCCCGCAAGTGAAATTCTGATGCGCCGCCGCGCGCTGTTGCTGTGCCTGGCAATGTGCCTGGCGCTGTTCGCAAGCGTGGCCGAGGCTGCGCTGAAATTCCCGGCCTTGAGCGGTCAAGTGGTCGATAATGCCGGGATGATCGACAACCAGAGCCGCGAGCACATCGCGCAGATGCTGCGTGCCCATGAAGAGCTGACCACCGAGCAGGTCGTGGTGGTCACTGTGCCCAATCTGCAAGGCAGCACCATCGAGGATTTCGGCTATCAACTAGGGCGCTTCTGGGGCATCGGCCAGCAAGGCAAGGACAACGGCGCGCTGCTGATCGTCGCCAAGGAAGAGCGCAAGGTGCGCATCGAGGTGGGGTATGGCCTCGAGGACCGTCTCACCGATGCCCAGTCTTCGGTGATCATCAACCAGATCATCACACCGGCGTTCAAGCAGGGCGATTTCGTCACGGGTATCACCCAGGGCGCCGAGGCGATAGTGCAGGTGCTGGGCGGCGATCCGTTGGCCGAGCCCGTGGTCGGGGCGTCGGGTGGCGACGATGTGACGGACTGGAAGATGAGCCTGTTGTATCTGGTGCTGTTCGTGGCCTTCATCTATATCAACATGCGCTGGGGCCGTGCGTTCGGCGGGCTGGGCGGTGGCTACATCGGCTCGGGCGGCGGTGGCGGTTTTGGGTCGGGCGGCTCCGGTGGCTCGGGCTCGGGAGGCATGCGCGGCGGTGGCGGCAGTTTTGGCGGAGGCGGTGCGTCCGGTGGCTGGTAGTCGATCATTGAAAAGGGTTGTTGTGCATGGCATTGCTTAATGAAGACGAACAGCGGCAGGTCGCCCAGGCTGTCGAGGCGGTCGAGCGGCTGACCGACGCGGAGCTGGTCACGGTACTGGCCGCCAGTGCCGACGACTACGCCTATGTGCCGCTGATCTGGGCGGGCCTGGTGGCGTTGCTGCTGCCGGGGCTCATCAATTTCTACCCTGGCTGGCTCAATGCCAACGAGCTGCTGTTGACGCAGATCGCGACCTTCATCCTGGTGGCGCTCGTATGCCGGCATCCGGACGTGACCTCGCGCCTGGTGCCCGCTTCGGTGCGGCACTGGCGGGCCGGGAGCCTCGCGCGGCGGCAGTTCCTCGAACAGAACCTGCACGCCACCGCCAATGGAACCGGGGTGCTGATCTTTGTCAGCGAGGCGGAGCGCTACGTTGAAATCATCGTCGACGACGGGATTGCCCGGCATGTTGACGATCTGGTCTGGCGCTCGATGGTCGATGTCTTCACCAATCAGGTGCGCGACGGCAAAGTGCTCGAAGGCTTTCTGGGTTGCATTCGGTCATGCGGCGAAGTGCTGGCCGACCAGGTGCCCGTGACCCAGCCACGCAATGAACTGCCGAACCGGTTGGTGGTACTGAACTCGTAGCAGCACGGCTTGCCGGCGGGGGCGTTCTTCAGGTCGCCACGCCGGCAAGCCGGACTGCTACGGGGGGGGGGAAGGCCGCGCCATAATAAAATGCACACATTGATCGTCCCGGCCTTAAAATACCGCCCTCGCATTTTCTGCTTCCGAGGCTGTACCCGATGTCCGCCACCGCACCCAACGCCGCTCCGGCACAGGATCACCGCGCTCAGTTCCTGAGCCTGCTCGACACCTGCCTGACCCAGAACTCGCTCGTCAAGCTGGTGCTGGCCAAGCATGTCGGGAGCGAAGCCGGGTTGCAGCGGATCATCATCAAACCCACCACGATCAAGGACCAGCCGTGCCTGTCCTTCGTCTACCGCTACCAGACCCGCGACATCACCAAGAATCACCCGCTGGCTGAAGCCCAGGCGCTGATCGCCGACCTCTTGCCGACGTCGTTCAAGAACGCCCACCTGCTGTCTCTCACCGATGAAATCCAGCTGGAGTTCAGCAAGAAGGGCAAGACCACCCTGTTTCGCAACTCCTCCCAACAGCAGCGCGAGGCGCCTTCGGCCGGGCATGACCGTGAGAAAAAACGTTATCTGGAGCTGAGCCGTCCGTTCCTCACCGACCTTGGCGTCACCAACAGGCAGCATGAGCTGATTCCCGCGATGTCGCGCAAATGGAAGCAGATCAACAAGTTCATCGAGGTGTTTTCCCACGCCCTGACGACCTCGCCGATCAAGCTCGACAAACCGGTGACCGTGGCGGATTTCGGCTCGGGCAAGGGCTACCTGACCTTCGCCATTCACGACTACCTGCGCAACACACTGCAGGCCGAGGGCAACGTCACCGGCGTCGAACTGCGCGAAGACATGGTCACCCTGTGCAACGACGCGGCGGCGAAGCTGGAGCATCCGGGGCTGGTGTTCAAATGCGGTGATGTGCGTTCGGTGGCGCCGAGCGAACTGGATGTGATGATCGCGCTGCACGCCTGTGACATCGCCACCGATTACGCTATTCACACCGGGATTCGCTCCGGGGCATCGATCATCATGTGCTCGCCGTGCTGCCACAAACAGATCCGCTTGCAGATCCAGAGCCCGACGCTGCTCAAGCCGATGCTGCAATACGGCCTGCACATGGGCCAGCAGGCAGAAATGGTCACCGACGCGCTGCGCGCCCTGTTGCTGGAGGCCTGTGGCTATGAGACCAAAGTGTTCGAATTCATTTCTCTGGAACACACCAACAAGAACAAGATGATTCTCGCGGTCAAGCGCGCAACCCCTGCCGATCCGGCCGAGCTGCTGGCGAAGATCCAGGAATTGAAGACCTTCTACAACATCAAGGAGCAGTGCCTGGAGACGCTGCTCCAGGCGGATGGGCTGCTTGGTTAAACCCGGGTTGCCACCACGGGCCTGGGCGCGATGACGGCCGTCTTGCGCCCGATGGCCAGGGTCACCACGACACCTGCGGCGAAGATCCAGGTGATCGGGTCGATGTGTTCACCGAAGAACAGCGCCGAAAACGCCATGGTGAAGAACAGCTGCACCAGTTGAATCTGGCTGACCCGGGCAATGCCGCCCATCGCCAGCCCCGCGTACCAGGCGAAGAAACCGATGAATTGCGAGAACAGCGACACGTAGCCGAATGCCCACCAGGCGCCTGGCGAAATCGGCCCCTGATGTTGCGATGCCAGGTAGCCGACCGGAACGATCAGCACCGGAATCGAAATCACCAGTGCCCAGCAGATCACCTGCCAGCCGCCCATCTGCTTGGCCAGCCGACCGCCTTCGGCATAACCCAGGCCGCCAATGGCTACAGCGCCAACCATTAACAGATCCCCCGCCTGAAGATTGCCCGCCCCGCTGATCAGCGCGTAGCCCAGTACCAGAACGCTGCCCATCGCCGCGCAGACCCAGAAGGCTTTCGACGGTCGCTCGTGGGACAACCACGCCGCGTAGATCGCCACCAGCAAAGGCTGCAGCCCGTTGACCAATGCCCCGTGGGAGGCGGGCAGGGTTTTCATCGCCCAGGCCGAAAGCACCGGAAAGCCGATGATCACCCCCAGCGCAACCACCATCAGCGCCTTGAACTGCGCGCGCGTCGGCCACTTCTCCCGACGCCAGAGCAACAGTGCCGCCGCCGGTATCGCCGCAAACAGCGCGCGGCCCAGGCCGTTGAGCAGAGGATGGATTTCCTGGACGACAATGCGGGTCATGGGCAGCGTCAGGCTGAAGATCACCACCCCGATCAGCCCGAGGGCCATACCGGTGTTTTCGCGAGAGGACATGTTGAGTCGTGCCTTGTTGTTATGAGTCGGAGCAGGCATCCATTCAGCCATAAAACCTGCGCCAGCCCCCTTAACAGATACCGACAGAATCGACCGTACACTTCCCTCAAGGAGGGAAATGCCATTCATGAGGATTTTTCGCAGCAGGGCTCAGGCGGACTGAATATTGGTTCAAAACTTGAATGCAATCTTGCTGCAACAGTTTGAAGGTCAAATAGCTGCCGTCGAAATTAGCCAGGAGAACGATCGTGTCGGTCATCGGAAAGTGGGCGTTGCAAGGTGTCGTGATGTTTCTGTTCGCATGGATGGCGACTGTAGCGGCTCAGTGGTCAGCGAGCGTCGGCAATTCGACGAGCAGCGACCGCCTTGCCGCCTTGACCAGCACCCGGATCGGCACCGGGACCCTCGCCGTCGGCGTCAACAAGCATGTAGCCGGTAACGTGGTCGTGGCCGGGGCCTTGTCGGAAGGTAACGAGTAAGCCATCGGCGCTGGGAAGATTGGAAGCGGCGTTGGTTTGAGGGATCAGAAACCGGACCTGTCGAGGTCCGGTTTTTTGTTTGTTGCCGTAAAGATGAAGGATTGTGGTAGAGAAAAAATTTCTCTAGTATCTGCGTCCCATGGCTACCGTACAAAGCGACCGCAATTGGAAAATCAAGATTTATCCGGACGATCATGCACCCCCTCATTTTCATGTGCAGACGCCGGACGGTGAGTCGTTAGTGCAGATCGACGGCTTGCGGATACTCGGCAAAGGCGCCGAGCCAAAAGCCCTGAAAGCCGCCCTGACATGGGCTCGTGCTCATACCGCGCAACTCTGGCGGATATGGTACGAGCAGAACCGGAGAACCTGACCCATGGCCACCAAACTACGCATCGCCAGCGTGCAGCCCCTGCCTGGCCGACAATCTCTGAATATCGAATGGAGCAACGGCAAGCGCTACACCGTTGATCTTTCGTCGCTTATCGAGCAGTTTCCGGCGCTCGCCCCTCTGAGGGAGGATTCACGCTTCAGCCAGGTGACGGTGGGCGAATGGGGATTCGATGTAACCTGGGGCGATGACATTGAACTGGCGGCATCGACCCTTCACCGGTTGGCGCTGGAGCAATCGGGCGAAGTGATGCCGACACAGGATTTCAAGCAGTGGATGTCGAAAAACAAACTGTCGCTGTCTGCTGCCGCAGTCGAGCTGGGTTTCACCCGCCGAACCATTACCGCCTATAGCAGCGGTGCCGCGCTGATCCCCAAGCATGTGGCGCTGGCGTGCAGAGGGTGGGAGTACGAGCATCGCTGAAGCCGGGCCGGCTATCAGGTCTTCTTCTGCTCCACCATTTCCTTCAACCGGGCCACCGGCACTTGCAACTGCGGATCGCCGAGCGGGTGGGTTTTGGCGTCGAAGAATTTCAACTCGATGTTCTGCCCCTCGAACAATGCCGTGTAGTGGCGCTTCTGGTGCTGGATGAAGGCTTCGCTGCGGGGCAGGATCGAGATGGCCAGGGTCTTGGGGCGGGCTTGAAGTACGGCGTCGAGGATGTGCCGGTCCTGTTTGCCCAGGGCGTGGCCGAAGATGCACAGTGCGCCTTCATGTTGCGCCAACTGGGCGTGGCAGTACGACAGGTAGTCCGAGCCGCGAATGATCTTCATCTTGTCGCTGCTGCGGCCCTCGCAGACGAACAGAGGCACGTCCTCCAGCGCGTTGACCGCGAAACTGCCCAACAAGGTGCTTTCCGATGACAGCAGCTTGCGTGCGCTGCCGTCGAAGTTCTTCACCAGGTGCATTCCGCCGTGCAGGTAAAGGATGCGTGTGGCATTGCTATCGGTGCGATGCAGGTTGAACACGGCGTCGTCATCAAACAGGTCGTCGAACGGTTGCGCGCCGTGCATCACGGCCCAGTAGGCGAGCAGGTCGTAGTTGGTCGAATAGACGGTCCTGTATTCGCTCAGCGCCTTGCTGATCTGCGCGACGCTCGATGCCTGCATCAGGCGCCACGGGATATGCGCTGAGCGGATGCCGTGAATCAGCGCTTCCTTGATCGCGAAGTAGCGGTTGCGCGGCGACGACGAGCTGATGGTCAGCGCGGCGTTGACCCGCATGGCGACCTTCAGGCCACTGAGCACAGGCTCGAAATTCTCGGTCTCCATGGACTTGAACAGCGCAAGCTCGGTCGCGCTCAGGGGCTTGTTGCGCGTGGTCTGCGCCAGTTCGAACAGCGAGTCATAGGAGAAGTTTTTCCACACCGCCAGGCTTGCACCATTGCCCAGCAACAATCCGGTGCAGGGGTGGGCGGTTTGCAACTGGGTCCAGTCGGCCAGTTCGGCATCAAAATCCGTGAATTCCATTGTCTCGCTTCGCAATCAGGTGAGCAGGCTGACCTGCGGCCAGAACGGAGTGGACTTATAGGAAAGCGCGGTCGTTGTTGTCAACGCCCGATCTTTCGTCGCACCGCCTGGCAGATATTTCGAACTGCCACACAGCGCCTGTTTCTAACCCTTGAACCCCAAATCCGGTTCGCTTGAGAGGCGATCATGAAAACCGATCCTGTGAACACCGCCGCCGCCCAGAGCCCCGGCCCGAACCCCAATCCCATGGAAACGACGAAAGGCACTGAAGCCGAGCGTCAGGCCCGTGAATTCGAACGGGTTGAAAAGACTGACGACCAAGCCCGCGAAACTCCACCACCACAGACCTGGAAGCACCCGGACGATGGGAAAAGCCTGTCAGAAAAAGACGAAGAAATACCGCTCAAACCCTGACGACCATCTGTCCAGTGCGCGCCTTCACGCGTGCCGTCGGGTGTAACGTCTTTCGGGATAACTGCACACAACACTCTCGAAACGAGAGGGAGGTTTCCATGCACAGTGCGATGCTCAGCAAAACGCATTTCAATGGTTACGACGTGATTAACGTCAACAACGGCCCATGGCGGGTCTGCACCCATCACGACCGCCTGGCGAGTTTCGGTACCCGTGAGGAGGCCATGGCATTCGCCGCGTCTCTGCCAGCGCATCAAGAGCGTACGGCGATGCGGGCGCAGCCAAGCGTTGTGGAAATGAAAGCGCCCGAGGCGAAAAAAACGGCGCCGAAGGCCAAGTCGAACAAGTCGAAGAAGTAGCGTTGGGTCCTCGAGAGCCTCTAAGTCATTGAGGCTCTTACCCATGCGAAGTCATGCAACGCCTGCGAACAAGCTCTCATAGGGAATGTGCAAGCCGTCATGTAGCCGTTTGATCATACTCACGCTCAACCTGCGTTTTCTGTTCAACACCTCTGAAACGCGTCCACTGGGTCCGATAAACGGTTCAAGATCCCGGGCCGTGAGCCCTTGTTGATCCATTCGAAATTTAATGGCATCTACAGGGTCGCTGACATGAATCGGATAATGCTTGTTCTCGTACACCTCTATGAGCGTGACGAGGATTTCCATTTCGTCTGCTTCAGGGGTTCCCTCATCGGCTTGAAAGATGACCTCCAGCCGTTCGAAAGCCGCCCGCAGATCGGCGTCGTCTCGAATTGGTTTAATATTCATTGACTGTCTCCGCATCGATCTCATCGTATCGCTTGTGTGTGCCTACAAATTTCACCCAAACAATTCCTGCTCGATACTGTATCTCAGGAATCCGACGACATTCATGGTCGATCGTCAGCGTGAAATGTAATGAATTGTGTTATTCCCCCATCCCGCGCATCCCCATTACAAATCCCTGAAAGTCCGGTAAATCGCGGTTGATAGAATTTCGCTGTTGTGAATGCGATCTATTCTCTTCCACGAAGGCCGACTGATGTCCTCCCCATCCCGACTCAACCTTTCGCGCGGCGCCAGCCTGTCGCCTGTATCACCTCGTTCTCAAACCCTGGCTCCCTTGATGGGCCTGGCCACATTCATGGCGTTGCCGGTGTCGAGCTGGGCGGCGGAGCAGGCCCAGGCCAATGGGCAGGCGGTCACGGGGGATCTGACCCTGCCGGCCACCAGCATCGAGAGTCAGAGCGATGCGCCCTACAACAGCGACAGGCTCAGTTCGACCAAGTCGACCGAGCCGCTGCTGGACACGCCGCAAAGTGTGACGGTCATAAACTCGCAGGTGCTCAAGGAGCAGAACGCCCAGAGCCTCAAGGATGCGCTGCGCAACGTGCCAGGCATTACCTTCAATTCCGGTGAAGGTGGCGGCGGGGTAGGGGACAGCCTGACCATTCGCGGTTTCAATGCCGACGGCAACATCTATCGCGACGGCGTGCGCGATCCGGCCAAGTATTCGCGCAACGACTTCTTCAACACTGAATCGGTGGAAGTGCTCAAGGGCTCAAGCTCTGCGGGTTGGGGCGTGGGCGCGACCGGTGGTGCGGTCAACCTGGTGACCAAGGCCCCAGTGCTCGATGACTTCAATCATGTAAGCGCAGGTGTCGGCACGGCAGACTACCGTCGTGGCACGCTGGACGTGAACCACACCCTCGACGGTCTGGGTGAGGGCGCTGCGTTTCGCCTGAACATCATGGGTAACAATTCCGGTGTAGACGGCCGGGACTGGGTCAATGACGAGCGCTACGGATTCGCGCCGTCGCTGGCTTTGGGGCTGGGCACCGACACCCGTTTCACCCTGGCCTACGAATACATCCACGACAACAGCAACCCTGACTACGGCATCCCGACCGTCAACGGCACCAATGGCAGCAGCCCGAGCCGTGCCGGTGGTGCCAGCTGGAACAGCTATTGGGGCTGGCGCAACCTGAACTACGAGGACAATGAATCCCATCGCCTGAACATGAAGTTTGCCCACGACTTCAACGACGCGTTGAGCTTCGACACCCAGTTCACCTATTTCCATCTGGATCACGACTACTTCATCACCACCCCTGGCGGCGACACCACGGCGGGCGCTCCGGGCATTCAGGCGGGCAGCGGCATTTACCGGCGCAACGTCAACACGCCTGCGCGCAGCCAGACCAACGAGACTTTCAGCAACCAGACCAACCTCACGTGGAAGGTCGACACGTTCGGCATCGGCCATACGCTGGTGGGCGGTTTCGACCTGAGCAAGCAGACGCTGGACTCCAAAACCGGCGCCCTGACCGCCGCCGACCGCGCGCGTATGGGCAGCCTGCCGGTGGCGAGTAACGACTGGTCGCAATACCCCTTCAGCGCCAACACCTACACCTCGGCCAAACAGTCGGTGGAGCAGACGGACAAGGCGTTCTACCTGCTCGACACCCTGAAGTTCAACGACAACTGGCAGTTGCACCTGGCCGCGCGTCAGGATCACTTCGACACCCGCGTGACCGATAACGAAAGCCGCGCCAGCCAGACCGGCGCCTGGGCTGACCTGGGCAATTCCGATCAGTCGGAAAAGCTCACCAGCGTCCACACCGCGCTGGTGTACAAACCGGTGCACAACGGCAGCTTCTATATCAGCTACGCCAACGCCAAGCAGCCTTCGGGCGTGTTGGCCGTGGCGCAAACCGGCAGCATCGCCTCGACCAAGGGCGATCGCGGCAAGACCTACGAGCTGGGCACCAAATGGGAACTGTACGACGGTGCGCTTGAGCTGACCGGCGATGTGTTCGAGACCAAACGTCAATTGACCTTCATCGATGATGACGAAGGCACGGCCTTCACCGGCGGCGAGGAGCGCGTGCGCGGACTCGAACTGTCCGGCACTGGCAACATCACCCGCAACTGGTCGGTGTACGGCGGCTACATCCACGAAAACAGCAAGCTGAACAAGTCCTACAACGGCTCCGAGGAAGGGCTGGAGCTGGCGAACACCCCGCAGAATGCGCTGAACCTGTGGACCACTTACAAACTGCCGCGTGATGTGTCGGTCAGCTATGGCGTGCGTTACGTCGATGACGTGAAAATCTACCGCGGCCAGGGCGCTGTGCTGACTCGCTCAGGCCAGACCACCGTACCGGACTACGTCGTCCACGACGCCATGGTCAGTTGGCAGGCTACCCCGGATCTGGATGTGCGCATGAACGTTAACAACCTGTTCGACAAGCACTACTGGTCCACCTACAACGGCCGTGGTTACGGTTTGCCGGGCGCCGGTCGCGGACTGATGCTGAGCGCCGACTACTCGTTCTGACAGTATCAGCTCCAAACATCTGGCTGGCCCTAAGCGCTGCGGCTTGTTTTCGCAGCGCTCCGGGCTTAATCTCGAAATGAAATTGCCCGAGCGGCGGGTTATTGAAATTCGAGATAGCAGGTGAGACTTTGGACGTCATTGATCTGAAGGTGGTCGACGCGGTCGCCCGGCATGGCAGCATGAACAAGGCAGCTGTCGAACTGAACACCGTGCAGTCGAATGTTTCCTCAAGGATCCGTTCGCTTGAAGACGAGCTTGGCGTTTCGTTGTTCCAGCGCAGCGCCAAGGGCGTTCAGGTCACTCCCGCCGGCAGGCGCATCCTTCCCTATGCCGCCAGGCTTTCCAAACTGCTCAGCGACGCATCCGCCGCAGCCCGCGACGACGGCCAGCCCGCAGGTGTGCTGGAGATCGGCACGCTGGAAACCACCCTGGCCTTGCGCCTTCCATTATTGATTGCCCGCTTCGCCACTGCCTGGCCCGATGTGCGGCCGCTGATTCGTACCGGCACCACCAGTAGCCTGATCCAGGATGTTGTCGATTGCAGGCTCGAAGGCGCCTTCGTTGCGGGCCCGGTCAGTCATCCCGAACTGCTCTGCGAAACGGCCTTTGAGGAAGAACTGGTGCTGGTGACCTCCCGCGCGGTTCGCTCGCTGGACGCCGTGAACAGCATTGCGCACCTGAAAACCGTGGTGTTCCGCATCGGCTGCTCCTACCGGCAGCGGCTGGATTCGGTGCTGGCCGGCATGGGCATCCTCGCGCCCGAACCCCTTGAGTTTGGCTCTATCGACGCGATCATTGCCTGCGTGTCTGCAGGTGTCGGTATCACGCTGCTGCCCCGAGGTGTCGTCGCCAACGCCTGGCAGCAAGGGTTGGTGGCGGTTCATGAATTGCCGCCTGCTCTGTCCCGCGTGGAAACCCTGTTCGTACGGCGCCTGGACGGCCATTTCTCCAGTGCCCTGGCGGCCTTTCTCGACAGCGTGCATCAGGACAATGCCGCGCGCTTGCGCGCCGTCCCACAATTCGCTTGAAGTTCATGTGGCTGCGTGGTTTGCCCGGCGCGCAGCCACCAGATCGATGACAAGGGCCAGCGCAATGGCGCCGGTGCCGATCAAGAACAGCAGCGCATAATCCCCGCCGGTTGCCGAAAACAGATACGAAAATCCATAGGCCGCCACCGCCTGGAACAACGCAAAACCCACCGTCGCCGTGCGCCACGCCGGACCTTGCTGCGCGGGGTGATGCGCCAGCAATTCCTGCACCCGGCCCAGTACCAGCGGCACTGTGCCGGTAACGAATGCCCCCACCACGATGCTCGATGCCATCAGCCAGACACTACCCGTCGTGAGCGCCGGTATGCACACGCAAATCCCTTCCAGAATGAACGACAGGCGCAAGGCCCGGCCAAATCCAACCCGGTCCGCCAGCACCCCGGCCAACAGCGGCCCCAGCGTGGCCCCGATGCCGAACAGCACCCAATACTGCGCCCCGACCTCAAGCCCTTTGCCCAGGCCATGGGCGACGAACGCCACCAGGAAAATCATGTGCGGCACCCAGCCCGCGGCATTCAGCGCGTACTCGGCATACAAAGCCTTGAGGGTGTGATCCTTCGACTGACGCGGATGCTGACTCGCGGTTGCGGGCGCCGGATCCTGCTTCGGCCAGCCCAGCCACGCAATGGCGGTGAACGCCAGAGAAATTACCCCCAGCCCGAGCCAGGTCTGCTGCAAACCCAGCTGCAACAACAGCGGCACCAGGGTTCCTGACGCAGCGACCCCCACGCCCACCCCCATGAAGATGATCCCGCCTGCCAGCCCGCGTTTAGAGGGCGAAACGTGCGCCAGCACCGCCGGCGCAGCCAGCACCATCAACGCCCCTCCGCTGATCCCGGACAGCAGACGCCAGATGAAAAACCACGCATACGACACCGGAAACGCACAGGCGATAAATGCAACACTGGCCAGCAACATCATCGCCCGCAGCGCAAAAGCAGTGGACGACCTCTGAGCCATCGCTCGGCCCGTCAACGCTCCGACCAGATATCCCGCAAGGTTCGCCGCGCCCAGATACGCCGCTTTCGAGGAGTCGAACCAACCGGCGTCAATAATCGCCGGCAGCAGGGGCGTGTAGGCAAAGCGAGCCAGACCAATCCCCACAAGGCTCGCGGAAAACCCCGACGCAATCCCCCATTTGCTGTTATGCGATTGATCGTGGGAAGTCGTGCTGTGAGTGGATGCCTGAAGCTTGCTCATCATCGTCGCCTGCTGATTTCGGGTGGAATCAGCCTACGCGCGCGCAGGGTATCTCAAGAAGCGAAAAGAAGAGATTGGGGGTATCTGTTATTGAGATTGTTGATGCGCATGAGGAGGCACGGTATCTGCCGCTTGATAGGCAAACGGATGACTTGCGAAGTGCGGATCGGATCGAGCTTTAGCGCTTGGCTGGACGAAGGGGGCGTTGCGGGAGGGAGGATGGAGCGGGTGAAGGGAATCGAACCCTCGTTATCAGCTTGGGAAGCTGGAGTAATGCCATTATACGACACCCGCTTTTGACGCTTGCAGCGGCTGACTTTGTACCAGATGCAGGCACTGAATTGAAGCGTTAAATGCGTTGCGGGCCAAATCCTTTATTGCAATGACAAGGGTCGGGATTCATCCGCCGAGGGCTGTGAGGCGGTGGCTGGCGGATGAATCCGTTCCTTGAGACCGGCATGGTCAGATTGCAAATGCATGGTTCGCGTGTACCTGTCGGTAGCGGTTTCGGCTGGGCTCGGGCGCCGGGGTGAGGAAGCTCAACAGGGCGTTTCGCGAGTCCAGGCAGGCGCTTTTATGCTCCATGTCTAAAAAGTGGCCTGCATTCTTGATGGTGCTGAAGTGGCAGTCACGCACGTGGTTCTTGAACAACCGGGCGTCGACGGCCGAGGTGTATTCGTCCCATTCCCCGTTCATGAACAGCACCGGTACATTGATCCGTTTGGCGGCCTTCAACTGTTTGTGCGTGGTGGCTTCCATCACATGGTTGATGTGGTGGTGCATCTGCGCGTACTCGTGCAGGTCCAGGGAGCTGACGTGTTTGTAGTTGAAGCGCTTGAACAGCGACGGCAGGTGTTTGCCGATGGTGCTGTTGATCAGCGTGCCGACTTCGTAGCGATCGAATGCACCCAGGTGTTGCTGGCCACGTTGCAGGTAGTCGCGCATCGGCTCGTTGATGACCGGCGAGAAAGAGCTGATCACGGCCTTCTCGATGCGCTTGGGCCGGTGGGCGAGGGCCACCAGGGTCGGCGCGCCGCCCCATGAGAACGACATGATGTGTTCTGCGTTGAAGTGGTCGATCAGCTCCAGCAGGATCTGTCCTTCGGTTTCCTTGGTCAGCGGCCGGTCGATGATGTTGTGGGGTTTTGATTTGCCCGCGTAAGGCTGGTCGTACAGCACCACGTTGAACTGCGGGTGCAGGTTGCGGACGGTCTGGGCGAAAGATGCAGTAGTGGCCAGTGAGCCGTTGACCAGAATGATGGTCTTTTCTGCGGCATCTGCGCGATAGAACTCCGTGTAAACCCGAAACTGGCCCTGTATATCAAGCACAGCGATTTCTGGCCTCATATCCATGTCTCCTGACGAAAAAACAGGTGTGCGCGCAACCACGTTGCACGAGTTTCGTGACAGGTAGGCAATAGCCTTTAAGGGGGCCCATGTCGGATCGGAACAGCTTGTCCGACAGGTATTGTTATTGGCGGGCGGTTTGCCGAACGTGTCGCTTCGAGGCGGTCGTGACGACAAAAGGTTTCTTAGAATAGGTTGGTGACTCATCAGTCACATGTGGACCGACGATTGGATTCAAGCAGGCGATCCCGGAACCCGCAAGTGCCGTTCGTGAATTGTCCTACACGACCTGCCGGGCGGTCGAAAGACGTCAGATCTGCTGAATCTCTTCAGCTGTCAGCGGCCGGTACTGCCCGGGCGCAAGCGCAGGGTCGAGCACCAGTGGGCCCATGCTTTCGCGGTGCAGGCGCACGACCTTGTTGTCGAAGAAGCCGAACATGCGCTTCACCTGATGGTAGCGGCCTTCGACGATGCTCAGGCGGGCGCGGTGGCTGTCCAGCAGGGTCAGTAGCGCGGGCAGGGTGGTGAGGTCTTCGAAGGCGAAGTAAAAACCTTCGGCGAATTTTGTGACGTAGTGCTCACCGATTTCCTGCTCGGTTTCGACGTAGTAGATCTTCGGCAACTTGGTGGTCGGCTGGGTGAGGCGGCGGGACCACTGGCCGTCGTTGGTGATGAGCATCAGCCCCGAGGTGTTGAAGTCCAGGCGACCGGCGATATGCAAGTCGTGCTTGTCGGGCTCGTCGAGCAGGTCCAGCACGGTGGGGTGTTGCGGGTCGACGGTGGCGCTGACGCAGCCTGGCGGTTTGTGCAGCATGAAGTAGCGCGCGGGTTTGCCGGATTGCAGGACTTCGTCGTCGAGCATGACCTGGCTGAACTCACGGACTTCATGCAGCGGATCCCTGATGGTCTGGCCATCGACCCTGACCCGATTGGCCAGCAGTGCAAGGCGCACTTCCTTGCGGCTGAAACGGGGCAGGTTGCTGAGGAAACGGTCGAGGCGCATGGGGTTTGGGGTCGGTGTGTGGGCCCTCAATGGTACGTGAAAACCTTGGAGCTGGATTGACCTTGAGGACGCCCCCGCCGGCAAGCCGTGCTGCTACGGGCGTGGGGCGGCGCAAATCGTTGTAGCAGCCGGGCTTGCCCGCGGGGCGATCTTGAGGACGGCCCCGCCGGCACTGCTACGGGGTTTGTGTGGATTCGAGGAGGCCCGCGCAGCGCGGACACAGGCACGCCTTGTTGCGCAGTTCTTCGGGCAGCGCGGCCAGGACGGAGGGGTCGATGGTTTCGCTGAAGCACCAGCAGGCCTGGTCGGCCGTGCGTGGGGCGGCCAGGGTGCATTTGTTGCTCTGGCCGCAGACGGGGCAGGTGTCCGGGCTGTTTGAAACGGTGGTCATGCGGGCTCTGCCATCTCGGTACAGACCCGATTGCGGCCGCTCTGTTTGGCGCTGTAGAGCGCCTGGTCGGCGCGGGCGATCAGGCTTTGCAGGGTGTCGCCTTCGTGCAGCTCGGTGAGGCCCAGGCTGACGGTAACTTGCAGGGCCGAACCCGTGAACACGTAGGTGTGTTGCTCGGCCAGCAGGCGAATTTTCTCGGCGACGCGTCGGGCACCGCTGGTGTTGGTGTCCTTGAGCAGGATGATGAACTCTTCGCCACCCCAGCGGCAAATGATGTCGCTGTCACGCAGGCACCGCCTGACGTCGTCGGCGAAGCCGGTGAGCACTTCATCGCCGGCCAGATGACCGTGGGTATCGTTCAGACGCTTGAAGTGGTCCAGGTCCAGCAGCATGGCCGACAGCGCCTTGTGGTCACGACGAGCTTCGGCAATGGCGCTCATCGCGACCTGATCGAACCCGCGCCGGTTGGGCAGGCCGGTGAGGCTGTCGAGCATCGCCTGGCTCTCGATGCGCATCTGGAAGCGGCGGATGACGCGATTGAGCAGGTACAGCACCAGCAGCATCACCGCCAGGCAAATCGTCAGGTTCAGGTACAGCGACTGACGAATGTCGGTCAGTGCGCCGTCCTCGCGCTTGTCGACGAACAGGTACCAGTTCAGCTCGGGGATGTATCGCACGTTGAGAAAATGCGAGTCGTCCGGCGAGTCGTATTGGTAGCTGCCGCTTTGCGGCTTGGGCATTTGCTGGCGCAATTCCTTGAGGTCGGGAAGGTCGCGCAGCACCTGGCCGATCTTCGCGCCCTGCGGCCCGCCCTCGGCGCCAGTCAGCACCAGGCGTCCGAAAGCGTCGACGAAATACACGCTGCGTTGGTAGCGCTGCTGGTAGCGGTCGATCAGCTTGATGACGGCATCGACGGTCAGCCCCACGCCAGTGGCGCCGATGAGCTGGTCGTTGTAGTCGAAGACCTTGTAGTTGATGAAGAAGGTCAGGTTGTCCTTGTTGGCAAGGTCCGGGTCGACGTTGATTTCGTACGGCTCGGCCATGTCGCGCACGCGGTAGTACCAGACATCCCGGGGCTCGTCGGGGCTGATCTTTTTCAGCACGCCCTTGGCCTGGTAATAGGTCAGGCTTTTGTTGGAGACGAAAAACGAGGTGTAGGCACCATAGTGATCCATCACCTCCTTGAGGTAGCGGGTCATTTGTTGCGGATCTTTCTCTCCGGCCACGACCCAGTCACGCACGAAAGTGTCGCGCGCCATCATCGAGGAGATCAGCACAGGGCGCACCAGGTCCTTCTGGATCTCGGAATAGACCGTGTCCGAGGTCAGGGGCAGCTCGGTGTTGACGATGCTGTCGCGGATGGCGTCTCGCGAGGCAAAGTAGCTGAGCAATGACGTCGCCAGAAAGCCGCTCCCCAGAAGGATCACTAACGTCAACAACAGGGAGCGCTGTGAGTGGAGCGTGGAACGAAAGGGCATGACCAGTCCGCTTGAGTGAAAAAGAGTCCATTAATAGAGACATGCTAGCCTGAGGCCACCCTGTTGCGCCATGGCGGCCTCGCTTTTATGAACCGGATGTTTCAGGGCGTGATCCTGTGCGTTCCCCCGGGCGCATCGAATGCCGGCGCTCGTCCCAGCACTGCCTTGATCGCCGAGCATCGACAGTGCACCAGCAGGATCTTGTCGTAGTGAATTCCCAGGCGTTGCAGCTCGTTGAACAGGTCTTCCAGGCTTGGACTGGTGACGCCGAAGCGATTGCGTATGGTCAATACGTCCATCGGCGTGGCCGGCACTGTCGGCCAGGATGCGTGTTGGCTGTCGCTGACGAAATTGCTGATGTCCTGGTAGCTTTCGTAGGCGTCGCTCTGGAACTTCATCAGCTTGTAGTTCTTGATATGCCCCGGCAGGGTGGTGCCCGCCAGCAATCGTTTGCCCTCGTTCAAGGAGGCGAAGGGCGCAACGCCGGGCCCGGGGACGGCGCGTGTGTTGTCCAGCAGTGCATAGGGCTTTATCAACTGGCTGACCACCCTGTGCAGCCCGGGGTCGACCAGTTCATGGCCATGGGGGGCGTACAGCCGGAGTTCGGTGCCGTTGGGTATCTGTGCCGCCCGGCTCCAGGGCAAATGGTAGCCGTGGCTGCTGACCACAAGCGTGCGGGCCTGGGCGCGTTGGGAAGTCCACAGCAGGAACCGCTGTCCCAGCTTCCAGACGCGCACCGATTCGCTGGCGAACGCTCGGTTGGCGGCCACTTCCCAGTTTTTCAGGGTAAGACCTGTGTTGAAGTAAGGGCTGAGCACCGTTTTGCGTGGATGGGTGAGGCGTTGCAGCCAGGTGCCGAAGTTGCGCAGCGGCAGGGAAGGTGCCACGGAGGGCGCAAACCTTGCCGTCGCGCCCACCCGCATGAAGCTTCCCAGCAGGCGTGGGGTCGCGGGGCCCAGTTGCAGCAATCCCAGAGACAGGATCGCCACCAGCACCTGGCGACGCTCCGCATCACGGTCGCCGGGTAGACTGGCCGCCTGAATCTTCAGTGCCAGGCTGGCGGCGCTGGCGGTCAGCGAGGCAATGGCCACAGGTGGCAGCAGCAAGGCCATCGGCGCCAGCATCAATTGCAGGCGATCGACCCACCGCGACCAATAGTTCAGCGTGAGTTCACGCTGGGTGACGATGCTGTCTTGCGCATCATGGAGGCTGTCGCTGCGCAAATGCTCTAGGATGAAGCCGGTGGGCGATTGCGCCACCTCGTGCATGAAAAACACGTGATTGCTGGCCTTGTGGATGGCATCGTTGTACAGCCTGATGGATGTGGGCCGCAGTATCGAGGGCGGCAGCGGCGGCCGTTCCACTCCCCCCCAGATCTGCAGTATGTAGTCCAGCCGCTCATGGAAGCGCATCGGCATGTACTGTAGAAGCGTCCGACGCCAGTCTTCATTGGCCGCCGATTGGCGAAGATGGGCGACCAATTCTGCTCGGTCCCGAAGCTCCACGAATGTGGCTTGCTGACCTGACTGATACAGGATCCAGCCAGGCTCGCGCTCATGGTGCAGTAACAGCAGGCCCGGACAAGGCGGATTGACGCCACCGGTCAGGTGACCGCTGTCCAGTTGGAAACCCAGTGCGCTCCAGCGCGTCTGACGTGTGATGGGAGACGTGCGGTCCTCCTCCAGTGCGAGTACCAGGCAATTGAACCCCTTGCGCGTCAGCTCGCCGTTTTTCAGACAAAACAGCGCCTGCGCTATCAGGGTGGACGAGAGTGCGCGCTCGATGGCCGTGGCTTTGCGTTCCCAGAAGCTGTTGAGCCGCGCGGTCATGACCTCCAGAAACCCGATGCTTCTGATGTAGGCTTCAATGCTCGCCGCCGTGACCGGAATTTCCTTTTCCTGCTTCCAGGTGCCTTGCCCGCTGAGGTCGGTGTAGACCACCCAGCGTCCCCCCAGGTCGTCGTAACCGCTCGGTTCAAGGGCCCGGAAATTCTGTACCAGCGCCTGGCCGAGGGCGACCGGGCGCTCGCTCGGCACTATCAGGATGTTGGTCGCCGGGGTTATTGCGCTACCCCAGGGCTTTCTCGACGTCCCCGGCCGGTAGCGGATGAACACCCGCCTGGGGTCCAGATCGATCCCGTGGGCGTGTTTGAGCCACTTGCCCATGATCCGGTCAGCCACCACGTGGGGCGTGGGAATGCTCTCGCGCAGACCGGGTTCGCTGTGCCAGCAGCCCAGCGCGGCGAGGATTGCCAATGCCGGTTCTATGGGAGGCAGCAGGTAATCCTGTTGCGGCAGCTCACTGCCGTCGAACACCTCCAGAAACCCTTCGGTCTCGGGGTGTATCAGGGCAAACAGCCTCTGTGCATTGCACAGGTAGGTAAAGACATCGCTGATCTCGCTGCCCAGTTCAAGGCCAGTTGCAGTCGGTGCCAGGTTCAGATGCAGGCGGTGCCAGGGCGATGCGTTGAGCGCCTGCATCACCTTCTCGGGTTTCCAGGGGGCGTTATCGCTGATGTATTCGTGACAATAGGGTTGCTCGCCCAATACATGGATGTAGCAATGCCTGGTGGTCCGGGAGCGCTGGTGGAATACCCCCGGGATGGGATCGTCGTTGAGCATCACGCCGTGCAGCGTCGAACGGTGGGTCAGTGCGGTTGTGCCCAGGCGCTGCAGGGTGTCCGGCAACTGCACGAGCCCCAGCACATCCAGCCCGAGCCGGTAGCCGTCGCGGCTGATTTGCCGACGTCGTTGTTGATGATCCAGGCCGTCCAGAAACGACAGCCTGGCGAGCATTTGCCAGGTCTGGCCGTGACCGGCCCAGAAGTGGCTCAGCTGCTGGTCGTATTCCCACGACCAGTTGCCTCGCAACAGCAGCTTGAAGAGTTTTTCCAGGGTAAAGCCCGGCAGGTCATCATGCACCGCTCGGTCGGGAACCGCGCAGCGTTGCAGGGCCAGCAGCGAACGGGTTTCCAGGGTCATGCGCCCCAGTTGCCGCAGGGACAGGCGCCATTCGAAGTGTTCATTGCCAGCGGCATCCACTGCAGGATCCTGATCGGTGGTGAAGTCGAGATGCAGCGCGTCCAGGTCCACAGGTTTGCCCAGATGGCTGGCCAGGGCCTGGCTCCAGCGTTGATCCAGCCAGGTCAGAATCGAGGGCGGGCAGTCCAGCGCCAGTTGCCAGGCCTTGAGCAGCCAGGGCGAGCCCGAGAGCAGCCTTGCCACCCGCCGGTTGCGCAGTCTTGCCAGATGTTTGTGATGCAGGGTTGCAGGTGGGGTGCGGGGTGGGGCGGGGTTGCTGTCGGTGTTGTCCATGGCGGGCATTCTGTGAGTTCAAAAGCTGCTCACTATGGCGATTTTCGGCGACGGAACGCGGTAACTATGTACCACCATTGTCTGTCGCCGAGCTGCTTATCATTGCGGCGCGCGGATGGCACGGGGGCAAGGCGCAATACCGGCCGCCTCGCCCCCGGTCGTCAGCCTTACGCTTGCAGCACCACCACTCGCTGCCCGGAGCGCACCGCCGAACCCGGCTGCACGCGAATCTCGCTGACCACCCCGGCAAACGGCGCCAGCACCGGGATTTCCATTTTCATCGACTCCAGGATCACCAGCGTGTCGCCTGCCTGCACCTGCTGCCCGACGCTGACCTGCACCTGCCAGAGATTCCCGGCGATGTGGCTGTCCACACTCATCTGCCCTGGCAGCAGCGCAGCCTCCTCGGTGAGTTCGGCCACCGCTTCGTCGCTTTCGAACGTGGCCTGGCCGTTGGCGATCCAGCGCTCGCGCTCGGCGTTGAAGGCGCTTTGTTGCTGACTGCGAAACGCCTGGATACCTTGGGCTTCCTGCGCCAGAAACGCCTGGTATTCTGCAAGGTTCAGCGTGCTGTGTTCGATCGAAAGCGGGTAGCGCCCCAGCGGGAAGTCACGGCGGATTTTCAGCAGTTCATCGGCGCTGACCGGGTAGAAACGGATCTGGTCGAAGAAGCGCAGCAGCCAGGGTTTGCCGTCGAAGGCTGCGACGTCACGGTAGCGGTTCCACATCTGCAGGGTGCGGCCCACGAACTGGTAACCGCCGGGGCCTTCCATGCCATAGACGCACATGTAGGCGCCGCCGATGCCCACCGAGTTCTCGGCGGTCCAGGTGCGCGCCGGGTTGTACTTGGTGGTCACCAGACGATGGCGCGGGTCCAGCGGCGTGGCCACCGGCGCACCCAGGTACACGTCGCCCAGGCCCATCACCAGGTAGCTGGCGTCGAAGACCGTGCGCTGTACTTCGTCAAGGTTGGGCAGGTCGTTGATGCGGCGAATGAACTCAAGGTTGCTCGGGCACCAGGGCGCGTCCTTGCGCACGGTGGTCATGTATTTCTCGATGGCGAGCTGGCAGGCCGGGTCGTCCCAGGACAACGGCAGGTGCACGATGCGCGAAGGCACTTCCAGGTTGTTGCTGGCGCACACGTGTTCCCATTCGGAAGCGACGATTTTCAGCAGGTCGGCCAGCGGCAGCTGTTCCGGCTGGTAATGCACTTGCAGCGAGCGAATGCCGGGGGTGAGGTCGATCACGCCATTGAGTTGTTTGCTCTCCAGCGCCTGCATCAGCGCGTGGCCGCGGAAGCGCAGGACCAGGTCCAGCTCCGGCGCGCCGATTTCCAGCAGCAGGTGGGTGTCGCCACTCAAGCGTGCCACGAGGCGCGTGTCGTTTTCACCGATGTCCAGAATCACTGGGGACTGTAGGAGTGAGCTTGCTCGCGATGAGGCCGGTACATCCGAAACACATTGGGCGCTTGTAACACCACCATCGCGAGCAAGCTCACTCCTACAGAAGAGCGAGCGGGCGTGCTCTACGGTGACCGGGATGAATCTGACTTTATCCCCCGCCTTGAGCTGCCCCAACTGCCACAAATCCGCTTCGATAATCGTCACCGGGCACACGAACCCGCCCAGGCTCGGTCCGTCCGGCCCGAGGATCACTGGCATGTCGCCGGTGAAGTCCACGGCGCCAATCGCGTAGGGGTTGTCGTGAATGTTGGAGGGGTGCAGGCCTGCTTCGCCGCCATCGGCACGCACCCACTCAGGCTTGGGCCCGATCAGGCGCACGCCGGTGCGGCTGGAGTTGAAGTGCACTTCCCAGTCGGTGGCGAAGAAGGTTTCGATATAGCTATCAGTGAAATATTCCGGCGCGCCATGGGGGCCGTAGATCACGCGGATGTCGCGCACCGCTGGCAGTTCTGCGATCCGATGCGACGCAATCTGCCGTCCCGCTTCACGGTCGGTCAACGGCGCCAAGTGCAGCACGTCGCCCGCGCGCAGCGCCCGGCCGCCATGGCCGCCGAACTGGCCCAGGGTGAAGGTGCTTTTGCTGCCCAGGTAATCCGGCACATCCAGCCCGCCGCGCAGACACAGGTAGCTGCGCGCGCCTGCTCCGGCGATGGTACCCAGGGTCAGGGTCGAGCCTGCGCGGATCAGGATCGACTGGTTCATCGGCTGCGCCTGGCCATCGAGCGTCACCGGGATCACGGCGCCGGTCACGGCCACCACCGCATCGGTGTTGAAGCGCAGCATCGGCCCGCTCATGGTGATTTCCAGCGCGGCGCAGCCTTCGACGTTGCCCAGCAGGCGGTTGCCCAGGCGCAGCGAGCGGCTGTCCATCGGGCCCGAAGGCGGTACACCGACGGCCCAGTAGCCGAGCCGTCCGGGGAAGTCCTGCACGCTGGTCTGGGTGCCGCCGCTCAACACTTCGAAAGTGTCGGCGCGGTACACCAGACCTTCCAGGCAGCGGGTCCACGGCTGGCCGCTGGCGAAGGGCGCATCTTCGATGATCTGGCGCAGGTAGTCGCGGTTGGTTTCGACGCCATACAGGCGAGTCTCGGTCAGCGCCCGGGTCAATCCTGCGCTGGCCGATTCCCGGTCCGGCGCCCAACTGATGACCTTGGCGATCATCGGGTCGAAAAACGGCGGGATCTCGCAGCCCGCTTCCACCCAGGTGTCGATGCGCAGGGCCTTGCCATCGGCGGCGGGGAAGTCCACCGAGGTCAAGAGGCCAGGGCTTGGCTGAAAATCCCGCCCCGGATCTTCGGCATACAGACGCGCCTGGATGGCATGCCCCGAGGGTTTCAGATTCGCAATCAGTTCCTGCAACGGCGGCAGGTCACCGGCGGCCAGTTGCACCATCCAGCTCACCAGGTCCACGCCCCAGACCTGCTCGGTCACGCCGTGCTCGACCTGCAAGCGGGTGTTCACTTCAAGGAAATAGAAACGCTGAGCGTCGCTGTCGAACACGAATTCCACGGTGCCTGCGCTGCGATAACTGACCGCCCTGGCCAGTTTGATCGCGGCCGCGCACAGCTCATCAGCCATGCCTTCGGGCAGGTTTGGCGCCGGGGTTTCCTCGAGGACTTTCTGGTTGCGCCGCTGCACCGAACAGTCACGCACGCCCAGGGCGATCACTTCGCCAAAGCCGTCGCCAAACACCTGCACTTCAAGATGGCGAGCGCGCTGAATGTACTTCTCGATGAACACGCCGGCGTCGCTGAAGTTGTTCTGCCCCAGACGTTTGACCGCGTCGAACGACTCGCTCAGTTCGCTGGCACTGCGGCACACGCGCATGCCGATGCCACCGCCGCCGGCTGTGCTTTTCAGCATCACCGGATAGCCGATGGCGTCTGCCGCTCCCAGCGCATCTGCAAGGCTGTCCAGCAATTCGGTGCCTTCGAGCATTGGCACGCCGTGTTGCCTGGCCAGTGCGCGGGCGGTGTGTTTGAGGCCGAACACGCGCAGTTGCTCTGGCGTCGGGCCGACAAAAGCGATTCCCGAGTCTTCGCAGGCCTGGGCGAAGGCGGCGTTTTCCGAGAGAAAGCCGTAGCCGGGATGAATCGCCTTGGCGCCGGTGGATTGGGCGATGGCGAGGATCTTGTCCACCGCAAGATAAGTCCCGGCCGCACCGCCTTCGCCGAGGCTGTGGGCCTCCGGCGCCTGGAGTATGTGCAGGCTGGCGGCATCGGCTTCGGAGTAGACCGCCACACCCTCGACGTTCAGGGCGCGTAGGGTACGCAGGATGCGGCAGGCGATGGCGCCGCGGTTGGCGATCAGCAGTTTATCGAACATGGTTTTTACCCCAGGGATCGCGCTCGTCGATCCCGAACCGGGTAGCGGGCCGTCCCGCTGTTGTACGCGTTGCGCGAAGGCCGTCCCTCGCGCCGAAAACCTTCAGTGAAAACCTGTGCCGCTCAATCCCAGACGAGCAGCTCGGCAGGCGTGGGGTTGTAGCCGTTGCACGGGTTGTTCAGTTGCGGGCAGTTGGAGATCAGCACGATTACGTCCATTTCCGCCCGCAGTTCGACGTATTTGCCGGCAGCGGAAATGCCGTCCTCGAAGGTCAGCCCACCTTCGGCGGTGACCGGCACGTTCATGAAGAAATTGATGTTCGGGCTGATGTCGCGCTTGCCCAGGCGGCCGTCGTGGGAGCAGGCGCGCAGGTAGTTGTCGCGGCAGCTGTGCATGTGGCGTTTTTCCAGGGCGTAGCGCACGGTGTTGCTCTCTTGCGCGCAGGCGCCGCCCAGGGTGTCGTGGCGTCCGCAGGTGTCTTCGACGATGGTCAGCATCGGCTTGCCGAGGTTGGAATACAGCACGCTGCCTTTGCTCAGGTAGACGTTGTTCTGTTTGCGCAAGGTGCGTTGCACGTCGTAGCGCTCGCGGGGGTTGGCCAGACTGTAGAACAGCGTATCGACGGCCTGGTTGCCTTCCAGATCGAGCAGGCGCAGGGTCTGCCCGGCCTTGAGTTCGGTCAGCGACGGTTCGCCTGCCGGGATTTGGGTGATGGAAACAGGGGCTTTCTTGGCGGCTGTGGTCATCAGAGGGTCCTCAGGCGAACAGGCGGTCGGTATTGATGAAGCCGCGCACGTTTTCCTCGCGCGAGGTGCGGCAGTGTTCGGCGACGCTGGCGTCGGCCTTCATCCAGCTCAGCTTGACCGGCTGTGGTGCGTATTCGGGGTTGGGGTCCATCGGGTGTTGCAGCGCGGTGAGCACCACCAGCGTGTCCATCGGCGCATACAGCTCGATGTAGTCACCGGCTTTCGAGTTGCCGGGCACGAAGGCCAGTGCGCCTTGATGGTCCACGTTGACCCGGCTGAACAGGTTGAGGGTCATCAGCAGGTCCGACAGGCCCAGGCCCCACTTGCCCATTTCCACCAGCAGGTTGTCGGCGCCATTGCGAAAGAAGCCGTTGCGCAGTTCCTGGTAGCGGCCCTGGCCGTATTTTTCAGTGACTTCTTCAGCGCACAGCACGCCACCGAGGCTGTCGCTCCAGCCGCAGGTGTCGGCGGTGATGGCCGCCAGCACGCGGCCCATGTCCGAGTACAGGCAGTGGCCGCTGGTGAGTTTGGCGGTGTGCTGGCACTTGAGGCTGTCGGGCAGGTTCAGGCGCTCGGTTTTTTCATGGGCGTTGAACAGCGTGAGGCTCACGTTGGCGCCGCCGTTGAGGTCGGTCAGGCGCAGCAGCTCGCCGCGCTTGAGCACGAACGACAGGTGGCCGCCACCGGGCAGCAGCTCTTCGGCGAATACCGGGAATACAGCGGTTGAGTCAGTCATGGTTGAAATCCTTCAGGCCGATTGCAGCGATTCGATGGCCGCGCGGGCGGCGCGACGGTCGCTGTTCAGGGGAATGTCGTAGGTGATGCGGGCGCCATAGGCTCCGGGGGCGTGCGGGTCGATGCGAACCTTGTCGAAGACCATCAGCCGCGTGCCCAGGTTGAAGCCCTCGGAGAGATCGTGGGTGACCATGAATACCGTGAGTTTCGTCTCGCGCCACAGCTCCAGCAGCAGGGCGTGCATGTCCTTGCGAATGCCGGGGTCCAGAGCGCCGAAAGGCTCGTCGAGCAGCAGTACGCGAGGCTTCATGATGAGTGCCTGGGCGATGGCCAGGCGTTGCTGCATGCCGCCGGACAGTTGCGTCGGGTATTTGTCCAGCGCATGGCCCAGGCCGACCTTGCGCAACAGCGCGGCGGCTTGCTCGCGAGCGTCGCGCTTGGCACTGCCGAACAGCCGGCCCAGCAGCCTGGCCCTTGGCAGTTCCAGGCCCAGCGCGACGTTGTCCAGTACCGACAGATGCGGGAACACCGAGTAGCGCTGAAACACCACGCCACGGCTGGCATCCGGTTCATTGGCCAGCGGCTGGCCGTCCAGCAGGATGGTGCCTTTGCTCGGCACTTCCTGGCCCAGCAGCAGGCGCAGGAAGGTCGATTTGCCACAGCCGGAGGCACCGACCATGGTGCAGAACTCGCCCTCGGCGATGCTCAGGTTCAGGCCTTCGAGCACCACCTGTTCGCCGTATTGTTGCCACACGTTTTTTACCGAAATGAAGCTCATGGCCGCGCGCCCTCGTACCAGGGAAAGGCCTTGCGGGTCAGGGCTTTCAAGCCCCAGTCCATCAGCCAGGCGAGGAAGGTGATCCAGACTACGTACGGCAGGATCATGTCCATGGCCAGATAACGCCGCACCAGGAAGATCCGGTAGCCCAAACCGTCGGTGGAGGCGATGGCCTCGGCCGCGATCAGAAACAGCCACGCCGAGCCCAGCACCAGCCGCAGCGAGATCAGCAAACGCGGCAACAGTTGCGGCAGCACCACCCGCAGAATCAGCGTCCAGGTCGAGGCGCCCAGCGTCTGCGCCTTGATCAGCAATTCCACCGGAATCTCCCGGGCGCGCTGCTCCAGATCGCGGGCCAGCACCGGGGTGATGCCGATCACGATCAGCATCACCTTGGAAAGCTCCCCGAGGCCGAAGACGATGAACAGGATCGGCAGGATCGCCAGCGGCGGCACCATCGACAGCACCGTCAGCAACGGCGACAACGGCGCGCCGAACAGCGGCAGCACGCCCGAGGCGATACCCAGGCACAGGCCCACGACCGCGCTGATCGCAAGACCTATGGCCAGGCGTTGCAGGCTAGAGGCGCTGTCCTGCCAGAGCAGGTATTCACCGGTGCGTTGATCGGGCACGAAGGCCACGCGTTTGATCGCATCGGTCATCTGCACGGCGCTGGGCAGCAGCTTGTCGTTGGGGTTTTCTGTCAACCGCGTCGCCGAGCCTGTGAAGTAGGCGAACAGCAACAGGGCGAACGGCAGGATCACCAGAACCAGGCGGCTGGCGCCATCGGGGCGGCGGTTTATCAAGCGCATGTCAAATAACCTGTTTGAAGCGGATTTTTACGTGATCGCTGCGGCCTCTTCGCGAGCAAGCTCGCTCCCACAGGCTCTGCGTATAGGCTCGCCATCCCACGTCCTCTGTGGGAGCGAGCTTGCTCGCGAATGGCTGTCACGGATTGCAGAGCAGGTCGCCCAAGCCTTTACAATTTGCCGTCAGCGGCCAACTGCACGTAGCTGGGGTCGAAGTGCAGCTTGAGGTTGCCCTTGTCGCCTTCGGTCACGCTGTTGGCGAAGCTCATGCCCACGGCGCTTGCATCCTTGGCGCCCTCGCCGAGCAGGCCGTGCTCGAAGGAGAAGTCCGCGACCTTGCGCATGGTGACCGGCAGTTGCTTGCTGGTGGCGAACTCCAGTGCCTCTTTAGGCGAGGCGAACAGTTTGGTGGTGTCCAGTTGCGACTGGAAACCGGCCAGGTCCGTGCCCGAGGCTTTGGCCATGTGTTCCAGCGCGGTTTTGGCTTCAGCGTTTTTCGCGTTCATCAGCGCGACGACTTCAAACCAGGCACCGGTCAGTGCCTTGCCCAGTGCAGGGTTGTCTTTGAGGGTCTGGGTGTTGACCACCATCATGTCCATGATCTCGCCCGGGATCTTGCTGGAGTCGAACACCTGGGTGACGCCCGGCTTGGCCTTGATCTCGGAGAGCATCGGGTTCCAGGTAGTGACGGCCTTGACCTGATCGGTGTTGAAGGCCGCAGCGATGTCGGCGTCGGAGGTGTTGACCACTTTCAGGTCTTTCTCGGTCAGGTCCACCGAGTCCAGTGCGCGGGCCAGCAGATAGTGCGAGACCGACAGCTCAACCAGGTTGACGTCCATGCCCTTGAGGTCGGCGACCTTCTTGCCGTCGCCCTTGATGACGATGCCGTCGTTGCCATTGGAGAAGTCGCTGACCACCAGCGCCGTGCTTTCCACCCCGCCCGCAGCCGGAATGGTCAGGGCGTCCATGTTGGTCATGGTGCAGCCGTCGAACTGGCCGGCGGTGTACTGGTTGATCGATTCGACGTAGTCGTTGAGTTGGGTGACCTTGATGTTGATGTTGTACTTCTTGGCCCACTTGTCGACGATGCCTTGGGTCCCTGCGTATTCCCATGGCATCCAGCCGGCGTAGATGGTCCAGCAGACGTCGAAGTCCTTTTTCGGGGCGGCGGTGGCCGAGAGGCTTAGAGCAGCGATGAGGCCTGCGGTCATCAGGCCGAACAGACGGGATTTTTGCATCGTGAAAAACCTCCAGTAACGAAAAGGGGCGGGCAGGAGTCCGGCGACACCAATGGTGTCCTGTCTCCCGGGCTTTTATCCCGCCGTGTAACCTCTACTGGAGGTCGCCAACTCTCGGACCAGCCACTCGCCAAAGGCGAGCCGGAACCCTAGTCAGCTATTTGCAAATTGTGGTGCCGCGAACCTTGAGTGACTCCTGCACGAGATTCACTTAAGCGAGAGACGTGCCAATTGTCGGCAAGCCATGCGGGCTGCGGCGCGGGCGGGAGATGGCGGAATAACGAGGTGCATCTGGGTGCACTGTTGCGGGGCGCCGTCTGGCGGAAGGGTTTTACAGTGGGGCACTCACGAGGGATTTTGCGGTCTTAATTTACGTTCTCGGCAGTTATGGGAACGCCGACCAGCGCCGCTGGTTTGAGCTCTATCGCGGTCCAGGAGGCCGCCATGTATCGACGAAGCTTGCACCTCAAAAGCCTGATGGCAGCTTTAATGACCTTGTCCCTGGCCGGTTGCTACGGAGGCTACTACGAATCAGAGACCTACACGCAGCCCGTCTACAGCAGCGGGTACAGCAGCGGCTACGTGTATGACAGCTATCGTCCCTACGGGCCGACCGGGTATTACGGCGGCTCCTCGGTCTATTACTCGTCGCCGCGTTATTACTCGGCCCCACGGTACTATTCGCCGCCTCGCTACTACGCGCCTCCACCGCGTTACTACGGGCCAGGCTATGGTCGCCCGGGCTACGGCGGCGGCCACTGGAATGGTGGTGGCGGTGGTGGTAACTGGAACGGCGGCTCCGGCTACCGTCCTCCACCCACAGGCCCAAGGCCGGGCATGGGCGGTGGCGGCTGGAATGGCAACCACGGCGGTGGTGGCGGTGGCGGATTCGCCCCGTCCAGGCCATCGGGCGGCAATATGAGGGAAGACGGCAACTTCGGTCGCGGCGGTCATGGCGGACCGGGTGGCGGCAACCGTTAACTGCAGTCCCACAAACGGCGCTCTTCGAAGCGCCGTTTTTTATGCCCACCACGAACCTGTAGGAGTGAGCTTGCTCGCGATAGCGGTCTGTCTGAAATGATGATGTCGCAGATGTACCGCTATCGCGAGCAAGCTCACTCCTACAGGGTGGGTGTCGATTCAGTACCCTGACAGATCCGCCAGCGGATGCCGGCCTTCCCACGCCTTCTCGAAATGCGCATCCACCACCGCCAGCGGGATCTTGGCAATGTCCTGCCAGTGCCAATGGGGCGTGTGGTCCTTGTCGATCAATCGCGCCCGCACACCTTCGCCAAACTCAGGATGCCGGCAGCAATTGAGGCTCATGGTGTATTCCATCTGGAACACTTCGGCCAGGGACAGATGCCGGGCGCGCTGGATCTGCTCCCAGACCAGGTGCGCGGTCATCGGGCAGCCTTCGCTCAAGGTTTTTGCCGCCTTGGCCAGCAGCGCATCGCTGGAATGCAGTTGACGCTTGAGCGCAGTCCACGCGCAGGCAATATCGGCGACATCCAGCAACTCATCGATCTGCTGGCGACGAGGCAGCCACTGCGGCTCCGGGCGTTGATCCAGTGCTTCCTGCTCCAGCGCCTTGAACAGACTGTTGAGCTGCACGGCGGTCTGTTCCTGCCAGTTGAGTTGCAGCAGCCGGTCGATCATTTCCTCCTGCTGGCCGTCGAGCAGGAAGCGGTCCGCCAAATCCAGGTCCAGCGCATCGCGCCCGTTGATGTGCGAGCCGGTCAGGCCCAGGAACAGCCCCAACTTGCCAGGCAGGCGCGACAGAAACCAGCTGGCGCCAACGTCGGGGTACAGGCCGATGTTGATCTCGGGCATCGCCAGGCGGCTGCTCGGGGTGACGACGCGAATGCCGGCGCCTTGCAGCAGGCCCATGCCGCCGCCGAGCACATAACCGTGGCCCCAGCAGATCAGCGGCTTGGGATAGGTGTGCAGGGCGTAGTCCAGGCGATATTCCGCCGCGAAGAACTGCGCTGCCAACGGTGGGACTTTTCCGGGCTTGCCGCGAGCAGCCTCAACCAGCGCACGTACGTCGCCGCCAGCGCAGAACGCTTTTTCACCATTGCCGCGCAGCAACACGCAAACAACCTGGGGGTCGCTCGCCCAGGCATCGAGCCGATCCTGCAACGCCAGGATCATGGGCAGCGACAATGCATTGAGTGATTTTTCCGCGTCCAGCGTGGCGATGCCCAGACGGGCGCCGTCGGTTCCGGTGAGCTCTTCGAATTGCAGATTCATCGTGACCTCGTGTTCGTGGAACAGGCTTTCATCAAGGACTGGGAGTGCTGCCTGCGCCGGGAAGTTGCACCGAACTGATGCAGTGGAGTGTAGGAAACCCGTGGCGCGTTGCGCTGGAAATAAATGGTGGTTGCCCCTAAAGTCCGCCCATTGTTTTTCCGGATATGACCATGACCGACGACGACCGCATCAAACTCGAGCCCAGCTGGAAGCAGGCCCTGCGCGAAGAATTCGAAAAGCCCTACATGGGCGAACTGCGCGAGTTCCTGCGCCAGGAGCACGCGGCAGGAAAGGAAATCTATCCGCCGGGCCCGCTGATCTTCAATGCCTTGAATTCGACCCCGCTGGACAACGTCAAGGTGGTCATCCTCGGTCAGGACCCGTACCACGGTCCAAACCAGGCCCATGGCCTGTGCTTCTCGGTGCAGCCGGGTGTGCCGGCGCCGCCGTCGCTGGTCAACATCTATAAAGAGCTCAAGCGCGACCTGAACATCGACATCCCCAACCACGGCTACCTGCAGTCCTGGGCCGACCAGGGCGTGCTGATGCTCAACACCACCCTGACCGTCGAGCGGGCCAATGCGGCGTCTCACGCTGGCAAGGGCTGGCAGCATTTCACCGACAAGATCATCGAAACCGTCAGCGCCCATCAGCCGCATCTGGTGTTCCTGTTGTGGGGCTCTCACGCCCAGAGCAAGAAGAAGCTGATCGATGCGTCCAAACACCTGATCCTGACCTCGGTACACCCCTCGCCGCTGTCGGCCTACAAGGGTTTCCTCGGCTGCGGGCATTTCGGCATGGCCAACAAGTATCTGCAGCAGAATGGTCTGACGCCGATCGAGTGGCGGTTGCCCGCTAACGTCTGATCGCCCCTTGCCCGTAGCAGCACGGCTTGCCGGCGGG
>NZ_JANHKS010000053.1 GCF_028682175.1 Pseudomonas putida | reverse complement strand
CGGGGTGGCAAAACTTGCAGACGTGTTCAAGCATCGAGCCTGAGCGCCACTTGCCGGCGCTTGGGCAGCTTGCTGACCACCAGTTGATGGGAACGGGTCAGCAGCTCGCGTAGCTCTTCGCTGCTCATTGCGAACGGATAGGTCAGGGTGACCCAGTGCGCCCGCGCAAGGTACGGGGCAGGGCGCACGCCCGGACGGTCGATGTAGCCCAGGAACAGATCAGGCCCCACCTTGAATGACAGGTCATTGCCGGCAAGGCCCATTACCGCGAACATTTTAGTCTCGGCAATCGAGAACACCCGCACGCCACCCCATTTGTAATCTTCCCGCGCACCTGGCAGGCCCAGGCAAAACTCGGCGACGTCTTCGATGTTCATAGGGTTCCTGTTCGATCAGTGAATCTGTCCGGTGTCCGTTTTAACAGATTCAGTCTTGTAGCGCCTGTCACCCTTTACGCCAGGGTGTGATCGAGCGGATCGGTCGCGTCCATCATTTTTGCAGGATGCATTGCCATACCCGGTCAACGCCGTTGCAGGCAGGCGGGTCAGCATCTGGAGAAACGCAATGCCTTTGACACGACGCGACATTCTTTTCGGCGGCGCGGTGTTTTGTCTGCCGTGGACCGCTGGCGCCACGGTGGGGCCCGGCTTGAACCTCAGGCAACTTGCAGCTGCCATCGCCCCGGCAGAGGCGGCGCAGGTGTCGTTGCCGGACGCCGTGGTCGAGCAGATTCTGGAGCGCGGCGGCTGGTCGCCCCAGGCCGATGACAACATCAAGGGCGAGACGCTCAAGGCCGAGTTCGTCAAGAGCCTGATGCTCGACTACCGCGACCGGCCCACGGATCGCGCGGCTCAGTTGGGGCTGGGGCTGCTGGCCCTGACACTTGGCGTGGCGCAATGGGGCATCGAGGACCCCGCAGGCCTGCCCCAGGACCCGGCCCAGAGCGACTGGAGCGCCCAGACCAGCGCCAACGCCGGCAAGCATCTGATGAGCTACGGCGTGGGCGGCGTCGGCATCGCCCATCTGGATCAAGGCGACCTGATCGCCTTCATGGACTACGTGCTACAAAGCGGCGTGGTGCCCGCCGAGCATCGGTCGGCGTTCGCCCGGTTGACCAGTCCCGCGCTCTATCCGCCAACCCAGGGAGGTGTTTATGGTCAGTTGCGGGCGGCAGGCGTGTGCGCGCCGCTGGCCATCGACGTTGACCTGGAAGGCGCCGCGTTCAAGCATTTCAACAACCCGCACAATGTCGGGTACTGCAGAAAGTACAAGAACCCGGCGCTGACGTCACTGGACTGGCAGACCTTTCGTACCTGGGTCCGCGCCGCGCTGCGCACCAAGGAGGCGCAGATCTGGCTACTCGAGGCCTGGCTCACGAAATACTGGGACAAGAGTCTGGCCGTGGTGCCTCCCGGGGAGGGCGCGACCGAGGAACTGCTCATCAATGTGCGCATCCGCAATTCGCTGCCCGCCTGTGCCAACCGCGCTGTGGAGGCTGCTGCCGAAGGCGCGGAGGGGCGAGTGCGCCGTGAACTGGACGAATACGCTAAATGCGCGCCGAGCGCCTACGAACGCAGGCGCGAGTTGATGCTGCGCTCGGTGGTGCTGTATCGGCATTTCACCGGGGCCGCGCCGCTGGATTTCAGTTGATTCAGGCGCAGCCCATGGACTGGCCCGAGAACGCCGCCGTCACGTGGTCGATCCAGGCACGTACGGCGGGCAAGGACCCGCGCCGCTGGGTATAGGCGGCTTGCAGGTTGCCACCGGGCATTGACCAGTCGGGCAACAGACGCACCAGGCTGCCGTCGGCCAACTCTTCATGGCAGTTCATCATCGGCAGCATGGTGATACCCAGCCCCGCCAGGGCGGCCGCCTTGCGGATCGGGAAATCGTCGATGGCCAGGCGCGGCTCCAGCACCACCTCAAAGCGCCGACCGTCCTGATGCACCAGTTGATAATGCACCTTGCGGTCAGCGTCGATGGCGCCCAGCGCAGGCAGGCTGGCCAGATCCTGGGGCGTCTGGATGCTGTGGCTGGCGGCCAGGGCCGGGGAGGCCACCAGCACCGCTTCGGCTGGCGAGAGCTGGCGAACGATCAGGCTGGGGTCTTCGTCGCCGATGTCTCGTACGCGCAAGGCCACGTCGATGCTCTCGTTGACCAGATCGACGCGGCGGTTGACCAGCAACAACTCCAGTTGCACGTGCGGGTGGTGTTCGAGGAATGCCGTCACCACGTCGCTCAGGCCCCAATGGGTCATGCCCACCGGGCAAGACACCCGCAAGCGCCCGCGAGGCTCCGACGACAGGCTGGCCACGGCTTCGTCGGCCATCTGCGCCTCCAGCAACATGGCCTGGCAGTGCTGCAGATAGCGCTCGCCGATGGTCGTCAGGGCCAGTTTGCGCGTGGTGCGTTGCAGCAGGCTGGCGTTGAGTCGAGTTTCAAGCTCCGCGATACGCCGGGATAGCCGGGACTTGGGAATACCCAGCGCGCGGCCGGCGGCGGCAAACCCGCCACACTCGACCACCTGGACGAAATAGTAGAGATCGTTGAGATCTTGCATGGGTTAAATCTGATTGTCCTGTGAGTGGGACAAACTATCGCATTTTTGCCGACTAATCAGCTATTGGCTTGCGCGGTAGGATGATCACCATTCAGTCGCCCAGCGGCGATACTCACTCAGGAAGCCCGTTATGAAACTCTTGCACATCGATTCCAGCATCCTCGGCGATCATTCCGCTTCGCGCCAGCTGAGCCGTGGCGTTGTCGAGTCCTTCACCGCCGCCCATCCGGGCACCGAAGTGGTGTACCGCGATCTGGCGAACGACGCACTGAGCCATTTCTCCGGCGCCACCCTGGCCGCAGCAGGCACCCCGGCTGAAGGCCGCGACGCTGCTCAAGCCCGCGAAGTGGACACCAACGAAGCCGTGCTGCAGGAATTCCTGTCGGCTGACGTCGTGGTTCTCGGCGCACCGATGTACAACTTCAGCATCTCCAGCCAACTCAAGGCCTGGATCGACCGCATCGCCGTTGCCGGCCGCACCTTCCGCTACACCGAAGCCGGTCCTGAAGGCCTGTGCAAAGGCAAGAAAGTGATCGTGGTTTCCACCGCCGGCGGCCTGCACAGCGGTCAGCCAACCAGCGCCGGCCACGACGACCTGCTCAAGGTGCTGTTCGGTTTCATCGGCGTCACCGACCTGCAATTCGTCCACGCACAGGGCCTGGCCTATGGCGACGAGCCACGTGCCAACGCCATGAGCGCTGCGAAGAAACACATCGAGGAAACCCTGTTTGCCTGATGTCTGACCTCTTCAGGCGTTAAGCGGCGCATTGTGTAGCGATGCACCGAGGTAGCAGACAGTGTCACCGCAAGCCCCATCGTTCAACGGCGCCAAGCCAGCGGACGATGGGGCTTTTGTCGTTTATGGCGCCTTGTCACCACCCGTTCAGCCGGGCGACAGGCTTTGCGATTTCTTTGCGAGTAACGTGTAAGGGTTGCGGGTAGAATCGCCGCCCGGTTTGGTCGACGCAGTACGTGGAATGGCCAGTTTTTCGGTTTCTCCAGAGTTTGGCCCGTCTTGTGCACTATTGATCTGCAAGCCGCTTTGAAAGCGGTGTTGAATGTATTCGGCGCGCGCCGGTCATATGGCTACAGCCGCCGATTTACAAGGACATCAGACATCTCGGGTCTGGATTCCAGGGCATGGATCTACAAGGTGAGGGGCATTGCAATGATGCGTCTTTGTGCAGCGATGGTACTGGCCCTGTTCGGCAGCCTGATTTCGGTGCAGGCCAGCGAACTGGCGAACTGGAGCGTCGGCTTTCATGAGCTGACGTTCCTCGATCCTCTAGACTCCCGGCCCATGCACGCCTACGCGTTTTACCCGTCCACCGACCAGGACCAGATGACCCGCGTCCAGGGCTATCCCGTCGAGGCCACCCAGGACGCCACCATCGCCATGGGGCGCTTTCCGTTGCTGATGCTTTCCCACGGCAATGCCGGTACGCCCCTGGCCCAGCATGACCTGGCCACCTCGCTGGCGCGCCGTGGCTTTGTGGTGGTGGCGGTGTTTCACCCCGGTGACAACTATCTGGACCACAGCCGCCTGGGCAGCCTGAGCAACCTGTATGGCCGCCCGCAGCAGATTTCCGAAGCGATCAGCGCCGCCTTGCTGGACCCGATGCTCTCGCCCTATATCAGTGCCCGGCGAGTGGGGGTGATCGGTTACTCGGCAGGGGGCGAAACCGCGCTGATTCTCGCCGGCGCCCAACCTGACCTGCAGCGCTTGCGTCAGTACTGCATGGAGCGGCCTCAGGACCGCGATGCCTGCAAGACCCAGGGCGAACTGCTGGCTGACCGCGATGACCTGCACGCCCAGGCCGACCCCCGTGTTGGCGCCTTGATGCTGATGGCGCCACTGGGCTTGATGTTCGGTCGGCATACCTTGTCTGAGGTGCATGTGCCGGTGCTGCTCTACAGCGGCGATGGTGATGAATTGCTGGCCATCGACAAGAACGCCGAAGCCTTGGCGCGCAAGTTGCCCGAGGTGTCGGACTTCAAACTGTTTCCCGGGGCCGGACACTTCGTGTTCATGGCGCCTTGCGATGACCTGCAACGGGCGACCCAGCCTGGTTTGTGCACCGATCCGGTGGGAGTGGACCGCGAGGACATCCACCGTAACCTCAGCAGCGAGGCCGTGCGCTTCTTCGGCACCGCGCTGGGAACACCGATGAGTACGGCAGGCATGCAGACGGCGGTGCATCGGCAGTGATTGGCATGTTCTAAAGCTGAATGGGGACCTGTAGGAGTGAGCTTGCTCGCGATGTCGGAGCATCAGGCACACTGATTTCACAGGTCTACCGCTATCGCGAGCAAGCTCACTCCTACAGGTTTTGTGTCGCCTTCATCTCCGTGGGCTGTCGAATTACCTTTCCTCGCCGCTCGGCAATCTGCCGGGCCTGACCGTCTCGCTGCTTGCCGGTACGCGCTTCGCTGATCAGCGCCGGTATCAGTGGCCCCTCCGGCAAATTCTTCCAGAAACGCGCAGGCAGGTGCCCTTGCATCACCTTGGGGTTGAGCCGCGCCGGGTTGAAGATGTGGCTGTAGTAGGTCAGCCACAATTCGCCGTGGGGATCTTCGGCGTTGCGCGCCAGGGTCTTCCAGGCCTCGGGGCACTGGCGCTGATAGATCAGACGCTCGCCGTCGTAAAACACGCCATCCTTGGGCGTTGCGATCATCCAGCAATGCCTGCCCATGCGCCCGATGAAATGCTCGCTGGCAGTCAGCAGGATGTCATGGGCCGGTTCATGCCAGGCCACGAACTCCGGCAGCTTGTGGGTTTCCAGCAGCGCGGCTTTTACCGCCAGATCCTTGCCATGGGCTGCACCGGGCAGGGCAACGAAACGCAGGAATGCATGCAAGTGGTGCGCTTCACGACTGACCCGCTTGAGGCGCCGATGCAGCTCGCTGCCCAGCTTGTCCCCGGCCAGCATCGCGGTGCGGTCGCCATGGCTGACCCGCCACAGCACCTCGTACAACAGACTCCAGCGCTGTTCGCCGCAATATTGGCCGGCGTTCTGCAGCAGGTCGAGCAAGGCCATCGGCACCCGCGCCTGAAAAGGCCCAGGCGTGTCAGGGTACTGCTGGTCGGTGCTGAACAGGTCGGCGTCCTCGCGCAGGCTCCAACTGACCTGATCGGGATCGATCTGATGGCTCAACAGCCAGCGCGCCTGTTGGCGCCAGGTGTCGAACCGGTCGTCGCAGTCGAGGATGATCATGCCCACAACGCCATCTGTCGCGGCTGCGGACGGTCACGCAACTGCTCACGCAGCGAGACGCTGGAACTCTCGGCAGAACGTGGATGGTAGTCGCTGGTGATGATGAACGGCCTGGCCTTGGCCAGTACGCAGCGCAGGCGGGTGAGGTCTTCATAGCGAATTCGCCGTTCGCGGCGCAACTCGACCAAGCGCTTTGTGGTGCGGATGCCGATGCCAGGAATGCGCGCGATCATCGCAGGCTCGGCGCGGTTGAGGTCCAGCGGAAAGACGTCACGGTGTTCCAGCGCCCAGGCCAGTTTCGGGTCGATGTCCAGCGCCAGGTGGCCCGGCCCCGCCAGCAGTTCACCCGCGCTGTAGCCATAGCCGCGCAGCAGGAAGTCGGCCTGGTACAGGCGGTGCTCGCGCATCAGCGGCGGGGCGGCCAGCGGCACGCTTTTCGGGCTGTTGGGAATGGGGCTGAACGCCGAGTAATAGACGCGCTTGAGGCGATAGTCGCCGTACAGCGATTCGGCAGTGTGCAGCAAGGTGCTGTCGTCGGTGTCATCGGCGCCGACGATCATCTGCGTGCTTTGACCGGCCGGGGTGAAGCGCGGCGCCCTGGGTTCGTTGAGCACTGTCTGCTGGCCGGTGTAGATGGTGTTCATGGCCTGCTTGATCGAACCCATTTCCTTTTCCGGCGCCAGCGTCTGCAGGCCGGCCTGGGTCGGCAGTTCGATGTTCACGCTCAGGCGATCGGCGTAGCGTCCGGCTTCCTCGATCAGCGCGGGATCGGCTTCGGGGATGGTCTTGAGGTGGATATAACCGCGAAACTCGTGTTCCTCGCGCAGCAGCTTGGCAACGCGCACCAGTTGCTCCATGGTGTAGTCGGCCGAGCGGATGATGCCGGAGCTCAGGAACAACCCGCTGACGCAATTGCGCCGGTAGAAATCCAGGGTCAGGGTGACGACTTCCTCAGGGGTGAAGCGCGCCCGGGGCACGTCGCTGGAGCGGCGGTTGACGCAATACTGGCAGTCATACAGGCAGAAGTTGGTCAGCAGGATTTTCAGCAGCGAGACGCAGCGGCCATCAGGCGTATAGCTGTGGCAGATGCCCATGCCGGTGCTGTTGCCAAGCCCGGACTTGCCCTCGGAGCTGCGCTTGGGCGCGGCACTGCTGGCGCAGGAGGCGTCGTACTTGGCGGCGTCGGCCAGGATGCTCAGCTTGTCGATCAGCTGCATGGAAATACCCGATACTGTTTTTATATACAGTATCGGGTTGAAGGGCGACTAACAAGCGTCGAATGGATGGATTTTCAATAGAAATCTTGACACGTCCCCCGTAGCAGCACGGCTTGCCGGCGGGGCGGTGGGGCAGTGGATACATCTTTCCCAGATACACCGCTCCCGCCGGCAAGCCGTGCTGCTCCGGGGATAGGCGTCAGCTGATGCGCTGCACCAGCTCGCGCAACTCGCCGAAATTCTGCACCCGGTGAAAATTGGCGTGGTCGAAAAACTCGGAAAAGTCGGTGTCATGCCCATACCCGGCCACCTGCGCGCCTGCGCCCAGGCCGGCCTGAACGCCCGGCACGCTGTCTTCCACCAGCAGGCATTCCTCGGGCTTGAGCCCCAACAGATCCGCCGCATGCTCGATGAGCACCGGCGAAGGCTTCCAGGCCTGCACTTCGTAGGCACTGACGATCAAACCATGAAACACATCCAGCAGGCCCACGGTGCTCAGGCAGGTTTCGATCTTGCTGCGCGGCCCGTTGGAGGCCACGCATTTGGGCAGCGAGAGGCTGCGCACGAACTCCACCGCGCCGGGCATTTCTTCAAGGCGCTCCTGCAGCAGCGGCAGGGTGCGGGCGCGGAAACTGTTGACGATCTCGATGTTGGGCAGCCAGGGATAGTCGCGGCAAAGGCCTTCCATGCACAGGGCAAACTGCACGCCACGGAAGCGGCCCAGCACCTGCTCAAGACTCAGCGAAACCTCATGTTCCTGCAAAATGTCACGCAGAAGCCCGGCGGCCAGTCGTTCGCTGTCCACCAGGGTCCCGTCGCAATCAAAAATGACACCGGCAATGTTCAAGCAGGATTCCCCCGGGTTGTTCAATAAAGGCTACGAGCGCTAATGGCGCGGTTGGACCGGCATTATCCGGAAAAGTTGGCAGGCGGGGGTGAAGACTGACCTACGGTCACAGAAAGCAGCCGCAAGTTATAAGCTGCAAGCCGCAAGCCGATGGTGCGGGCCGGACAAAACGCGCCGGGCCCGCAAGTGATGAGCGTTTAAAGCTGAACGGGAGTGACTAGAGAGCCATCTTCGAAATACTGGCTGACGTTGGCGAACACCAGATCCGCCATGGCCTGGCGCGTCTCGAAAGTGCCGCTGCCGATGTGCGGGGTCAGGACCACGTTGTCGAGCTTCATCAGCTCGGCCGGCACATTGGGTTCGTCCTCGAAGACGTCCAGCCCGGCGCCGCCGATGTCGCCTTCCAGCAACGCGCCGACCAGCGCCTGTTCATCCACCACCGAGCCACGGGCGACGTTGATCAGGAAGGATCTGGAACCCAGGGCCTTGAGCACGTCACGGTTGATGAGGCGCTCAGTTTCCGGGCCGCCTGGCACGATCACCACCAGGTAGTCCGACGCCTTGGCCAGCTCCTGCAAGTCACCGTAATGGGTGTAGGACACATCGGCATAAGCCTGGCCACGACGGTAGTAGGCGATGTTCATGTCAAAGCCTGCGGCGCGTTTGGCGATGGTCTTGCCGATCTTGCCCAGGCCGACGATGCCGCAGGTCTTGCCGCACAGGTCGTTGCCCAGCGGGAATTTGCCGCCGATCCACTTGCCGGCCCGCACGAAGCGCTCGGCCTCGCTGATACGCCGGGACACACACAGCATCAGCGCCAGTGCGGTTTCGGCGACGGCATTGTTCAGCACGTCCGGGGTGTTGCTCAGCTTGATGCCGCGGCGGGCCAGGTAATCGGTGTCGTTGGCGTCATAACCGACGCCGAAGCTGTTGACCACTTCCAAATTGGGCAAACGCTCCAGCAGGGCGTTGTCGGTGCCAAAGACACCGCTGGTGACCACGCCACGCACCTTGGCGCCGTGTTCAGCGACCCAGGCGTCAAGGTCCTTGATCTCCCAGAGGTTGTGCACGTTGAAGTCGCGGTTCAGCCCTGCGGTCAGCGAGGCATGCATCGGGCCCCAGACCAGCACATCAGCTTTCTTGTCGCTCATTTTTTCCTCCTTGTGGCGTGGCTCGTGCGGCGCGAGCCACGCACCGATTGCACGGATGAAGACGGAATCAGCCGTTCTTGTTTAACACAGGTTGCGCCTCGGAACGCCCGGTCTTGAGCAGTTCGGCGATGGCCATGGTCAGCAGCGGGGCGAACAGGGCGAAATACGAACTGTCGATGCCGTACGGATTGCCGGCCAGGAACCAGCCGATGGTGGAGATGACCGACAGGATCACGCCCGCCAGTGCGCCTCGACCCGAGCCGAATTTCGGTGCGTAGAAACACATCAGCACGATTACCGCCAGGGTGGCGCGCAGGGCTTTGCCGAGGAAGGCGATCAGCAGGATCTTGTCGGCGAACAGCGCGAGGATCAGCGGCAGGAATCCGATCACCACGATGGCCAGACGGATGAACACCACCGATTTGCGATCGTTCTTCTCTTTGTTGAAGAAGGGGTCGTAGAAATCCTTCATCGCCAGGGTTGCCGAGGCGAGGGTGTTGGCCGAGATACCGCCGAACAATGCACCGGCCAGGCCGATCACCACAAGGCTTGCGGAGAAGGTCGGCATGTGGGCGATCAGGGCAGGGAAGGCGTCGATGGACTTGATGCCGGGGTACAGGTAGGCGCTCGCCATGCCGATCAGCGCGGCCATGATGCCGAACGGAATCATCAGCGACGATACGTAGAAGCACGCGCGCTTGGCGGTCTTGTGGTCCTTGGTGCTGACCAGGGCCTGAATCACGTATTGCGTGGCGAAGATCGAACCGATGCCGCCGATCATCCAGGCGAAAATCTGGCCCCAGCCCACACCGGTGAAATCGAACATGGCGGAAGGCAGCCTGGCCTGCATCGCACCGATACCGCCGGTGGCGTTCAGCGCGAAGGCGAGTGCCAGGACGATGCCGATGTACTTGATGACCGCGTGGGCGAAGTTGGTGTAGACCACCGAACGCATGCCGCCGACGCTGACATAGAACACCGTGATCACACCCACCAGCAGGATCGCCAGGGTCTTGTCGATGTTCAGCACCGCAGCCAGTACCGCGCCGCCGCTGGCATACAAGGCCACCGAAACGATGCTGAGGGCGCAGATGGTCAGCACCGAGGCTGCATAGCGCGTGCCCTGGCCGTAGTTCTGCGCAAGGATCCCGGAAATGGTGTTCAGGCCCGTCTCGCGGTACTTCTTGGCGAGCACCAGGGCCAGCAACAGGAAACCCATGGACAGGGCGACCAGGTTCCAGGCGGCGGAAATGCCGGCTTCGAAGCCTTTCTGCGCGGTGCCGATGCTCACCGAACTGCCGATGAATTCCGACAGCAACAGGGCGCCGATTAGGAAGGGCGGAAAGCTGCGGCCGCCTCCGGTGAAGCCGTCACTGCTCTTGGCGTGTTTGCGCACGCTGTAGCCGATGTAGGACATGACGATGAAGTAGCCGGCGGTCAGACAGAGGATGATTGTTATTCTTGGGTCCATGTTTCTCTCCGTACCCTCAAAGGGGTGCGTGGGGTGTCGGTGTTGCAAAGAGGTCGTGCGGCGGTGGGCTGTTGTCAGACGACATGCCCCATTCGCGCGCGTGCTATCGAAGCCTGGTCAGGGCAGTCGTGGGCTACGAATGGCTGTTGCAACAGGGTCGCGAGAAGGGCTTGCGGTGCAGGGAGGAGGGTTTGGAGGCGTAGTTGTGGCGTGTGAGTGTGTGTATTGTCATTTTTATTAGAGGCTCGTGATTAGCGTTGGATGGACAACTCAATACGAAGTCTTCGTTATACGTCATCGTACAACGCCAATCAATCTTCTTCTGTCCACTAACGCTTGCATCTGCAGGAGCATGCTTGCCCGCGGTGGCGTTGCATCTGCGCATGCTGTGTTGCCCCATGCATCGCCGTCGCGGGCAAGCGCGCTCCTACAACGTCCGCGCCTGTCGCCTGGCATCTGGCGAACCAAAATCCTGTAGGAGTGAGCTTGCTCGCGATCGCGGTGGGCCAAGCGACACGTTCGCAACAGGTATCCCCCCATCACTGTAGGAGCGCGCTTGCCCGCGACGGCGGCCTTCCAGACGATGATGTGCAGGCAGGCAGACCGTTATCGCGAGCAAGCTCACTCCTACAGAGGATCGCGGTTAATCAGTTGAATCGCCTTAGTCCGTCCCGCCGCCGTCGCGGGCAAGCGCGCTCCTACAACGTCCGCGCCTGCCGCCTGGCACTTGGCGAACAAAAATCCTGTAGGAGTGAGCTTGCTCGCGATCGCGGTGGGCCAGGCGACACGTTCGCAACAGGCATACCCCCATCACTGTAGAAGCGCGCTTGCCCGCGACGGCGGCCTTCCAGACGATGATGTGCAGGCAGGCAGACCGTTATCGCGAGCAAGCTCACTCCTACAGAGGATCGCGGTTAATCAGTTGAATCGCCTTCGTCCGTCCCGCCGCCGTCGCGGGCAAGCGCGCTCCTACAACGTCCGCACCCGCCGCCTGGCATCTGGCGAACCAAAATCCTGTAGGAGCGAGCTTGCTCGCGATCGCGGTGGGCCAGGCGACACGTTCTAAACAGGCATACCCCCATCACTGAAGGAGCGCGCATACAGGACCGCGGAAATCAGCGCTGCAGGAAATCCTGGGTCGACACCACCTCTGCATAGGCAAACCCCAACGCCGCCATATACGCGGCGTGGGCCTGGGCGGCGGGGATGAGGGTGCCATTGAATTCCAGGTCCTTGGTGGCGCAGGCGTCGTGCACGACTTTGACCTTGTATCCCAGGTCGGCTGCGGCGCGGGTGGTGGCGTCGATGCACATGTGGCTCATGGAACCGACCACCGTGACATCCTCGATGCCGTGCTGATCGAGCAATTGTTCAAGGCCGGTCTCCCTGAACGAATTGGGGAAGTGCTTGAGCATCACCGTTTCATCAGGCAGGTTCGCGACCTTCGAATGCAGGTTCGCCCCGGCAGAACCCGGGGTGAAGAAGGGCGCGTCATCGCTGGTGAACTCATGGCGGATATGCACCACCAGATCACCCGCCTCGCGGGTGGCCTTGAGCACCCTGGCGGCGTTGTCGGCGGCAGTGTCGGCACCGACCAGCGGCCATTTGCCGCCGGGAAAGTAGTCATTCTGGATATCCACCAGGATGAGTGCGGATCTAGGCATGTCGGGTTCCTTTTCAAATAGGCTCTATTGGACCTGCGCTATCAATCGGGCATAGGCTGCGCCGACATCCAGCGAGGAAATCTGAGAATGAGCGTAGAACGGTCCGCCAGAAATATCGGCCTGCTGGTCATTTTGGCGTTTCTGGCCGCTTGCGGCACCCAGCGCAACCAGACACCACCGCCCGCTCCGGACGTGGTCCGCAGCGAAATCGTGCGCCTGCTGCCTGCCAGTGTCGCGGACCGGCCAGGTTGGGCCACCGATATCTACACAGCCTTCGAAAGCCAGAAGCTCGACCCCACCGTCGAGAACCTTTGTTCGGTGCTGGCCGTGACCGAGCAGGAGTCTAATTTCAAGGTCGATCCCGCCGTGCCCGGCATGGGCAAGATCGCCCAGGATGAAATCGACCGCCGCGCCAGCAAGGCTCACATCCCCAATCTGCTGGTGCGCAGCGCGCTGGATATTCGCTCACCCACCGGCAAGACCTACAACGAGCGCCTGAGCGCGGCGCGCACCGAAAAGGACCTGAGCCAGATCTTCGATGATTTCATCGGCATAGTGCCGCTGGGGCGCACGTTGTTCGGCAACTTCAACCCGGTGCACACCGCAGGTCCCATGCAGGTCAGCATCGAGTTTGCCCAGCGTCAGGCCCAGGATTATCCCTACACCGTTGAGGCCTCCATCCGACATGAGGTGTTCACCCGACGGGGCGGCATGTATTTCGGGATAGCCCACCTGTTGGGCTATCCGGTCAGCTATGACAAACCCCTGTACCGCTTCGCCGACTTCAATGCCGGCTGGTACGCCAGCCGCAACGCCGCGTTCCAGAGTGCAGTGGCGCGGGTGTCCGGCAAGCGCCTGGCCCTGGATGGCGACCTGATCGCCTATGGCTTCGGGCCGTCGCTGGGCCAGACCGAACTGGCCGTGCGCAGCCTGCACACGCAATTGGGCATGCGCAACGCCACAATCCGCAGCGACCTCGAAAAGGGTGAGACCCTGGCCTTCGAGGACACCGACCTCTACAAGCAAATCTATGCCCTGGCCGACAAGGCTGCCGGCAAGCCGCTGCCCAGGGCGATTCTGCCGGGCATCGTGCTGGAGAGTCCTAAGATCACCCGCAAGCTCACCACTGCCTGGTTTGCCCAGCGCGTGGAGGAGCGCAGGGTGCGTTGCATGGCACGCGCGTCCGGAAAACTGAAATAAGCCCATCGGGTTCTGTGAGCCAGCGCACAGCGCAGTGACGCCGCCGGTTGCCCCCGCAAAGCCCGGCTACACTGAGTTTTCGGTCTCGGCGCGCAGGGAAAGCTGGCGCCTGCCTGAACCCACAAGGAGGTGATGCGATGTTGTTTACTCCGGAACTGCGCAGGACGCTGGAGAGTGCTTTCCTGCCCCTGGCATGCGAATGCACGGTCATGCCCGGCGGCGCCTTGATGGTGAAGATCTTTGACCCCGACACCGGCAGGGTGGCCATGCGGGTCGAGGAGCTGTCCATCGCCAACCTGACCACCATTCGTGCGGTCGCCGACCTCATCGCCGAGCTGCGTTATGACTTGCGCACCTGCGCCACACCCTTCGGTGCCGAACCCCTTTCCCTGAACGCTTTTGGCCGCGCCGGGTAAGCGCGGATTTCAAGGCATGCAGAAAATCGTTCAAATTCGTATCAGGTAATGGAACCTTTGGCGCTGGGTGATGTTACCTTGACACCAACCAGGCAGCGGCGTATTCCCTTCGCTTTATTCGCAGCACTAAAAATGCTTTGTCTTTAAGGAGTTAGCGCACGGTTTTGAAAAACCGATCCGCTGACGATGTTCTTCTCCTATGTTTGTTTGTCATCGGGCGCTGTGCCCGACAAGAAGTCGCGCCCATTCTCAGGAGCTACGCCATGGCAGCACTGCAACAAACCACCGTCGATTCCCTCAAACGTGCCGAAGCTCAGTTGTCTGCACGCTGGCTGGCCGATCTTGAAGCCAGCGGTGCCATGCGCAACCTCAAGGGTGATGACGTCAAGCAGCAAACCGGCGAGTTTCTCGATCTGCTGATGGTAGCGCTCGAACGCGGCGCGCCGCAGGGCATTACCGCTGCCGAATGGGACGAGACCCGACTGTTCCTGGAAAAGCTCTCCCATCAGCGCGCCCTCGCAGGCCAGGATTCGCAGCAGACCGCGCACTTCATCTTTGCCCTCAAAGGCCCGCTGTTCGCGGTGCTGCAAGAGGCCTTCGCCGGCCAGCCACAGGCGCTCGCCGAACAGACCTGGGAAATCTCCCAACTGCTGGACCTGCTGGCGATGCACACCATCCGCATCTACCAGAAATCCCGCGAGGGCGTGATCAAGCGCCAGCAGGAAGAACTGCTGGAACTGTCCACCCCGGTGGTCAAGCTGTGGGACGGCGTGCTGGCGCTGCCGATGATCGGCACCCTGGATTCGCAACGCACCCAGGTGGTGATGGAGTCGCTGTTGCAGCGCATCGTCGACACCGGTTCGGAAATCGCCATCATCGACATCACCGGCGTGCCCACCGTTGACACCCTGGTGGCCCAGCACCTGCTCAAGACCGTGACCGCCATTCGCCTGATGGGCGCCGATTGCATCATCAGCGGCGTGCGTCCGCAGATCGCCCAGACCATCGTGCACCTGGGGCTGGACCTGCAAGGCGTGGTCACCAAAGCCAACCTGGCCGACGCCCTGGCGCTTGCGTTGCGCCGCCTGGGCCTGACCGTCACCAAGGCGGTGTAGGTCCATGGAACGCATTCCGATTCTGCAGATGGGTGACTTTCTGCTGGTGACCATTCAGGTCGACATGCACGACCAACTCGCCCTGCAACTGCAGGACGACCTGTCCGAGCGCATCAGCCGGACATCCGCCCGTGGCGTGCTGATCGATATCTCGGCGCTGGACATGGTCGACTCTTTCATCGGCCGCATGATCGGGATGATCTCGGGCCTGTCGCGGATCATGGACGCCGAAACCGTATTGGTCGGCATGCAGCCAGCGGTGGCCATCACCCTGGTGGAACTGGGCATGACGCTGCCCGGTGTCAGTACGGCGCTGAACGTCGAGCGGGGCATGACGCTGTTGCGTGAGCGGACGTATTCACAATGAACGTGCGCAGCAGCGGCACCCAGGCCATCCATGCCGAGCAGGACGTTGTGCTGGCGCGGCAACTGGCGCGCAAACTGGCGCAGGAGTGCGGTATGCGCCTGATCGACCTGACCAAGCTGGTGACCGCCGTCAGCGAGCTGGCGCGCAACACCATGGTCTATGGCGGCGGCGGTGACATGGACTGGCAGATCGTCGAGGACGGTAGCCGGGCGGGTCTGCGGCTGACGTTTCGCGACGAAGGCCCTGGCATTCCCGATATCAAGCTGGCGATGACCGACGGCTGGACCTCCGGCAGCGGGCTGGGCCTGGGCCTGACCGGCGCCAAACGGCTGGTCGATGACTTCGAACTGGACACAGCGCCTGGCGCAGGGACACGCGTGACGATCTGCAAATGGACCTGAAACTGCACAGCAGCCTGACCCAGGTGCTGAACATCGAGGACGCCAGCCAGGTCGGCCACGCCCGGCGCACCACCCAGAAGCTCGCCGAGCAACTGGGGTTCGATGCGGTCGATTCTGGCCGCGTGGCGCTGGTGGTCACCGAGCTTGCCAGCAACATCCTCAAGCACGCCACCCTGGGTGAGCTGCACCTGCGTGCGTTGCCCGCCGCAGTGCCCGGCATCGAAGTGATCGCGATCGACCGGGGGCAGGGGTTCGACGTCCACGTCTGCATGCCCGATGGCGTCTCGACCCGCGGTACCCAGGGCATCGGGCTGGGCGCGATGTTGCGTCAGGCCCAGGTGTTCGACGTGCACAGCGACAGCCGCGGCACGGTGCTGCTGACCCGGTTCTATCCGCGCACGGCAGCCTTCACGGACTTGCGCGTGGGCATCAGCCAGCACTCGCTGCACGATGACCCGGCCTGCGGCGATGCCTGGGAAGTCGCAGTCAGCGGCCAGAGCGTCAGCGTGCTGATGATCGATGGCCTGGGCCATGGCCCGGAAGCTGAAACGGCGGCCAGGGCTGGCGCTGCAGCCTTCGCTCGCGAACCCTTTGCGGACCCGGTGATGTTGCTCGAAGACATTCACCATGACATGCGCGGCACTCGCGGCGGCGCGGTGGCTATCGCCCGCTTCGAAGGCCGGGATGAACGGGTGCGCTTCGTCGGCATCGGGAACATTGGCGCGGCGCTGGTCTCTGAAGGCAAGATGCGCGGCATGGCGTCCCATCCCGGCATCGTCGGTTTGCAGTACCGGAAGGTGCTGGCCGTGGACTACGCTCAATGCGCAGGACAACTGCTGGTGATGTACAGCGATGGCCTGCAATCGCGCTGGAATCTGCATGACTATCCGGGCCTGATGTATCGGCATCCGGCTATCATCGCGGCGGTGTTGCACCGCGATTATTGTCGGGGCAGGGATGACGTGACCGTACTGGTATTGGCGCTGGAGAAGCTTGATGACTGACCACCCTGCCCACGAAACCCTTGAGGAATCGGACGAGCTTCGTCAACTGCGTGACGAGGCCGCTGCGCTTCGCGCCGAACTGGACGAAACCAACCAGGGCGTACTGGCGCTGTATGCCGAACTGGACATGCAGGCAGAACAGCTGCGCCAGGCCTCGGACCTCAAGAGCCGCTTCCTTTCCTACATGAGTCACGAGTTCCGCACGCCACTGGGTTCGATCCTGAGCATCGCCAGCCTGCTGCGCGACGAACTGGACGGCCCGCTGAGCCCCGAACAGCACAAGCAGGTGGATTTCGTCAGCACCGCCGCGCGCGAGCTGAGCGAAATGGTCGATGACCTGCTGGACCTTGCGAAGATCGAGGCAGGGCGCATCACCATTTCGCCGGCCTGGTTCGACATGTTCGACCTGTTCTCGGCGCTGCGTGGCATGTTCCGCCCCATCGTCGATACCTCGGCGGTGGACCTGATCTTCGAAGAGCCTGTGGGCCTTCCGCGGCTGTATACCGATGACAAGAAGCTGGCGCAGATCCTGCGCAACTTCATCTCCAATGCCCTGAAGTTCACCCAGCGCGGTGAGGTGCGGGTCTCGGCCCGGCTTGAGGGCGACAAGGAAATTCGCTTCGCGGTCAGCGATACCGGGATCGGCATTGCGCAGGAACTGCACGGGGCGTTGTTCGAGGATTTCACCCAAGTCGATTCGCCGCTGCAGAAGCGCCTGCGGGGCACCGGGCTGGGCCTGTCGCTGTGCAAGCGCTTCGCCGAACTGCTTGGCGGGCGGGTGGGGCTGGAAAGCCAGCCTGGCGTGGGGTCCACCTTCTATGTGGTGATTGCCCTGGCGCTGGCCGAGGATAACGTCGATGAAAGCTGACACGCGCCTGCTGATCGTCGATGACAACGTTGCCACCCGCTATGCCTTGCGCCGGCGCATGGAGCGCCAGGGCTTCTGCGTCCTGGAAGCGGGCACGGGCACCGATGGCCTGGCAATGATCGCCGAGCAGATTCCCGATGCGCTGATCCTGGACGTCAACCTGCCGGACATGAGCGGCTTCGACATCGTGCGCCAACTGCGGGCCGAACCGCGCACGGCGTTGCTGCCGGTGGTCCACGTATCGGCGGCGTCGATCCAGACCGGCGATATCATCACCGGCCTCGAAGCGGGCGCCGATGCCTATCTGGTGCATCCGGTGGACCCTGATGTGCTGCTGGCGACCCTGCGCACGCTGTTGCGGGTGCGTGACACCGAATTTGCCCTGCGTGACAGCGAAAACCGCTTTCGCGAGATTTTCGTCAACGTGTCTGCGCCCATTGCCGTGATGGACGGCGAGCTCAGCGTTCATGAATGCAATCACGCCTTCGCCCGGCTGATCGCCCAGGGTGCGGCCACAGGCGCGCTGCCAGCCTGTTTCAGCGACGATCAGGATCACGCCATTGCCGGCCTGCGCGACGCGCTCAAGGCCGAGGAACGCTGGAAGGGCACGCTGACCATGCGGGTTCGCGGCGAGTTGCGGGAGACCGAATGGCAGGTTTCGCCCTACAGGGTTCCGGGCCTGAGCCTGGTGTTTGTCGAGGACGTGACCGAGCATCGGCGCCGGGAAGAATCCCATCGCCAGCAACTGGACAGCGTCAACAGCCAGTTGGCGCAGAAGGTCGCCGAGCACGCGCGCACCGAGGCGCAATTGCTGCAGGCGCAGAAAATGGACGCCATCGGCAAGCTCACAGGCGGCATTGCCCACGACTTCAACAACCTGCTGACCGGCATCGTCACCGGCCTCGAGCTGATCAAGAAGCGCACGGCTGACGGTCGAACCGAGAAGGTGCTCGGTTACGCCGATGCGGCCCTGGCGTCGGCCAAGAGCGCAGCCGCGCTGACCCATCGGCTACTGGCATTCGCCCGGCAACAACCCCTGGATACGCGACCAACCGACGTCAACCAGCATGTGCGTTCCCTGGAAGACCTGCTCAGCCGCACCATCGGCAAGCGCATCGCGCTGACCCTGGAGCTCACCTCCCGCAGCGCCGTGGCCATGGTCGATGCCAGCCAGCTGGAAAGCGCGGTGCTCAACCTTGCGATCAACGCCCGGGACGCGCTGCCCGAGGGCGGCAATGTCTGGATCAGCACCTTCGAGGCGTACTCCCAGGGCAACTCCCGCCTGCCGGATGGCCCTTACATCGCATTGACGGTGCGCGACGACGGCGTGGGCATCGAGCACCAGTTGATCGACAAGGTGTTCGACCCGTTCTTCACCACCAAGCCCCTGGGCGAGGGCACTGGCCTGGGGCTATCGACCATCTACGGCTTTGCCCGCCAGTCCCGGGGCGATGTGCAGATCCGCAGCGTGATCGGTCATGGTACGGAAGTGACGCTGATGCTGCCCGCAGCCGCAGACCAGACGGCTGTCGCGCCAGCGAGTGCGAAGCCTGCCGAACTTGGCGCAGGCGAACATGTCCTTATAGTCGAGGACACTGAATCGGTGCGCATGTTCGTCAACGAGGTGCTGACTGACGCAGGTTATCGCTGCACCCAGGTGGGCGATGTCAAGACCGCGCTGGCGATGCTGGAGAATGATCCGACGGTGGATCTGCTGCTCACCGATGTCGGCATGCCGTTGATGAATGGTCGTGAGCTGGCGCAACAGATGCGCACCTGGCGACCCGACGTACCGGTGCTGTTCATGACCGGTTACGCGGAAAACGCCGTGAACCGCCAGGATTTTCTAGGGGAGGGCATGGACATGATCATCAAGCCGTTTCAGATGGTGGAGTTGCTCGACAAAATCAGGGCGGTACTGGACGCCTGACCGGCCAGGATTCATGTCGCAGGCGTTGCTGCGACGTTTTCGACCAACCACCCATGTGTGATATTTGATACTGTTTGCGCCAATTTATTCTGTGCCCACGCAAAGGCACCCACCGTTGGCGATCGCCCCCGAGGCGAGCCGGATGGTGAAGGAGACCCCGTTTTGACCCTTAGCCAGGAACTTCACCAAAGCGCAATCGACAACTGCGCCCGTGAGCCCATCCAGATTCCCGGCAGCATCCAGCCGCAAGGTTTTCTGCTGGTCATCGACGAAGCGAGCATGACCGTCGCCCAGGTCAGCGCCAACGTCATGACCTGGCTGGGGCTTGAGCCGCAGGCTTTGATCGGCGCCGGCCTTGCCGACGTGTTCGAGGATTGCGAGCACTTGCTCGAACGCCTGGCCGCACTGCATGACGATGACCAGAATCCGTTTCATGTCGGCGATGTGAAGTTTCGCAGCGGCGGCCGCGCTGGCCAGCCGGTTGCGATGATGGCGCACCGGCACGACCGGGTACTGATCGCCGAGTTCGAGCCTTCAGGGGACATGACCTCGGCCTACGGCAATGTCTACCCGCTGATGCGCACCTTCATCAGCCAGATGAACGAGGCCGAAAGCATCGACCAGCTCTGTCAGCGGTCGGTGGCGCAGGTCAAGCGCATCACGGGATTTGGCCGGGTCAAGGCCTATCGGTTCGATGGCGAGGGTAACGGCCTGGTCAACGCCGAACTCGCCGATGCGGATTACCCGAGCTACCTGGGCCTGAGCTTTCCGGCCACCGACATTCCAGCCCAGGCACGCGCCCTCTACGTGGCCAACCGGATTCGGGTCATCGAAGACGCCAACTACCAGGCATCGCCACTGGTGCCGCTGCACAACCCTGTCACGGGGGCGCCGCTGGACCTCAGTTTCGCGACCCTGCGCAGCGTATCGCCGGTCCACCTCCAGTACATGCGCAACATGCAAACGTTGGCGTCGATGTCGATTTCCATCGTGGTGCGCGGGCAGTTGTGGGGGCTGATCTCCTGCCATCACGCATTGCCGCGTTCGGTCAGTTTCCAGACCCGCACCGCCTGCGAATTGCTGGGCAGTGTGCTGTCCCTGCAGATCGAAACCAAGGAAGCCCAGGCCAAGACCCAGCGCATGTTGAGCCTGCGCCGGCAGATCGTGCAGATGCTGGCGGCGATGGCTGACCTGGACAGCGTGATCGGCGGCCTGCGTTCGATGCCCGACGTGCTGCTGGCGTTCGTGGGTGCAACCGGGGCGGCGGTGATTTCCGAATCAACGCTGGATGTCTACGGCGACACGCCCGACCGCGAGCAGATCAAGGCCCTGACCCAATGGTTGAGCGAGCGTGACTCCCACGAGGTGTTCCAGTCCGACAACGTTGGCCGCGACATCCCGCAGTTGCCGCAACTGAGCCAGTCGGTCAGCGGCGTGCTGGCGATGGCGATTTCCGAGCTGCATTCGAACTACATCATCTGGTTCCGTCCCGAGCAGACCCGGGTCGTGAACTGGGCCGGCAAGCCTGAAAAATCCGTCGATGATTCAGGCACCTTGAGCCCCCGTCACAGCTTCGCCCTGTGGCAGGAGACCGTGCGCGGCTTCTCGCGCCCCTGGGACGAACTGGACACCGAAGGCGTGGTCGAAATGCGCGCGGCGGTGCTGGGTATCGTGCTGCGCAAGGCTGAGGAAATGGCCGCACTGGCCGAAGAACTGGAGAAATCCAACAAGGAGCTTGAAGCCTTCTCCTACAGCGTGTCCCATGATCTGCGTGCGCCCCTGCGGCACATTGCAGGCTACGCTGAGTTGCTGGGTGATATCGAAGGCAGCAAGCTCTCCGACCGTGGCGTGCGCTTTCTGGAAAACATCGGCGAGTCGGCGCGCTTTGCCGGCACTCTGGTGGACAACCTGCTGAGCTTCTCGCAGATGGGCCGTTCGGCCATGCGCTACTCGCAAGTCGACCTCAACGCGATGGTCGATGCGATCCGCCGGGAGATGCAGCCCGACTACGAAGGCCGCAACCTGACCTGGAGCATTCCCGAGCCCTTGCCCGTGGTGATCGCCGATGCCGCGTTCCTGCACCTGGCGATGCGCAACCTGCTGTCCAACGCCATCAAGTACAGCCGCAATGAGTCCGCGGCCCTGATCGAGGTCGGCAGCTACGAGGAAGACGGCCAGGTGGTGCTGTACATCCGCGACAATGGCGTGGGTTTCGACATGCAGTACGCCAGCAAGCTGTTCGGCGTGTTCCAGCGCCTGCACCGCATGGAAGAGTTCGAAGGCACCGGCATCGGCCTGGCCAGCGTGCGGCGGATCATCGAGCGCCATGACGGCACGGTCTGGGCCCACAGTGAGCCCGGCCAGGGCGCCACTTTTTATGTATCGCTGCCCAAGCGCAGCCTGACTGTATCCCTTTGAGTGTCTAAGGAGACGCCCAATGCTCAAACCCATTCTTCTGGTCGAAGACAACCCCAACGACCTGGAGCTGACCCTGGTAGCCCTCGAGCGCAGCCAGCTTGCCAATGAAGTGATCGTTCTGCGTGACGGTGCCGAGGCGCTGGATTACCTGTTCCGACGCAACCAGCATCAGGACCGTGCGGCAGGCAACCCGGCGGTGCTGTTGCTCGACCTCAAGTTGCCCAAACTCGACGGGCTCGAAGTGCTCAAGGCCATCCGCGAGAGTGACGATCTGCGCAGTATTCCGGTGGTCATGCTGACCTCCTCGCGTGAGGAGCCAGACCTGCAACGGGCCTACTCTTTAGGAGTGAACGCTTACGTGGTCAAGCCGGTCGAATTCAAGGAATTCGTCTCGGCAATCTCCGATCTCGGGGTTTTCTGGGCCGTTCTCAATGAGCCGCCGCCAGGCTCACTGCGGTTGACGCGCCGTCCGGGGTCCTGATCGGTTTACCTGATTGGGCTATGCCGCCTGCGCAAGACCGGGCGGCACGGACCGATTCACTCTATTGACGACTATTCATGCCGCTACCGCTCCTCAAACTGCTGTTGGTCGAAGACAGCCCGCACGACGCCGAACTGACGCTGCTGACCCTGGAAAGCAGCGGTCTGACAATCGACGCCACCCTGGTGTATACGCACCAGGACGTGGAGCGCGAGTTGCTGGCCCAGGACTTTGACCTGATCCTGAGCGACTACCTGTTACCGGGCTCGTCCGGCGGCGAGGTGCTGAACACGGCGCTGCGGTTGTCGCCACAGACGCCTTTCATCTTTCTGTCCGGTATTTTCGGCGAGCAGCACGCGGTCGAGATGATGCGCATGGGCGCCATCGACTACGTGCTCAAGCAGAACCTGAAAATGCTGCCCAAGGCGGTCAATCGCGCCGTCTCCGAAGTCCGCGAGCGGGAAAAGCGCCTGCGCGCCGAGCAGACCCTGCAGGACGCCGAAGTGCGCGCCCACCTGGCGATCGAAGCGGCGGACATGGGCGTCTGGACCTACGACCCGCGTACCGAAACCCTGTTCTGGGACGAGCGCTGCAAGACTCTGTACGACTTGCCTCCCGAGGCGCAGGTCAGCATGGCGTTCATGTTCTCCCGTTGCCATCCCGACGACCGCGACCTGCTGCAGAGCAAGGTCATGGCCGCGCTGACCGCCGACACCGGCTTTCAGATCGAGCATCGCCTGGTGACCGACGGCGCCGAGGAGCGCTGGGTGTTTTCCAACGGGCGCTCGCTGTTCGAGGACGGCAAGTGCGTGCGCTTCACTGGCGTGATGCAGGACATCAGCGAGCGCAAGCGCACCTCCCAGGCGCTGCTGCAACTCAATGAAATCCTCAGTGAGCGCGTGGTACAGCGCACCCGTGAGCGCGACCGCACCTGGGAACTGTCCCGGGAATTGCTGGGCGTATTGCGCCTGGACATGACGCCGATTGCCCTGAACCCGGCCTGGGAAGCGACGCTGGGCTTCAAACGTGCGGGATTCACGGCACAGGGGCTGTGCGATTTGATTCACCCGGATGACCTCGCTGCGACGTTGCGCGAGACCGCCAGTGTTGCCGAGGGCAACGTCACCACCCGCTTCGTCAATCGCATGCGCCATGCCGAGGGCGGCTATCGCTGGCTGTCCTGGACCATCGTGCCGGACGAGGGCCTGATGTACGCCGCAGTGCGCGACATCACCAGCGAGCGCGCGGTGATGGATGAACTGGCGGCGACCAACAAACGTTTGCGTGACCAGATTCGCGAACGCGAACGGGTCGAGGCGGCCTTGCAGCAGATGCAGCGTCTTGAGGTAGTGGGGCAACTGACCGCAGGCGTCGCCCACGACTTCAACAACCTGCTGACAGTGATCCTGACCAGCGCCAACTTTCTCACACGCGACCTGGAAAAGGGCGTGTTCACCAAATCGCCCCAGCGTCTGCAGAACATTCGCGAGGCCGGTGAGCGCGGTGCCAAGCTGACCAGCCAGTTATTGTCGTTCTCCCGGCGTCAGCGCCTGGAGCCAGTGGCGTTGAACCTCAACGACACCATCGCCGGAATGCGCGAACTGCTGGGGCGGGCCCTGGGAGGCAGCGTCTGGGTTGAAACCAGCCTGGCCGATGACCTCTGGAGCGCGCTGGTCGATCCGACCCAGACCGAGATGATCATCCTGAACTTGGCGATCAACGCCCGGGACGCCATGGCATCGGGCGGGCAATTGCGCCTGAGCACCTGGAACCAGATCGTCTATCGCCTGCCGCAGCGGCCTGAAGACCCTGATCCGGGTGCCTACGTGGTGCTGTCGGTCAGCGATTCGGGCTGCGGCATGAGCGAGGAGGTGCTGGCCAAGGCCTTCGAACCCTTCTTCACCACCAAGGCCGTGGGCAAGGGCTCAGGGCTGGGGCTGGCCCAGGTGTTCGGTTTCGCCAAGCAGTCCGGCGGCGGGGTGAGCATCGACACCGCCCAGGATGCCGGCACCACCATCAAGGTCTACCTGCCGAGCATTGCGCAGACCGCCGTGCCGGTCATCAGCCAGTCGGACATGCCCGGCCACGCCGAGCCCGACGACCTGCACCGCACCATCCTGCTGGTGGACGACGACCCCGACGTGCGCTCGGTGACCTCGATGATGCTCAGCTCCCTGGGCTACTCGGTGGTGGAAGCCGATAGCGGCCATGATGCGTTGAAGAAAGTCGACAGCGGCATTGATCTTGTGCTCACCGACTTCGCCATGCCCAACATGACCGGCGCCGAACTGTCCGATCTGCTCAAGCGCGATCGCCCTGAATTGCCGGTGATGTTCATCACCGGATTCGCCGACATCGACATCCTCGACGTCGACCAGCAATTGATCGTGCAGAAGCCGTACAAGGAAGAGGAGTTGGCGCGCAAACTGGCGCGGGTGTTGGCGCGGGTGGGTGTGGCAAGCTGAAGGGCGATGGCGCCTATAAGAACGCTCCCGCCGGCAAGCCGTGCTGCTACGGGATTGATGTCGTACGTACTAACGTAGCAGCACGGCTTGCCGGCGGGGGCGATTCTGAGGGCGACGCAGGTGCGTCAATCCTCCCGCGTCAGCACTTCCAGCAATTCTATCTCGAAGATCAGGTTCGAATGAGGCTTGATGTGCGCGCCCATCGACCGTTCGCCGTAGGCCAGGTGCGCGGGAACCAGCAGCTTGCGTTTGCCGCCGACTTTCATCCCCATCAGGCCCTGATCCCAGCCCTTGATCACCCGCCCGGTGCCAATCACGCACTGGAACGGCTTGCCCCGTTCCCATGAGGAATCGAACACGGTGCCGTCTTCCAGGGTGCCGGTGTATTGCGTGGTAATCAGCGCGCCCTTGACCGCCGCCTTGCCGGTGCCTTCTTCAAGGTCGATGATCTGTAGTTCGTCGTTCATGGTGTGGTTCCGTGGAAACTTGAGCAGGCGGCGATGCTAAAGGCGCCTGCCCGCGCTGGCAATCGCCCATGAAAAAACGGCGCGCCCGGTCAAGGACGCGCCGTTTTCATTTCAGCGCCGCACAACGTTCATCAAGCGATGACGTCGGTGCTCCATTCGCCGTTGACCAGGCGCTTGAGGCCCAGCGGGTTGGCGTTTTGCAGCGCCGCCGGCAGCAGGCTGTCCGGGTAGTTCTGGTAGCACACCGGGCGCAGGAAACGGTCGATGGCCAGGGTGCCGACAGAGGTGCCGCGCGCGTCGGACGTCGCCGGGTATGGGCCGCCGTGGACCATCGCATCGCAGACTTCGACGCCAGTAGGGTAGCCGTTGACCAGAATACGGCCAACTTTCTCTTCCAGCACCGGCACCAGCCACTGGTACTTCTGCAGGTCGGCGGTTTCACCGATCAGGGTCGCGGTCAGTTGACCACGCAGGGCCTGCAGGGCGGCCTTGAGCTGGGCGTCGTCGGCCACTTCGATCAGCAGCGTGGTCGGGCCGAATACTTCTTCCTGCAGCAGTTCGTCGCCGTTGAGCAGCATGCTCACGTCAGCCTTGAACAGCTGCGCCTGAGCCTGACGGCCTTCCTGCGGTTTGCCGGCCAGGTGGGTGACGCTCGGGTGCGCCAGCAGTTTCTGTACGCCTTTGCTGTAGCTGCGCAGGCCGCCTTCGTTGAGCATGGTCTGCGGCGCCTGGCCACCCATGTGCTCCTTGAGTTGCTCGGTGAATGCGGTCAGGGCAGGGGAAGCGATACCGATCACAACGCCCGGGTTGGTGCAGAACTGACCTGCACCCATGACCACCGACGCCGCCAGCTCGCCAGCAACGGCTGCGCCACGGGCTGCCAGCGCACCTGGCAGCAGAACCACCGGGTTGATGCTGGACATCTCGGCGAACACCGGGATGGGCTCAGGACGGTCGGCCGCCAGTTTGCACAGGGCGTCGCCGCCGTGCAGGGAACCGGTGAAGCCGACAGCCTTGATGGCCGGGTGCTTGACCAGGCCTTCACCGACGCCGCTGCCGAAGATCATGTTGAACACGCCTTTTGGCATGCCGGTTTTTTCGGCAGCGCGCACGATGGCCTGGCCAACCAGATCGGCCGTGGCCATGTGGCCGCTATGGGCCTTGACCACGACCGGGCAACCGGCGGCCAGGGCAGAAGCGGTGTCACCACCGGCGGTGGAGAAGGCCAGCGGGAAGTTGCTGGCACCGAACACGGCGACCGGGCCGACGCCCAGGCGCTGCTGGCGCAGGTCAACCCGTGGCAGTGGCTTGCGCTCTGGCAGGGCCAGGTCGATGCGCGCACCCAGGAAGTCACCGCGACGCAGTACCTTGGCGAACAGACGCATCTGGCCGCTGGTACGACCGCGTTCACCCTGGATACGGCCGGCAGGCAGAGCCGTTTCCTGGCAGACCAGCGCCACGAAATCATCGCCCAGGGCGTCCAGTTCGTCGGCGATGGCGTCAAGGAACTCGGCGCGACGGGCAGGGCTCAACTGACGGAATTCGCCGAATGCCTCTTTGGCAGCCAGGGCAGCGGCATCGATCTCGCCGTCGGTGGCCTGGTGAAAGGCGTAGGGCAGGGCTTCGCCAGTGGTGGCATCGAGGCTCTTGTGGCGCGCTTCGCCGAGGCCGCTGCGGGCGCCGCCGATGAAGTTCTGGCCGAGGACGTTAGGCATCTGCTTCTCCTGTTATTGTTGGATCGTATCGATCAGGCGCGGGCCTGAAAGGGAATCGGTGAGTGTGCATCAAGCGTGGCGACAATGACCATGCCGAGATGGGCATTGTAAAGTTGACAGTCATCATACAACTGCATTTTTCTGCCCGCAACCGCTGTCCGAATCTTGCGACCGACGCGGCATTGGTTTCCCGATCTTTCAAGGTATTGGTTATTGGGCAGGCCACGTGGCAGGCATAAGCTGGCAGCCTGACTCTTATTGCGAACCTGGCCATGACATCCCGAATCGACTATCACCAAGCCTCGCCCGTGGCGATGAAGGCGATGCAGGCGCTGGAGCAGGCGGTCAACCGCTTGCCGCTGGATGCGACGCTGGCGGCGCTGGTCAAGCTGCGGACCTCGCAGCTCAATGGCTGTGCCTGGTCGGTGGATCGCTTCACCCATGAGGCGAGCCTGCAGGGTGAGTCGGAACGCAAGCTCTATGCGGTGGCCGTCTGGCGCGAATCGCCGCTGTTCAGCGATCGCGAACGGGCCGCCCTGGGCTGGACCGAAGTGGTGACCCGCATTGCCCACACCCACGCACCGGACAGCGACTATGCCTGGCTGTCGGAGCACTTCAGTGAAAGCGAGCGGGTAGACCTGACGCTGCTGATCTCCACGGTCAATAGCTGGAACCGCCTGACGGTCAGCTTCGGACAGCGCCTGGAAGGTTGACCGCCAACCTCATCAACTGATCTGCACCAGCAAATCGCGCAAGCGGTCCATGGCCGGGTCGATGTCCAGCGTCTCGATGGCGCCGAATCCCAGAATCAGGCCGTCCCGGGGCGGTGTATCGCTGTAGAAGCCGGTCAGCGGATACAGGCCGATTTCCACCTTGCGCGCCAGTTCGATCAGCAGCGGCAGGTTGATCGGCACCTTGAACATCACCGCCATGTGAAAGCCAGCAGTGGACGGGATCGCTTCGAGCCAGGGTGCAAGGTCACCGGCGAACCGGGCCAGGATGCGGTCCCGGCGGCTGGCGTAGATGCTGTGGCAGCGGCGGATGTGCTTGTTGAGCAAGCCCTCGCTGATGAATTTGGCCAGCGCCCATTGCGGCAGGGTGCTGGTGTGCCAGTCGGTCAGTTGCTTGGCCTTGATCACGGCTTCCAGAATCGCCTTGGGCAGTACCGCATAGCCCAGCCGCAGTTCGGGCAGCAGGGTCTTGGAAAAGGTGCCGACGTAGGCGACCACGCCGAACTGATCCATGCTCTGCAGCGAATCGGTAGGGCGGCCTTCGTAGCGGAATTCGCTGTCGTAGTCGTCCTCGATGATGATCGCGCCGATGCGCCGGGCTTTCTCCAGCAGGGCCTCGCGCCGCGCCACGCTCATGGGCATGCCCAGTGGCATCTGGTGCGACGGCGTGACGTAGATGGCGTGGGCGTTTTCGGGGATCTGATCGACGATGATGCCTTCGGCGTCCAGCGGCACGCCGACCACATTGGCGCCCTGGGCTGCGAACAGCAGACGCGCCGGGGTGTAGCCGGGGTCTTCCATGGCCACGGTGCAACCGGGTTCCAGCAAAACCCGGGCGATGAGATCCAGCGCCTGCTGCACGCCGTTGCACACCACCACATCCTCGGCCACGCAACGCACCCCGCGGGAAAACGCGATGTGCCCGGCAATGGCGCTGCGCAGCGAGGGCAGGCCCTCCGGCTGGCTGTAGAAACCCCGCGCCTGGGACATCTGGCGCAGGGCGTACTGGGTGCAACGGCGCCATTCGTCATGGGGGAACTGGGTCTTGGCGGTGGCGCCGCCAATGAAGTCGCAGCGCAGGGTGCCTTCCAGTGTGGGGTGTCGCAGCGGCAGGGAGATGTTCGCCCACTTCTTCACCAGCGCAAGGCTGGCCAGGTCCGATGTGATCTGCTGGCGCTGGGTGGTGCGGCTCAGGGTGTTGACGAAGGTGCCGCTGCCGATCTTGCCCACCAGGTAGTTTTCATACGTCAGGCGGCTGTAGGTGTCGGAAATAGTCTTGCGCGAAAGCCCCAGTTGCGCGGCCAGCAGGCGGCTGGGCGGCAATTGCACGCCAGCGGCCAGGCGCCCGGATTCGATGCTGTCGCGCAGTTGCTCATACACCTGGTTCGCCAGGTCCTTGCGGCCCTGAATGACAATATGAAGTTCCACGAACGGCTCCTGAACAGACAGGGCTCTGTTGGCCCATGCTCGAGAATTCTAGCCAGCGCTCGGGAAGGCGGGATAGCTGCGCACTGAAAAAAGCCCGGATTGGCCTATTGGCGGGGCTGTTCGATTGGTCTGCTGCGAATTCGGGGGATTGGGCGTGGTGACAGGCTGCCTGCGAGCTTAGATTGAGACTCCGGGAAACTCACTCAGGACCGCGCCGTGCAACCACGTCTGGACTATTACACCGCATCCCCCGCAGCGCTCAAGGCGTTGATGCTGCTTGAGGCGGCGAACTTCGACCTGGGTGTCGACAAGCCCTTGATGGAACTGGTCAAACTGCGGGTTTCGCAACTCAACGACTGCGCCTTCTGCGCCGACATGCACGCCACCGAAGCGCGCAAGAACGGCGAAAGCGACCGGCGCCTGCACAGCCTGGTGGTGTGGCAGGACTCGACGCTGTTCAGCGAACGCGAGCGCCTGGCGCTGGCCTGGTGCGATGCGGTGACCTTGCTGGACCGGCCAGTGATGGCGGGGGATCTTTATGAGCGGCTTTGCGCCCAGTTCAGCGAACGGGAAGTGGTGGACCTGACAGTGGGCATCGCCACCATCAACTGCTGGAACCGCATGGCCACCAGCTTTCGCAAGCAACCGGCGGCCTGAGCGTCGCACCCAGGGTCACCCCCAATCCCTGTGGGAGCTGGCTTGCCAGCGAAAGCGGTGTGCCAGATAACTCTGATGGCACTGATCCTACGCTTTCGCAGGCAAGCCAGCTCCCACAGAGACGGGCAGGTTTCATCGTCTTGCCGGTCGGCAAAACCCGCCGGACCCGCTATCCTGCGCGCTTTCTTTCCACCGACAGCTCGACGGATACCCAACATGGAGTTTACCAGCGGCTTTTTACTGAGCCTTTCCCTGTGCCTGGACATTGGCGTGGCCAACATCGCAATGATCACGCTGGCGATGCAACGCGGCTATCTGCAAGGCTTCTGGCTGGGGCTGGGGACCTGTTTCGGCGATCTGTTCTACGCGATCCTCGCGCTTGCCGGCATGACCGTGCTGCTGCAATACGAATGGGTGCGCTGGGCGCTCTGGCTCGGCGGCTCGGTGCTGCTGATCGGTTTCGCGGTGAAAATGGTCATCTCGGCCCTGAGCAGCCACAACAACCTGGCACTGGCCGAAGACGCCGACAATCGCTCCGGCCTGCGCGAGTTCTCTCGCGGGGTATTTTTGGCAGTGTCGTCGCCGACGGCCATCCTCTGGTTCGCGGCGGTCGGCGGTACGCTCATCTCGCGGGCGGGCGGCCACGGCAGCCTGAGCACGGCGTTCTTTCTTTCCGGCTTCTTCAGCGCAGGCGTGGCCTGGTGCGTGTTCATCTGCTTTGCGGCCAGCCACGGCGGCAGGTTGCTGGGTGACCGGCTGCTCAAGTATTCCTACTGGGTGTCGGCGGCGATCTTCTGCTATTTCGCGCTCTACGTGATCGGCTCGGGGTACCAGGAGTTCATCGTCAACGCCGCACGGGGTTAAGGCCCGGGGCTGCCAACAAATCCGTTCTCGATGCAACGTTTACGTCCATGAGGGCTCATAGACATAAGCAACGGCGCAGACCCAATCGAGACGGAGCCCCAGATCCTATGACCACACCGGACAAGCAGTACGTGGAATGGCTGGTTGAGCAGTCGATGCTCAACGCCGCAAAGCAACGCGCAAAGCTCTACGGCGGCCAGGGACGGCTCTGGCAACGCCCCTACGCCCAGGCCCGGCCGCGAGACGCTTCGGCCATCGCTTCGGTGTGGTTCACTGCCTATCCGGCCTCTATCATCACCCGCGAAGGCGGCTCGGTCCTTGAGGCCCTGGGTGATGAAAAGCTCTGGCATGCGCTCTCGGAAATCGGCATCCAGGGCATCCACAACGGCCCTCTGAAAGCGTCCGGCGGCTTGAAAGGCCGCCAGCGCACGCCGAGCATCGACGGCAACTTCGACCGCATCAGCTTCGAAGTGGACAGCGACCTTGGCACCGACGCGCAGTTTCTCAACCTCAGCCGCATCGCCGCCGCCCACAACGCGGTCATCGTTGACGACGTGATTCCGTCCCACACCGGCAAGGGCGCGGACTTCCGCTTGGCCGAACTGGCCTATGAGGATTATCCCGGCCTCTACCACATGGTGGAAATCCGCGAGGAAGACTGGCCATTGCTGCCCGATGTGCCTGCCGGGCGCGATGCGGTAAACCTGCCGCCCGCCACGTGCGACATATTGCGCGACAAGCATTACATCGTCGGCCAGTTGCAGCGGGTGATCTTTTTCGAGCCCGGCGTCAAGGAAACCGACTGGAGCGCCACGCCGGTCATCACCGGGGTCGACGGCAAGAGCCGACGCTGGGTTTACCTGCACTATTTCAAGGAAGGCCAGCCATCGCTGAACTGGCTGGACCCAAGCTTCGCCGCGCAGCAGATGATCATCGGCGACGCGCTGCATGCCATCGACGTGATGGGCGCGCGGGTGCTGCGCCTGGACGCCAACGGTTTCCTTGGGGTCGAGCGAAAGGCCGACGGCACGGCGTGGTCGGAAAGCCACCCGCTGGCGATCACCGGCAACCAGTTGCTGGCGGGAGCGATTCGGAAGGCTGGCGGGTTCAGCTTCCAAGAACTGAACCTGACCATCGACGACATCGCCGCCATGTCCCACGGCGGCGCGGACCTGTCCTATGACTTCATCACGCGGCCTGCCTACCAGCATGCGCTGCTGACCGGCCGCACCGAGTTCCTGCGCCTGATGCTGCGCCAGGTGCATGACTTCGGCATCGACCCGGCATCACTGATCCACGCTTTGCAGAACCACGACGAACTGACCCTGGAGCTGGTGCATTTCTGGACCCTGCACGCCCACGATCAGTACCTGTACATGGGCCAGACCTTCCCCGGCAACATCCTGCGCGAGCACATTCGTGAAGAGATGTACGAGCGTCTCGCCGGCGAGCACGCGCCGTACAACCTCAAGTTCGTCACCAACGGCGTGTCCTGCACCACGGCCAGCATCATCACTGCCGCGCTGGGGATTCGTGACCTGGACGCGATTACTCTGGCCGACATCCAGCAGGTCAAGCACATCCATCTGCTGCTGGTGATGTTCAACGCCATGCAGCCGGGCGTTTTCGCGCTATCAGGCTGGGACCTGGTGGGTGCCTTGCCGCTGGCGGCCGAGCAGGTCGAACACCTGATGGGCGATGGCGACACCCGCTGGATTCATCGCGGGGCCTACGACCTGGTGGACCTGGACCCCGACAGTCAGGTTTCCGCAGGAGGCATGCCACGGGCCAGGACGCTGTACGGCAGCCTGGAAGAGCAATTGCAGCTGCCCGATTCCTTTGCCTCGCAGTTGAAGAAGATCCTGGCGGTGCGCCGCGCCTACGACATCGCCGCCAGCCGGCAGATCCTTATCCCGGACGTCGAACACCCGGGGCTGCTGATCATGGTTCACGAACTGCCGGCCGGGAAGGGCACGCAGATCACCGCGCTCAACTTCAGTCCGGAGGCCATCGTCGAAACCTTGCACCTGCCCGGCATCGCCCCGGGGCCGGTGGTTGACATCATCAACGAGCGGGTCGAGGGCGACCTGACGGAGGAGGGCGAGTTCACCATTACCCTGGATGCCTACGAGGGGTTGGCATTGCGGGTGGTGAGCATGGTCTCGCCGATGATGTAAGGTTCCCCATTTACGGCGACCCCCGCTCCTGTAGGAGTGAGCTTGCTCGCGATTGCGGTGCTTCAGTTGATGATGGATTGACTGACATAATGCTATCGCGAGCAAGCTCACTCCTACAGGTCCTCACCCAGCTCCACAGCAAGGCCACAGAAATTGTCCATCGCCCAGCGCACCCCAACCCTCAACCACCTGTGGAGCTACCGCCTCACCTTCCTGCTCTCCGGCATGTCCTTGGGCGCATGGGCGCCGCTGGTGCCGTTCGCCCGAGAGCGAGCCGGGCTTGAAGAGGCGCAGCTTGGCCTGTTGCTGCTGTGCTTCGGCCTGGGCTCGATGCTGGCGATGCCGCTGGCGGGGATGACGACCACGCGCAAGGGCTGCCGCTTCGTGGCGATCATTGGTGGCGTGCTGATCTGCGCGATGCTGCCGTTGCTCGCGACGCTCGATTCGTTCGTCACTCTTGCAATGGCGCTGGCGTTGTTCGGCGCAGGGCTGGGCAGCATCGATGTGGCGATGAACGTGCAGGGGCTGATGGTCGAGCAGGACCACGGGCGGCCCATGATGTCCGGGTTTCACGGGCTGTTCAGCCTGGGCGGTATCGTCAGCGCCGCCCTGATGGGCGCGTTGCTGTGGAGCGGTGCATCGCCGCTGGTGGCGGTGCTGGTGGTAGTGGCGCTGGTCGGCGCAATGCTCGCCTGGCATGCGCGGCACCTGCTGCCCTACGGTGCCGATGATCCGTCGGCGCCCTTCGCCTGGCCATCGTTGCACGTAGTGGGCATTGGCTTGCTGTGCTTCATCGCGCTGCTGGTCGAAGGCGCGATCCTGGACTGGAGCGCAGTCTTTCTGAACCGTGCCCACCAGATCGACCTGGCCCTTGCGGGTGCGGCCTACGCAGTGTTTTCCCTGACCATGGCTGCGGGCCGCTTCTGCGGCGACGCCTTGAGAAAGCGCTTCGGCGCGATGAAACTGCTGATCGGCGGCGGTGTGCTGGTGCTGGCCGGGTTCGCCATGGCGGTGCTGCTGCAACCCTGGCCGCTGTTCATGCTCGGTTTCGCCCTGATTGGCCTGGGCCTGTCCAATACGTTTCCGGTCTATGCTTCGGTGGCAGGCGCGCAGACCGTCGTGCCGGCGGGGCTGGCGATCGCCATCATCACCGGTATCGGCTACTGCGGCATTTTGCTGGGGCCGGCGCTGATCGGCTTTGCCGCACACTTCATCGGCCTGCGCGAGGCGCTGCTGTGCGTCGGCGCGCTGATGCTCGCGCAGGTACTCACGGCCCGGCGAATGACCCGGGGCTGACCGGCTCTGATAGACTTCAGCGCCTTGAAACTCAGGGGGCTCCCATGAACGACACGGTTCGTCTTACCCAGTACAGCCACGGCGCCGGTTGCGGCTGCAAGATCTCGCCCAAAGTCCTGGAAACCATCCTGGCCGGCAGCGGCGCGCAAAACCTCGACCCGCGCCTGTGGGTCGGCAATGCCTCGCGCGATGACGCGGCGGTCTATGCCATCGATGACGAAAAAGGCGTGGTGTCCACCACGGATTTCTTCATGCCCATCGTCGACGATCCGTTCGATTTCGGCCGCATTGCCGCCACCAACGCCATCAGCGACATCTATGCCATGGGCGGCGATCCGCTGATGGCCATCGCCATTCTCGGCTGGCCGGTGAACGTGCTGGCCCCGGAAATTGCCCGCGAAGTGATTCGCGGCGGCCGCGCAGTGTGCGACGCGGCGGGCATCCCGTTGGCGGGCGGCCATTCCATCGATGCACCCGAGCCGATCTTCGGCCTGGCCGTGACGGGCCTGGTGGAAAAACGCTTCATGAAGCGCAACGACACCGCTACCGTTGGCAGCAAGCTGTTCCTGACCAAGCCCCTGGGCATCGGCATCCTCACCACCGCCGAGAAAAAAGGTCTGCTGCGCGACGAAGACGCAGGCCTTGCCCGCGATGTGATGTGCACGCTGAACAAGCCGGGGGCGCGTTTCTCAAGGCTGGCGGGCGTCACCGCGATGACCGACGTCACCGGTTTCGGCCTGTTGGGGCATCTGGTGGAAATGGCCGACGGCAGCCAGTTGACCGCACGCCTGAACGCGGCGGCGGTGCCGCGTCTGGGCAGCGTCGATTTCTATATTGAGCAGCAGTGCATTCCCGGCGGCACCCACCGCAACTTCGACAGCTACGGCGAGCGCATTGGCGCGCTGAGCGAGGCGCAGAAACTGTTGCTATGCGATCCGCAGACCAGCGGTGGCCTGCTGGTTGCCGTGGAGCCTGCCGAGGAGGCGGCGTTCCTGGCGCTGGCCGAAGAACTGGGCTTGGCCCTTGCGCCCATCGGCGAGCTGATCGAGCGACAGCGACTCGCCGTCGAGGTGTTCTGATGCGCGACAACAGCGCTCATTTTCGCGACATCTTCCTGCACGACGTGCCCATGATGGATGTGCGCGCCCCGGTCGAGTTCACCAAGGGGGCGTTTCCGGGCGTGATCAACCTGCCGCTGATGAACGACAGCGAGCGGCAGAAGGTCGGCACTGCCTACAAACAGGAAGGGCAGCAGGCGGCCATCGAGCTGGGTCACAAGCTGGTCAGCGGCGATCTCAAGCAGGCGCGCATCGAAGCCTGGGCCGACTTCACCCGCCGGCATCCCGAGGGCTTTCTGTATTGCTTTCGCGGCGGCTTGCGCTCGCAGATCACCCAGCAGTGGCTCAAGGGCGAGGCGGGCATCGAGTACCCGCGGGTCATTGGTGGCTACAAGGCGCTGCGTAACTTCTTGATCGGCGTTACCGAACAGGCTGTGGCCGAATGCGATTTCGTGCTGATCGGTGGCATGACCGGCACCGGCAAGACCGAGGTGCTGCAACGCCTGGACAACGGGCTGGACCTCGAAGGTCACGCCAACCATCGCGGTTCGAGCTTCGGCAAACACGCAACACCGCAGCCGGGGCAGATCGATTTCGAGAACCGACTCTCGATCGACATTCTCAAGAAGCGCGCAAGGCACCGGCATCAGTTCGTGATCGAGGACGAAGGCCGCATCGTCGGCAGCCGCGCCGTGCCGCTTGCGTTGTACCGCACCATGCAGGCCGCGCCGATGGTGTGGCTCGAAGACAGTTTTGAAGGCAGGGTCGAGCGGATTCTCAAGGATTACGTGATCGACCTGTGCGCCGAGTTCATTGCCGTGCAGGGGCTTGAGAGCGGATTTGCGGGGTACGCCGAGCGCCTCAAGCAGAGCCTGGCGAGCATCACCCGGCGCCTGGGTGGCGAGCGCTACCAGCGGCTGGCGGCGATCATGGACAGCGCGCTGCAAGAGCAGGAACGCAGTGGGGATGTAGAGCAGCACCGCGCCTGGATCAGCGCCATGCTGGGCGAATACTACGACCCGATGTACGCCTACCAGCGCGACAACAAACACCCGCGAATCGAGTTCGCCGGCGATCAGCAGGCCATCGTGGAGTACCTGCAACACCGCCGCGCCACGTAGCAGCCCCCCAACCCCTGTGGGAGCGAGCTTGCTCGCGAATACATCAGTTCTGACCCAACCTAAATCTCGTAGCAGCACGGCTTGCCGGCGGGGGCGTTCTCAAGAGA
>NZ_JANHKS010000052.1 GCF_028682175.1 Pseudomonas putida | reverse complement strand
CCGCCCCCGCCGGCAAGCCGTGCTGCTACGGGGAGGTGCATGCGCGGCAGGTGCAGAACAGAGGCCTGCCCGGTATGCTCCTCGTACCCTTCTGTCAGGTGCATGTCGATGCTGCAAGTCCAAGGCGTGTTCAAGAGCTATGCCACGGCCCAAGGCCCGCTGGCGGTGTTGCAGGGGGTGGATTTGCAATTGGGCCAGGGCGAAAGCCTGGCGCTGATGGGCGAGTCCGGCAGCGGCAAGAGCACCCTGTTGCACCTGGTGGCCGGCCTGGACCAGGTCGATCAGGGCAGCATCGACATCGCCGGCCACAGGCTCGACCAGATGAACGAGCCGCAACTGGCCAACTGGCGGCGCACGGAAATCGGCCTGGTGTTCCAGCAGTTCAACCTGATCGGCAGCCTCAAGGTCGAGGACAACCTGGCCTTTCAGGCGCGGCTCGCCGGGCGCTTCGATCCGCAGTGGCAAGCCGAGCTGACCGAGCGTCTGGGCCTGGGTGCCCTGCTCAAGCGCTACCCCGAACAACTCTCCGGCGGCCAACAGCAGCGCGTCGCCATTGGCCGCGCCCTGGCCTCGCGCCCCGGCCTGCTGCTGGCCGATGAACCCACTGGCAACCTCGACGAAAACACCAGCGATGAAGTCCTGAATCTGCTGATGGACCTGCTGGCCGACACCCCCACCAGCCTGTTAATGGTGACCCACAGCCCGCGAATCGCGGCACGCCTGCATCGCCAGACCGTACTGCATCTGGGCCGTCTGGCTGGCGAAGGCGAAGCCTGATGCCGGTATTCTTCTGGACGCTCAAGGCGCTGCTCAGCCACTGGCGGCGTCACCCTGTGCAATTCTTCAGCGTGCTCACCGGGCTGTGGCTGGCCACCAGCCTGCTGACCGGCGTGCAGGCGCTCAACAGTCAGGCCCAGGAAAGCTATTCCCGGGCCGCGCAGCTGATTGGCGGCGAGCCACAAAAGATTCTGGTGGCGCCCAACGGCGCGAACTTCTCCCAGGAGCTGTTCGTCACCCTGCGCCGCGATGGCTGGCCGGTATCCCCCGCACTGCGCGGGCGGGTCACGCTCAAGGACTTGCCCGACCAGCGCCTGACCGTGCTGGGCATCGAGCCGGTGTCGCTGCCCGTCAATACCGCGCTGGCGGGGCAATCGCTGGACACCGAGCAGATCGTCGACTTCTTCACCCCGCCGGGCAGCACCTGGATTTCCCCGCAGACCATGCAAGCGCTGGGGCTGCACGAAGGCGAGCGCCCTGTCAGCGAGAACGGGCAGATCCTGCCGCCCTTGCGGGCCCAGGCCGACATGGCGCCGGGGCTGTTGATGATGGACATCGGTTTCGCCCAGCAACTGCTCAACCAGCCGGGGCAGATTTCCCGGCTGATCCTGCCCAGGGATTTCGCCGACAGCAGCCCCGAGCTGCCCGACGGGATCAAGGGCGAACTGGTGATGCGCAAGAGCGGCGAAGACAACGACCTGGGTCGCCTCACCGAAAGCTTCCACCTGAATCTGGACGCCTTGGGCTTTCTGTCGTTCGTGGTCGGGCTGTTCATCGTGCATGCGGCGATTGGCCTAGCGCTGGAACAGCGCCGTGGCCTGCTGCGCAATCTGCGGGCTTGCGGGGTCAGTGCACGAGGGCTGATCGGCAGCCTGGTGATCGAACTGGGCGTGCTGGCCCTGCTCGGCGGCATTGCCGGGGTCATCAGCGGTTACTGGTTGGCCAGCGTGCTGCTGCCGGACGTCGCCGCCAGCCTGCGCGGGCTGTATGGCGCCGAAGTGGCCGGGCACCTCAACCTCAGCATCTGGTGGTGGCTGAGCGGGCTGGGGGTCAGCCTGCTGGGGGCGTTTCTCGCCGGTGCCAGCAGCCTGTTGCGCGCGGCGCGCCTGCCGTTGCTGGCCTTGGCCAACGCCCAGGCCTGGCAGGACACCCACGCCCGCTGGCTCAAGCGCCAGGGCTGGATTGCCGCCATCGCCGCGCTGATCGCCATTCTGGCTGCGGTATTCGGCAACAGCCTGGCGGTGGGTTTCGTCCTGATGGCCAGCCTGTTGCTGAGTGCGGCACTGGGCTTGCCGGTGTTGCTCAACGCCCTGCTCAACGTCTTGCTGGGCAAGAGCCGCTCGGTGCTGGGCCAGTGGTTTCTCGCCGACTGCCGTCAGCAACTGCCAGCCCTGAGTCTGGCGTTGATGGCGCTGCTGCTGGCGATGGCCGCCAACATCGGTGCGGGCAGCATGACCGCAGGTTTTCGCCAGACCTTCAACCACTGGCTGGAACAACGCCTGAGCGCCGAGCTGTACATCAATCCGCAGAACGCCGCACAGGCAGCACCCTTGCAGAAATGGCTGAGCGAGCAACCGCTGACTTCCGCCGTGTTGCCCAACTGGCAGGTGTCGCTGCAACTGCACGGCTGGCCTGCCGAGCTGTACGGCATCATCGATAACCCGCACTACCGGCAACACTGGCCGTTGCTGGAAGCGGCGGGCGACGATCCCTGGGGGCAACTGGCCAAGGACGACACCCTGATGCTCAGCGAACAGTTGGCCCGGCGGCTGAACGTCGGCGTCGGCGATGAGGTCACGCTGCCCGCCCCCGAGGGCGGATGGCAGCTGCGTGTGGTCGGTATCTATGCCGACTACGGCAACCCCAAGGGCCACATTCTGGTCAACTCGGACCACCTGCTCGAGCACTGGCCGAACCTGGCACCCAATCGCTTCAACCTGCGCATCGACCCTCGCGCCATCCCGCAATTGCTGCGGGTGCTGCACAACAAATTCACCATCGACGACAACCGCATCGTCGACCAGATCCAGCTCAAGGCCTGGTCGCGGCAGGTGTTCGAACGCACCTTCGCCGCCACTGCCGCCCTCAACAGCCTGACGCTGATGGTGGCCGGTGTGGCGCTGTTCATCAGCCTGCTGACCCAGAGCCAGAGCCGTCTGGGACAACTGGCGCCACTGTGGGCGCTGGGCGTGACGCGCCGGCAACTGATGCTGCTCAACCTGGCGCAAACCTGGCTGCTGGCGGTTCTGACCCTGGTGCTGGCGATTCCATTGGGGCTGTTGCTGGCGTGGTGCCTGGATGCAGTGATCAACGTGCAGGCCTTCGGCTGGCGCCTGCCGTGGCAGATCTTCCCCATGCAGCTGCTGCGCCTGATGCTGCTGGCGATGCTTGCCATCCTGCTGGCGTCGGCCTGGCCGCTGTATCGCCTGTACCGCACCCGCCCTGCCGATTTGTTGAGGACCTTCGCCAATGAAACCTAAGGCGATTGCCCTGCTGATGGTGGTGCTGCTGTTGAGCGGCTGCGATGACAAGCCCGAAGAAGAGAAAGGCTTCGCTGGCCTCGCCGACGATGCCGCCAGCTACGCGCAGGTGACGCCGGACAAGCGCTGGTCGTTCCCGGAGGATCACGGCCCGCACAACGATTTTCGCATCGAGTGGTGGTACATCACCGCCAACCTGACAAACGCCGACGGCGAGTCATTCGGTGTGCAGTGGACGCTGTTCCGCAACGCCCTGCCCCGCTCGGCCAGCGTTGAAAACAGCGACCAGGGCTGGAGCAATCGCAACCTGTGGATGGGCCACGCAGCAGTGACCTCCAGCGACGAGCACTACGCCGCCGAAGCCTATGCGAGAGGCGGCGTCGGTCAGGCGGGCGTGACCTCTGCGCCGTTTTCGGCGTGGATCGACAACTGGACGCTGAGCAGTCAATCGACTTCCGACGATCCACTGGCGAGCATGCAATTGACCGCGCAGGATCCGAAGTTCGCCTACAACCTGCACCTCACCGCCAGCAAGCCGCTGGTGCTGCAAGGCAAGCAGGGCTTCAGCCAGAAGTCCGAGCAGGGCCAGGCGTCGTATTACTACAGCCAGCCATTCTTTCAGGCCGAGGGCAGCATCGAGATCGACGGCAAGGCTTATCAAGTGTCAGGCCCGGCATGGCTGGACCGGGAATGGAGCAGCCAGCCGCTGACCGAAAACCAGACCGGCTGGGACTGGTTCTCCCTGCACTTGAATGACGGCTCGGAGGTGATGCTCTACCGCATGCGGCAAAAAGAAGGCGCGCCGTACCTGACCGGCACCTGGATCGGTGCCGATGGCAGCACGCAGTTGCTCAAGGCGGGCGACATAGAACTTGAGCCCCAGGACACCACCGACGTCGATGGCCGCGACATGCCCACACAATGGTCGGTGAAGATCCCGGCCAAAGGCCTGGACATCTCGGTCGAGGCGCTCAACACACAGGCGTGGATGAATTTGCAGATTCCCTACTGGGAAGGCCCGGTGACCGTCAGCGGCAGCCAGAAAGGCGTGGGGTATCTGGAAATGACCGGGTATTGAGCGCTCTCGACCACGCCGCATACCCCGTAGCAGCACGGCTTGCCGGCGGGAGCGGCCTCAAGATCGCCCCCGCCGGCAAGCCGTGCTGCTACGGGATCGCGTACCTGCCGGAATGGTGTAAACCCTCGTCCTTATAACCGATCGTTCTAAAACTCTCACAATCCTCACCGGTCAGTCTTAGGGTAGCCGGACTTCCCCGGCCACGTTCCCCAACGGAAAACCGGTAAGGACTTATGTGCGGATTAGCTGGAGAGTTACGTTTCGACAACCAACCTGCGGACCTCGCCGCAGTAGAACGCATCACCCATCACCTGGCGCCTCGCGGGCCGGATGCGTGGGGCTTTCATAGCCAGGGGCCGATTGCCCTGGGCCATCGCCGCCTGAAAATCATGGACCTGTCCGACGGCTCGGCGCAGCCGATGATCGACAGCCATCTGGGCCTGTCCCTGGCCTTCAACGGCGCGATCTACAACTTTCCCGAACTGCGTGCCGAACTGGAAAGCCTGGGCTATCAATTCCATTCCGGTGGCGATACCGAAGTGCTGCTCAAGGGTTATCACGCCTGGGGCGCCGACATCCTGCCCAAGCTCAACGGCATGTTTGCCTTTGCCATCTGGGAGCGCGACAACAACAGCCTGTTCATCGCCCGCGACCGCCTGGGCGTCAAACCCCTGTACCTGTCGCTCACCGACAAGCGCCTGCGTTTCGCTTCGGCCCTGCCTGCCTTGCTCAAAGGCGGCGACATCAGTCCGATGCTCGATCCGGTGGCGTTGAACCACTACCTGAACTTCCATGCCGTGGTCCCTGCCCCGCGCACCTTGCTGGCCGGCGTCGAAAAAATTCCGCCCGCCACCTGGATGCGTGTGAGTGCCGGGGGCAAGGTCGAGCAGAAAACCTGGTGGACCCTGCCCTACGGCCCTCACACCGATGAAGCCAACCTGACCCTGGAAGACTGGCGCGACCGTGTGCTCGACAGCACCCGTGAAGCGGTGGCGATTCGCCAACGGGCGGCGGTGGATGTGGGCGTGCTGCTGTCCGGCGGCGTCGATTCGAGCATGCTCGTCGGCCTCTTGCGTGAAGTCGGCGTGAAAGACCTGTCGACCTTTTCCATCGGCTTCCAGGATGCGGGCGGCGAACGCGGCGACGAGTTCCAGTATTCGGACCTGATCGCCAAACATTACGGCACCCATCACCATCAGTTGCGCATCAAGGAAAGCGAGATCATCGAGCAGTTGCCTGCGGCGTTCCGCGCCATGAGTGAGCCGATGGTCAGCCACGACTGCATCGCCTTCTACCTGTTGTCCCGCGAAGTCGCCAAGCACTGCAAGGTGGTGCAGAGCGGCCAGGGTGCGGACGAGCTGTTCGCCGGTTACCACTGGTACCCGCAGGTGGACGGCGCGAACGACCCGTACGCGGCCTATCGCGACGCCTTCTTCGACCGCAGCTACGACGAATACGCGAAGACCGTCGCGCCGCAATGGCTGACCGCCAATGACGCGGCCGGTGATTTTGTCCGCGAACACTTCGCCATGCCCGGCGCCGATGCAGGCGTGGACAAGGCCCTGCGTCTGGACAGCACGGTGATGTTGGTGGACGACCCGGTCAAGCGCGTCGACAACATGACCATGGCCTGGGGCCTGGAAGCGCGCACGCCGTTTCTGGACTATCGCCTGGTCGAACTGTCGGCCCGAGTTCCGGCACGTTTCAAGCTGCCTGACGGCGGCAAGCAGGTGCTCAAGGAAGCGGCGCGCCTGGTCATCCCGTCCGAGGTCATCGACCGCAAGAAAGGCTATTTCCCGGTGCCGGGTCTCAAGCACCTTGAGGGCGATACGCTGAACTGGGTGCGTGACCTGCTGCTGGACCCCAGCCAGGATCGCGGCCTGTTCAACCCGACCATGCTCGACACCCTGCTGACCAACCCCGACGGTCAATTGACCCCATTGCGCGGCTCTAAGCTGTGGCAACTCGCGGCCCTGAACCTGTGGCTCAGTGAACAAGGACTGTGATTGATGAAAGCCAATGCTTCGAGCTTCAACCAGCGCTTGCTGCGCGGGCAGGCGCCGTCTTATGAGCGCCTGCAGGCGCGCTTTGCCGAAGACGGCAGCACGCCGGACGCCGAGCCCCTGGCCCTGCACTGCGGCTGGGGCCGGCTGCTGATCGGCCACACCTACTCCGACCCTGCGACCCTGGCCAACGAGCTCCTCAACGAGAAGCCCGGCGAGCGAGACATCGCGCTGTACGTGGCAATGCCGCAACAGGTGCTGGCGCAATCGCCGCAGCAGCTGTTCCTCGACCCGTCCGACACCCTGCGCCTGTGGTTCAGCGACTATCGTCCGTCGCAGCGAGTGTTTCGCGGCTTTCGGATTCGCCGCGCCCAGAGCCAGGAAGACTGGACCGCCATCAACAACCTGTACATCGCCCGGGGCATGCTGCCCATCGACCCGACCCTGCTGACTCCGCGCCATCAGGGTGGCCCGGTGTACTGGATCGCCGAGGACGAAACCAGTAACGCGGTGATCGGCAGCGTCATGGGCCTCAATCACCAGAAGGCCTTCAACGATCCGGAAAACGGCAGCAGCCTCTGGTGCCTGGCGGTCGATCCGCAATGCACCCGCCCCGGCGTGGGCGAAGTGCTGGTGCGGCACCTGATCGAGCATTTCCAGAGCCGCGGCCTTGCGTATCTCGACCTCTCGGTGCTGCACGACAACCAGCAGGCCAAGAACCTCTACAGCAAGCTGGGCTTTCGCAACCTGCCGACCTTCGCCATCAAGCGCAAGAACGGCATCAACGAAAAGCTGTTTCTCGGCCCGGGCCCGCAGGCGGACTTCAATCCCTATGCGCGGATCATCGTCGAGGAGGCCCATCGTCGCGGCATCGATGTGCAGGTGGACGACGCAGAAGCCGGCCTGTTCACCCTGATCCATGGAGGGCGACGCATTCGTTGCCGCGAGTCGCTGAGCGACCTGACCACCGCCGTGAGCATGACCCTGTGCCAGGACAAGCGCCTGACCCACAAGGCCCTCAAAGCCGCCGGCTTGCAACTGCCGGTGCAGCAACTGGCGGGCAATGCCGACGACAACCTGGGCTTCCTCGACGAGCACGAACGCATCGTGGTCAAGCCGGTGGACGGCGAGCAGGGCCAAGGCGTGGCGGTGGACCTGCGCACCATTGAAGACGTGCAAGACGCCGTCGAGCGTGCGCGGCAGTTCGATTCACGGGTGTTGCTGGAAAGCTTTCATGAAGGGCTGGATTTGCGCATCGTCGTCATCGGCTTTGACGTGGTGGCCGCTGCCATTCGCCGCCCTGCCGAAATCATGGGCGACGGGCGCCACACCATCGGTCAGTTGATCGAAGCCCAGAGCCGCCGCCGTGCCGCCGCCACCGGTGGCGAAAGCAAGATCCCGCTGGACGAGGAAACCCGTCGCACCGTGGAGGACGCAGGCTTCACCTTCGACAGCGTGCTGCCCGCCGACCAGCGCCTGGCGGTGCGGCGCACGGCCAACCTGCACACCGGTGGCTGCCTGGAAGACGTCACGGCGATCCTTCACCCGGTGTTGAAAGACGCCGCCATCCGCGCCGCCCGAGCGCTGGACATCCCGGTGGTGGGCCTGGACCTGATGGTCCCGGCCGCAGACCAGCCGGAATACGTGTTCATCGAAGCCAACGAACGCTGCGGCCTGGCCAACCACGAGCCACAGCCGACAGCCGAGCGCTTCGTCGATCTGTTGTTTCCCCATAGCCTGCCTGTGCACGGCTAGACGCAAATCCCTGTAGGAGTGAGCTTGCTCGCGATCGCGATCTATCAGTCACGAATTCGTAGCTGACACACCGCTATCGCGAGCAAGCTCACTCCTACAGAGGGTGATGTGTACCGCTTAATTGAGGAGCTCCCATGACCACTGCAAAGAAAATCCTCGAACCGGATCTGAATTACCTGCAGAAAGTCCTGCTGGAAATGCTCGCGATTCCAAGCCCGACCGGCTTTACCGACACCATCGTGCGCTACGTCGCCGAGCGTCTGGATGAGTTGGGCATTCCCTTCGAACTCACCCGTCGCGGCACCATCCGCGCCACGCTCAAGGGCAAGCAGAACAGCCCCGACCGCGCCGTTTCCGCGCACCTGGACACCATTGGCGCCATCGTGCGCGAGGTCAAGGACAACGGCCGCCTGGGCCTGGCGGCGGTGGGCTGCTGGTCCAGCCGGTTTGCCGAGGGCAGCCGGGTCAGCGTGTTCACCGACACCGGCGTGATCCGTGGCAGCGTGCTGCCGCTGATGGCCTCGGGGCATGCGTTCAACACCGCCGTCGATACCATGCCCATCAGTTGGGACCACATCGAGCTGCGCCTTGATGCCTACGCCTCAACCAGGGCCGACTGTGAGTCGCTGGGGATCAACGTCGGCGATTTCGTCGCCTTCGATCCGCTGCCCGAGTTCACCGAAAGCGGCCATATCAGTGCCCGCCATCTGGACGATAAAGCCGGCGTCGCCGCCCTGCTCGCGGCGCTCAAGGCCATTGTCGACAGCGGCGCCGAACCCCTGATCGACTGCCACCCGCTGTTCACTATCACCGAGGAGACCGGCAGCGGCGCGGCGGGCAGCCTGCCATGGGACGTCAGCGAGTTCGTTGGCATCGACATCGCGCCCGTCGCCCCGGGCCAGCACTCCAGCGAGCACGCCGTGAGCGTGGCGATGCAGGATTCCGGCGGGCCTTACGACTATCACCTGTCCCGGCACCTGCTGCGCCTGGGCCAGGAAAAAGACCTGTCAGTACGCCGCGACCTGTTCCGCTATTACTACAGCGACGCCCACTCGGCGATCACCGCAGGCTACGACACCCGCACCGCGCTGCTGGCGTTCGGCTGCGACGCGACCCACGGCTACGAGCGCACCCATATCGACAGCCTCAACACCCTGAGCCGCCTGCTCGCGGCCTACATGATGAGCCCGCCGGTGTTCGCCAGTGACGCCAAACCTGCCAATGCATCCCTGGAGAACTTCAGCCATCAACTGGAGCATGACGCACAGATGGAGTCCGATACACGGGTGCCAGCGGTGGATACGCTGGTAGGCCAGCGCTAGAGGCGCAAGCCCTGCTGCGGGATCTGGGATAACTACGATGGTCGGCCAATGAGGATCTGTGGGAGCGGGCTTGCCCGCGAAGGCGGCGGGTCAGCCCCCCTCGATGCGTCAGGTCTGACGCATTCGCGGGCAAGCCCGCTCCCACAGAGTGATCCCGGCGCATCGGCTGTAGGTGCTTATGAAGTTAAGCTTGAGCACAACAGAGTGTTCACGGGATTTGTGCGAATCATCGGCCGGGCCTGTAGCCGCCATCCGTTAAGCACGCTAGCATCCCCGCCATCTGCCTTTTGCCATCCCAGAGAACTGCCATGCTGATCCCCCACGACCAACTCGAAGCCGACACCCTGACGCGTCTGATCGAGGATTTCGTGACCCGCGACGGCACTGACAATGGCGACGACACACCGCTTGAGACCCGCGTCCTGCGGGTCCGGCATGCGTTGAGTAAAGGTCAGGCGGTGATCTTTTTCGATCTGGACAGCCAGCAATGCCAGTTGATGCTCAAGCACGAAGTGCCCAAAGAGTATTTCGACGAATGAAAAAGTGCCGCAAGGCGTGAGGACTCGGGTCTAGACGCCCGTCGACTGGTTTGCCATCAGCGCAAGCCGTGCCGCGATCCGTTTATAGACCTCGGCGCGGTGAATCTTCACGTGTTGCGGGGCGTCGATCCCCAGGCGCACCTGATTGCCGGTGATGCCCAGAATCTGCACCGTGATGTCATCACCGATGGAGAAGGTTTCTCCTATTTCTCTCGTCAGTACCAGCATTTTTCCTACTCCCTTGGATGTAACCGAGGGAGCAGGTTGACGCGCCCGCCCTGGCGCTTCAATGCGCCGCGATCAAATCAGTCATGCCCTTCAACACCGCAAGGCGCTGGCTGACAGACACGTCCTACAAAGCGGCCAAAAGCGTCACAACCTTGCCGAAAGGTCCGCATCCAGAATCAGGATTTTTCCCGGGGCAATCTCAGGCCGGGACGATCAAGACACCGACCAGCGCGGGCCCAGCAAAATGATCGTCGCGCCAATGACGCACAACGCCACGCCGATCCAGTCAGAGGTCAGTGGCCGCACGCGCTCGATCACCGCCAGCCAGCCAATCGAGGCAATGATGTAGATCCCGCCATATGCGGCATAGGCACGCCCTGCGTAGGCCGCTTCGATGCGCGTCAGCAGCAGGGCGAACAGGGTCAGGCTGAGTAACGCGGGAATGATCCACAGCACGCTCTTGCCCTGGCGCAGCCACATCCAGAAGCCATAGCAGCCGGCGATTTCGAACAGGGCGGCGAGGAAGAACCAGAGGTAGTTGAGCACGAGGGTTGCCTTCAAGGGTGTGCGAAAAGATGCGCGCCACCCTATCAGAAAATGCAGCCCGGATCGTGCGAGACGGTCAGCCCCGCGCCTTGGCCCGCATCCGCTCGGCCATGTGGGTCATCTCGTCGTAAATGGCCTGCGGGTTCTGTTGCTTGACCTGCCAGGCCATGCGCCCCTGCTCGTGGGGCAGGATCATGAATTCGCCCTTGTGCACCTGTTCATGGATGTACTCGGCGATGTCGGCGGCGCTGATCGGCGAGCTTTCCAGCAGCTTGCCGACCTGGGCTTTCATGGCGGGCGTCGGGCCGCGGAAGGAGTCCAGCAGGTTGGTCTGGAAGAACGACGGGCACACCACATGCACACCGATTTCCTGCTGGCGCAGCTCCACCAGCAGGCTTTCGGACAGCGCCACCACGCCGGCCTTGGCCACGTTGTAGTTACTCATCGCCGGGCCCTGCATCAGGGCGGCCATGGACGCGATATTGATGATGGTGCCCTTGCTCTGTTCCAGAAGCGGCAGGAAGGCCTTGCAGCCTTTGACCACGCCCATGAGGTTGATCGCGATCTGCCAGTCCCAGTCTTCCAGCGACAGCTCGTCGAAGAAGCCGCCGGACGCCACGCCCGCGTTGTTGACGATGACGTCGATGCCCCCCAGCTTCTGCTCGCAGGCCTGTGCGAAGGCAGTGAGCTGGCTGTAGTCCCGAACATCGCAGCGCTGAACGAAACCGTCGCCACCGGCTGCGCGAACCAGCTTCAGGGTTTCCTGAAGGCCGGCGTCGTTGACGTCGGACAGCGCCAGTTGCCAGCCATCGCGGGCCCAGCGCAGTGCGATTTCCCGTCCCAGGCCCGATCCTGCGCCAGTGATCATGATGCGATTTTGCATAGCCAGTGCCTTGTCGTTTCCCGAGGAAGTGACCTCAGTGTAAACAGCGGCATTGTCAGACAATGCCTTCATTAGCTCGCTGAATATGCCGGGCAAACCGCTACGTCAGATTCGTCGAACCTTTTGCCTATCCCACAGGTCGGAATCTGCAAGCGGTTCGCCTTTTTGCCCGCCGGGCAACGACCCGAATGAAACACCACTTCACAAAAACGAAAAGGAACTCATCATGGGCATAGGCACGATCCTGATCATCATTCTGATCCTCCTGCTGGTCGGGGGGCTTCCCGTGTTCCCGCACTCCAGAAGCTGGGGTTACGGGCCATCGGGCATCATCGGTACGATTCTGGTCATCCTGCTGATATTGGTCCTGCTCGGCAGGATATGACACGGGTTGATATCCCGTAGCAGCACGGCTTGCCGGCGGGGGCGTACTTGAGGCCGCTCCCGCCGGCAAGCCGTGCTGCTACGTGACCAGGCGCTACAAAACAAAAACGCCCCGAATCATCGGGGCGTTTTTTTTTAGCGGGTTGACTCAAACATCAGTGCGAATCAGTGCGACACCGCACCGCTGGCACCCAGGCCGGTCTGCGAACGCACGAACTGTGGATAGAACAGTTCACGCTCGCCTTCGGCAGCCTTGGACTTGTCGGTCACCGAGAAGAACCAGATGCCCACGAACGCGATGATGATCGAGAAGAACGCCGGGTACTCGTACGGGAAGATCGCCTTCTCGTGGTGCAGGATCTGCACCCAGATGGTCGGGCCGAGAATCATCAGCACGACCGCGCTGATCAGGCCCATCCAGCCGCCGATCATGGCGCCACGGGTGGTCAGGTTTTTCCAGTACATCGAGAGCAGCAGCACAGGGAAGTTGCAGCTGGCCGCGATGGAGAACGCCAGGCCGACCATGAACGCGATGTTCTGGCTTTCGAAGGCAATACCCAGCAGGATCGCCACGATGGCCAGCGCAACAGTCGTGTATTTCGAGACGCGGATTTCATCCTTCTCGTTGGCCTTGCCCGCCTTGATCACGCTGGCATACAGGTCATGGGACACCGCCGAGGCGCCAGCCAGGGTCAGGCCGGCAACCACTGCCAGGATGGTCGCGAACGCCACCGCCGAGATGAAGCCCAGGAACAGGCTGCCGCCCACGGCATCGGCCAGGTGCACCGCCGCCATGTTGTTGCCGCCGATCAGCGCGCCTGCTGCATCCTTGAACGCCGGGTTGGTGCTGACCAGAAGGATCGCGCCGAAACCGATGATGAAGGTCAGGATGTAGAAGTAGCCGATGAAGCCGGTCGCGTACAGAACCGATTTACGGGCTTCCTTGGCATCGCTCACGGTGAAGAAGCGCATCAGGATGTGTGGCAGGCCAGCGGTACCGAACATCAGTGCCAGACCCAGCGAGAACGCGGAGATCGGATCTTTGACCAGACCGCCCGGGCTCATGATCGCCTCGCCTTTGGGGTGAACCTTGGTGGCTTCGGAGAACAGCACGTTGAAGTCGAAGTTGACGTGCTTCATCACCATCAGCGCCATGAACGATGCGCCGGACAGCAACAGCACCGCCTTGATGATCTGCACCCAGGTGGTGGCCAGCATGCCGCCGAACAGCACGTACAGGCACATCAGGATACCGACCAGCACCACCGCCACGCTGTAGTCCAGGCCGAACAGCAGCTGGATCAGCTTGCCCGCGCCGACCATCTGCGCGATCAGGTAGAACGCCACGACCACCAGCGAACCGCAGGCGGACAGGGTACGGATTTCCTTCTGCTTGAGGCGGTAGGACGCCACGTCAGCGAAGGTGTATTTGCCAAGGTTGCGCAGGCGTTCGGCGATCAGGAACAGAATGATCGGCCAGCCGACCAGAAAGCCGATCGAGTAGATCAGGCCGTCGTAGCCGGACGCGTACACCAGTGCGGAAATACCCAGGAAGGACGCCGCCGACATGTAGTCCCCGGCGATTGCCAGACCGTTCTGGAAACCGGTGATCTTGCCGCCCGCCGAGTAATAATCAGCTGCCGTTTTGTTCTTTTTCGCCGCCCAGTACGTAATGCAGAGGGTGAAGGCTACAAAGGCCACGAACATGATGATCGCAGCGATGTTCAGGGGTTGCTTCTGCACGGCGCCGGTCAGGGCGTCCGCCGCCATGAGTGTCGGTGCGAAAGCGGCAAGGCCCAGAGCTGCTAACAGGCGCCGGCTCATTGTTGTGCCTCCTTCAGGATCGCGTTGTTCAGCTCATCGAACTCGCCGTTTGCGCGGCGCACGTAGATGGCTGTCAGCACGAACGCAGAGACGATCAACCCGACTCCGATCGGCATTCCCCAGGTGATGGATGATGTGGCGCTGAGTTTGGCGCCCAGAATCTGAGGCCCATACGCAATCAGAAGGATGAATGCGGCATAGAGCCCAAGCATGATCGCCGAGAGAATCCAGGCGAATCGTTCCCTTTTCGAGACCAGCTCCTTGAAACGCGGGCTGTTCTGAATCGAGAGGTAAATGCTGTCGTTCATTGTTTTTGTCCTCGCAGCACAGATGGATGTCACGTATTCAACTTTAGCCCGCTCTGGGCCGTACTCCAGACGACCTTAGTATTAGAACGACATTAGTTGTTACATCCGTGCGCGCAAACTTGCTCGTCGCAGGAAAAAGAAGAGGCAACTTTGGCGGGTGTAGCGTTAGACCGTAGCAGCACGGCTTGCCGGCGGGAGCGGTGGGTCATTGAAAAATGCATGGCCTGACACGACGCCCCCGCCGGCAAGCCGTGCTGCTACGGGGGTTGTGGCACGGCAATAAAAAACCGCCCGGCGAAGGCTCGCCGGGCGGTTTCGATGAACATGAATCTTTTATGCCAGAATTACTTGCCAGTCCATTCCTTGACGCGCTCAGGGTGCTTGGCCACCCAGTCCTTCGCCGCCTGCTCAGGCTTGGCGCCGTCCTGGATCGCCAGCATGACTTCGCCGATCTCGTCCTTGCTCGACCACTGGAATTTCTTCAGGAAGTCGGCAACGTCCGGGGCTTTCTTGGCCAGGTCCAGGCTGCCAATGTTGTCCACGGTTTCAGCCGCGCCGTACACGCCCTTCGGATCTTCCAGGAACTTGAGTTTCCACTTGGCGAACATCCAGTGCGGCACCCAGCCGGTCACTGCGATGGACTCTTTCTTGTTCTCGGCACGGGTCAGTTCGGCAATCATGCCGGCACCGGAACTGGCCTGCAGCTTGTAGCCATCGAGGCCGTAGTCCTTGATCGCCTGGTCGGTCTTGATCATCACGCCTGAACCTGCGTCGATGCCGACGATTTTCTTCTTGAAGGACTCGTCGGTCTTCAGGTCGGCGACCGAGTTGGCTTTCACGTACTCAGGCACGATCAGGCCGATCTTGGCGTCCTTGAAGTTGGGGCCGTAGTCGGTGACCTTGTCCTTGTTCTTGGCCCAGTACTCGCCATGGGTCACTGGCAGCCAGGCCGACAGCATCATGTCCAGTTTACCGGTAGCAACGCCCTGCCACATGATCCCGGCAGCGACTGCCTGCAGTTTCACGGGATAGCCAAATTTCTGCTGAATCACTTCGGCGGCCACGTTGGTGGTCGCAACACTGTCGGACCAGCCATCCACGTAGCCGATGCTCAGCTCAGGTTTGGTGTCGGCAAGGGCCAGCGTGGAACTGATGGCAAGTGCCAGAGCGGCACCGGCACCCAGGATTTTTCGCATCTTCATCTGTACTTCCCCGGTAGTCTGAACCCGACGGTCGTCGGATTTCGTTAACGTTTTTTTTGGCCTTCGACGCTCGCCCACATTTGGCGCATCGCCCGGCCTTCACGCTTTAACCACTTGCCTGCGCAGCCGCACTCGCTGCGTTGACGAAACGATCATCAACCCCCACCAACCTTGTGCCTTTCCTCTTAGCGACACTCAGGCAACGGGAAACGACATCACTGGGCCATCAACGACAAACAGGTCGTAAAAGCAGTCGCAGTCCGTCCGAAAATTGCATGAAAAAAGACAGCGCCAAGCTGCAAGCCTCAAGCGGCAAGAAAAAGCGGCGCCGTACGCTCTCTTGCGGCTTGGAGCTCAAAGCTTGAAGCTAGGGGCTTGCCCCTCTTTTGGCCCGATCATGCCCGCCACTTCCCGCTCGCCTGTCGTCCTTTACATTTGCTCCTGTCTGATTGCTCTGTTTGCCCTGTGCGGTTACTGGTACGGCCTGGGGAAACCTGTGGTTTTGCCTGACGCCGCGACACCCACGCACAAGCTGCAATGCGCCTCCTACACGCCGTTCGACAAGGATCAGTCTCCGTTCGACCAGCCCTTCAAGCCGCGCCCCGCACGCATGGATGCGGACCTTGCCTTGCTGGCGACGCGCTTTGAATGCATCCGCACCTATTCGATGACGGGCCTGGAGGCGATCCCGGAGCTTGCGCGCAAGCACGGGCTGAAGGTGATGCTAGGCGCCTGGGTCAGCGCCAGTGCAGCGGACACTGACAAGGAGATCAAGGCGCTGATCAAGGAGGCCAACGCCTACCCCGATGTTGTCACCGCTGTGATCGTCGGTAACGAAACCCTGTTACGCAAGGAAGTGACCGGCGCGCAACTGGCGAAGCTGATCGGCCGGGTCAAGGCCCAGGTCAGACAACCGGTGACCTACGCCGATGTCTGGGAGTACTGGCTGCAATACCCGGACATCGCGCCCGCCGTGGATTTCCTGACCATCCACCTGCTGCCCTACTGGGAAGACGACCCCAGGGGCATCGACGATGCGTTGGCTCACGTGGCGCAGATCCGTCAGACCTTCGGCGAGAAGTTCGCCCCCAAAGACATCCTGATCGGTGAAACCGGCTGGCCCAGCGAAGGCCGGCAGCGGGAAACCGCGCTGCCGAGCCGGGTCAATGAGGCGAGGTTCATTCGCAGTTTTGTCGCCATGGCCGAGCACAACGGCTGGCACTACAACCTGATCGAAGCCTTCGACCAGCCGTGGAAACGCGGGGCTGAAGGTGCGGTCGGGGGTTACTGGGGACTGTTCGATGCTGATCGCCAGGAGAAAGGCGTATTGGCCGGCCCCGTGTCGAACCTGCCACTGTGGCCGGTATGGCTGGCCGTCAGCGGGGGGATTGCCCTGATCGCGCTGGCGCTGGCCGGACGGGTGACCCAGCCGCGCCAGGCGCTGATCCTGCCATTGCTGGCGGTGTTCGGCGGCTGTTGCATCGGTACTTGGGGCGAACTGGCGCGGGTCACCAGCCGTTTTACCGGGGAGTACCTGTGGGCGCTGGCACTGGTGGCGTTGAATCTGCTGGTGCTGGCCCACGCCGCCTTGACCCTGTCGGCCAGAACCGGCTGGCGCGGGCGGGCATTCAATTGGCTGGATGCCAGGGCTTTCTGGTGGCTGGGCGCGGCAGGGTTCGGGGCGGCAGGAATGATGCTGGCGATGGTGTTCGATCCTCGTTACCGCAGTTTTCCCACGGCAACGCTCTGGCTGCCCGCCCTCTTCTATTTGTTCAGGCCCGTGAGGGTGTCGCCGCGTGAGACGGCGCTGCTGGCGTTTATCGTCGGCGCGGGGATCGTCCCGCAACTGCTGCGTGAGGGCTGGAGCAATCCGCAGGCGCTGGGATGGGCCCTGGCCTGCGCCTTGATGACCCTGGCGCTGTGGCGCAGCGTGCGGAACACATTGTGTTACCGCTGAGGGGATTACTGAACAGAATCCGGGTAACACGGAAACAGAATAGCTGACGCCGGAGCAGCCGACAAACCAGAGAAATCAGCAACCCATTGATTTTAAAGGCTTTTAAAAAGTTGGCACGGCACCTGCTATATCTCCTGCATAACAAGAACAAAATGTGAAAACCCAATAAAAATAAGATGAATCGGCTCTGACATAACAAGAACAACGGTACAGAGACGCAGCCAACTGATTTTTTTGGAGTAGATGTGCTTTGCAGGGGCTTCGGCCTCACCACCCTACAGAGAACAATAAAACTACCTCAAGGTAGCGTCCGAACGGGTTGGGTCTGTCGCGATAGCGAAGTGGACCAAAGCAGATAAGCGCTCAAAAAAATACGTTTGCTCTTGTGTCCCGGATGGGGACCGCCAAAACGCTGTGAAGGGACCGGTTGCCAAAAACAACAACAGACCGCCCTAAAACAATAAGAAAGAGCACGTGCAACGATTTAAAGGGGAGCCTCGGCTCCCCTTTATGCTGTCGGGGATTTAGATAATGCATCTGCCCCCTCCGTAGCAGCACGGCTTGCCGGCGGGAGCAGTGGATCAGCCAAAGATGCATCGCCTGACACGACGCTCCCGCCGGCAAGCCGTGCTGCTACGGGGCCGTATTTGTTCTACGCACCAACCGCAACCCGGCGATGACTACGGCAAACACCGCAAGGCTGGCCGAGTACAGCACCAGCGCCAGCATCCCCAGCAGCAAACCCACCCAGGCAAGGTAGCGGCCAACACGGTTCGGCAAGGCAAACCCGAGCACCGACGCAATCAACGCGCCCCAGCCCAGCACACCGAAGTGAATCAACAGCCCCAGGTTCGAACGCACCGAACATTGCCAGTGCGCAACGGCCTCGTCGGAACAGGCCCCCACCCAACGCACATCCTCCATCAGGCCATAGCGCACGCCATAGCTGGCAGCCAGCCAGAGCGCCAGGGCGAGTAACAGCAATACCTGCGGCAGACGACGGGACACAACACACCCCAAGGGCAAAAAAACGACGCTCAGCATATCCGTAGCAGACAGCGAACGGCATCTGCCTCACATAAAAAGCACAAGCTGACACGCCAAAGGTGCTGGAACCTGTATTGTCGCCTAGGGTCTGTACGGGGATGACTCAAATACGGTGCAAAATGCCACTACGGCACTTTTCGCCCCGTACCCGGGTCATAGCCTGCGTATCTCAACAGCACTTCTTCCCAAGGGATTCAGTCATGCTTCGTTTTTTACGCCTCGCCGCCCTGTCTGGCGGCCTGTTCTTGAGTGCGTCCGTGATGGCGGTCGACGTCGATCCGTCCAGCTATGGCTTCCCTCTGACCAACCCGTTTGAAGCGACCATCGCCACTACGCCTCCGGATCTGCGTGCGAAAGTGCCTGAAGACGCCGATATCGACCAGGACGACTACAGCCTTACCTTGCGCCCGGATCGCGAGTTCACGCTGCCGGACAACTTCTGGGCAGTGAAGAAACTGCGCTATCGCCTGGCCAAGCAGGACAAGCCGGCGCCACTGATCTTCCTGATCGCGGGCACCGGCGCACCGTACAACAGCACACTCAACGAATACCTCAAGCGCCTGTATTACGGAGCCGGGTATAACGTCGTACAGCTTTCGTCGCCGACCAGCTACGACTTCATGAGCGCCGCCTCGCGTTTCGCCACCCCCGGCGTCACCAGCGAAGACGCCGAAGACCTGTACCGGGTCATGCAGGCCGTGCGCGCCCAGCAGAGCAAGCTGCAAGTCACCGAGTATTACCTGACCGGCTACAGCCTCGGCGCGCTGGACGCAGCCTTCGTCAGCAAACTGGACGAGACCCGCCGCAGTTTCAACTTCAAGAAAGTGCTGCTGATCAACCCGCCGGTGAACCTCTACACCTCGATCACCAACCTGGACAAACTGGTGCAGACCGAGGTGAAAGGCATCACCAACAGCACCACCTTCTATGAACTGGTGCTGCAGAAGCTGACCCGCTACTTCCGCGAGAAAGGCTACATCGACCTCAACGACGCGCTGCTCTACGACTTCCAGCAGTCCAAGCAGCACCTGTCCAACGAACAGATGGCGATGCTGATCGGCACCTCGTTCCGTTTCTCGGCTGCCGACATCGCGTTCACCTCCGACCTGATCAACCGCCGTGGCCTGATCACCCCGCCCAAGACGCCGATCAGCGAAGGCACCAGCCTGTCACCGTTCCTCAAGCGAGCCTTGCAGTGCGACTTCGACTGCTACGTGACCGAACAGGTGATCCCGATGTGGCGCGCCCGCACCGACGGTGGCAGCCTGCTGCAACTGGTCGACCAGGTGAGCCTGTATGCACTCAAGGATTACCTGGCCGGCAGCAAGAAGATCGCCGTCATGCACAACGCCGACGACGTGATCCTTGGCCCGGGCGACCTGGGTTTCCTGCGCAAGACCTTTGGCGATCGCCTGACCGTTTACCCGTATGGCGGTCATTGCGGCAACATGAACTATCGCGTCAACAGCGACGCCATGCTGGAGTTCTTCCGTGGCTAAACATCTTTTGCTGACTGCCGCACTGCTCTGCGCAGGCGCTGTTCAAGCCGCCGAGGCACCCATCGTGTCCCAGGCCGCACCCGTCAAGCGCGTGGAAAGCCCGGATGGCTTCACCGAGCCCCTGAAGTCGCTGAAATTCAACCCGGGCCTGGACCAGCAGGAGTTCGAGCGCTCGTCGCTCAACGCCCTCAACGTCTATGACCCGCTGGAATCCTGGAACCGCCGCGTCTACCACTTCAACTACCGTTTCGACGAGTGGGTGTTCCTGCCGGTGGTCAACGGCTACAAATACGTCACGCCAAGTTTCCTGCGCACCGGGGTCAGTAACTTCTTCAGCAACCTGGGCGATGTGCCCAACCTGTTGAACAGCCTGTTGCAATTCAAGGGCAAGCGCTCGATGGAAACCACCGGGCGCCTGATCATCAACACCACCCTGGGGATTGCAGGGCTGTGGGACCCGGCGACCAAGATGGGCCTGCCCAAGCAGAGCGAAGACTTCGGCCAGACCCTGGGCTTCTATGGGGTGCCGGCCGGTCCGTACTTCGTCCTGCCGATTCTCGGCCCGTCGAACTTCCGCGACACCGGTGGCCTGGTGTTCGACTTCACTGCCGAATCGCAGATCAACTTCCTGAACGTGGCTCAGGTCAGCGAGGACCATCCGGAGCTGTACCTGCTGCGCGCCATCGACCGACGCTACACCACCAGCTTCCGCTACGGGCAGATGAACTCGCCGTTCGAGTACGAGAAGGTGCGGTACGTGTACACCGAAGCGCGCAAGTTGCAGATTTCGGAATAACCCCTGTAGGAGCGCGCTTGCCCGCGACGGCGGTGTGTCAGCCGACAGTGATGTCACAGACAGACCGTAATCGCGGGCAAGCGCGCTCCTACAGGCGTAAACCATCTATATTCCTGATAAATACCCCGCAAAAACGTCACCCATTCATCGCTTCAACCCGCATACCATAGGCGCCATTCCCACCTGTTCCGGAGTGAGCCCCATGACTCAATTACGCAAAGTGCTGTCGATCCAGGCCGGTCAACCGACCTCGGACGGTGCTGGCGTCAAGCTGACCCGCGTGTTCGGCGGCCCCGGCGTCGAGGCGTTCGACCCGTTCCTGATGCTCGACGAATTCGGCTCCGACAAACCTGACGACTACATCGCAGGCTTCCCGCCGCACCCCCATCGCGGTTTCGAAACCGTGACCTACATGCTCGAAGGCCGCATGCGCCACGAAGACCACATGGGCAACGTGGGCCTGTTGCAGGGGGGCGGCGTGCAGTGGATGACCGCAGCGCGCGGCGTGATCCACAGCGAAATGCCCGAGCAGGAAGAAGGCGTGATGCGCGGCTTCCAGCTGTGGCTGAATCTGCCGGGCAAGTCGAAGATGGGCGACGCCGGCTACGACGACATCCAGCCCGAGCGCATCCCCAGGATTACCACGCCGGACGGCGTCGAGGTGGTGGTGATCGCCGGCCAGTTCGACGACGGCCAGGTGCAGCAGGCCGGCGTGGTGCAGCGCCCTGACACCGAGCCGCAGTATTTCGACTTGCACATCCCGGCAGGCAAAAACATCAGCCCGATCGTGCCTGAAGGTCATCGCGTGCTGCTGTACGTGTACGAAGGCGAGATCGAGATTGCAGGCCAGCCGCAGAAACTCGGCAAGAGCCGTCTGGCAAGGCTGTCGGAAAGCGGCGAGCTGCAACTGAGCACCGCAACCGGCGCCAAGGTGCTGTTGATCGCCGGCAAGCCCCTGGGCGAGCCGATCGTGCAATACGGCCCGTTCGTGATGAACAGCCGCGAAGAGATCGAACAGGCACTGCGCGATTTTCGGGATGACAAGTTGACTGCTTGATCTTCCGGGACGCACCAATGATCCAATGCTCGGCGAAATACCTGTAGGAGTGAGCTTGCTCGCGATGGCGGTGGGTCTGATAAACATCAATTGACTGACACGCCGTCATCGCGAGCAAGCTCACTCCTACAGGAGCCAGGCGCATCAAACCTCGGCTGTTCAGGCCAACTGCAAGAACCTCATCAACTGCTCCTTCTGGGCCAGCGCATCGCGGCGGCCCAGCTCGATCAGCTCGCTGCAATACCCCGACTCGAACAGCAGATAACTCAGCACCCCTGCCCCGCTGGTCTTGGTCGCGCCCGGCCCGCGCAAAAACGTGCGCAGGGCCGGCGGCAGTTCACGACGGTGGCGCGCGGCGATTTCATCGATAGGCTGGCTGGGAGAAATCACCAACACCTCCACCGGCGCCAGGGATTGCGCAGGCGTCGGCTGTTCGGACACCTGCAGCGACGGCTCAGGCGTCACCGGCATCATGCGGCTGAGCAGGTTGAGTCGCTCCAGCAGTTCGATATCGCTTTCCAGGCTGTCAATGAAGGTGCTGTTGAGCATGTGCCCGCCAATCTGCGCCAGGCTCGGCTGCGCCCCGCTGACTGCCCGCTGCACCGGCGTGTTGGCGCCCAGGCCACGGGGGTTGCCGCTGACGCCCACCACCAGCACCCGATTGGCCCCCAGGTGCAGCGCCGGGCTGATCGGCGCCGACTGACGCACCGCGCCATCGCCGAAGTATTCGTGTTCGAGTTTGACCGGGGCGAACAACAGCGGGATCGCCGAGCTTGCCAGCAGGTGATCCACCGTCAGCCGGGTCGGCAAACCGATGCGCCGATGCCGCAGCCAGGAATCGATGGTGCCGCGCCCCTGATAGAAAGTGACGGCTTGCCCCGATTCATAACCGAATGCGGTGATCGCCACGGCCCGCAGGTGCTGGCCATCGATGGCCTGATCGATGCCTGCCAGGTCCAGACGCTCGGTCAGCAGATCACGCAGGGGCGAGCTGTTGAGCAGCGCCACCGGCACTTGCTTGCGACCGATCCCGAGCAGGCTGCGACCGAAGAAGCGAGCGGCCTGGCGAATCACTCCGGCCCAGTCGCTGCGCAGCACCTGATGGCTGCGAAAGCTCTGCCAGAACAGCGTCAGCTCATGAATGGCAGTACGGAATTCTGCGGCGCCGCTGGCCAGCTTCACCGCGTTGATGGCGCCGGCGGACGTGCCGACAATCACCGGGAACGGGTTTTTCGCACCGATTGGCAACAGGTCCGCAATACCCGCCAGCACCCCGACCTGATAGGCGGCGCGGGCACCGCCTCCCGAGAGAATCAATCCTGTGACCGGTTCGATGCCCACCGGTGACTGTGACGCGCTATTGACTGCTTGTTGTTCTATTGCGCTTGTGGTCATGAAGCCTCGGCTCCCGGTGTCAGCCACGCTTTTTATAGAGTTTCGGCTCGCCCGGCGGTCGGCTCTTGAAGCGTCGGTGCGCCCACAGGTATTGCTCGGGGCACTGGGTGACCGCACGTTCCACCCACTGGTTGATACGAATGCAGTCGGCCTCGTCGCTTTCGCCGGGGAAGTCGGTGAGCGGCGGGTGCAGGACCAGTTGGTAGCCGCTGCCGTCGTCCAGGCGGCGCTGGGTGAACGGCACCACGATGGCGCGGCCCAGGCTTGCGAACTTGCTGGTGGCAGGCACGGTCGCTGCCTGGATACCGAACAGCGGCACGAAGATGCTCTGCTTGGCGCCGTAGTCCTGGTCGGGGGCGTACCAGATGGCGCGGCCCTTGCGCAGTTGCTTGATCATGCCGCGCACGTCCTCGCGCTCCACGGCGATCGAATCCAGGTTGTGCCGCTCGCGGCCACGGCGCTGCACGAAGTCGAACAGCGCGTTCTTGTGCTCGCGGTACATGCCATCGATGGTGTGCTGCTGGCCAAGGAGGGCCGCGCCGATCTCAAGAGTGGTGAAGTGCAACGCCATCAGGATCACGCCCTGCCCTTCGGCCTGGGCTTTTTGCAAATGCTCCAGACCCTCGATGTGCGCCAGCCTGGCCAGACGCTCACGGCTCCACCACCAGCTCATGGCCATCTCGAAGAACGCAACGCCGGTGGAGGCGAAGTTTTCCTTGAGCAGGCGCTTGCGCTCGGCCTTGGAGTACTGCGGGAAACACAGTTCCAGGTTGCGCTTGGCGATTATCCGGCGGTCGGTGGCGAAGTAATACATGATCGCGCCCAACGTGCGACCGATTGCCACCAGCGCACGGAACGGCAACTGCACGATCAGCCAGAGCAAACCCAGCCCCAGCCACAGCGGCCAGTAGCGCGGATGAAGAAAACGGGCTTGAAAACGCGGGCGATCCATTACAGCTTCCATCGGGACAAAGGCGGGCATTCTACATCGTATCGACCCTCCCGGTGGCCTCTCGTCGCCAACGCGGGCACTGCGCCTCCCTTGCGGCTGGCGGGCGTTCTCGTTATAAGTCTCGGCACTTTTAGCGACAAGCCGCTGTATGCCGACATGAGCCAAATCGAATTGCAAGACAAGGATCCCGTGTTCCAACTGAAGGGCAGCATGCTGGCCATCACCGTGCTGGAACTGGGCCGCAACAACCTCGAAGCGCTGGATCGTCAACTGGCGGCCAAGGTCGCCCAGGCGCCGAATTTCTTCAGCAACACCCCGCTGGTGCTGGCGCTGGACAAGCTGCCGCCCAACGAAGGCGCGGTGGATCTGCCGGGCATGATGCGCATCTGTCGCCAGCACGGCCTGCGGACCCTGGCCATCCGCGCCAACCGCATCGAAGACATCGCCGCCGCCATCGCCATCGACCTGCCTGTATTGCCACCATCGGGTGCGCGTGAACGGCCCCTCGATCCGACGGAAGGCGAGGTGAAGAAAAAGCCCGAAGTGATCGAAAAACCGCCCGAGCCGCAGATCAAGCCGACCAAGATAATCACGGCCCCCGTGCGCGGCGGCCAGCAGATTTACGCGCAAGGTTCGGACCTGGTGGTGGTTTCCTCGGTCAGTCCCGGTGCGGAACTTCTGGCCGATGGCAACATCCATGTTTACGGCCCCATGCGGGGTCGGGCCCTGGCGGGGATCAAAGGCGACACCAAAGCGCGGATTTTCTGCCAGCAAATGGCCGCCGAATTGATCTCCATCGCAGGCCAGTACAAGGTTTCCGAAGACTTGCGCCGTGATCCTCTCTGGGGAGCCGGGGTACAGGTCAGTCTGTCCGGGGATGTGTTGAACATCACCCGTCTTTAACGGATACTGCGCCATTTTCCAAGCCACTCTGATTCGTCGCGAAAACGATGCAAAGGGAAAGGAAATCCGCTGATATGTCGGTTTTTCCCGAATCATGAGCCCTGACAGGGTTCCAGGTTTCACTTTTGCTCAGGTTACGCCGCGTCACGAGGGGCCATTCAGGGACTCATTGTCCTTTTTCCTCTAGGGGTGAAACACCTTGGCCAAGATTCTCGTGGTTACATCCGGCAAGGGTGGTGTGGGCAAGACCACCACCAGCGCCGCTATCGGTACCGGCCTCGCTCTGCGCGGCCACAAGACAGTCATCGTCGACTTCGACGTCGGCCTGCGTAACCTGGACCTCATCATGGGTTGCGAGCGTCGCGTGGTGTACGACTTCGTCAACGTGGTCAACGGCGAAGCCAACCTGCAACAGGCCCTGATCAAGGACAAGAAGATCGAAGGCCTGTACGTCCTGGCCGCCAGCCAGACCCGTGACAAGGAAGCGCTGACCAAGGACGGCGTGGAAAAGGTCCTGATGGAGCTCAAGGAATCCTTCGAGTACATCGTCTGCGACTCCCCTGCCGGTATCGAAACGGGCGCTCACCTGGCGATGTACTTCGCTGACGAAGCGATCGTGGTGACCAACCCTGAAGTCTCGTCGGTTCGTGACTCGGACCGGATGCTGGGCCTGCTGGCCAGTAAATCCCGTCGCGCCGAGCGCAACGAAGACCCGATCAAGGAACACCTGCTGCTGACCCGCTACAACCCTGAGCGCGTGAGCAAGGGCGAAATGCTGGGCGTGGAAGACGTCAAGGAAATCCTGGCCGTGACCCTGCTGGGCGTGATTCCAGAATCCCAGGCGGTGCTCAAGGCATCCAACCAGGGCGTGCCGGTCATCCTCGACGACCAGAGCGACGCCGGTCAGGCGTACAGCGATGCCGTCGACCGCCTGCTGGGCAAAGACCGTGAGCACCGCTTCCTGGACGTACAGAAAAAAGGATTTTTCGAACGCCTGTTCGGGGGTAATTAATGAACATTTTTGACTTCTTTCGTGCCAACAAAAAGCAAAGTACCGCGTCGGTCGCGAAAGAGCGTCTACAGATCATCGTGGCGCATGAACGCGGCCAACGCAGTACCCCGGATTACCTGCCTGCCCTGCAGAAGGAGCTGGTCGAAGTGATCCGTAAATACGTCCAGATCGAGGACGATAAAGTGCAGGTTGCCCTGGATAACGAGGGCAGCTATTCGATTCTGGAACTCAACATCACATTGCCTGATCGTTGATTCAAGAAGCGTCGCCACGGCGGCTCGCTTGTCCAGGCCCTTCGCGGGGCCCGGGCGGGCGAGCCGCCGTTGGCGTTTTACGAGGTGTGTTTGTAGATGCCGCTGTCCAATGTTCACATTCTCCATCAGGACGACGCTGTTCTGGTGGTGAACAAACCCACCCTGCTGCTCTCGGTGCCTGGCCGCGCCGACGACAACAAGGACTGCCTGATCACGCGCCTGCAGGAAAACGGCTATCCCGATGCGCTGATCGTGCATCGTCTGGACTGGGAGACGTCGGGGATCATCCTGCTGGCGCGCAACGCCGATGCGCACCGCGAGCTTTCCCGCCAGTTTCATGACCGGGAAACCGAAAAGGCCTACACCGCGCTGGCCTGGGGACAGCCGACACTGGACAGCGGCAGCATCGACCTGCCGCTGCGCTACGACCCGCCGACCAAACCCCGGCATGTGGTCGATCACGAATTCGGCAAACACGCGCTGACGTTCTGGAAGGTGCTGGAGCGTTTCGAGAACCACTGTCGGGTCGAACTGACGCCGATCACCGGCCGTTCGCACCAATTGCGCGTGCACATGCTGTCCATCGGGCACCCTCTGCTGGGAGATGGCCTGTACGCGCATCCGGAGGCGCTGGCGGCGTATCCAAGGCTGTGCCTGCATGCAAGCATGCTGACGTTCACGCATCCCGTAACAAAAGAACGCCTGCGGTTTGAGTGCCCTGCGCCGTTTTGAGGGGTTGGGATCTGTTGGTTTGAGATTGTTACTCTGACGCCCTTCGGGCCTGATCGCGAGCAAGCTCACTCCTACATTTGCTTAAACGCACCATAGCCTGACAGACCGTGTTGTAAGCCTTAAGAGCCTGGCACCAAGGCCACGCGCTCGGTACGTCAGATGCGACGCGTTGCAAAAAATGTAGGAGTGAGCTTGCTCGCGATCAGGCCCGAAGGGCATCAAAGTAAGAGTCTGAAGCCAACCATCTCGCCCCCGCCCGCATACGCCTGTAAACTCCCGCCATTGCTGTCTGGAGTAACTTATGCGCGAAGAGTTGAACCAAGGCCTGATCGATTTCCTCAAGGCCTCTCCCACCCCGTTTCACGCCACCGCAAGCCTGGTGCAGCGCCTGGAAGGTGCCGGTTACCAGCGTCTGGACGAGCGTGATACCTGGCACACCGAAGCCGGTGGCCGCTATTACGTCACCCGCAACGACTCTTCCATCGTCGCCTTCAAGCTGGGCCGTCTTTCTCCGCTGATCGGCGGCATCCGCCTGGTCGGCGCCCACACCGACAGCCCGTGCCTGCGGGTCAAGCCGCAGCCTGAACTGCAGCGCCAGGGCTTCTGGCAGTTGGGCGTGGAAGTCTACGGCGGCGCCCTGCTCGCGCCGTGGTTCGACCGCGACCTGTCGCTGGCCGGCCGCGTGACCTTCCGCCGTGACGGCAAGGTCGAAAGCCAGTTGATCGACTTCAAGCTGCCCATCGCGATCATCCCCAACCTGGCGATCCACCTCAACCGTACCGCCAACGAAGGCTGGCCGATCAACCCGCAGAACGAACTGCCGCCGATCCTGGCCCAGGTCGCAGGCGACGAGCGCGCTGACTTCCGCGCCCTGCTGACCGACCAGCTTGCACGCGAGCATGGCCTGAACGCCGACGTGGTGCTCGATTACGAGCTGAGCTTCTACGACACCCAGAGCGCGGCCGTCATTGGCCTGAACGGCGAATTCATCGCCGGCGCCAGGCTGGACAACCTGCTGTCGTGCTTCGCCGGCCTGCAAGCCCTGCTCAACGCCGACGGCGATGAAACCTGCCTGTTAATCTGCACCGACCACGAAGAAGTCGGTTCGACCTCAGCCTGCGGTGCCGACGGCCCGATGCTGGAACAGGTGCTGCAACGCCTGCTGCCCGGCGACGACTACGTGCGTACCATCCAGAAGTCGCTGCTGATTTCCGCCGACAACGCCCACGGCGTGCACCCCAACTACGCGGAAAAACACGACGGCAACCATGGCCCGAAACTCAACGCGGGCCCGGTCATCAAGGTCAACACCAACCAGCGCTATGCCACCAACAGCGAGACGGCGGGCTTCTTCCGTCATCTGTGCATGGCCGAAGAAGTGCCGGTGCAAAGCTTCGTGGTGCGCACCGACATGGCCTGTGGCTCGACCATCGGCCCGATCACCGCAGGCCATCTGGGCGTGCGCACGGTGGATATCGGCCTGCCGACGTTCGCCATGCACTCGATCCGTGAACTGGCCGGCAGCCAGGATCTGGCGCATCTGGTAAAAGTACTCACCGCGTTCTATGCCAGCGCCGAGTTGCCCTAAGCCGCAGCGCCGAAAGCTTGCTGACCGGCATAACACGATCCCGTAGCAGCACGGCTTGCCGGCGGGGGCGGTGCATCAGTGACAGATGCACCGCCTGACACACCGCTCCCGCCGGCAAGCCGTGCTGCTACGAATCACCTCGCATGCTGAACTGCGCGATGCCGGCCAGTCGGTATCTACACTCACATGGTCCTACTGATTCAAGGTTGACTGCCCGGTGACTGCCCCTTCCCGTTCTAGCGCCCTGTCGCGTCTTTTTCTGATCTGCCTGCTGGCGCTGTTCCCGTTCGCCCTGTCCCAGGCGGCCGGACTGCCGAGCCTGTTGGGCGGCCAGAAAACCCAGCCTCAGGCGCAGGAGCCGTTGGGCCAGTCGCTGGACGAGGTCATCACTTCGCTGGAAAACGACCAGCAACGGGCCAAATTGCTCGAAGACCTGAAAAAACTGCGCGATGCCACCAAGAAAGCCCAGCCCAATGCCGAACAAGGCGTGCTGGGCCTGATTGGCAGCACGCTGTCGGAGTTCGAGAAACAATTCACCGGCGATGACAGCCCGCTGAGCCGCTGGGGCTTCGAGCTGGAGCAGGCCGAGCAGGAACTGATGACGCTGATGCTGCCGGCCAATCAATGGTGGCCGATCATCTTCAGCTTTGCCGTAGTCATCGCGCTGTGGAGCCTGCTGGCCTCGGCGCTGATCTGGCTCAGCCACCGGGTGCGGGTGCGGTTCGGCCTGTCCGAGGAATTGCCGCAACACCCCCGCCCCACCGACATGCTGCGGTTCGCCCTGCGCAAGCTCGGTCCCTGGCTGATCGCGCTGGTCATCACGGTTTACCTGAGCTACTCGCTGCCGCCGTCCCTGGGCCGTGATCTTGCGATGGTACTGGCTTACGCCCTGGTGGTCGGCACCCTGTTCTCGGCGATCTGCGTCATTGCGTTTTCCCTGCTCGATGGCCCCCATCGCCATCAGGCGTTGTACATCCTGCGGCACCAGGCGTTCAGGCCGCTGTGGTGGATCGGCAGCTTTGCCGCCTTCGGCGAGGCCCTGAGCGACCCGCGACTGATCGCAAGCCTGGGCGTGCACCTGGCGCACACCGCCGCGACCCTGGCCAACGTCATGGCCGCGCTGTCCACCGGCTTGTTCGTCATCCGGTTCCGCCGCCCGATTGCCCACCTGATCCGCAACCAGCCACTGGCCCGTCGCCTCAAGCGCCGCGCCTTGAGCGACACCATCGAGATTCTCGGCAGCTTCTGGTTCCTGCCGGCGCTGGTGCTGGTGGGCGTGTCGCTGTTCGCCACCTTTTTCTCGGCCGGCGACACCAGCACGGCACTGCGCCAGTCGCTGATCTGCACGGTGCTGCTGGTGTTGTGCATGGTCATCAACGGCCTGGTGCGGCGCCACTCGCAAAAACCGGCCCACGGCCACAAGCGCCACGCGCTGTACTCGGAGCGGCTGAAAAGCTTCTTCTACACTGTGGCCCACCTGCTGGTGTGGCTGCTGTTCATCGAACTGGGCCTGCGGGTCTGGGGCCTGTCGCTGATCCGCTTCGCCGAGGGCGACGGCCACGACATCAGCGTGCGCGTGATTGGCCTGGCAACCACGCTGATCTTCGCCTGGCTGGTGTGGATCCTTGCTGACACGGGGATTCACCACGCCCTGACCCGCTCGCGCAAAGGCCTGGCCAACGCCCGCGCCCAGACCATGATGCCGCTGATCCGCAACGTGCTGTTCGTGACCATTTTCATCATCGCGGTGATCGTGGCACTGGCGAACATGGGCATGAACGTCACGCCACTGCTGGCCGGTGCCGGTGTGATCGGTCTGGCAATCGGTTTCGGTGCGCAGTCACTGGTGGCGGACCTGATCACCGGCCTGTTCATCATCATCGAAGACTCGCTGGCCATCGATGACTACGTGGACGTCGGCGGGCACTTGGGCACGGTAGAGGGCCTGACCATCCGCACCGTGCGCCTGCGCGACATCGACGGCATCGTGCACACCATCCCGTTCAGCGAGATCAAGAGCATCCAGAACTACTCGCGGGAGTTCGGCTACGCGATCTTCCGGATTGCGATTCCGTCGAACATGAACATCGACGACGCCCTGAAGATGATCCGCGACGTCGGCCAGAAGATGCGCACCGACCCGCTGCAACGGCGCAACATCTGGTCGCCGCTGGAGATTCAGGGTGTGGAGAGCTTCGACTCGGGCAACGCGATCCTGCGCGCCCGCTTCAAGACCGCGCCGATCAAGCAGTGGGAGGTCTCCCGTGCGTTCAACCTGTCGCTCAAACGCTACATGGACGAAGCCGGCATGGACCTGGCCACCCCGCGCCTGAACGTGCAGGTCAGCACCAGCGGCGGCAGCGTGAGCGACCTGCGTGGCAAGAAGGGCGATACGGGTAACTGACCGACACTGATGACCTGTAGGAGCGGGCTCGCCCGCGAAAGGGGCCGATCAGACATCACGGGGGTGTCTGACACACCGCTTTCGCGGGCAAGCCCGCTCCCACAGGTGGAGTTTCATCAGGTAGAGAGCCATCAGGTCGAGCGTTTTCAAGTGGAGTGGTCGCAGGAGTATCGGCATCAGACATCGGCTACGACTGCACTCACATGAATCGCATCATGGCGCCAGTACTCAAGGTCGCAGTCGATCAGCCGGCCGCGCTGGTCGTGGTTGACCCGCGCGATGCGCAACCCCGGGCTGCCAATCGACACCTTCAACGCCCCGGCCGCCTCCACCGGCAGCGCCGTGGGCACCATCTCGAACCGCACCTGGCCGTAACGAATGTCGTAATGCCGGGCGTACAGTTCGGTCAGTGACTGGTTCAGGTCGAAATCGAGAATCTGCGGGAAGAATTCCGGGTTCAGGTAGTGCTCGACATACAGCACCAGTCGCTCGTCGATACGTCGCACGCGGCAGATCTGGATCACGCTGGAAAGCGCAGGCAACTGCAGCAATTCGCAGATCGCGGCCGAGGCCGGCTGCAAACGCGCCGAAATCACCTGGGTCGCCGGCACCCGCCCCTGGGCCTGGACCATCGCATGGAAGTGGCTGCGGCGCATCAAATCATAGGCCAGGCGCGGCGGCGAGATGAACCAGCCCCGGCGTTCCTCGCGATAGATCAGCCCCTGCGCTTCGAGCTGCACCAACGCCTCACGCAATGTAATGCGCGTGGTGTCGAATACTTCACTGAGCTTGCGTTCGGCGGGCAGCTTGCTGCCGGGCGGCAACAGGCCATGCTCGATCTGCTCCTGCAGGGCATTGCAGATCGTGGTCACCGCTCGAGGCATTTCCTGGCGCATTGCGTTACCTATCTGGACTAGACCAGCGCTATCGGAGGGCAAGGTCTGCAACTCTACGGCCCGCTCTGGATGCCTTGGAGCCTAGGCAGACTAGATGACTGTTACGTGACAATCCAGCGTGAAGCGCTTGAAAAATCACACAATAAAAAGAAATTAGCCTTTTCGTATCAGGCACTTGGGCATGGTCTACGCTTACTCCACAGCTCACTCCTGCGCCACACGTCGCCCCGGGAAATGCCGGTCCAGACACGAAAGTGTCATGAGACTGGCCTAACTTGGCTCAGGTATTGCTGATCTAGACCAACCCAATCGCAAGGCGCACTTCCCCGACCCCTTTTCACATAATCGTCGTGAAGTAACGTCGTTCAATACCAAAGGAGCTTCGAATGAAACACCTTTTGCTGGCATCACTCCTGGGTTCGGCCATCGCGCTGAGCACATCGGCCATGGCCGCTGACACCGACCTCAATACCCTGGAAGCCGCGGCCAAGACCGAAGGCGCGATCAACAGTGTGGGCATGCCCGACGATTGGGCGAACTGGAAAGGCACCTGGACCGACCTCACCGCCAAGTACGGCCTGGTGCACATGGACACCGACATGAGCTCGGCCCAGGAAGTGGCCAAGTTCGATGCTGAAAAAGACAACGCCAGCGCCGACATCGGTGACGTCGGCGCCGCCTTCGGCCCTATCGCCGTGACCAAAGGCGTGACCCAGCCGTACAAACCGACCACCTGGGACAAGGTTCCGGACTGGGCCAAGGACAAGGACGGTCACTGGGCGCTGGCCTACACCGGCACCATCGCTTTCATCGTCAACAAGAAGCTGCTGCACGGCTCTGACGTTCCGACCAAATGGGCTGACCTGAAAAGCGGCAAATACAAGGTCACCATCGGTGACGTGAGCACCGCAGCCCAGGCTGCCAACGGTGTCCTGGCCGCCGCCATTGCCATGAAGGGCGATGAAACCAACATCGAACCGGGCCTGCAGCTGTTCACCGAACTTGCCAAGCAGAAGCGCCTGGGCATCAACAACCCGACCATCCAGACCATGGAGAAAGGCGAAGTGGAAGTCGGCATCGTCTGGGACTTCAACGGCCTGAGCTACAAGGCCAAGATGGCCAACCCGGATGACTACGTGGTGCTGATTCCGTCCGACGGCTCGGTCAAGTCGGGCTACACCACCATTATCAACAAATACGCCAAGCACCCGAACGCTGCGAAGCTGACCCGCGAGTACATCTTCAGCGACGAAGGCCAGATCAACCTGGCCAAGGGCAACGCCCGCCCGATCCGCGCCGAAACCGGCCTGAAACTGCCGGAAGACATCGCGAAAAACCTGATCCCGTCCGAGCAGTACGTCAAGGCCAACCCACAGCCGATCAAGAACGCCGACGCCTGGGAAAAAACCTCCAAGGCCCTGCCGCAGAAGTGGAACGAGCAGGTCATCGTAGAGATGCAGTAAACCCAGGTTATCTGGCAACAAATGACCCGTAGCAGCACGGCTTGCCGGCGGGAGCGGCGTATCAGCGATCAATCCATTGCATGACACACCGCCCCGCCGGCAAGCCGTGCTGCTACGGGTACAGCGTCTGGAGCGAGTATGAAACACAACGTCATCCTGATCCTGCTGGACGGCCTCAGCTACAGCGTGGCGCAGCATGCGATGGGCCATCTGCTGGCTTACCGGGCTGCCGGGCGGGCCGCTTTGTACAAGCTGGAATGTGAACTCCCTGCCCTGTCCCGCCCCCTGTACGAATGCATCCTCACTGGCACCGCGCCCATCGACAGCGGCATCGTGCACAACCACGTTTCGCGCCTGTCCAACCAGCGCAGCATCTTTCACTACGCCGCCAGCGCCGGCCTGACCACCGCAGCCGCGGCCTATCACTGGGTCAGCGAACTGTACAACCGTAGCCCCTTCGTGGCCTCGCGGGACCGTCACACCGACGACGTCGACCTGCCCATCCAGCACGGTCATTTCTACTACGTCGATCACTACCCCGATTCCCACCTGTTCGACGATGCCGAACACCTGCGCACCACCCACGCGCCGAATTTCCTGTTCATCCACCCGATGAACATCGATGACGCCGGCCACAAACACGGCCTGGACACCCCGCAGTACCGCAACAGCGCGCGCTCGGCGGACATCATCCTGGCCGAGTACCTGCAACGCTGGCTCGATGCCGGTTATCAGGTACTGGTGACCGCCGACCACGGCATGAACAACGACCGCTCCCACAACGGCATCCTGCCGGAGGAACGCGAAGTGCCGCTGTTCGTCATCGGCGACGCCTTCAGCCTGGACCCCGACGCCCAGCCCCGGCAGACCGAAATCTGCGGCACGGTCTGCGAGCTGCTGGGCGTGGCCCACGACAAACCGGTCTCTGGAGCGCTGCTCAAGTGAGTACTCAAAGCCGCGGCAAAGGGCTGGCCTTGCTATGCCTGATCCCCTTTGTCCTGTTCTTCATCGCGTTTCAACTGGCCCCGCTGGCCTGGGTTGCGATCAACAGCCTGCATTCGGATGCCGGCTGGGGCCTGGACAACTTCGTCAAGGCCTTCAACTCGCGTTTCTACCGCCAGGCCATGCAATTCAGCCTGGAGATCAGTTTCTGGTCGAGCCTGATCGGTATTGTCATCGCCGTCCTGGGCAGCTACTCGTTGCACAAGGTGCCGTCGCGCCTGCGGGATTTCGTCAGCGCCTTCGCCAACATGACCAGCAACTTCTCGGGCGTGCCGCTAGCCTTCGCCTTCATCATCCTCCTGGGATTCAACGGCGCGCTGACGCTGATCCTCAAGCAGGCCGGGATCATCGACGACTTCAACCTGTATTCCAAAACCGGCCTGATCATCCTCTACACCTACTTCCAGATTCCCCTTGGCGTGCTGCTGCTCTACCCCGCCTTCGACGCCTTGCGCGATGACTGGCGCGAGTCGGCCTCGCTGCTGGGCGCCAGTAACTGGGATTTCTGGCGGCACATCGGCATTCCAGTGCTGACCCCTGCCCTGCTGGGCACCTTCGTGATCCTGCTGGCGAACGCCCTGGGTGCCTACGCGACGGTTTATGCGCTGACCACCGGCAACTTCAACGTGTTGCCGATCCGCATCGCCGCCATGGTCGCCGGTGACATCACCCTTGACCCGAACATGGCCAGCGCCCTGGCGATGATCCTGGTGGGCATGATGACCCTGGTCACCGTGGTGCATCAGTGGCTGTTGAAGAGGAGCTACCATGTCTCGCGCTGAACGCGGCCCGGTCGGGCTCTATCACCGTGTGGTGGTGTACGTACTGTTTCTGATCCTGCTGGCGCCCTTGCTGGGCACCTTCATCTACTCCATCGCCACCAGTTGGTCGGCGACGATCCTGCCCAGCGGCCTGACCTACAAATGGTATTTGGCGTTGTGGAGCGACCCGCGCTTCCTGATCGCTTTCGGCCAGTCGCTGCTGGTGTGCGTGGGCGCACTGATCCTGTCGGTGGTGCTGATCCTGCCGCTGCTGTTCGTGGTGCACTACCACTTCCCCAAGCTCGACGCACTGATGAACATCCTGATCCTGCTGCCCTTCGCGGTGCCGCCGGTGGTGTCCTCGGTCGGCCTGTTGCAGCTGTATGGTTCAGGCCCCTTGGCGATGGTCGGCACGCCGTGGATCCTGATCGGCTGTTACTTCACCATTGCCTTGCCGTTCATGTACCGGGCCATCACCAACAACCTGCAGGCGATCAACCTGGTGGACCTGATGGACGCCGCGCAACTGCTCGGCGCCAGCACCTTTCAGGCGGCGTTCCTGGTGGTGCTGCCCAACCTGCGCAAGGGCCTGATGATCGCCCTGCTGCTGTCGTTCTCTTTCCTGTTCGGCGAGTTCGTGTTCGCCAACCTGCTGGTGGGCACGCGCTACGAAACGCTGCAGGTGTACCTCAACAACATGCGCAACAGCAGCGGCCACTTCAACAGCGCGCTGGTGATCTCCTATTTCTTCTTCGTACTGCTGCTGACCTGGGCGGCCAACCGACTGAACAAGGACAAAGACTGATATGAGCTTCGTCAGTGTCGAAAACCTGCAAAAGAACTACGCCAGCACAGCAGTCTTCAGCGACATCAATTGCGTGATCAACAAGGGCGAATTCGTCACCCTGCTGGGCCCGTCCGGCTGCGGCAAATCCACCCTGCTGCGCTGCATCGCGGGGCTGACGTCGGTCACCCGCGGCAAGATCTTTCTCGACGGCAAGGACATTGTCCCGATGTCGCCGCAAAAACGCGGCATCGGCATGGTGTTCCAGAGCTATGCGCTGTTTCCCAACATGAACGTGGAGCAGAACGTCGCGTTCGGCCTGCGCATGCAGAAGGTCAGCGCCGACGAAACGAAGCAGCGCGTGGCCGAAGTGCTGAAGCTGGTCGAGCTGAACGAATTTGCCAAGCGCTACCCGCATCAGTTGTCGGGCGGTCAGTGCCAGCGTGTCGCGCTGGCGCGTTCGCTGGTCACTCGCCCTCGCTTGCTGCTGCTCGATGAGCCGCTGTCGGCGCTGGACGCACGGATTCGCAAGCACCTGCGCGAGCAGATCCGCGCCATTCAGCAGGAACTGGGCCTGACCACGATTTTCGTGACCCACGATCAGGAAGAAGCCCTGACCATGTCCGACCGCATCTTCCTGATGAACCAGGGCCGGATCGTCCAGAGCGGCGACGCCGAAACCCTCTACACCGCCCCGGCGGACGCCTTCGCGGCGGGTTTCATCGGCAACTACAACCTGCTGGAAGCCGACGACGCCAGCCGCCTGATGCAGCGCCCGATCAACAGCCGCGTGGCGATCCGCCCCGAAGCCATACAGCTCAGCCTGACCGGCTCGCTCGAAGGCCAGGTGCGCAGTCACAGTCTACTGGGCAACGTGATCCGCTATCGCGTTGAAGCGCACGGCGTCGAACTGGTGGTAGACGTACTCAACCGCTCCGCCGCCGACTTGCACCCGAACGGACAACGGGTCACCCTGAACATCGAAGCGTCGGCACTCTGCGAAGTCGCGTGAAGCAGCGACAAGCTACAAGTTGCAAGCCGCAAGCTAGAAGCCGGATCACCGCAGCTCCTTCTTGCAGCTTGCAGCTCGAAGCTTGTAGCTGCGCGCCGCACCCCGACAGAACTAACACTCAATGAATGAGAGCGCGCATGGCTTTAGCAATTTTCGACCTGGACGAAACCCTGATTCACGGCGACTGCGCCAGCCTGTGGAGCGAGCAGATGGGCCGTCTGGGGTGGGTCGATCCTGAGTCGTTCCTCAAGAAGGACCATGAGCTGATGCAGGCCTACGGCCGAGGCGAGCTGGCCATGGAAGACTACATGGCCTTCAGCCTGGAGCCGATGATCGGTCGCACGCCCGAAGAGGTGGATTTTCTGGTCGGGCCCTGGGTCGAGGACTACATCGAACCGATCATTTTCAGCGACGCCACCAGGGCCATCGCCGAACACCGCGCCAACGGCGACCGCATCCTCATCATCTCCGCCTCCGGCGTGCACCTGGTGCAAGCGATTGCCGAGCGCATCGGCGTTGACGAAGTGCTGGCCATCGATCTGGAAGTCGCCCACGGCGTCTACAGCGGCAAGACTACAGGCGTGCTGACCTACCGCGAAGGCAAGATCACCCGTCTGCTGGAATGGCTGGATCAGGAAGAGGAAAACCTTGAAGGCGCAAGTTTCTACTCGGACTCACGCAACGACCTGCCGCTGCTGCAGAAGGTGGATTTCCCCCACGTGGTGAATCCGGATGAAGCCTTGCGCGAAGTGGCCGAAAAAGCCGGATGGCCGATTCATAGCTGGAAATAATCACCCACCCCGGCTGACACACAAAACCTGTAGGAGTGAGCTTGCTCGCGATGCGTCCGTTCAGCCACAGCCGTGCTGGCTGAGACACCGACCCGTAGCAGCACGGCTTGCCGGCGGGGGCGTCCTCAAGATCGCCCCGCCGGAGATCGGAAG
>NZ_JANHKS010000051.1 GCF_028682175.1 Pseudomonas putida | reverse complement strand
GGCGATCTTGAGGACGCCCCCGCCGGCAAGCCGTGCTGCTACGGGTTCGGTGTTAACGGCGCACTAGCAGTGTGTCAGTTTGCTTATCGTTCCCATGCGGAGCGTGGGAACGATCATAAAGGCGTTTACCGGCGAACCAGCAACACACCCGATTCCATATGATGGGTATACGGGAACTGGTCAAACAATGCACAGCGCTCCACCCGGTGGGTGTCGTGCAGCTGGGCGATGTTGGCGGCCAGGGTTTCCGGGTTGCAGGAGATGTACAGGATGCGCTCGAAACGCCGGGTCAGCTCGCAGGTGTCCGGGTCCATGCCGGCGCGGGGCGGATCGACGAAAACGCTGCCGAAGTCGTAGCTTTTAAGATCCACACCGGCCAGACGCCGGAACGGGCGCACGTCATTCAGCGCTTCGGTCAGCTCTTCAGCCGACAGCCGCACCAGGGTGACGTTATCCACAGCGTTGTCCGCCAGATTGCTCAGCGCAGCGTTGACCGAGGTCTTGCTGATCTCGGTGGCCAGCACTTTGCGTACGCGGGTTGCCAGCGGCAGGGTGAAGTTGCCGTTGCCGCAATACAGCTCAAGCAAGTCATCCTCACGCTCGCCCAGGGCTTCGAAGGCCCAGCTCAGCATCTTCTGGTTCACCGTGCCGTTGGGCTGGGTGAACGCGCCTTCGGGCTGGCGATAGCTGAAGGTGCGGCCGGCCACGTCCAGTTGCTCGGTCACGTAATCGCGGCCGATCACCAGACGCTGGCCCTTGGAGCGGCCGATCACGCTGACGTCGAGGTCCTTCGCCAGTTGCTCGGCTTCTTGCTGCCAGGCCTCGTCCAGCGGGCGGTGGTAGCACAGGGTGACCATGCCGTCGCCTGCCAGGGTGGTCAGGAAGTCCACCTGGAACAGCTTGTGATTGAGCGTCTTGCTGGCTTCCCAGCGCTCGCGCAGCACCGGCATCAGCGCGTTGATCTGCAGGCTTGCGATGGGAAAATCGTCGATCAGGATCGGCGTGTGCTTGTCGCCGGGGGCAAACATCGCGTAATGGCGCTTGCCCTCTTCGCGCCACAGCCGGAACTCGGCGCGCAGGCGGTAATGCTCGCGCGGCGAATCGAAAACCTGCGGCTCGGGTGCGTCGAACGGCTTGAGCAGCTCGCGCAGCCGCTCGGCTTTTTCGTCGAGCTGACGGCTGTAGCTCGCGGGGTCGAAAACAGAACTCATGCGTTGAACCAGCCCAACTTGATCACGAACAGGATCGACAGAATCACCAGTGCCGGATTCAACTCACGGCCACGGCCGCTGAGCAGTTTGATCGCTGTCCAGGAAATGAAACCAAAGGCGATGCCGTTGGCGATGGAGTAGGTGAACGGCATCGCCAGGGCGGTGATGACCACCGGCGCGGCTTCGGTGATGTCGTCCCAGTTGATTTCCGCCAGGCCCGAGGTCATCAGCACGGCCACGAACAGCAGGGCAGGGGCGGTGGCGTAGGCCGGAACGCTGCCTGCCAGCGGGGCGAAGAACAGCGCCAGCAGGAACAGCACCGCGACCACGATGGCGGTCAGGCCCGTGCGGCCACCGGCGCTGACGCCCGCCGCCGACTCGATGTAGCTGGTGGTGGTCGAGGTGCCCAGCAGGGAGCCGGCCATCGCTGCGGTACTGTCGGCGACCAGCGCACGGCCCATTTTCGGCATGTGCCCGTCCTTGCCCATCAGCCCGGCGCGTTTGGCGACGCCGATCAGGGTGCCGGAGTTGTCGAACAGGTCAACGAACAGGAACGCGAAGATCACGCTCACCAGGCCAATGTTCAAGGCGCCTGCGATGTCCAGTTGCAGGAAAGTCGGGGCCAGCGACGGCGGCATCGACATCACGCCGCCGAACGGGGAGAAGCCCAGCAGGATCGAAACGATGGTCACCGCCAGAATGCCGATCAGCACCGCACCGCGCACTTTCAGGGCTTCCAGCGCCACGATCAGCACGAAGCCCAGGGTCGCCAGGATCGGTGCCGGTTGTTTCAGGTCGCCCAGGCCGACCATGGTCGCCGGGTTGCTGACCACGATGCCGGCGTTGTGCAGGGCGATCAGCGCCAGGAACAGGCCGATACCGGCCGCGATGGCCGAGCGCAGCGGCAACGGGATGCTGTTGATGATCCATTCGCGGATGCGGAAGATCGACAGCAGGAAGAACATCACCGCCGAAATGAACACCGCACCCAGCGCCACCTGCCAGGTGTGCCCCATGTGCAGCACCACGGTGTAGGTGAAGAAGGCGTTCAGGCCCATGCCCGGCGCGAGCGCGATCGGGTAGTTGGCGATCAGGCCCATGACCGTGGAGCCGATGGCGGCGGCCAGGCACGTGGCGACGAATACAGCACCCTTGTCCATGCCGGTCTCGCCGAGGATGCTCGGGTTGACGAACAGGATGTAGGCCATGGCCAGGAAGGTGGTGACCCCGGCCAGGATTTCGGTGCGCACATTGGTGTTATGTGCCCTGAGTTGAAACAGCCGCTCCAGCATTTATGGCTTCCTTTGGCGCATGGCGCCGTGAGTTGAATCGACTAATAGAGAAAAGCACAGCCTGTCGAAACAGCCTGCATAAATTCTGCCAGTCGGAAAAAGCCGCGCATCATACCAGCAGGTTTGGCCAATGGGGTGGGATGTCGCCCCAGTGCAAGCACAGGTCGCGCTGGTGCGTTTCGCGCCGGGTGGGGCTGCGTAATTTGCTCCAACGCGGCAGCATTCGAATAGCCGTGGGTCTTGAAGCCTTAAAAGAACTGCCAAAAAGAGCTGATTAAAAATAACGAGCCGACCCGAGGAGCACGCATGAAGAGATTTATTCGTCAGATCAGTTGCGGTGTGTTGATGCTGAGCAGCACGGCCTTGATGGCAGCCGAGCCTGCCAAATGCCAGAGCGTGCGCATGGGTGTGGTCAACTGGACCGACGTGATCGCCACCAGCGCCGTGGCCGAGGTGCTGTTGCAGAACATGGGTTACGACGTCAAGCAGACCAGCGCCGCTCAACAGATCGTCTTCGGTGGCCTGCGCGATGACCGCCTGGACGTATTCCTCGGTTACTGGAAACCCGCGATGGACAAGAACATCGCACCCTTCGTGGCCGCCAACCAGGTCAAGGTTTTCGACACCCCGAGCATGAACGACGCCCAGGCCACCCTGGCCGTGCCGCAGTACGTGGCCGACGGTGGCCTGAAGACCTTCGCCGACATCGCCAAATTCAAGGACAAGCTGGGCGGCAAGATCTACGGCATCGAGCCCGGCACCGGCGCCAACGCCAACATCAAGGGCATGATCGAGAAGAACCAGTTCGGCCTGGGTGGCTTCCAGTTGGTGGAGTCGGGCGAGGCGGGCATGCTGGCCGCCGTGCAGCGCGCTACCAAGCGTAACGAATGGGTGGTCTTCGTGGGCTGGACCCCACACCCGATGAACATCAACATGAAAATCGCTTACCTTACCGGCAGCGAGGACGTGTTTGGCCCGGGTGAAGGTGCGGCGACCGTATCGGTGGTGACCGCCCCGGATTACGCGACCCGTTGCCCGAACGTCAACAAACTGATGAGCAACCTCAAGTTCACGGCGGCGCAGGAAAGCCAGATGATGGTGCCGATCATGGACCGCAAGGCCCCGAACGACGTCGCCAAGCAATGGCTCAAGGATCACCCCGAAGACGTGAAGCGCTGGCTCGATGGCGTGACCACCTTCGACGGCAAGGACGCGACAGCGGCCGTGCAGGTGGCGGTGAACAAGTAAACAACGACGATCATATGTAGCAGCACGGCTTGCCGGCGGGAGCGTTGTATCAGGCGACTTATTCGTCACAGACACACCGCCCCGCCGGCAAGCCGTGCTGCTACGGGGCGTTTGCGCCTGATAGATAGTGGAGGCGCCTGATGCCTTATCCCCTGTCGCCAGAAATGGCGAACTTCGTCGAAAAGACCCTCTCCTACAACGTTGATTCGCTGGATATCGCGAATCAGCGTCGTGCCTATTCGCGCATGTGCGAAGCCTTTACGCCGACGCGCCCCGCTGAACTTTCCGTCAAGGATTTCAGCCTGGGTGGGGTGGCGGTCCGCAGCTACCGCCCTCATCATCTTTCCCTCGAACATCCTTCTCCCTGCGTGCTGTACCTGCACGGTGGCGGCTGGGTGGTGGGGGATCTGGATTCCCATGACTTCCTCACCGCAGCCCTGGCCACGGACCTCAACGCCGTGGTGATCGCCGTGGACTACCGGCTGGCACCTGAAGACCCTTTTCCCGCTGGTCTTGAGGATTGCCTTGAGGCGTGGCATGCGTTGCAGGCCCAGGCGCAACGGCTGGATATCGACCCGCGCCGCGTTGCCATCGCCGGAGACAGTGCCGGCGGCAACCTCGCCGCAGCAGTCTGCCTGGCCTTGCGCGAAGCGGGCGAGCGCCAGCCGGTGGGCCAGGCGTTGATCTACCCAGGGCTGGGCGGCGCTGATGAGTTGCCGTCGCGCAGCGAGTGTTTCGATGCGCCATTGCTGGGCACGCCGGATCTGGCGTTCTACCGCAACCTGTATATGGCGCAAGACGAGCGATCGCCTTTGGCCATGCCCCTCAATGCCACCGACTTCCGAAGGCTGGCCCCGGCCTTCATTGCCGTCGCGCAGTTCGATCCGCTGCGCGATGACGGCGTCTGCTACGAGCGCGCCCTGCGCGAGGCCGACGTGCCCACCGAATTCGACCCGGGCCTTGGCCTGGTTCATGGCAGCCTGCGCGGCAAAGGCCGGGTACCGGAAGTGGATGCGCTGTATCGGCGGCTGGTCGCGGCGCTGCTGGGGTTTCTGCGCAGCTCCCTATGATTCACGCGGTCCCGTAGCAGCCGGGCTTGCCCGCGGGGGCGGCCTCAAGATCGCCCCCGCCTGTAGGAGTGAGCTTGCTCGCGATACGTCCGGTCAGACACCGCTGTGTCGTCTGGTACACCGAATCGCGAGCAAGCTCACTCCTACAGGCATCAACAGGTGAGACAACTCGCCACGCGGCAAAAGACCACGCAGGTCATGTGCCGAAATGGGACTACTCTTTCAACGTTGGTTGACCTGCATCAATCGCTTTTGGCGATTCGATTGACCGGTCGGCTGGACACAATCCCCATGAGATCACCGCGAAGCTTTTCCCGTGTGGCCTGAGCGCGAAATCAAAAAGAACAATTGCACGCAGGCGTACTCAATACTTCGTGGGGGGGCAGTCGCCCAAAGGCCCCCAGGTCTGATGCCGGTATCACCTGATAGAGGAAGACCTATGTTCGGTTTAGAGGCGCTCGATCTCGCCCGAATTCAGTTCGCGTTCACCGTATCGTTCCACATTCTGTTTCCTGCCATCACCATTGGCCTTGCGAGCTTTCTCGCGGTGCTCGAAGGTCTGTGGCTCAAGACCCACGACAACACCTACCGCGATCTGTACCACTTCTGGTCGAAGATCTTCGCCGTCAACTTCGGCATGGGCGTGGTCTCCGGGCTGGTCATGGCCTACGAGTTCGGCACCAACTGGAGCCGGTTCTCGGATTTTGCCGGCGCGATCACCGGTCCTTTGCTGACCTACGAAGTGCTCACCGCCTTCTTCCTCGAGGCCGGTTTCCTGGGCGTGATGCTGTTCGGCTGGAACCGCGTGGGGCGCGGGCTGCACTTTTTCGCCACCGTCATGGTTGCAGTGGGCACTTTGATTTCGACCTTCTGGATCCTGGCGTCCAACAGCTGGATGCAGACCCCGCAGGGCTTCGAAATCGTCGACGGCCGGGTGATTCCGGTAGACTGGCTCGCCGTCATCTTCAACCCTTCATTCCCCTATCGCCTGGCGCACATGGCCATTGCCGCATTCGTCGCCACGGCGTTCTTCGTCGGTGCCTCGGCGGCCTGGCACCTGCTGCGCGGGCGCGATAACCCGGCCATTCGCCGGATGCTCTCGATGGCCATGTGGATGGCACTGATCGTCGCGCCCATTCAGGCGGTGGTCGGTGATGCCCACGGTTTGAACACGCTGGAACACCAGCCGGCGAAGATCGCGGCCATCGAAGGGCATTGGGAGAATATCGGCGACGAACCCACCCCGCTGATCCTGTTCGGCATCCCCGACATGAAAGAGGAGCGCACCAAATACGCCGTAGAAATCCCGTATCTGGGCAGCCTGATCCTGACCCACAGCCTGGACAAACAGATCCCGGCGCTCAAGTCGTTCCCGCCTGAAGACCGTCCCAACTCGTTGATCGTCTTCTGGTCGTTCCGGGTCATGGTGGCGCTGGGCATGCTGATGATCTTCGTCGGCCTCTGGAGTGCCTGGCTGCGCTGGCGCGGCGGGCTGTACAGCAATCGCCTGTTCCTGGGGCTGGTGATGTGCATGGGTCCGGCTGGCCTGATCGCGATGCTGGCAGGCTGGTTCACCACGGAAATCGGACGTCAGCCGTGGGTGGTCTACGGGCTGATGCGCACTGCAAACGCGTCTTCAAACCACAGCGTAGAGCAGTTGACCATCACTCTGGTGCTGTTCGTCCTGGTGTATTTCATGCTGTTCGGCGCAGGGTTCGGCTACATGATGCGCCTGGTGCGCAAAGGGCCGAAAACCCATGAAGGCGATGACACGCCACATGGCGGGCCGGGCCAGAAACGCACGCCTGCACGTCCTCTCTCCGCTGCCGACGAAGGCAGCGAAGAAGGCCACAAAGACACCGTGCGTGAGGGGAACTGAGTCATGGGTATCGATCTTCCACTGATCTGGGCCGTGATCATCATCTTCGGCCTCATGATGTACGTCGTCATGGACGGCTTCGACCTCGGGATCGGCATTCTCTTTCCGTTCATCAAGGGCAAGACCGATCGTGACGTGATGATGAACACCGTCGCACCGGTCTGGGACGGCAACGAAACCTGGCTGGTGCTGGGTGGCGCTGCGTTGTTCGGCGCGTTTCCGCTGGCGTATTCGGTGATTCTCGAAGCGCTGTACCTGCCACTGATCTTCATGCTCATCGGCCTGATCTTCCGTGGTGTGGCGTTCGAGTTTCGCTTCAAGGCAACCGACGCCAAGCGCCACCTGTGGGACAAGGCGTTCATCGGTGGTTCGCTGGTGGCGACCTTCTTCCAGGGTGTGGCGCTGGGGGCCTACATTGATGGCATTCCGGTGGTCAATCGCGCCTATGCGGGCGGAGGGCTGGACTGGCTGACGCCGTTCTCGCTGTTTTGTGGTGTCGCGCTGATCGCCGCATATGCGTTGCTGGGCTGCACCTGGCTGATCATGAAAACCGAAGGCGCCCTGCAGAAGGCGATGCACGATCTGGCCCGGCCTCTGGCACTCGTCACGCTGGCGGTCATGGCAGCCGTCAGCCTGTGGACGCCGCTGGCCCATGCGGAAATTGCCGATCGCTGGTTCAGCATCCCGAATCTGTTCTGGTTCATGCCTGTGCCGGGGCTGGTGCTGGTCACCCTGTACTTCTTCTTCAAGGCGATCGAGCGCAACGCGCACTACACGCCGTTTCTGCTGACGCTGGTGCTGGTGTTCCTGGGCTATAGCGGGCTGGGCATCAGTCTGTGGCCAAACATCATTCCGCCCGCGGTCTCGATCTGGGACGCCGCTTCGCCGCCGCAGAGCCAGGGGTTCATTCTGGTCGGTACGCTGTTCATCATTCCGTTCATCCTGGGTTACACCTTCTGGAGCTACTACGTGTTCCGCGGCAAGGTCACCCACGAAGACGGCTACCACTGAGGACGCGGCGATGACCGGCAAGGATTCTCTGAATGAAGACGATGCGGCTGTGAAAAAGCCGCTCTGGCAGCGGCTTGGCTGGCTGGTGGTGATCTGGACAGGCAGTGTGCTGGCGTTGTTCGTCGTCGCCAGCCTGCTGCGGATGTTCATGACAGCGGCGGGGATGAAAACCCACTGATCAACCCACCCTGTAGGAGCGCGCTTGCCCGCGACGGCGTAGAGTCAATCACATGTTAGTTGACTGACACACCGGCGTCGCGGGCAAGCGCGCTCCTACGTTGTGGGGTGGGGTTACTTGCGGGCCTTGAGAATCACGAACTTCGGCGTCGCCGCCACTTGCTCTACCCCACGGAACAGCCGCGCCAGCTTGGCGTGGTAGCCCAGGTGCCGGTTGCCGACGATGTACAGCGCGCCGCCGGTGACCAGCGCCGAGCGCGCCTGCTGGAACATGCGCCAGGCCAGGAAATCGCCCACCACTTGCTGCTGATGGAACGGCGGATTGCACAGCACCACGTCCAGCGAATCCTCTTCCTGACCCGCCAGGCCATCGCCCGCGCGAATCACCGCCTCACGCTCCCCCAGCGCCAGCCGCCAGTTTTCCCGGGCCGATTGCACCGCCATGTACGACTCATCCACCAGCGTGTACTGCGCGTCGGGGTTGGCCAGTGCGCTGGCAATCGCCAGCACGCCGTTGCCGCAGCCCAGGTCCGCCACCCGGGCATTGCCGAGGTTTTTCGGCAGATGCGGCAGGAACGCTCGGGTGCCGATGTCCAGGCCGTCGCGACAGAAGACGTTGGCGTGGTTGACCAGCTCGATCTTCGGCTCATCCAGGGTGTAGCGGGTCGGGAAGGGCGATGCTTGAAACGGCTTGGCTTCAGGGGTGCAGAACAGCAGCCGGGCTTTCTTCACGGCAAGCGAGGCCTGCACCGGGCCGATGTACTCTTCCATCAGCTCACCGGCCGAGCGTGGCAGGTGTTTGATCATGCCTGCCGCGACTACCCTGGCATCCGGGGCCAGTTGGCCTTGCAGGCGAATCAGTTGTTCTTCCAGCAGTGCCAGGGTTTTCGGCACGCGGATCAAAACCCAGTCGAAGGGCCCGACCAGCGGCTCGCTCGCCGGAATCACCGGCACGGCATCGAAGACCTGGCCGTTACGGGCGAGGTTTTTCTCCAGCGCCTGGACGCCCAGGAACGAGTCAGTACTGCTGAACACGCTTGCGTGGGGCGCGAGGCTCGCCGCCAGTGCGCCGAAGTTGTCGTTGAGGATCAGCACCCGGGTCTGCAACGTCAGGCCATGCTCGGCCACGTGGTTGAGCAGGTACTCGTCGGCCGCATCGAAGGCCTGCAACGGTTCATCCGACTGCTCGGGCTGGCGAATCAGGTCGAGCTGGGCGAAAGGCGTGGTAAGCAGGGGCATGGGCAGGGTATTTCCATTCGTTGACGACGCGATCAAGCAGTGCGCGGCATGACATCATGCCGCGCTGGGTGACTCGCGAAATCGGCGATTTTACGTGTTTTCCGCTGCCTGTACCTGAGGTTTTTATGGGTCGGCGAATGCGTCCGCATCCCGGCTAGAAGAGCCCATGCAGCGCGGCGTGGACGACTGCCGATGTCTTGTTGCGCACGCCGATCTTGCGCATGGCGCTGCCGATGTGGAAGTTCACCGTGCGCAGCTTCACATCCAGAATGATCGCCACTTCCGCGGCGGTCTTGCCCTCGGCCGACCATTTGAGCACTTCAACCTCCCGAAGCGTCAGGCCTTTGTAGTCGTGTGATTGGACCGCGATATTCGTACTCAGGTGTTCCATGGCCAGCCTCCATGCGCGCTTCGTCAGATCCCTTTCTGGATGAAGTCTAGGAAAGGATGCCAGTGGATGACGGGGTGTTCGCAGGGTGCCGGCCAGCCTGCATCACGACGCAATGAATGGATGTATTTAGTAATTTCTTTTAAATCAGTTGCTTGCAGGCGTTTTGCTGCGGGCCTGCGACGCCTTCGCGATAACGCCTATCGCGAAATACTCTAAAAGCCGCGCCACGGATTTGCCGATACCACTACAAACCCGCGGTGTTTATAACCGTCGGTTTGCGGGACACTGAGCGTATTGATTGCAATCGAAGGAGCCCGGAGCGCCCATGAACGCCAGTGCAGAGAAATTCACCCGGCAAACGCTGCTCGACGTCACGCCGCTGACCCCCAGCCTGTTCACCCTGCGCACGACCCGTGATGCCGGCTTTCGCTTCACCGCAGGCCAGTTCGCGCGCCTGGGCGTGACCAAGGCCGACGGCAGCACCGTGTGGCGGGCGTATTCGGTGGTGTCGTCGCCGTTCGACGAGTACCTGGATTTCTTCTCGATTGTGGTGCCGGGTGGCGAGTTCACCAGCGAACTGAGCCGCCTGCGTGCGGGCGACACGCTGATGGTGGAAAAGCAGGCCACCGGCTACCTGACCCTGGACCGTTTCACCGATGGCCGTGATTTGTGGATGTTATCCACAGGCACTGGCGTAGCGCCGTTCCTGTCGATTCTGCAGAACTTCGAAGTCTGGGAAAAGTTCGAGCGCATCATTCTGGTGTACAGCGTGCGCGAGGCGGCGGAGCTGGCGTATCAGGAGCTGATCGCCGAGCTGACCCGGCGCGAATACCTGGCCGAATACGCCCACAAGTTCCAGTTCATCGCCACGGTGACCCGCGAAGAACACCCCGGCGCGTTGCATGGGCGTATTACCACGTTGATCGAGAACGGGGAGCTGGAGCGAGTGGCGGGCGTGGAACTGACGCCTGAACATTCGCGAGTGATGATATGCGGCAACCCGCAGATGATCGAAGACACCCGCGCGCTGCTCAAGACCCGCGACATGCGCCTGGCCCTGAACCGCAAGCCGGGGCAGATCGCGGTCGAGAATTATTGGTAAAGCCGCCGCTCCCCCCCGTAGCAGCATGGCTTGCCGGCGGGGGGATTTCAAGGACGCCCCCGCCGGCAAGCCGTGCTGCTACGGATCAGTGGGCAGACACAGATTCTGCAAACACCCTGCTACGCGGCAAAGGGGGATGTCATACCAACCGATCAGGATTGACCTGAATCGGTGCCGCCGGTTTGCTGTTCTGCTCTTTGAGCAGGTCGCGGATTTCGGTCAGCAGGGTTTCCTGTGGGGTCGGAACGGGTGGCACGGTCGGGGCCTTGGCTTCTTCGCGTTTGAGGCGGTTGATCGCCTTCACACCCATGAAAATGGCGAACGCCACGATGATGAAGTCGATCACGGTCTGGATGAATTTGCCGTAGGCCAGTACCACTGCCGGGGCCGTTCCTTCCGCGCCTCGCAACGTGATCGCCAGATCACTGAAGTCCACGCCGCCAATCAGCAGCCCCAGGGGCGGCATGATTACATCGCCGACGAACGACGAAACGATCTTGCCGAATGCCGCGCCAATGATGATACCGACGGCCATGTCGACCACGTTTCCTTTGACGGCAAAGGCTTTGAACTCGCTTAGTACGCTCATGGTGTATTCCTTTGTTACAGATGAGGGTGGTGGATGCAGTGTATGACAGCTACACGCATCTCGCGTAATCCCTGCAATCGACCGGGTCTGTACGTGGAAGTTTTATCCGATTGCGTGCAAAACCTCGTCACGAGCCGCATTCCACCGGGTTTCTGGCCATGAGGTATGATTGGCCCTTTTTTGCGGCGGGGGTTCCATGGCCAAGGCCAAACGCATGTATGGCTGCACCGAGTGCGGCGCGACCTTTCCCAAGTGGGCGGGGCAGTGTGGCGAATGCGGCGCGTGGAACACGCTGACCGAGACCATGATCGAAAGCGGCGGCGCAGCGCCCCCCAGCGGTCGCTCGGGCTGGACCGGCCAGCAGGCGCAGATCAAGACCCTGGCCGAAGTCAGCGTCGAAGAGATTCCGCGCTTCTCCACCAACTCGGCCGAGCTTGACCGGGTGCTGGGCGGCGGCCTGGTGGACGGCTCGGTGGTGCTGATCGGCGGCGATCCCGGCATCGGCAAATCGACCATCCTGCTGCAGACCCTCTGCGCCATCGCCGAACGCATGCCCGCGCTGTACGTGACCGGCGAGGAATCGCAGCAACAGGTCGCCATGCGCGCCCGGCGCCTCGGCCTGCCCCAGGACAAGCTGCGGGTCATGACCGAAACCAGCATCGAGAGCATCATCGCCACGGCCCGGGTCGAGAAGCCCAAGGTCATGGTCATCGACTCGATCCAGACCATCTTCACCGAGCAACTGCAATCGGCGCCGGGCGGCGTCTCGCAAGTGCGTGAAAGCGCAGCTCTGCTGGTGCGCTACGCCAAGCAGAGCGGCACGGCGATTTTCCTGGTAGGCCACGTGACCAAGGAGGGCGCACTGGCCGGGCCTCGCGTACTCGAACACATGGTCGACACCGTGCTGTATTTCGAGGGTGAATCGGACGGTCGTCTTCGCCTGTTGCGGGCGGTGAAGAACCGCTTCGGCGCGGTCAACGAACTGGGTGTGTTCGGCATGACTGACAAGGGCCTGAAAGAAGTCTCCAACCCGTCGGCGATCTTTCTGACCCGTGCGCAGGAAGCCGTTGCAGGCAGCGTGGTCATGGCCACGTGGGAAGGCACCCGGCCGATGCTGGTGGAGGTGCAGGCGCTGGTGGATGACAGTCACCTGTCCAACCCGCGTCGGGTGACCCTGGGCCTGGATCAGAACCGCCTGGCGATGCTGCTGGCGGTTCTGCATCGCCATGGCGGCATTCCGACCCACGATCAGGACGTGTTTCTCAACGTGGTCGGCGGGGTGAAGGTGCTGGAAACGGCATCTGACCTGGCCTTGATGGCCGCCGTGATGTCGAGCCTGCGCAATCGCGCGCTGCCGGGTGACCTGCTGGTGTTCGGCGAGGTGGGGCTGTCGGGTGAAGTAAGGCCGGTGCCGAGCGGGCAGGAGCGATTGAAAGAGGCCGCCAAGCACGGCTTCAAACGCGCCATCGTGCCCAAGGGCAATGCGCCGAAGGAATCTCCGCCAGGCCTGACCGTGATCGCCGTGACCCGGCTCGATCAGGCGCTGGATGCGTTGTTCGAGGAGTAGCACCTGGCGGCCGCAACCCTTGTAGGAGCGCGCTTGCCCGCGATTGCGGTGTGTCAGACAACATTGATGTTTCAGACACACCGCAATCGCGGGCAAGCGCGCTCCTACAGTGGTATTGCTCACACCTCGATCAACGCCGCCAACTCCCGCTCGAGCTCCGCAGGATCGGCCAGGTTCAGCTCGATCAGCCGCCGCAAGTGCGTCACCGATTCCAGCCCGATGTGTTCGCAGACAAAACCCAGGTGATTGTGATCGTCGTGGGTCAGGCGCACTTCCATGCGCACGTCGATATCGACGTTCAAATGGATATCGACAATGAAGGGCTCATCCGGATTGCCCTGCCAGGGCGAAGGGCGTTCGATCAAAAGTCCTTTGAGTGACAGATCGATCAAATGCACCGGCCAGCTTTTCGGGCCTTGGGTCAGTTCGGTCTTGGCATCGAACGAGATACGTTTAAAACGGCGACGCTCTTCGTGGGAATCTGTCATGAGTCGACTTCTCCTTGGATGTTTTGACTATAGGTCAAATCCGGCGCTAGACCATTGTGGGGGTGGCCTTTCGCTTCAGCGGCGCTAAACTCAATAGGCCGTTCAAAACAAGTCCACTCAGTTGGAAATAAAAAATGAAAAACAATAATAGTCTGCTGCGCCATGTGCCCTGGCTGATTGTTGCGATTCTCGGGGCCTGGGCCCTGGGGGTGGTTGCATTGCGTCGGGGAGAGGCAATCAACGCACTCTGGATCGTGGTCGCTGCGGTCGCTATCTACCTGGTTGCCTATCGTTACTACAGCCTGTTCATCGCATCGCGCGTCATGCAATTGGACCCGAACCGGGCCACGCCTGCCGTGCTCAACAATGACGGTCTTGATTACGTTCCGACCAACAAACACATTCTTTTCGGCCACCATTTTGCTGCCATTGCCGGGGCAGGCCCGCTGGTCGGTCCGGTGCTGGCTGCGCAGATGGGCTACCTGCCCGGCACCCTCTGGCTGATTGCCGGCGTTGTACTGGCCGGTGCCGTGCAGGACTTCATGATCCTGTTCCTCTCCACTCGCCGTAACGGCCGTTCGCTGGGCGACATGGTCCGCGAGGAAATGGGCCGCATCCCGGGCACCATCGCCCTGTTTGGCTGCTTCCTGATCATGATCATCATCCTTGCGGTGCTGGCGCTGATCGTGGTCAAGGCCCTGGCCGAGAGCCCGTGGGGCATGTTCACTGTCATGGCGACCATCCCGATCGCGATGTTCATGGGCGTGTACATGCGCTTCATCCGCCCGGGCCGTATCGGTGAAATTTCGGTGATTGGCGTGGTCTTGCTGCTGCTGTCGATCTGGATCGGTGGCCATGTCGCTGCAAGCCCTGAGTGGGCACCGGTGTTCACCTTCACCGGCGTGCAGATCACCTGGCTGCTGGTGGGCTACGGCTTCGTTGCGGCCATGCTGCCGGTCTGGCTGGTACTGGCACCGCGCGACTACCTTTCGACCTTCCTGAAGATCGGCACCATCGTCGCCCTGGCCATCGGCATCCTGATTCTGGCGCCTGAGCTGAAAATGCCAGCCCTGACCCAGTTCACAGACGGTTCCGGACCGGTGTGGAAAGGCACCCTGTTCCCGTTCCTGTTCATCACCATCGCCTGTGGTGCGGTGTCGGGCTTCCATGCGCTGATTTCGTCGGGTACTACGCCGAAACTGCTGGATAACGAAGTCAACGCCCGTTACATCGGTTACGGCGGCATGCTTATGGAGTCGTTCGTGGCGATCATGGCGATGGTGGCGGCTTCGGTGATCGAGCCAGGCATCTACTTCGCGATGAACAGCCCGGCGGCGATTGTCGGCGGTGACGTCAACGCGGTTGCACAGATGGTCAGCAGTTGGGGCTTTGTCATCACCCCGGATCAACTGACCGCCGTGGCCAAGGAAATTGGTGAGAACACCGTACTGGCCCGTGCCGGTGGTGCGCCGACCCTGGCCGTCGGTATCGCGCAGATCCTGCATCAGGCCTTCCCTGGTCAGGACACCATGGCGTTCTGGTACCACTTCGCGATCCTGTTCGAAGCGCTGTTCATCCTGACGGCCGTTGACGCCGGTACCCGTGCCGGTCGCTTCATGCTGCAGGACCTGCTCGGCAGCTTCGTGCCTTCGCTCAAACGCACCGAGTCCTGGACTGCCAACGCCATCGGCACCGGTGGTTGCGTGGCGCTGTGGGGTTATCTGCTGTACCAGGGCGTGATCGATCCGCTGGGTGGCATCAACACCCTGTGGCCGCTGTTCGGCATCTCCAACCAGATGCTGGCGGGTATCGCGCTGATGCTGGCCACGGTTGTACTGATCAAGATGAAGCGTCAGCAGTACGTCTGGGTCACGATCCTGCCGGCCTCCTGGCTGTTGATCTGCACAGTGACTGCGGGCTTCATCAAACTGTTCGACCCAAGCCCGGCCGTTGGTTTCCTGGCGCTGGCGAAGAAATACAGCGCGGCGGCTGACGCCGGTCAGATCCTGGCCCCGGCCAAGACCGCCGACCAGATGCAGCATGTGATCTTCAACGCGTACACCAACGCGGCGCTGACCACTCTGTTCCTGTTCGTGGTGCTGAGCATCCTGTTCTACGCGATCAAGGTCGGCCGCGCCGCCTGGATCAAGAAAGAACGCAGCGACAAGGAAGCGCCATTCCAGGCCTTCCCGAAAACCAACTGAGTGCGCTGTAAGGCGAGGAGCTGCATATGTTCAATGACCTGAGTCGTCTGGGTAAGTATCTGGGTCAGGCCGCGCGCCTGATGGTCGGCATGCCGGACTACGACACCTATGTCGAGCATATGCAGACCAAACACCCTGACAAGCCGGTGATGTCGTACGAGGCGTTCTTCCGGGAACGCCAGGATGCGCGTTACGGCGGCAAGGGTGGGCCGAAGTGCTGTTGATTTCTTGATCGTTTGGTACGTTACCCTGTAGGAGTGAGCTTGCTCGCGATTGCGGACTGTCAGGCACGATGATTTACCTGACACGACGTCATCGCGAGCAAGCTCACTCCTACAGTCATTTTTGTGCTGGAGATTTCTTGTGTTCACACCCATCCCCGTCACCGTTCTGAGTGGTTTTCTCGGCGCGGGCAAGACCACATTGCTACGTCACCTGCTCAAGGCCGAACACGGCCTGAAAATCGCCGTGATCGAAAACGAATTCAGCGACGCAGGTGTCGATACCCAGTTGCTGGGCGATGAGCCGGTACAAGTGATGACCCTGTCCAACGGCTGCGTGTGCTGCACCATTCACACCGACCTGACCAAGGCGCTGGTCCTGCTGCTGGAGCGGCTGGACAGCGGCGAGATCGCCTTCGACCGCCTGGTGATCGAATGCACCGGCCTTGCCGACCCGGCGCCGGTGGCCCAGACCTTTTTCATCGATGAAGAACTGCGTGAGCGTTACATCCTCGACGGCATCATCACCCTGGTGGACGCCGCCCACGCCGACACCCACCTGGAGCAGACCATCGCCCAGGCGCAGATCGGTTTCGCCGACCGCCTGCTGGTGAGCAAGACCGATCTGGTGGAGGAGGCGACGTTCAAGGCTTTGAGCGAGCGCCTTACCCGCATCAACCGCCGTGCGCCGATCCGCGTGGTCGAACACGGCAAGATCGACCTCGCCGAACTGCTGGACGTGCGCGGCTTCAACCTGAACGCGGATGTCGGCGGGATGGTCCTGCGTCCGGTCGCACCGGCAGGGCGCGGCATCGACCGCATCAGCAGCCTGGTGCTGCGCAGCGACAAGGCGCTGGATATCGACAGGCTCAGCGAGTTCATGAACGAACTGCTGGAAGACCACGGCAAGCAACTGCTGCGCTACAAGGGCGTGCTGAACATCTCAGGCGAAGACCGCAAGCTGGTGTTTCAGGGCGTGCTCAAACTCTACGGTTTTGATTTCGACGTGGAGTGGGGTGCAGACGAGAAACGCGAAAGCGTGATCGTGTTCATCGCCGACGAGTTGCCGGAAGAGAAGATTCGCGAAGGGTTTGCCAGAGTTTCAATCTGAACGCAGAGCCTGTAGGAGTGAGCTTGCTCGCGATGCGTCAATTCAGACACCGGAGCGGTGAATGGCACGACGTATCGCGAGCAAGCTCACTCCTACAGGGAACGGTGCGTATAACAAAAAGCCCGGCTCAAGAGCCGGGCTTTTTCATATCAGGCAACCGCTATCAAGCGCCGTAAACCGGCAGCTTGGCGCAGATGGCCTTGACCTTCTCGCGAACGGCGTCGATCACCGCTTCGTTGTTCAGGTCAGCCAGGATGTCGCAGATCCAGCCAGCCAGTTCCTTGCACTCTGCTTCCTTGAAGCCGCGAGTGGTCACAGCCGGGGTGCCGAAGCGCAGGCCGGAGGTGACGAACGGGGAGCGCGGGTCGTTTGGCACCGAGTTCTTGTTCACGGTGATGAAAGCCTTGCCCAGTGCGGCGTCGGCGTCTTTACCGGAGATGTCCTGTTTGATCAGCGACAGCAGGAACAGGTGGTTCTCGGTACCGCCGGAAACCACGTCGAAGCCACGCTCGATGAACACGGCGGCCATGGCCTTGGCGTTCTTGACGACTTGTTGCTGGTAAGTCTTGAACTCAGGCTGCAGCGCTTCCTTGAAGCAGATCGCCTTGGCAGCGATGACGTGCTCCAAAGGGCCGCCCTGGCCGCCCGGGAATACGGCGGAGTTCAGTTTCTTCTCGATCTCGGCATTGGCGCGCGCCAGGATCAGGCCGCCACGTGGACCGCGCAGGGTCTTGTGGGTGGTGGTGGTCACGACGTCAGCGAACGGAACCGGGTTCGGGTAGACGCCAGCGGCGACCAGACCGGCCACGTGGGCCATGTCGACGAACAGGTAGGCACCGACCTTGTCAGCGATGGCGCGGAAACGGGCGAAGTCCAGGACCTGCGAGTAAGCCGAGAAACCGGCCACGATCATTTTTGGCTTGTGCTCGACAGCCAGACGCTCGACTTCGTCGTAGTCGATCAGGCCGTTGCCGTCGATGCCGTACTGAACAGCGTTGTACAGCTTGCCGGAGGAGGAAACGCTGGCGCCGTGGGTCAGGTGACCGCCGTGGGCCAGGCTCATGCCCAGGATGGTGTCACCGGCGTTCAGCAGGGCCAGGTAGACGGCGCTGTTGGCCTGGGAGCCAGCGTGTGGCTGGACGTTGGCGTAGTCGGCGCCGAACAGCTCCTTGGCGCGGTCGATGGCCAGTTGCTCGACGATATCGACGTACTCGCAACCACCGTAGTAACGCTTGCCTGGGTAGCCTTCGGCGTACTTGTTGGTCAGCACCGAGCCCTGGGCTTCCATGACGGCAGGGCTTGTGTAGTTTTCCGAGGCGATCAGCTCGATGTGCTCTTCCTGGCGCTTGGCTTCCTGTTCCATAGCGGCATACAGGTCGGAGTCGTACTTGGCGATAGTCAAATTACGGCTGAACATGGCGGTCCTCGGGGATCGTGCAGTAGAAAAGGGGGGCATTCTACAACATCGGGTTTTATATGGCATATGAAAGGCGGTCATGTCGTGGACAAGCGGCTTTCATCCACAACCTGTAGGAGCGCGCTTGCCCGCGACCGGGTGTGTCAGCCAGTGCAGCGGTGTCTGCCTGGACGCGATCGCGGGCAAGCGCGCTCCTACAAGGATCAAGCCTCGGCAAGCCGGCCTGCTACTGGTCTGCTCTTAATCGATCATGAACAGGGCATCATTACTGAATTGCGCCTCGAAGCGCTGCGCCGGCATCGGCCTGCCGAACAGGTAGCCTTGCACCTCGTCGCAACCATGCTCACGCAGAAAATCCAGCTGCTCGTGGGTTTCCACGCCTTCGGCGATCACCGCCAGGTTCAGGCTGTGGGCCATTGCGATGATGGCGCGGGCGATCTGGGCGTCCTGCTCGCCCGAGGGCAGGCCGTCGACGAAGGTGCGGTCGATCTTCAGCACATCGATGGGGAACTGTTTGAGGTAGTTCAGCGATGAATAACCGGTGCCGAAGTCGTCCACCGCGATGCTCAGCCCCAGCCGCTTGAGGCTGTCGAGGATATGCATGGCCTCGCTGACTTCGCGCATCAGGATACTTTCGGTCAGCTCCAGCTCAAGGCACGCCGGCGGCAGGCCGGTTTCCTGGAGGATGTTGGCGATACGCGTGCCCAACTGGCCATCGGAGAACTGCCGCGCGGAAATGTTCACCGACACTTTCGGCACCCGAACCTTGGCCAGGTGCCACTCGCGCAACTGACGACAGGCTTCCTTCAGCACCCATTCGCCGACTTCCACCACCAGCCCCAACTCTTCGAGCACCGGAATGAAATCCCCCGGCGGCACCAGGCCACGGCGTGGATGGCGCCAGCGCAGCAGGGCTTCTGTACCGGTCAGGCGCTTGCCGTCGCCGCTGAACTGCGGCTGGTAATAGAGGGTGAACTCCTCCTGCTCCAGCGCGTGGCGCAGGTCGCTTTCCAGCTCCAGACGCTCCAGGGCGCTGGCGTTCATATCCGCCTGGTAGAACTGGAAGTTGTTCTTGCCACGCTCCTTGGCGTGGTACATCGCCGTGTCGGCGTTCTTCATCAACTGGCTCAGCTCGTTGCCGTCCTGGGGGCTCAGGGCGATGCCGATACTGGCGGTGACGAAAAACTCCCGGCCTTCCAGCACGAAGGGTTTCACCAGGCTTGCGAGAATCTGTTCGGCCACATGAATGGCCCGGGTCAGTGCTGCCTGCTGGGTGGCGCCGGGTTGCAGCAACAGGGTGAACTCGTCGCCGCCCATGCGTGCCACGGTATCGTCCTCGGCCACGCAGGCGAGCAGGCGCGAGGCCATTTCCTTGAGCATGCGATCCCCTGCGGCATGGCCCAGGGAGTCGTTGATCGGCTTGAAGCGGTCGAGGTCCAGGAACATCAGCACCACCCAGGCGTGCTGGCGCTCGGCGTGCTGCAGCGCGGTGTGCAGGCGGTCCTGGAACAGCGTGCGGTTGGGCAGGTGGGTCAGGGCGTCGTAGTAGGCCAGGCGGTGAATGCGCTGTTCGCTGGCCTTGCGCTCGCTGATGTCACTGAAGAAGCACACGTAGCTGGCTAGGTCGCCTTCATCGTCCAGCACCGCAGTGATGCCGACCCATGCCGGATAGTGTTCGCCGTCACGACGCTTGAGCCACAGCTCGCCCTCCCAACTGCCGCGCTGGTTCAACTGCTTGAGGATGTAGCCCATGTGGGCTTCCTGCTGGTCGTCGACCGTCAGCATCATCGGCAACTGGTCCAGCACCTGGGACACGGCGTAGCCGCTGACCCGGCTGAAGGCATCGTTGGCCTGCACGATGTAGCCGGCAGGGTCGGTAATCAGGATGGCCGAAGTCGAGTGCTCGAACACGGTTGCGGCCATGCGGAGGTCTTTTTCCGCACGGCGCTGCTGACTGATATCACGGCCAACACCGAGAATGCCTTCAAATGCGCCGGATTCGTCCCACACCAGAACCAGACGCAACTCCACCGGAATCTTGCGCCCATCGGCACGCAGGCAGTCGAACAGGAACAACTGCGTGGTGATTTCACGGCGCAGGGCCGCCAGCGCTTCGGGTTTGTTCAGCGCTTTGCCAATCACGTGCAGCAGCGAATTCAGGCTGGTGAGTTGCTGCGGGTTGGCGATGATCGAGTTCCAGCCGTTATCCAGAATCCATTCGGCGCTGTACCCCAGCACGGTGTTGACCGATGGGCTGACGTAGTTGGGCGCAAGCTTGGGGTCGGTGGAAAAGATCACGTCGCTGATGCTTTCGGCGAGCATCCGGTAGCGCTGCTCGCTGTCACGCAGGGACTGGCTGGCTTCGATCTGTTCGGTGATGTCCTTGGCCACGCCGATGATGCGCGTGACCTGGCCATCGCTGTCCGGCGCCAGGGCCTGCTCGCGGATGTCGAAACGCCGCCAGTTGCCGCGCCGGTCGCGAAAGCGCAACTGGCACTCGGTCAGCGCGCTCAGACCTTGTTCGCTGCGGGCCAGGCGCAGTTGCTCGTAGGGTTCGGCGTCATCGGGATGCAGCAGGATTTCCCAGAAGTATTCGCCCATCTGCTGCAGTTCTTCGCGGCTATAACCGAGCGTGTGCCCCAGGTGGTGGTTGCTGTAGATCATGCGCCGGGTCACGACGTCCTGGACGTACAGATGGTCGGGCACGGTGCGCACCACATCCGACCAGAAACTCTCGCGCTCCAGCAGTTCGATTTCGGTCTGCTTGCGGTTGGTGATGTCGTTGATGTTCAGGATCACCGAATTGAAGTCTTCGGGCTGCTCGGGCAGGCGCACCACCAGCCATAGATGCTGGTCCTGGCCTTGCGCGTCGGGCAGCAGGATTTCCAGTTCCAACTGAGGCTGGCCATCGAGCACCGCGCCGATCAGTTGCACGCCAATGCCCTGGCGGGAACGCGGGCAGCCCTCGATCAACTGCTGCCAGACCTTCTGCGCGGAATCAGCGCGCAGCAGGCTGGAGGCCACCTGATTGACCTCGGTGATGCGCAACTGATGCAGCAGGCCCTTGAGTTGGTCTGGGTGATTGATCAGCCGCTTTTGCAACTCCTCGCTGCTGTTCAGTTGCAGGTGCTTGAGGTATTCCGGCAGGCCCGAGAGGTCGAGCACGCACAGCGCGACGCCGGTGCCTTCGAAGATGTCCTTGTAGCGTCGGCGGCTCTCATGCAGTTGCAACTGGCGACGACGCAGGCTGCGTAGCGCGAGCAACGGCACGATAGAGCAGAGCAGCGCGATCAGGCATTTGCCCAGCAACGGCGCAATCAGCGCTTCCCGAGCCCGGTCCGGGTCGAACAGCCCGCGCAACTGCCAGTCGCTGTTGGCCACAGGCTCCAGCAGCACGGTCTGCAGATTGCCACCAGCGGCCTGGCTGTCACTGGGCTCACCCTGGAAAACCAGGTGCAGGGACGAGGTGTTCTCAAGCCGCCAGAGTGGCCGGTAGTCCTGTGCGCTCTGGCGGGTCAGGGAATTCAGCGCCTGTGGGTCCAGGCGTATGGCCCAGTAGCGCTGGTTGTCATTGCCGGGCTGGCGAACCAGCAGGTAGAACAGCGAGCCGTCCGGCGCATCGGCATAGTAGTAAGGATGCCCTTCGACCCGTGCGTGCAATTGAGTCAAGAAACTGACGTCCTTGCTGTCCGTGGCGCTGTCCATTGCGATACCCGCCGAGCTGTCCAGCCAGGCGACACTGAGCAGCCCCGGCATGGATTTGCGCAGGCGCTCAAGCATCGCTGCAGTCTGCGCCTGGGTCTCGGGCTTGCCGTTGGCGTCGTCCAGCAGGTTCAACGCGACCTGGGCATTGAGCGCCATGTTCAGGCTCAGGCGGTCGGCCAGCTGGATGCTGTAATCGACGCTGCGCTGATGCTGGCGATCCTGGGTCTGTTGGAACTGCTCAACCAGCTGCCATAACAAAAGCACGAGCATCAGCAGCACCAGCACTGCCAGTGCGCCTTTGAACGAGCCCCGTAAAGGCGCGGACGCCGCGCTATTGGAGGAACGCAACGGAGGAGTGGGTGCTGGTGTGGACAAACTGTGATCCTGACTGCTGGACTGAATCAGCGTGTGCGAAATGCACTATAAGCTGGACGCCCAAAGGGCGGCTAGCATGCCTTGAGTTGTGGCTAAGTGCCAGCCCCATTGGGCTGCGCGGTTTGCCCTGTTGACGGCATTCGGGTAGCTTTGCGGCACGCGCGAGGTGCCCGATTCCTGTAATTTTTCATAATGCTTGCAATCCTTGCTCCAGCTTTATGACTTACGCGGTAAGTTTTCTGTCGCAGCTTTTCTGGTCAAGCCTTAACCAATTCAAGGCCCGGATACGCCACACGGCAAGTTGCGACGATAAATAAAAAGCATTTTTTGCAACGGAGCACTAAGCTCGCGCCCTTATTCACTGTCCCAATCCAGGTTTTCATTCCATGGCTCAATACGTCTTCACCATGCATCGGCTGAGCAAGGTTGTTCCGCCGAAGCGGGAAATCCTGAAAAACATCTCCCTGTCGTTCTTCCCCGGCGCCAAGATCGGTGTCCTGGGCCTCAACGGTTCGGGTAAATCCACGCTGCTGAAAATCATGGCCGGTGTCGACACCGAGTTCGATGGTGAAGCGCGCCCGATGCCGGAACTGAACGTCGGTTACCTGCCGCAGGAACCGCAACTGGACCCGACCAAGACCGTTCGTGAAGTGGTCGAGGAAGCGGTCAGCGTGATCAAGGACGCCCAGGCGCGTCTGGACGAGGTCTACGCCGCCTACGCCGAGCCGGATGCCGATTTCGACAAACTGGCCGCCGAACAGGCCAAGCTCGAAGCCATCCTGCAGGCCAGCGACGGCCACAACCTCGAGCGTCAGCTGGAAGTCGCCGCCGATGCGCTGCGCCTGCCGGCCTGGGATGCCAAGGTCGAGCACCTGTCCGGTGGCGAGAAGCGCCGCGTGGCCCTGTGCCGCCTGCTGCTGTCGGCCCCTGACATGCTGCTGCTGGACGAACCGACGAACCACCTGGACGCCGATTCCGTCGCCTGGCTCGAACACTTCCTGCACGACTTCCCGGGCACCGTGGTTGCGATCACGCACGACCGTTACTTCCTGGACAACGTCGCTGGCTGGATTCTGGAACTCGACCGCGGCGCCGGTATTCCGTACGAGGGCAACTATTCGGGCTGGCTGGAAGCCAAATCCGATCGTCTGGCCCAGGAATCCAAGCAGCAGTCGGCTCACGAGAAGGCCATGAAAGAGGAACTGGAGTGGGTGCGCAAAGGCGCCAAGGCTCGTCAGTCCAAATCCAAGGCCCGTCTGCAGCGCTTCGAAGAAATGCAGTCGCAGGAATTCCAGAAGCGTTCGGAAACCAACGAGATCTACATCCCGGCCGGTCCGCGCCTGGGTGACAAGGTCATTGAATTCAAGAACGTCACCAAGGGTTACGGCGACCGCGTGCTGATCGACAACCTGTCGTTCTCCATGCCTAAAGGCGCCATCGTTGGTGTGATTGGTGGTAACGGTGCGGGTAAATCCACGCTGTTCCGCATGCTGATGGGCAAGGAGCAACCGGATTCGGGCTCCATTGAAATCGGTGAAACCGTGCAACTGGCCTGCGTCGACCAGAGCCGTGACGACCTGGACGGCAGCAAGACCGTATTCGCGCAGATCTCCGACGGTTCCGATCAGATCAAGATCGGCAGCTACGAGATTCCGTCGCGTACCTATGTCGGCCGTTTCAACTTCAAGGGTGGCGATCAGCAGAAGTTCGTGAAGGATCTGTCCGGTGGTGAGCGTGGTCGCTTGCACCTGGCGCTGACGTTGAAAGAGGGCGGCAACGTCCTGCTGCTCGACGAACCGTCCAACGACCTGGACGTTGAAACCCTGCGTTCCCTGGAGGAAGCCCTGCTGGACTTCCCGGGCGCCGCTATTGTGATCTCCCACGATCGGTGGTTCCTGGACCGCGTCGCGACTCACATCCTGGCCTACGAAGATGATTCGCAGGCGGTGTTCTTCGAAGGCAACTACACCGAGTACGAAGCCGACCGCAAGAAGCGCCTGGGCGAAGCAGCGGCCCAGCCGCACCGCGTGCGTCACAAGAAGCTGGCCTGATCGGGGCCAGCGTCATGAAAAACGGAGCCTTCGGGCTCCGTTTTTTTTTGGACAAGTTTCTGTCGTGCGGGATGGGGATAACGACGATTGTCGATCAGTGATGATTTGTGGGAGCGGGCTTGCCCGCGAAAGCGGTGGGTCAGACTCCTTTGATGCGGCAGGTGTGACGCATTCGCGGGCGAGCCCGCTCCCACAAATATGGCTTGGCGTATCGGCTGCGAGTACATACATAAATTCGAGCTTGATCCCCTGTAGAGTATCCAAGGGCGCAGTGGCTCCGTTTTTTCAAACATCCGCCTCAATCTGCACCACCTCGATCACCTGATCTCCCGCCGGGCGCTGCCAGGTGACTTCGTCGCCCACGTGCGCGCCCATCAGCGCCTTGCCCAGCGGCGAGGCCCAGTTGATGAGCTGGCTCGCGGCATCAGCCTGATCTTCACCCACCAATTGCACCCGCTGCTGCACGTCCTCTTCATCGGCGAAGGTCACCCAACTGCCGATCTGCACCTTGTCAGTAGAGATGGCAGGTGTCACCACCTGAGCACTGTGAAGACGCTGATTGAAATAACGCAGATCCCGTTCGATATCCGCCAGCCGCTGCTTGTCTGCACGCTCACCGCGCGCCGACTGCTCGCTGTGCTGTGCCTGCAACGCGGCGACATGGGCCTGCAACTGGGCAAGACCGCTGGCGGTCACGTAATTGGGTTGCGCGCTGACGTGCCGCTCCACCGGCTGGCTGACCTGCGCGGCAGCGGCGTCTTCGTTGACGAAGGCCCGACTCATGGCGTGCTCCCTGTTCAGTACATGAAGGTTGGGCCATCCTTGCACTCCAGAAGTTTCGCCAGATGCCCCGCAGCGACATGGCCTTCAGCGAGAGCGATACGCCTTGGCCGCGTCCTGGGTCTTCTCTTGTTCCCAGGCGCGGTCGCGGTCGTTCCAGACGCTGTCGCGACCCTGATCCTGAACGTTGTGGTTCTCCAGTTGCGCCTGACACTGGCGGAAACCATCCCCCCAGCCCTGCGCGTAAATCGTGTCACGCAAGTAACGCGGCACGTCCTTCTTGTATTGGCCCTTCATGACATCCACTGCCTGCCGCCCACTGCCGCAGCCATCCTGGAAACCGTCCGCAAATGCCGGCGGATAACCTTCGGCCAGTAATTGGTCGTGGGTAGACTGACAGCCGGCGACAACCACAAGACACCACAGCACAACCCAACGCGCGTTCATATCCATTTCCTCTACAGATATGAAAAATTCTAGAAGCATATCTGTGAGTTATTTGTAAAAGCGGTGTGAGAAATCCATTGGCCGATGTCCGGTACGGGTCGATTAGTTCCGCGATCCCGCCTGACGGTAATTAAACCTGAAAAAACTTTTAATAATTTTCCCTGCGACGGTCTGAGAAGATGGCGGGTTGTTAAACTGTCAGGCTGCGCGCAACTGCTTTGGAAGATCAATGAACCTTAGAACGATTCTGATTCTTGGCGCTCTCAGCGCATTTGGCCCATTGGCCATCGACTTTTATCTACCCGGCTTTCCGGCAATGGCACTGGCTTTTGGCACGGACGAAAAACACGTCCAGATGACCCTGGCCTCTTACTTCCTGGGCTTGAGCATCGGGCAACTGGCCTATGGGCCGATCGCTGACCGGTTTGGCCGCCGCATCCCGCTGCTGTTCGGCGTCGGACTGTTCACGCTGGCGTCCCTGGCCTGCGCGTTTGCACCCAACCTTGAGTGGCTGATCGTTGCACGTTTCGTCCAGGCCCTGGGTGGCTGTGCAGGGATGGTGCTGTCGCGGGCGATTGTCAGCGACAAGTGCTCGCCCGTCGAGTCGGCGAAAGTGTTTTCCCAGTTGATGCTGGTCATGGGCCTGGCCCCGATCCTGGCCCCGATGCTCGGCGGTTTGCTGGTCAATGTGTACGGCTGGCAGTCGATCTTCCTGAGCCTGACGTTCTTCAGTGCGCTCACGGCATGCGCCGTGGCTGCAGGCTTGCCTGAAAGCATGCCCGCAGGCCACCCCCGTCCACCGCTGTCCGGCGCGGCGGGCTCATATTGGGCGTTGCTGGGCGACCGGATCTTCCTGGGGCACGCCTTGACTGGCGGCATTGCGATTGCCGGTATGTTTTCCTATATCGCAGGCTCTCCCTTCGTGTTCATCAAGCTGTATGGCGTGCCTGCCGAGCATTACGGCTGGCTGTTCGGCACCAACGCGGCGGGCTTCATCCTCGTCGCGCAAGTCAACGCCCGGCTCGTGGGGCGCTTTGGCCCGGCGTGGCTGCTGTCCCGCGCGGTATGGATCTACCTGAGCGCCGCCGTGGTGCTGCTGGCGATTGCCTCGATGCACACCGAGAAGCTCTGGCCGTTGCTGATCCCGCTGTTCATCTATATCGCCAGCCTTGGCTGCATCATCCCCAACGCCTCGGCCTGTGCGATGGCCGGGCAAGGCAAGCGTGCAGGCAGCGCCTCGGCCTTGCTGGGCTGCCTGCAATTCAGCGTGGCGGCGGGGGCTGCGGCGCTGGTCGGGGTGTTGCACGATGGCACCGCCGTGCCCATGGCGACGGTTATCACCCTGTGTGGGGTGCTGGCCGTGACGCTCGCGATGATTACCCGACGCGCCCAGGGCAGGCGTGATGCGCAGGTTGCGCCCACTGACGTACGCATCTGACCCGCTCCGGCAACGTTCCCGCGTTGCCGGACTTCCTGCTTCTTTTATTGAAAAGCTGTGCTGACCGGTGCACTGTTATTGATTGTTAATGGCAGTGAACAAATGAGAGAAGTGCAGACTATTACTACTCTCCCGGCAGACCTTTCGTACAAGCACTTCGTTGGGGGGAAGGCGTGACAGTATATCTGGTTAAAAAATCCGCCTTCCTATGGAAAACCCTGGCTATTTTTCCTGCGGGATAATGGAGTTTTTGCTGTAGGAATTTGCCCTGCCTTCAATTGACGTCACTTCCCCGAAATGCCAGCAGAGGCCCGCTATTCCGGCCTTTTCGGCGCTAAAACATGGGCTGGAGAGGCTGTTGTCTAACGGGAGACTTTGCCTGATGTTTCGCACGGCGGCCCTACGGTGCTTCGGGTACAACAAATCCTGAGCAATCCGCCGCTGTCCTCCAGCCCTTATACTGTGTCTTTAGAGTGGATCCGATCCAATAACGGATGCTCGATACTGTCACGGTTACTTAACTAAATCTGTACTAGTGCGGCACTTGTTCTGCTCAAAGGTCCCATGAGGTGATGCAGATCAAGGCTGCCGTTCGCCCTATGCAACGATGATGGCCGCTGTAGAGGGCGAGTCGGCCATCGCAAAAGACCAATGATTCAACAGGGAGTGAATACATGGAACACGCACCATGCATCAGTCAGATTGCCGCGCTGCTGGCCGACCCCAAACGCAGTGCCATGATGTGGGCGTTAATGGACGGCGCGTCGCGGGCAGCTGACGAGATTGCATTGCTGGTGGGCTTGTCCACCTCATCGGTGGGCGCGCACCTGGCGCGGCTGGCATCGGGAGGCTTGCTGCGCCAGGAGTCGCGCGGCCGTAAGCGCTTCTTCAGGCTGGCGGCGCCTGAGGTCGGAGCGGCGGTGCAGGCACTGGCCAGCGCATCGATGGTCAGTGCCGAGATCATCAGCCGCAGCGTCGCCCAGCCCTTGCCGCCGTTGCCACTGCGCCGGGCTCTGGTGTGCGCCGATCATCTGGGCGGGGACCTGGCCACGGATCTGTATCAGCGGATGCTCGGGGCGGGCTGGATCGAGCAGTCGGAGCATCGTCTGGAAGTGACGAGTGTCGGAATATCGAGATTTGCCGAGCGGGGCATTTTCATCCCTGCGTTGGCCCACCGGCAGCGCGAGACTGTCTGCGAGTGCGCCGAATGCAGTGACCGCGGTCCGCACCTGGGCGGTGCGCTGGGGGCGGGATTGCTGCAGCTTTTCATGCAACTGGGGTGGTTGCGTGCCACGGAAGAGGCCACCACCTTGCAGGTGTCTTCCAATGGTCAGCGTGAGATCAACAAGATCGCGTCCGCTGCCTGAATGCAGACGCTGTAGCAGCACGGCTTGCCGGCGGGAGGCCTGGAGTGGCACCCGCTGGCAGGCCCTGCTGCCATGAATCACGCTCAGGTCACGGTTTGACCAGACGCGCATCCAGGCTGTTCTGGGCCAGGCGTTTGGCCTGATCCTGGGTCATGCCCAGATGAGTGTGCAGCGCGTGGAAGTTTTCGGTCACGTAGCCACCGAAGTAGGCCGGGTCGTCCGAGTTTACGGTGACTTTCACGCCACGCTCGAGCATGTCGAGGATGTTGTGCTGGCTCATGTGGTCAAACACGCAGAGCTTGGTGTTGGACAGCGGGCAGACCGTCAACGGGATCTGCTCATCGATGATGCGTTGCATCAGCCGTTCGTCTTCGATGGCGCGCACGCCGTGGTCGATCCGCTCGATCTTCAGCAGGTCCAGCGCTTCCCAGATGTACTCGGGCGGACCTTCCTCGCCGGCGTGGGCCACGGTCAGGAAGCCTTCTCCACGGGCGCGGTCGAACACGCGCTTGAACTTGCTGGGCGGATGGCCCATTTCCGAGCTGTCCAGGCCGACGGCGACGAAGGCATCGCGGAAGGGCAGTGCCATGTCCAGTGTCTTCTCGGCTTCTTCCTCACTCAGGTGCCGCAGGAAGCTCAGGATCAGGCCGCTGCCCACGCCGAGTTTTTCCTTGCCGTCCTTGAGCGCGCCAGTGATCCCGTTGAGCACCACTTCGAAGGGGATGCCCCGGTCGGTGTGGGTCTGAGGGTCGAAGAACGGTTCGGTGTGAATCACGTTCTGAGCCTTGCAGCGTTCAAGGTAGGCCCAGGTCAGGTCGTAGAAGTCCTGCTCGGTGCGCAGGACGTCCGCGCCCTGGTAATAAAGGTCGAGAAACTCCTGCAGGTTATTGAAGGCGTAGGCCTTGCGCAGGGTTTCGACGTCGTTCCACGGCAGTGCGATCTTGTTGCGCTCGGCCAGGGCGAACAGCAGTTCAGGTTCCAGCGAACCCTCAAGGTGCAGGTGCAGTTCAGCCTTGGGCAGGGCATTCAGCCAGTCGTACATGTTCTTTTCTCATCAGGTGCAATGGAGTGATTCTACAGATTCACGGGCGATGACTGGTTAAAAACCTGACCGGAAGGTTCAGCTGTCTTGAAACCTTTATTTACAAACTGCACTCTCACCGCTTGAGCAGGCAATACTCCACGGATGAGCGACCCGCGTCGCAGAGGCAATAAGGCAACGATGGGCACGATTCTCAAGCAAGAAAAATTTCTCCTGTTGGCGGTGATTGCGGCCTGTCTCGCCTACTTCTTCGAACACCAGTTGCTCGGCCATGGGCACACCGTTGCGTTGCTCGCGGGCGTCGCCCTGGTGGTGTTCATCGTCTGTGCCTCGATGCGCGTCGCCCATCATGCCGAGTTGCTTGCGGAGAAGTTCGGCGACCCCTACGGCACGATGATCCTGACGCTGTCGGCGGTGCTGGTCGAGGTGGTGATCCTGGCGATCATGATGAGCAACGAGCCGTCGCCGACGCTGGTGCGAGACACCATTTACTCGGCGGTGATGCTGGATATCAACGGCATCCTGGGGCTCGCGGCGCTGATGGGCGGGCTCAAGCACGGCGAGCAGTCCTACAACGATGACTCCGCGCGCTCTTACAGTGTGATGATCCTGACCGCCATGGCCGTATCGATGGTGGTGCCGGAGTTCATACCCGAGTCGAAATGGAAGGTGTATTCGGCCTTTACCATTGGCGCGATGGTGTTGTTGTACGGTCTGTTTCTGCGCATGCAGGTGGGGCCGCACAGTTATTTCTTCAGCTACAGCTACCCGGACAAGAAGCGGCGCAAGGATCAGCCCGAACAGGAGGGCGCGCCGGTGAATCTGACCTTGTCGATCGCCACGCTGGTGTTTGGGGTGGTGGTCATTGGCGCGCTGGCGGAGGTCATGTCCAAGACCATCGACCTGGGCCTTGAAGGCAGCGGCGCACCGCCGGTCATGACCGCGATTCTGGTGGCGGCGATTTCCGCTGCGCCGGAAATCCTCACGGCGCTGCGAGCGGCGCTGGCCAACCGCATGCAATCGGTGGTCAACGTTGCGCTGGGGGCATCGTTGTCCACGGTGATCCTGACTGTGCCGGTGATGGAGGCGATGGCGCTCTACACCGGTCAGCCGTTCCAGATGGCCATGACGCCGGTGCAGACCGTGATGGTGTTCGTCACCTTGCTGGTCAGTGCCATCAACCTCAACGACGGCGAAACCAACGCCATCGAAGGCATGACGCACTTCGTGCTGTTCGCGACCTTTGTGATGTTGTCATTGTTGGGGATGTAGTCGTCCGGCTTGCCAACGTCTGCGCTTTTAATATCGCTCCCGCGGGCAAGCCCGGCTGCTACGACCATTTGTGTCGCACCGTCCGTAGCAGTCCGGCTTGCCGGCGTCGGGGACCTTGAGAACGCAGACGCCGGCAAGCCGGACTGCTACGGACAGTGCAGCAACATAGATCGTTGTAGCAGCCGGGCTTGCCCGCGGGAGCGATCTTGAGATCACCGACGCCAGCAAGCCAAACCGCATCCGAGTTAGCCCCGAATCAACTCCGCTGCCGCCTGGCGGTGATCTGCAATCAGACCCTTGAGGTCCAGCCCCTCAACTTGCCCATCGATCACCCGCCATTTGCCGCCAATCATCACCCGGTCGGCGCGATCGGCACCGCACAACAGCAGCGCTGAAATCGGGTCATGGCTGCCGGAGAATCGCAGCTCATCGAGTTTGAACAGCGCAAGGTCGGCCTGCTTGCCGACCGCCAGTTGACCGATATCCTCGCGACCCAGCAGCTTCGCCGAACCGCGAGTTGCCCAGCCCAATGTCAGTTCCGGAGTGATCTTCTCGGCGCCATAGCGCAAGCGCTGCAGATAGAGCGCCTGTTTCGCCTCCAGAATCATGTTCGAGGCATCGTTGGAAGCCGAGCCATCCACGCCCAATCCGATGGCCGCCCCGGCGGCCGTCAGCTCCAGCGTCGGACAGATGCCCGAGGCCAAGCGCATGTTCGAGCTCGGGCAATGGCAAATCCCCGTACCTGCCTCGCCCAGACGTCCAATCTCCTGCTCATTGAAATGAATGCCGTGGGCCAGCCAGGTGCGAGGCCCGAGCCAGCCGACGCTGTCCAGGTAATCCACCGTGCGCAGGCCAAAGCGTTGCAGGCAGAAGTCTTCTTCATCCAGGGTTTCAGCCAGATGCGTGTGCAGACGCACATCGAGCCTCTCGGCCAGCGCGGCACTTTCAGACATGATTTCGGTGGTCACCGAAAACGGCGAACACGGCGCCAAGGCGATCTGGATCTGCGCGCCGTCGCCACGTTCGTGATAGCGGTCGATCAGGCGCAGGCTGTCTTCCAGAATCACCTGCCCCTGTTGCACGGTCTGCTGTGGTGGCAGGCCGCCATCCTTTTCACCCAGGCTCATCGAACCACGGGTCAGCATCGCGCGCATTCCCAGCTCCCGAACGCCCTGCACCTGCACGTCGATGGCGTTTTCCAGTCCATCCGGAAACAGGTAGTGGTGATCCGCTGCCGTGGTGCAGCCCGACAGTAACAATTCCGTGAGGGCGACCTTGCTGGCCAGCGCGAGTTTTTCCGGAGTCAGGCGTGCCCAGACCGGGTACAGCGTCTTGAGCCACGGGAATAACGGCTGATTGACCACCGGCGCCCAGGCGCGAGTCAGCGTCTGGTAGAAATGATGATGGGTGTTGATCAGACCCGGCAGTAACACATGCTCACGGGCATCGAATACCTGATCGCAAGGCTGGGCAGGTGTTTGCCCGGCGCTGAGCATTTCAACGATAACACCGTCCTCGACCACCAGCCCGCCTCGGGCATCGAGGTCGTTGGCAGTGAACACGGCAAGGGGATTTTTCAACCAGATACGGATAGCGGGCATGGGCCGGCTCCTCTGAAAGTGGGTTCAGGTCGCCAGCTCAGTTTTGCCCTGTCTGCTGATCCAGGGTCGCCGCGGCATCGAATGCGCCGCGAAGCGAGGGTCGGGAGTTTAGGGCGTGGGCGGGGTGTGGATCAAGTGCCCGCCCGAGCAGTGGGGTGTCACCAGGGAATCGTCTCACCCTTGTAATTGACGAAGTGATGCCCGCCTTTTCCGGCGAAGCGTTCCAGTTGTTCGACCATCCCGCGCGCGCTGGTTTGCACGTCGATATCGGCGCCTTCGCCGCCCATTGCGGTGCGGACCCAGCCGGGGTGCATCGAGAGGACGGTGGGTTTGTTGTCGCCCAGTTGCGTGATGAAGGTGTTGGTCATGGAGTTCAAAGCCGCCTTGCTGGCCTTGTACAGGGCCATTTCGGGCGCGTCGGGCATGGTGACGCTGCCGAGTACCGAACTCATGAAGGCAATGACGCCGGTGCCTGGGCGGATCTGATCGACGAAACGCTTGGCCAGGCGTACGGGGGCGACGGCATTGGTCAGGAACAGCTGGCCCAGTTCTTCTGCATTGGCGTCGGTGGGATTGCTGTGCAGCGGGCCCATGATGCCGGCGTTGACGAACAGCAGGTCATAGACCTGGCCCTTCAGGCTGTGGACAAGTGAATCCAGCGAGGCTGGCTGGTCCATTTCCAGTGGCTGGATGTGAACGCCGGAAACGGCTTTCAACTCGTCGGCCTTGTTCACATCCCGGACGGTGGCGGTCACCTCCCAGCCAAGCTCGTTCAGGCGTTGTACCAGCCCCAGGCCCAGGCCCCGTGAGGCGCCGATAATGAGTGCGGTTTTGTTTGAAGCCATGAGTGCATCTCCTTGCAACAGTGGATTTGGCAGTGCCAGGAAGTCGCTCTCAGCTTGCCACAAGAATGGGCGACGCGGCGGCGGGATCGGCGTTTGACCAGAGCCTGGCCGTCGGTTGAACAGAGTTCATGAAATTTGGATGAAAAATGACCAAATGTCAGCAGGCGAGATATCCCCGGCCCTGTGGACAAGCTTGCACCTGTTATCCACAGGTTGCTCCACAGTTAATGTGCGCAAGCGAAAGCCCGCGGTATAAGCACCTCTGCGGTAGTACCGAGTCGCGATAAGGCACTCTAACATCCTGTTTTGCGGTGAATTTGTCCGGTGGATAAGTAAATTGATCAAATAATGATCGAACTGCTGCAGGCCGTGTGCAGCAAGGGCTGTGGGCGAATGTGCTCAGCTTGTCCACAGGCGGATGCACAGTAGATGTGGGCAAAGTGCTGGCTTTGAACACACGCAGGTGGTGCAGGTTATGCACCGCCCGGGCGTTGCAGCACGATGCGCCCGCGACTGATGTCCGAAAGCTGTCGTTGAAAGGTTTCAATCTGCTCCGGGCCCAGCGCGACGACGAGATCGACACCCGTGGCGGTGAACGTCTCCTGCTCGACCAGCCCGTTGAGTTCGGCCAGGCGCAGCTTCACCAGAGCCAGTTCGCTGAAGGAACAGTCGAACTCCAGCGACACCCGGTCAATCAACGGCGAGCGCGGCGCCTGCTGTAGACACTTGTTCGCCCCTCCGCCATAGGCGCGAGCCAGGCCACCGGTACCTAGTTGAATGCCGCCATACCAGCGAATCACCAACACCACGACCTGATCGAAATCCTGCGCTTCGATGGCGGCCAGTATGGGCCTGCCAGCGGTACCGCCCGGTTCGCCGTCGTCAGTGCTGCGGTACTGGGCGCCGAGTTTCCATGCCCAGCAATTATGGGTGGCATTCAGGTCGCTGTTCTGCTCGATGAACGCCTGGGCCTCGGCCGGCGTGTTGATGGGCGCGGCCAGGGTGATGAAGCGGCTCTTGCGGATTTCTTCGCGAAACTCACAAGGGCCGACGAGAGTAGAGGGCATTGACGGTTCCAGCTATAAGCCAAGGTTCTTGAGCATTCAAAGGGGCGGCGTGAGGCCACAGCCCTTGAGGATGATGCGGATCAGATTGTTACCGGCTTCTTCCATGTCCTGTCGAGTCAGGCGTGTGCGCCCGGTGACCTGGCAGATCTGGGTGGCGAAGTCGGCGTAATGCTGGGTGCTGCCCCACAACAGGAAAATCAGGTGCACCGGGTCGACCGGGTCCATCTTGCCTGCGTCGATCCAGCCCTGGAACACCGCCGCACGGCTCTTGAACCACTCGCGATAGTCCTGGCTGAAGTACTCGTTCAGGCACTCGCCGCCGCTGATAATTTCCATGGCGAAGATCCGCGAAGCCTGTGGCTGGCGCCTGGAAAACTCCATCTTCGCGCGAATGTACTGGGTCAGCGCCTGGGCCGGATCGTCTTCGACGCTTAGGTTATTGAAGGTGCTGTCCCACAGCTCGATGATGTTGCTCAGTACCGCGACGTACAACCCCAGCTTGTTGGTGAAGTAGTAATGCAGGTTGGCCTTGGGCAATCCCGCGTTCTGCGCGATCGTGTTCATGCTGGTGCCTTTGAAACCGTGGCGGGCGAATTCGTCCTCGGCGGCTTTCATGATCGTTTCTTCGTTCTTTTGACGAATGCGGCTTGCCGGCTTGCTGGTGCTGACGCTGTGAGCAGGTACTTCAAGGGTCATGTGCGATTCCAGACGGATCATTGGCTGCGACGGGGTGAACTGATAACGCACCCGGCACGATCCCACAAGAGTCGGCTGCGCAAATAGGTTCAGCGCGTCGCAGCCAGACTCTCCAGAAAGCTTTCGAGCACCAGATGCGGGCGCCGGCCCTTACGGGTCACGGTCACCAGGCTCAGGTCGTAGAAACGCGACAGGGGTTTCAGCGCACGCAACCGCCCTTGCTGCACCCAGAAACTGGCGTAGTGATCCGGCAGATAGCCGATGTAGCGCCCGGTGAGAATCAGAAACGCCATCCCCTCGCGATCCGACGCACTGGCGGTGCACCGCAGGGCCTGATAATGGGCCTGAACGTCGGCGGGCAGACGAAACGTCGGCGCAATCGCTTCCTGTTCAGCCAGGCGAGTGTCGTCCAGTTGCCCATCGTCAACATAGAACAACGGATGGCCGACCGCGCAGTACAGCAACGAGCGTTCGCTGTAGAGCGGCTGGTATTCAAGGCCCGACAAGGCGTTGGCCTGGGGCACGACGCCCACGTGCAGGCTGCCATCGAGCACGCCCTGTTCCACTTCATTGGGCGCGACCATGCGGATATTGATGTGAACGTCCGGGCCTCGCTCTTTCAGGTGCGAAAGTGCGTGAGTGATGCGCATGTGGGGGAGGGTGACCAGGTTGTCGGTCAGGCCGATGTTCAGTTCACCGCGCAGGTGTCGGTGCAGGCCGTTCACCTCTGTACGAAAACTTTCCAGTGCACTCAACAACTGCAGCGATGACTGATAGACCTCGCGGCCTTCTTCTGTCAGAGAAAACCCCGCTCGACCCCGTTGGCACAAGCGCAGGCCCAGGCGTTGCTCCAGATCGCTCATCTGCTGGCTGATGGCCGACCGCCCGATGCCCAGCGCACTTTCCGCCGCAGAAAAGCCGCCTGATTCGACGACGCTTCGAAAAATGCGCAGCAGGCGAATGTCGAAGTCGCTGACCTGGGCCAGGGGATCGGGACGGCGTGTGCTCATTGTTTAGTAGTCCACCAACTAAAGATCATAAAAGCAGGATTTTAGCGACTTTATGCCCATGGCAACTTAGCTGCAACCGGCCCTGCTTCCCTGAAGGGAGAGGAAGACAGGCCACCCACGTCCTTGTGAGGTTATTACAATGAACATGCCCGAATCGTCCGATATGTCGCTGGCCAGCCAACTCAAGCTCGATGCGCACTGGATGCCCTACACCGCGAACCGCAATTTCCAGCGCGATCCGCGACTGATCGTGGCGGCAGAGGGCAGTTATCTGACAGACGACAAGGGGCGCAAAATCTACGATGGCCTTTCCGGTCTGTGGACCTGCGGCGCCGGGCACACCCGCAAGGAGATTCAGGAAGCCGTCGCCAAGCAACTGGGCACGCTGGATTACTCGCCGGCTTTCCAGTTCGGGCATCCGCTGTCTTTCCAACTGGCTGAAAAGATCACCGAACTGACGCCGGGCAACCTGAACCACGTGTTCTACACCGACTCCGGTTCCGAGTGCGCGGACACCGCGGTGAAGATGGTGCGCGCCTACTGGCGCCTGAAAGGCCAGGCGACCAAGACCAAGCTGATCGGCCGTGCCCGTGGCTATCACGGTGTGAACATTGCGGGCACAAGCCTGGGGGGCGTGAACGGTAACCGCAAGATGTTCGGCCAGTTGATGGATGTCGATCATCTGCCTCACACCCTGCTTGCCAGCAATGCCTATTCCCGCGGCATGCCGGAGCAGGGCGGCATCGCGCTGGCCGATGAAATGCTCAAGCTGATCGAGCTGCACGACGCCTCGAACATCGCGGCTGTCATTGTCGAGCCGATGGCAGGTTCTGCTGGCGTGATCGTTCCGCCGCAGGGTTACCTCAAGCGTCTGCGCGAAATCTGCGATCAACACAACATCCTGCTGATCTTCGACGAAGTGATCACCGGCTTCGGCCGCACTGGCTCCATGTTCGGTGCCGACAGCTTTGGCGTCACCCCTGACCTGATGTGTATCGCCAAGCAGGTCACCAACGGTGCAATCCCAATGGGCGCCGTGATTGCCAGCAGCGAGATCTACCAGACCTTCATGAATCAGCCGACGCCGGAATACGCGGTGGAATTCCCCCACGGCTACACCTACTCGGCGCACCCGGTGGCGTGCGCAGCAGGTCTGGCGGCGCTGGATATCCTCAAGCGCGAAAACCTGGTGCAGCAAGTGGCTGAAACTGCCCCGCATTTCGAGAATTCGCTGCACGGCCTCAAGGGCAGCAAGAACGTCATCGATATCCGCAACTACGGCCTGGCCGGCGCAATCCAGATCGCTGCCCGTGATGGCGATGCCATCGTGCGGCCGTTCGAGACTGCAATGAAGCTGTGGAAAGCCGGTTTCTATGTGCGCTTTGGCGGCGACACCCTGCAGTTCGGCCCAACGTTCAACAGCAAGCCGCAAGACCTGGACCGCATGTTCGATGCGGTGGGCGAAGCGCTCAACCAGATCGACTGATTCCACTCTCACTTATCAACAGGCGCAGCCCGGGTTGCGCCTGCGGGCACCACTTCCTCGGAGTTAACGCATGAGCACCATTGCACACCTGATTCATGGCGAGTTGGTCAGCGACGGCGGCCGTACCGCCGATGTTTTCAATCCGTCCACCGGTCAGGCGATTCACAAGGTTTCGCTGGCCAGCCGTGAAACCGTCCAGCAAGCCATCGACTCGGCCAAGGCTGCATTCCCGGCATGGCGCAACACACCACCTGCCAAGCGCGCCCAGGTGATGTTCCGCTTCAAGCAATTGCTGGAGCAGAACGAGGCACGCATCGCCCAGCTCATCAGCGAAGAACATGGCAAGACCCTGGAAGACGCTGCCGGTGAACTCAAGCGCGGTATCGAAAACGTCGAGTACGCCAGTGCCGCCCCTGAAATCCTCAAGGGCGAGTACAGCCGCAACGTGGGCCCGAACATCGATGCCTGGTCGGACTTCCAGCCGCTGGGCGTGGTGGCCGGTATCACACCGTTCAACTTCCCGGCGATGGTTCCGTTGTGGATGTATCCGCTGGCAATTGCTTGCGGCAACTGTTTCATCCTGAAACCATCGGAGCGTGATCCAAGCTCCACATTGCTGATCGCCCAGTTGCTGCACGAAGCCGGTTTGCCCAAAGGCGTGCTGAACGTGGTGCATGGCGACAAAGTTGCCGTGGATGCGCTGATCGAGGCGCCGGAAGTCAAGGCGCTGAGCTTCGTGGGTTCGACTCCTATCGCCGAGTACATCTATAAAGAAGCGACCGCCCGTGGCAAACGCGTACAGGCACTGGGTGGCGCGAAGAACCATGCGGTCCTGATGCCGGATGCGGATCTGGACAACGCTGTCAGCGCTCTGATGGGCGCCGCTTACGGTTCCTGTGGCGAGCGTTGCATGGCGATCTCGGTTGCCGTGTGTGTCGGCGACCAGGTGGCCGATGCACTGGTGGCCAAGCTGGTCCCGCAGATCAAGGCGCTGAAGATTGGCGCGGGCACTTCCTGCGGACTGGACATGGGGCCTCTGGTGACCGGTCAACATCGCGACAAGGTCAGCGGCTATATAGAAGACGGCGTCAGCAGCGGTGCCAGGCTGGTGGTCGATGGTCGTGGCCTGACCGTGGCCGGTCACGAAGATGGCTTCTTCCTGGGTGGCTGCCTGTTCGATCAGGTGACCCCAGAAATGCGCATCTATAAAGAAGAGATCTTCGGGCCGGTGCTGTGCATCGTTCGTGTGAACAGCCTTGAGCAGGCGATGCAGCTCATCAACGACCACGAATACGGCAACGGCACCTGCATCTTTACCCGTGACGGTGAAGCGGCGCGTCTGTTCTGCGATGAAATCGAAGTCGGGATGGTGGGCGTCAACGTACCGCTGCCGGTGCCGGTTGCGTACCACAGCTTCGGCGGCTGGAAGCGTTCGCTGTTTGGCGACCTGCATGCCTATGGCCCGGATGGCGTGCGGTTCTACACCCGTCGCAAGGCGATCACCCAGCGCTGGCCGCAACGTGCGAGCCACGAGGCGTCGCAGTTTGCCTTCCCAAGCTTGTAACGTTTGATCGAAAGGGGCGGGCCACAAGGCTCGCCCCTTTGCTTTTCAGGCCGTTTCTGACCGATATGACAATTTAATGTAATTAAGTGTTGACGCCCCCTCGAATCTCTCTATAATTCGCCCCACTTCCGGCGCAGTCGGAACGGAAAACTCCTTGAATATCAACGAGTTAGACGTTCAGGGTAG
>NZ_JANHKS010000050.1 GCF_028682175.1 Pseudomonas putida | reverse complement strand
CGATCTTGAGAACGCCCCGCCGGCAAGCCGTGCTGCTACGGATCAGTGTGTGCCGCCCGTCACTCCGCGTTCATCAACGCCAGGCAGTTATCCAGCATGCGGTTGGAGAAGCCCCATTCGTTGTCATACCAGGCCAGGACCTTGAGCAGGCGGCCGCTGACCTTGGTGTGGTTGGCATCGAAGATCGACGAAAGCGGGTTGTGGTTGAAGTCATGGGACACCAGCGGCAGGGTGTTGTAGCCCAGGATCTTCGAGTGCTTGGCGGCTTCTTTCATGATCGCGTTGACCTCGTCGGCCGTCGCGTCACGCTTGAGCTGGATGGTCAGGTCGACCAGCGACACGTTGATGACCGGTACACGCACCGCCATACCGGTCAGCTTGCCCGCCAGTTCCGGCAGCACCAGGCCCACGGCTTCGGCGGCGCCGGTCTTGCTCGGGATCATCGACTGGGTGGCCGAACGGGCGCGGTAGGGGTCGGTGTGGTAGACGTCGATCAGGTTCTGGTCGTTGGTGTAGGCATGCACCGTGGTCATCAGGCCGCTTTCGATGCCCAGCTCGCGGTTGAGCACCTGGGCCACCGGCGCCAGGCAGTTGGTGGTGCACGAGGCGTTGGAGATGATCTGGTGCGACTGGCGCAGCACGTCGTGGTTGACGCCGTACACAACGGTCGCGTCCGCGCCCTTGGCCGGGGCCGAGATGATGACCTTCTTCGCGCCTGCGGTGATGTGGGCGGCAGCCTTGGCGCGGTCGGTGAACAGGCCGGTGCACTCGAACACCACGTCAATCTTCTCGGATTTCCAGGGCAGTTCAGCCGGATTGCGAATGGCGCTGACCGAAATACGGTCACCATTGACTGTCAGGCTTTCCTTGTCGTGCTCGACAGTTGCGTCGAACTGGCCGTGAACGGTGTCGTATTTGAGGAGGTGGGCGTTGATCTCGCTGTCACCCAGATCGTTGATGGCGACGACTTGCAGGTCCTGACGGTAGCCTTGGGTATAGAGTGCACGTAGGACGTTGCGGCCGATGCGGCCAAAGCCATTGATTGCGATGCGGAGAGTCATACACCCGTCCTCTGTAAATTTGTTGTTGGAATTACAAGATTATTCTCATAAAAATAGAAAACAAGCCCTTTTAGTGGCAGTATTTTGGTTTATCTACAAATAGAAACCCGTAAAACGGGCACAACACGCTGATAAATCAGGCCTTTGCTGAAGCGTTTCTCCCAGGTCATGAAAAATTGTCAGGTTTTGTGAACGTTTGAGAGGGTGACCACATCCGTTAGCCTGGAGTTCATCACATGCATCCCCGCGTCCTTGAGGTAACTGAGCGGCTGATCGCTCGAAGCCGTGAAACCCGTCAGCGCTATCTGCAACTGATCCGGGGCGCGGCAAGCGACGGGCCGATGCGCGGCAAGCTGCAATGCGCCAACTTCGCCCATGGCGTCGCGGCCTGCGGCAGCGAAGACAAGCACAGCCTGCGGATGATGAACGCCGCCAACGTTGCCATCGTTTCTTCGTACAACGACATGCTCTCGGCGCATCAGCCTTACGAGCATTTTCCGGAACAGATCAAGAAAGCCCTGCGCGAAGTCGGCTCGGTCGGCCAGTTCGCCGGCGGCGTGCCTGCCATGTGCGACGGCGTGACCCAGGGCGAGCCGGGCATGGAACTGAGCATTGCCAGCCGCGAAGTCATCGCGATGGCAACGGCGGTGGCGCTGTCGCACAACATGTTCGATGCAGCGCTGATGCTCGGCATCTGCGACAAGATCGTGCCGGGCCTGCTGATGGGCTCTTTGCGTTTTGGCCACCTGCCGACCATCTTCGTGCCGGGCGGGCCCATGGTGTCGGGCATTTCCAACAAGGAAAAAGCCGACGTGCGCCAGCGCTACGCCGAGGGCAAGGCCACCCGCGAAGAGCTGCTGGACTCGGAGATGAAGTCCTATCACGGGCCGGGCACCTGCACCTTCTACGGCACGGCGAACACCAACCAACTGCTGATGGAAGTCATGGGGCTGCACTTGCCGGGCGCCTCCTTCGTCAATCCTTACACGCCGCTGCGCGATGCCCTGACACACGAAGCCGCGATCCAGGTGACGCGTCTGACCAAACAGAGCGGCGAGTTCATCCCTCTGGGTGAGATTGTGGACGAACGTTCGCTGGTCAACTCGATTGTTGCGCTTCACGCGACGGGTGGTTCCACCAACCACACGCTGCACATGCCGGCCATCGCCCAGTGCGCCGGCATCCAGTTGACCTGGCAGGACATGGCCGATCTGTCCGAAGTGGTGCCGACCCTGAGCCACGTCTACCCCAACGGCAAGGCCGACATCAACCACTTCCAGGCCGCTGGCGGCATGTCGTTCCTGATTCGTGAACTGCTCGATGCAGGTCTGCTCCACGAAGACGTCAACACCGTTGCCGGCCGTGGCCTGCGTCGCTACACCCAGGAGCCGTTCCTGGATAATGGCAAGCTGGTCTGGCGTGATGGCCCGATCGAAAGCCTGGATGAAAACATCCTGCGTCCGGTGGCTCGCCCGTTCTCCCCGGAGGGCGGCTTGCGGGTCATGGAAGGCAACCTGGGGCGTGGCGTGATGAAGGTTTCGGCGGTTGCGCTGGAGCATCAGATCGTCGAGGCGCCTGCCCGGGTGTTCGAAGATCAGCAGGACTTGGCCGATGCGTTCAAGGCCGGGGAGCTGGAGCGCGATTTCGTCGCGGTCATGCGTTTTCAGGGGCCGCGATCCAACGGCATGCCTGAACTACACAAAATGACACCATTTCTCGGCGTGCTGCAGGATCGCGGTTTCAAGGTCGCGCTGATTACCGACGGACGCATGTCCGGGGCCTCCGGAAAGATCCCGGCGGCCATCCACGTCTGCCCTGAAGCGTCCGATGGTGGCCCTTTGGCACTTGTGCGTGATGGGGACCTCATTCGGGTCGATGGCGTGAAAGGAACGTTGCAAGTTCTGGTCGAACCGGCAGAATTGGCCGCCAGAGAACCGGCAATCGGACGTTTGTCCCACAACGTGGGCACCGGCCGTGAACTGTTCGGTTTCATGCGCATGGCCTTCAGCTCGGCAGAGAAGGGCGCCAGCGCCTTTACTTCGAATCTGGAGACGCTCAAGTGACATTGGCGATGGTGGGTGATATCGGCGGCACAAATGCTCGTTTTGCCATCTGGGAAGACGATCAGTTGCATTCGATCCGGGTGTTCCCGACGATCGATTACGCCAGTCCCGAAAAGGCCCTGCTGGTTTACCTGCAGGACCTGGAGCTGCAACCGGGCGATGTCGGCTCGATCTGCCTGGCCGTGGCGGGGCCGGTGACCGGCGATGATTTCCACTTCACCAACAGCCACTGGAAAATCAACCGGCAGGCATTCTGTGCGGCGATGAAGATCGACAACCTGATCATGGTCAACGACTTCACCGCCATGGCGCTGGGCATGACTCGCCTGCGCGACGATGAATACCTCACCGTGCGCCACGGCAAGGGCGATCCGAAGGCCGCGCGCGTGGTGATCGGACCGGGCACCGGCCTTGGCGTCGGCACCTTGATTCGCACCGGCGAAAGCCACTGGACCGCCGTGCCGGGTGAGGGTGGGCATGTGGATTTGCCTATCGGCACGTCCCGCGAGGCGTTGTTGTGGACTCGGCTGATGGCCGAACATGAGCATGTCAGCGCTGAAACCATCTTGAGTGGCGCAGGACTGTTGTTGCTGTATCAGGTCAGTTGTGCGCTGGATGACATCGAGCCGGAACTGAAATCCCCGGCGGCCATTACCTCGGCCGCGCTCAAGGGTGATCCGGTGGCCTGCGCGGTGCTGGAGCAGTTCTGTGTGTTCCTGGGCCGCGTGGCGGGCAACAACGTGCTGACCGTCGGCGGGCGGGGCGGTGTGTACATTGCTGGCGGGGTGATTCCGCGTTTCGTCGACTTCTTCATGAACAGCGGTTTCAATGCGGCCCTTGCACAAAAAGGCCTGATGAAGGATTACTTCAAGGATGTGCCGGTCTGGCTGGTGACGGCCGAGTACCCGGGCCTGATGGGTGCGGGTGTGGCGCTGGACCAGGCGCTGGCTCAGGCCTGATGCTTTTGTAGGAGCGCGCTTGCCCGCGACGACGGTGTGTCAGCCCATGCATATGACACAGACAGATCGCAATCGCGGGCAAGCGCGCTCCTACAATCGCGGCGATCTTGAGGACGCCCCCGCCGGCAAGCCGTGCTGCTACGGGGTATGAGTGTGTAGCTACAGATCCGATTTACCCATAAAAACAATTTCAGTGCTTACAAGGACGACCAAAGTGAACGCTGTCAGTAAATCGATTCTGGTGGTCGATGACGACCAGGAGATCCGCGAGTTGCTGCAGGCCTACCTGAGCCGTGCAGGCTTTCAAGTACGTACCGTGGCCGACGGTGCCGAGTTTCGTCAGGCGTTCAATGACGAGGCCAGCGACCTGCTGATTCTCGATGTCATGCTGCCCGATGAAGATGGTTTCAGCCTGTGTCGCTGGGTCAGGCAGCACCCGCGCCAGCCTCATGTGCCGATCATCATGCTCACCGCCAGCTCCGACGAGGCCGACCGGGTCATCGGCCTTGAGCTGGGCGCCGACGACTACATGGCCAAGCCCTTCAGCCCCCGTGAACTCCAGGCCCGGATCAAGGCCCTGCTGCGCCGTGCCCAGTTCGGCCAGGAACGCACGGCTGGCGAGGTGCTGGTGTTCGACGATTGGCGTCTGGACATGGTCAGCCACCGGCTGTTCCACAACGATGGCGAGGAAGTGATCCTCTCGGGTGCCGACTTCGCCTTGCTCAAATTGTTTCTCGATAACCCGCAGCAGATCCTCGACCGCGACACCATAGGCAACGCCACCCGTGGGCGTGAGCTGATGCCGCTGGAGCGCATCGTCGACATGGCGGTGAGTCGTCTGCGCCAGCGCCTGCGCGACACCGGCAAGGCGCCGCGGCTGATTCGCACCGTGCGAGGCAGTGGCTATCTGCTGGCGGCCAACGTGCTGCCGCAAGCCGGCAACGGCTACTGACCGGTGATAGTGGTCGAGAAAAAACGCCGTCTGCCGGTCCCGCGCTCGCTGTTGGGGCGTATGTTGCTGCTGACCCTGCTGGCGGTGTTGCTGGCCCAGACGCTGTCCAGCCTGATCTGGCTGTCGCAACTGCGCGCCACGCAGATGGAAGGCCTGATCACCAGTGCCCGCAGCCTCGGTTTCTCGATGGCCGCCAGCGTGAGTTACTTCCGTTCGTTGCCGGTGGCGTTTCGCCCGATGGTCCTCGACCAGTTGCGCAGCATGGGCGGCACGCGGTTTTTCGTGTCCCTCAATGACCGGCCCCTGGAAATGCAGGTACTGGAGCCCACGGTGCGCAAGTCGGCGGTGATCAACGTGGTCGGCCAGGTCCTGCGCCAGAACCTGGGCGCTGATCCCGACATCCTGGTGCGCTTCGTGCGTCCGGAAGACCTGCGCATCTTCAACAGCGGCTTGAAGCTCGATGAGCTGCCGCGCTCCTGGGCACACTACGCCCTTACGCTTGAGCCGGTGAATCCGCCGGTGCTGGTGACCCAGATCGAGCTGTCGCCGGGGGAATGGCTGTACATCGCTTCGCTGTTGCCCGAGCCCTACACCATGCTCGAAGAGGAAGGCCTGCCGTCGCAGCAGGTCTGGTTCATCGCGCTGACGAGTATTTTCCTGCTGGTGTTCATCGGCCTGCTGGTGCATTGGCAAAGCGGGCCGCTCAAGCGTCTGGCCAATGCGGCGCGGGACCTGTCGCTGGGCGCCGATGTCGAGCCGGTGGTGGAGGGCGGCGGTAGCGAGGTGGTCGAGGTGACTCGCGCCTTCAACACCATGCGTGAACGCATCAGCCGTTACCTGACCGAACGCGGGCAGTTGTTCAGCGCCATTTCCCACGACTTGCGCACCCCGATCACACGGCTGCGGCTGCGGGTCGAACTGCTGGAAGACGAAGCCATGCAGGTCAAGTTCACCCGCGATCTGGATGAGCTGGAGCTGCTGGTCAAAGGCGCCCTGCAGTGTGTGAAAGACACCGACATCCACGAGAACATCGAGCCGGTGGACCTCAATCACGCGCTGGACTGCCTGATCGAACCGTACCTGGGACCCAACGGCGATGGCCGTGTCACGCTGCAAGGCACGGCGATGTCGATGTTCTACGGCAAGCCGCTGGCGTTGCGGCGCTGCATGGGCAACCTGATCGACAACGCGATCAAATACGGCGACAAGGCGCACCTGTTCGTCGAGGACGATGCCGAGGCGTTCATCCTGCATGTGGATGACGAAGGGCCGGGCGTGCCGGAGCAGCGCCTGGAGCAGGTGTTCGAGCCGCATTTCCGGCTGGCGGGCAAACAGCAGCAGGGCTACGGCCTGGGGCTGGGCATCGCACGCAATATCGCCCACAGCCACGGCGGTGAAGTCAGCTTGCAGAACCTGCGCGAGGGCGGGCTGCGGGTGACGTTGTACCTGCCACGCAGCCAGAACTGACATCCAACAATCTATGGGTCGCCCCGATCCTGTAGGAGTGAGCTTGCTCGCGATAGCGTCATGCCAGCCAGCATCTGCGTATCTGGCTCACCGCTATCGCGAGCAAGCTCACTCCTACAGGGTTGCGTTTATTCAGCCAGTACCAGTGTCAGGCCTAATGTCACCATCCTGTGACACTCGCGCATCCCTTCGTTACCGTCGGCTCTAGCCCGTTGTTTAGAATCCATGCAGTGCAAGCACCAAGACTTGCTCATGCATAACAACAAGAAAGGTCAAATTGATGAATTCGATTACTCGTCTCGCCGCACTCGTTTCTCTCGCCTCGTTGTTCCCTCTGAGCGCCATGGCCGCTGATTCCAAAGGCACTGTCGAAGTTGTCCACTGGTGGACTTCGGGCGGTGAAAAGGCGGCTGTCGATGTGCTCAAGGCCCAAGTTGAAAAAGACGGATTCACCTGGAAAGACGGCGCTGTAGCTGGCGGCGGCGGTTCGACTGCCATGACCGTTCTGAAAAGCCGTGCCGTGGCCGGTAACCCGCCAGGCGTTGCCCAGATCAAGGGCCCGGACATCCAGGAGTGGGCATCCACTGGCCTGCTCGATACCGACGTGCTCAAGGATGTCTCCAAGGAAGAGAAGTGGGACAGCCTGCTGGACAAGAAAGTCTCCGATACCGTGAAGTACGACGGTGATTACGTGGCCGTGCCGGTGAACATTCACCGTGTGAACTGGCTGTGGATCAACCCGGAAGTCTTCAAGAAAGCCGGCATCGAGAAAGCGCCTACCACCCTCGAAGAATTCTACGCCGCAGGCGACAAGCTCAAGAAAGCCGGCTTCATCCCGCTGGCCCACGGTGGCCAGCCTTGGCAGGACAGCACCGTGTTCGAAGCTGTCGTGCTCTCGGTCATGGGCGCAGACGGTTACAAGAAAGCCCTGGTCGACCTCGACAACGGCGCGCTGACCGGCCCCGAGATGGTCAAGTCCCTGACCGAACTCAAGAAAGTCGCCACCTATATGGACACCGACGGCAAAGGCCAGGACTGGAACCTGGAAGCCGCCAAGGTCATCAACGGCAAGGCCGGCATGCAGATCATGGGTGATTGGGCCAAGTCCGAATGGACCGCCGCCAAGAAAGTCGCCGGCAAGGACTACGAGTGCGTTGCCTTCCCGGGCACCGACAAGGCGTTCACCTACAACATCGACTCCCTGGCCGTGTTCAAGCAGAAGGACAAGGGCACCGCAGCCGGTCAACAGGACATCGCCAAGGTGGTGCTGGGCGAGAACTTCCAGAAGGTCTTCAGCATCAACAAGGGCTCGATCCCGGTGCGTAACGACATGCTGTCCGACATGGACAAGTATGGTTTCGACTCCTGCGCCCAGACCGCTGCCAAGGACTTCCTGGCAGATGCCAAGACCGGCGGCCTGCAACCGAGCATGGCGCACAACATGGCCACCACACTGGCCGTGCAGGGCGCGTTCTTTGACGTCGTGACCAACTACATCAACGACCCGAAAGCCGATCCGGCCGACGCGGCGAAGAAGCTGGGCGCTGCGATCAAGGCTGCTAAATAACCTGTAGCACCGCTCACCTGTAGGAGTGAGCTTGCTCGCGATGCGTTGTGTCAGTCACCCAAGCTTCGGCTGATACGACGTCATCGCGAGCAAGGTGGGGCGCCACCCCGGTCACTCCTACAGAGATGGTCTTCGCACTTACTTCTTCTGTACTGGATTTCACCATGAGTTCTGTTGCTGTGTTCAGCAAAGCCTCGCCGTTCGATGCACTGCAGCGCTGGCTACCCAAACTGGTGCTGGCGCCAAGCATGTTCATCGTATTGGTGGGCTTCTACGGCTATATCCTGTGGACGTTCGTTCTGTCGTTCACCAACTCGACTTTCCTGCCGTCCTACAAGTTCGTGGGCCTGGCGCAATACGCACGGCTGTTCGACAACGACCGCTGGTGGGTAGCAAGCAAGAACCTTGCGGTGTTCGGTGGCATGTTCATCGGTATCAGCCTGGTGGTCGGCGTGCTGCTGGCAGTGTTCCTCGATCAGCGCATTCGTCGCGAAGGTTTCATCCGCACCATTTACCTGTACCCGATGGCGCTCTCGATGATCGTCACAGGTACCGCCTGGAAATGGCTGCTCAACCCGGGCATGGGCCTGGACAAACTGCTGCGTGACTGGGGCTGGGAAGGCTTCCGTCTGGACTGGCTGATCGATCCGGATCGCGTGGTCTACTGCCTGGTGATCGCTGCCGTGTGGCAGGCCTCGGGCTTCATCATGGCGATGTTCCTGGCGGGCCTGCGTGGTGTCGATCAGTCGATCATCCGTGCCGCGCAGATCGATGGCGCAAGCATGCCCAAGATCTACTGGAAAGTGGTGCTGCCAAGCCTGCGTCCGGTGTTCTTCAGTTCGGTGATGATCCTGGCGCACATTGCGATCAAGAGCTTCGACCTGGTGGCCGCGATGACCGCCGGTGGCCCTGGCTACTCGTCCGACCTGCCTGCGATGTTCATGTACTCGTTCACCTTCAGCCGTGGCCAGATGGGCATGGGGTCGGCCAGTGCAATCCTGATGCTCGGTGCGATTCTCGCGATCCTCGTGCCTTACCTGTATTCCGAGCTGAGGACCAAGCGCAATGACTAGTCTCGCTGCCAAACCTTCCATCAGCCTGAGCCGGATCGCGATCTACGCCGTGCTCATCGGCGCGGTGCTGATCTACCTGGTGCCGCTGGTGGTGATGCTGCTCACCAGTTTCAAATCGCCGGAAGACATCGGCACCGGCAACCTGTTGAGCTGGCCGACCGAAATCACGGCCATCGGCTGGGTCAAAGCCTGGGCGACGGTCAAGGGCTACTTCCTGAACTCGATCCTGATCACTGTTCCGGCAGTGCTGATCTCCACGGCCATCGGTGCCCTGAACGGCTACGTGCTGTCGATGTGGCGCTTTCGTGGCTCGCAGATGTTCTTCGGCCTGTTGCTGTTCGGCTGCTTCCTGCCGTTCCAGACCGTGCTGCTGCCGGCCTCGTTCACCCTGGGCAAGATGGGCCTGGCCAGCACCACCACCGGCCTTGTGTTCGTGCACGTGGTCTATGGCCTGGCGTTCACCACGCTGTTCTTCCGCAACTACTACGTGAGCATCCCTGATGCGCTGGTCAAGGCTGCCCGCCTGGACGGTGCCGGTTTCTTCACCATTTTCCGGCGGATCATCCTGCCGATGTCGACCCCGATCATCATGGTCTGCCTGATCTGGCAGTTCACCCAGATCTGGAACGACTTCCTGTTCGGTGTGGTGTTCTCCAGCGGTGATTCGCAGCCCATCACGGTGGCGCTGAACAACCTGGTCAACACCAGTACCGGGGTCAAGGAATACAACGTTGATATGGCGGCGGCGATGATCGCGGGTCTGCCGACCCTGCTGGTCTATGTGGTCGCAGGCAAGTATTTCGTGCGCGGGCTGACGGCCGGCGCAGTCAAGGGGTAATCATGGCAACGCTCGAACTTCGCAATGTAAACAAGACTTACGGGACCGGCCTGCCGGACACCCTGAAGAACATCGAATTGTCGATCAAGGATGGCGAATTCCTGATTCTGGTCGGGCCTTCAGGATGCGGTAAGTCGACCCTGATGAACTGCATCGCGGGCCTGGAGAACATCACCGGCGGCGCGATCATGATCGGTGATCAGGACGTCAGCGGCATGAGCCCCAAGGATCGTGACATCGCCATGGTGTTCCAGTCCTACGCCCTGTACCCGACCATGAGCGTGCGCGAGAACATCGAGTTTGGCCTCAAGATCCGCAAGATGAGCCAGGCCGACATAGACGCCGAAGTGGCCCGTGTCGCCAAGCTGCTGCAGATCGAACACCTGCTCAATCGCAAGCCCGGCCAGCTTTCCGGTGGCCAGCAACAGCGTGTGGCCATGGGCCGCGCACTGGCCCGTCGGCCGAAGATCTACCTGTTCGACGAACCGCTGTCCAACCTCGACGCCAAGCTGCGGGTCGAGATGCGCACCGAAATGAAACTGATGCACCAGCGCCTCAAGACCACCACGGTCTACGTGACCCACGACCAGATCGAAGCGATGACCCTGGGCGACAAGGTGGCGGTCATGAAGGACGGCATCATTCAGCAGTTCGGTACGCCCAAGGAGATCTACAACGATCCGGCGAACCAGTTCGTCGCCAGCTTCATTGGCTCGCCGCCCATGAACTTCATTCCGCTGCGCCTGCAACGCAAGGACGGCCGTCTGGTCGCGTTGCTCGACAGCGGCCAGGCGCGCTGCGAACTGCCGATGAGCATGAGCGATGCGGGGCTGGAGGATCGTGAGGTGATTCTGGGCCTTCGCCCTGAACAGATCATGCTAGCGTCCGGTGAATCTTCCGGTATGCCGACCATCCGCGCTGAAGTCCAGGTCACCGAGCCAACGGGGCCTGACACGCTGGTTTTCGTCACGCTCAATGAAAGCAAGGTCTGCTGCCGCCTGGCCCCTGATGTGGCGCCTGCGGTGGGCGAAACCCTGACCCTGCAATTCGATCCGGCCAAGGTGCTGCTGTTTGACGCCAAGACCGGAGAGCGTCTGGGTGCGCTGGGAAAGTCTAGGCCCGAGCAGGGCATGGGCAACGTCACGCGGCTCAACCGCAACTGATTCACGCACGCAGGAGCACTGCGTCAACGAGCACATCTGACGGGGCGGTTTCTGCCGTAAAGACGGCCCGTCAGGCACACGAGGCAAGTGGTTACAACGCTGTTCCAGAGCTAATAACAATAAAACGAGGATTTAAGGGATGAAGAAGGTAAAAGGCAAATCGCTGAACCAGTTCCGGTTGATTGGCGGGCTGTCAGTCCTGGGGGCTTTGACAATGTCGGGATCGGCATTCGCACTCGAGCCTTTCAACGCCAACGAGCACATGACCGGCGATTGGGGCGGTCTGCGCAAAGAGCTGCACGACAAGGGTTATGACTTCAATCTCGAGTACGTTGGCGAGATGGGGGCCAACGTCAAGGGCGGCTACAACCACGACAAGACTGCGCGCTACAGCGACCAGTTCGCCATCGGTACCCAGATCGACCTGGACAAGGCTTTCGGCATCAAGGACGCCGAGTTCAAGCTGACCATCACCGAGCGTAGCGGTAACAACATCTCCAACGATCGCCTGGGCGATCCGCGCATCGGCACGCTGTCTTCCTCGCAGGAAGTCTGGGGCCGTGGCCAGACCTGGCGCCTGACGCAGATGTGGGTCAAGCAGAAGTACTTCGACGGCGCGCTGGACATCAAGCTGGGCCGTATGGGCGAAGGTGAAGACTTCGGCAGCTTCCCTTGCGACTTCCAGAACCTGACGTTCTGCGGCACCCAGGCGGCGAACTACGTCAACACCTGGTACAACTGGCCCGTCAGCCAGTGGGCTGCGCGCGTGAAATACAACATCACGCCGGAATTCTTCGCGCAGGTCGGTGTGTATGAGCAGAACCCGTCGTACCTGGAAACCGGTAACGGCTTCAAGCTCAGCGGCAGCGGCGCCAAGGGCACCCTGGTGCCTGTGGAAGTGGTGTGGTCGCCAAGCATCAACTCACTGCCAGGCGAATACCGCCTGGGCTGGTACTACAGCAGCCCGAGCGCCGATGACCTGAAAGACGACGTCAACGGTCAGCCTCAGGCTCTCACCGGCGCCGACTTCAAGTCCCACGGCAGCAAGCACGGCTGGTGGTTTGTCGCTCAGCAGCAACTGACCACCATCGGTGGTGATCCGTCGCGCGGCATGAGCGTGTTCTTCAACGCCACTGTGCACGACAAGGCCACCAACTTCGTCGACAACTTCCAGAACGTCGGCCTGGTGTTCAAAGGGCCGTTCGATGCTCGTCCGAAGGATGACATCGGCGTCGGTGTGTCGCGTATCCACGTCAACGACAACGTGCGTGACCGTGCACGTCTGATCAACCAGGTGAACGGCGCGACCGATTTTGACGATCCGAACTTCCTGCCGATCCAGACCACCGAGTACAACTCGGAGATCTACTACGGCGTACACGTCACCGACTGGCTGACCGTGCGTCCGAACGTGCAGTACGTCGTGCACCCAGGTGGTACCGACCACATCGACAACGCACTGGTTGCCGGTATCAAGCTGCAAACCAAGTTCTAAGTGTCATCGGCGGCGCGTACCGCTCCTGCGCGCCGCTCTCTCTCTGATGTGCTTCACAAACGATCAAGGGTCGTGTGTGCTTTACGGGCAGCCTGGCTGCCCGTTTTTTTGTGGAATGGCGCGCAGGTTTTCTTGCGCTTTTTTTTGCACTGAGATCCCCCCTTTTGCCCTCGTAGCAGCACGGCTTGCCGGCGGGGGCATTCTCAAGATCGCTCCCGCCGGCAAGCCGTGCTGCTACGGGTGTCTCACCGCTAGACAGGAACTCAATGGCCATCTCGGAAACAGGCTCGCTTGAGCATCCTCTTCAACGCTTCTTCACCCAGGCAAGGCCGCAGCCGACCTTTCAGTGGGAGCGGTACCAGCAGCGCGATGTGCTGGTGGTCAATCACCCGCAATGCCACGCGGTGTTCAGCCGCCAGGGCGCGCAACTGCTGCATTTCCAGCCTTCCGGGCAAAAGCCCTGGTTGTGGTGCGCCGCGCAGTGGCCGCAGGTGGGCGCGATTCGTGGCGGTGTGCCGGTGTGCTGGCCGTGGGTGGGGCGGCATCCCGGTGAGAGTGGCTGGCCGTCCAATGGCTGGGGGCGCCTGCTGGACTGGAAGCTGATCGACAGCCAGGAACACCGCGACGGTGTATCGCTGCACTGGCGCCTGACGTTATGGGACTGGCAGGCCGACCTGTTCGCGGACTTGGGGCAGGGCATGGATCTGCGTCTGGAGACCCAGCATCAGGACAGCGAGCCCTGCCAGTTCGGCCATGCCTTGCACGCTTACTGGCGCATCAGTGACATCGCCGATGTCGCCCTGCAAGGCCTGGATGGCGCCCTGGGCTACGACGAACTCAGCCGCAGCCCCTGCGAGCAGAAGGGCGAGCTGAAGGTACTGGGCAGTTGCCAGAGGGTGTTCGAGCATTCCGGGGCGCTGCAGTTGCAGGATGATAGCTGGCAGCGGCGTCTGAATATCGATGCCAGCGACAGTGCCAGCACGGCAGTCTGGCACCCCGGCGGACGCCCGCTGCTCGGCGTGGCGGGCAGTGAAGCGGCAGGGTTCGTGCGGGTGGAGGCGGTGTCGGGTATCGACGACTGCCTGAGCCTGGCGCCGGGGCAGCAGGCGCGGGTGAGTTTGCAGGTGAGTTTGGCTTGAGGTCGCTACATGATTTGAGGTCGCTACATGGATGCCCTTCGGGCCTATCGCGAGCAAGCTCACTCCTACATTTGTTGCAACGTGCCATGGCCTGATGGACCGAGTTGGCAGCCTTGGTTCCAGGCAGGGCCTAAAGGGGTCTGCTTGCAAGGCTATGTACTCGGTCTGTCAGAATGCGGCACGTTGCAAAAAATGTAGGAGTGAGCTTGCTCGCGAAAAGCCCGGAGGGCATCAGAGTAACAATCCCAAGCCAACATCCTCACTCCAACTCATCCCCCGCCGGATACCGGCTCGCGTTCAGGCTTTCCTTGATCTTGCGCAGGTGCGGCTGGAAGTCCACGCCGCGGCGCAGGGTCATGCCGGTGGCCAGCACGTCGAGCACGGTCAACTGAACGATGCGTGAAGTCATCGGCATATAAATGTCGGTGTCTTCGGGCAGCGGAATGTTCAGGCTCAGGGTGCTGGCCTTGGCTAGCGGCGAGTTGGCGGCGGTCAGGCCGAGCACCGAAGCGCCGTTTTCCCGGGCAATGCGCGCCACCTCCACCAGTTCACGGGTGCGGCCGGTGTAGGAAATGATCACGAACAGCTCGCCGGTGTGGGCGACGGACGCCAGCATGCGCTGCATCAACACGTCCGCGTGGGCCGTCACGGCCAGGTTGAAGCGAAAGAACTTGTGCTGCGCATCCACCGCCACCGGTGCCGAAGCACCGAGGCCGAAGAAGTGAATCTGCCGGGCCTGAATCAACAGGTCCACGGCCTTGCTGACCAGCGTCGGGTCGAGCACCTGACAGACGCTGTCCAGAGAGGCGATGGCGCTGGCGAAGATCTTGCGGGTGTAGGCCTCGGGATTGTCGTCGGCCTCCACCGCACGGCTGACATAGGCCGCGCCGCTGGCGAGGCTCTGGGCCAGTTGCAGCTTGAGTTCCGGATAGCCGCTGACGTCGAACGAGCGGCAGAAGCGATTGACCGTCGGCTCGCTGACCTTGGAGGCCTGGGCCAGGGCGGCAATGCTGAAGCGGGTCGCCTGCTGGGGATTGCTCAGAATCACCTCGGCGACCTTGCGCTCGGCCTTGTTCAATTCCTCGAGACGGCTCTGGATCTGCTCCAGAAGATTGCGTACGCGGTCCATTCAAAATCCTTCTCTGAAGCGGCAAACAGGCGAATCGGCAGGCCATAAGTGTAAAGGTAGCGACATAGGCCTTTAGCCTGTAGCAAAGGTGGCCTATCGTACTGAGGGCCTGTGGCGATCACCACTCTAATGTGCTTTTTGAAGAAATGTTGTGGTTATTACTACATTTGGCCTTGAGTAACGCCTTTAAAAAAGGTATTTGTAGCCTAACTTGATAAAAGAACAAACATTATGCTCTCGATTACGGTAGAACCGTGCACTTTCGCCTTGTTCGGCGCCCTGGGCGACCTGGCAGTGCGCAAGCTGTTTCCTGCGTTGTACCAGCTTGACCGGGCTGGACTGCTGCATGCCGAGACCCGAATTCTTGCCCTGGCCCGCGAAGCGGGCACGCCAGAGGAGCATCTGGCCTACATCGACAAGAACCTGCGCCGTTTTGTCCCCGAGGCTCAGCTTGAACGCGAGCACGTGGAGCGTTTTCAGGCCCGCCTGAGCTACCTGCACGTGGACTTCCTCAAGGGCGAGGATTACGTGGGCCTGGCCGAAGTGGTGGGCGATGCGCAGACCATGATCGCCTACTTCGCGACGCCCGCCTCGGTGTACGGTGCGATCTGCGAAAACCTGGCGCTGGTAGGCCTGACCGACCGCACCCGTGCGGTGCTGGAAAAACCGATCGGCCATGACCTGGCGTCTTCGCGTCGGGTCAACGATGCGGTAGCCAAATTCCTTCCGGAAAACCGCGTTTACCGGATCGACCACTACCTGGGCAAGGACACGGTGCAGAACCTCATCGCCCTGCGCTTTGCCAACAGCCTGTTCGAAACCCAGTGGAACCAGAACTACATTTCCCACGTCGAGATTACTGTGGCGGAGAAAGTAGGCATCGAGGGCCGCTGGGGCTACTTCGACCAAGCCGGCCAGTTGCGCGACATGGTCCAGAATCACCTGTTGCAGCTGCTGTGCCTGATCGCGATGGACCCGCCGAGCGACCTGTCCGCCGACAGCATCCGCGACGAAAAGGTAAAAGTGCTCAAGGCGCTGGTGCCCTTCACGCCGGAACGCCTGGCCACCCAAGTGGTGCGTGGGCAGTACATTGCCGGTTACAGCGAAGGCAAACCGGTTCCCGGTTATCTGGAGGAGGAAAACTCCAACACCCAGAGCGACACCGAAACGTTCGTTGCCATTCGTGCCGACATCCGTAACTGGCGTTGGGCAGGGGTTCCGTTCTATCTGCGTACCGGCAAGCGCATGCCGCAGAAGCTGTCGCAGATCGTGATCCACTTCAAGGAACCGCCGCACTACATCTTCGCCCCGGAACAACGGATGCAGATCAGCAACCGCCTGATCATCCGCCTGCAGCCTGATGAAGGCATTTCGCTGCAAGTGATGACCAAGGACCAGGGGCTGGACAAAGGCATGCAATTGCGCAGCACCCCTTTGCAACTGAGTTTCTCCGACGCTTACAACAGCTCACGCGTCCCGGACGCCTACGAGCGGTTGTTGTTGGAGGTCATGCGCGGCAATCAGAACCTGTTTGTCCGCAAAGATGAGATCGAGTATGCGTGGCAATGGTGCGACCAGCTGATTGCCGGCTGGAAAAAGGCGGGCGATGCGCCCAAGCCTTACGCCGCTGGCTCCTGGGGGCCGATGAGTTCCATTGCGCTGATTACTCGTGACGGGAGGTCCTGGTATGGCGATATGTGAACTTGAATTTCCGGCTGGCCTGAAAGCCCTGGATTTCGACAACCCCGAACAGCTGGCCAATGCGCTGGCCGATCACGTGGCCGAGCGTCTGACGGCGGCCATTGACAGCAATCCCCATGGCACCGCGACCCTGGTGGTCTCCGGTGGCAAGAGCCCGGTGGCATTCTTCCAGGCGCTGGCGCAGAAGCCGATCAAATGGTCCCGCGTGTGCATTAGCCTGGCTGACGAGCGCTGGGTGCCGACCGAGCACGCCGACAGCAATGCCGGCCTGCTCAAGCGCTTCCTGTTCCAGGGGCCGGCGGCCGAGGCGGGCTTCTTCAGCCTGTACCGCCCGACCACCACGCTGGACGAAGCGGCGGCAGCCACCGACGAAGCGCTCAAAGAGTTGCCGAAGATCGACGTGCTGGTGCTGGGCATGGGCGACGACGGCCACACGGCCTCACTGTTCCCGGATAGCCCAAATCTTGCCGAGGCACTGGATCTGAACGGCACTCGCCGCTGCCTGCCGATGCTGGCACCGAGCACACCGCATCAGCGTCTGACCATGACCCGCGCCCTGTTGGCGACGGCCGCGACGCCGATCCTGTCCGTTTCCGGGCAGGCGAAACTCGAAACACTGCGCACGGCGCTGGCGGGCGATGACCTGGCCCAGATGCCGATCCGTGCGTTCCTCAACCCGGCTTTAGAGATCTACTGGTGCCCATAAGCAAAGGATCAGCCGCCATGGAGAAAACCCAAGTGACACAACCGTTGAATAGCATGGCGAGCAAAGTTGCCCAGATCGACGAACTCTGCGCGAAAGCGAAGATTCTCCCGGTCATCACCATCGCCCGCGAACAGGACGTGCTGCCTCTTGCCGATGCGCTGGCGGCAGGCGGCCTGACCGCGCTGGAAGTCACCCTGCGTTCCGAATTCGGCCTGAAGGCCATCCGCATGCTGCGCGACGCGCGCCCTGAGCTGTGCGTAGGGGCCGGTACCGTGCTGGACCGCCACATGCTCAAGGCCTGCGAAGAAGCCGGCTCGCAATTCATCGTGACCCCGGGCAGTACTCAGGAGCTGCTGGAAGCTGGCGCGCAGAGCGAGTTGCCGCTGTTGCCTGGCATCAGCAGCGCGTCGGAAATCATGATCGGTTACGCCCTGGGCTATCGCCGCTTCAAGCTGTTCCCGGCTGAAATCAGCGGCGGTGTCGCTGCGATCAAGGCCCTGGGCGGCCCGTTCCCGGAAGTGCGTTTCTGCCCCACTGGCGGCGTCAGCGCAGCCAACCTGAAAAGCTACATGGCGCTGCCAAACGTGATGTGCGTGGGCGGCACCTGGATGATCGACAACGCCTGGGTCAAGAACGGTGACTGGGGTCGCATCACCGATGCCACCGCAGAAGCCGTGGCGCTGTTCGACTGATCGAATACCCTGACACCCGGCAATATTGATCCCGGACAGCTCCCGTTCATGAGCGGGCTGTTCTAATCATCATTCAACGATGGGTTTCAATGCGCTGGGGTGTTGCTACAGAAGTCGTTGTTGCATGGCTATTTAACGGTGCTCTCCGGTCAGGGAGCATCGTTTTTTTTTGGTTTTTTTAAGGTCAAGGCGACAGCGATAAATATGTACCGCACGGCCCTTTGGCTGGGCACGTATCTTTATCACTCCTTTGTAGTTCGTTTTTCATGAGCTCTTTAGCGGTGTTCCCTCCCGGGCGCACCGCTTTTTTTATTCAGGAAATCGAATCAGCGTCTTGGGCGCGTTCGGCCTCAGGGGCTCGCGAGGGCGGGTTCGCAGCGGGTCGAGCAGGGCGGACAAACCGTTGTGGTCAATCTCCTGCATCAGTGCCAACAGGCTGCCCAGCTCTCCCGTCGGAAACCCCTTGCGGGCAAACCAGTTCAAGTAATCCCCCGGCAGATCGGCCAGCAACCGCCCCTTGTACTTGCCATAGGGCATTTCACGGGTCACCAGGAGTTTGAGTTTTTCGGGATTCATGACGTCGCCGTTGGTCTTTTCGAGTGAACTGGCAAGATACGTGCATTCTGCATGCAGGCCAACAGGCCGATCATGCAGAAAGCGCGGCCACGTGATTTGATTAATGTGTTAACTATATGATTTTAAAGGATTTAATTAAGTTTGAAAGTCTGGCATGGCCGCTGCAACAGTCTACTCATCGAGTGAATTGACTCTTCGATCAACCTGCCAGAAAGGAAACTCAAAATGACGGACATCAACAAAGAAGCGGTCTCCCTGCTCAATGACCTGATCGAGACCAGCAAAGACGGCGAAAAAGGTTTCCACACCAGCGCCGAAGATATCAAGAACCCAGAAATCAAAGCTTATTTCCTTTCTCGTTCATCCGAGTGTGCAACTGCAGTGCGTGAACTTCAGGCTGAAGTCCGTGCACTGGGCGGCGATCCAGAAAATTCCTCTACCGCCGCGGGCACTGTGCACCGTCTATGGGTGGAGCTGAAGGCTGCCGTGACCGGCAAGAGCGATGAAGCCGTACTCAATGAAGTTGAGCGTGGTGAAGACCATGCCTTGAAGGCTTATCGCGATGCCCAGCAGAAAGCCGTCGAGAAAGCGCTGCCTACTAATGTGGTCAGCCTGATTCAGCGTCAGCTGGCCGGCGTGCAAGCCAACCACGACAAAGTAAAAGCGCTGCGTGACTCGGTTCGCAGAGCGAGCTGATCAACGCCGATAGCTGGCACTCAGGTGCTAGCCGCTCGTTGAATGAAAAGCGTCAGCCTGGCTGGCGCTTTTTTGTGCTCCCGGATCAAGTCGGAGACAGATCAGGTGCTGCTGGCAGCGCGACACGATTGCGACCCAGGCGCTTGGCCTCATAGAGCGCTTTGTCTGCATCGGCCAGCAGCATGGCCAGCGTGGCGTGCGCATTGGGCGTGCGAGTCGCGACACCGATACTCACGGTAGTCGGCTGGGTATCTTCGCCGTGAGGCGCAAGTGCCTCGATGGCGCTGCGGATCTTTTCGGCTATCTGTGCCGCGCCTTCAAGGGGCGTCTGCGGCAACACCACCATGAATTCCTCCCCGCCATAGCGTGCGGCCAGGTCGCCGGGGCGTCGCGTGGTGGCGGACAGCGTGCGGGCAACGTCACGCAATGCGTCGTCGCCGCCATGATGGCCATGACGATCGTTGAACGCCTTGAAGTGGTCCACATCGATCATCAAAAGCGATAAAGGCTGGCCGTTGCGCAGGCTGCGCGACCACTCGTGCGCCAGTGCCTGATCCAGCTGGCGGCGGTTGGCTAGCCCAGTCAATCCGTCGGTGGAGGCGAGCTTGGCCAGTTCCCGTTCGGCCCGGCGGCGCAGGCGTAACTGCCTGCCCAGCAACGACGACAGCCAGAGTATTCCCAGGCACAGCAGGCCGGTGGCGCCCGCGACCAGCAGCGCATTGCGCTTCCACACGGCATACACCTCATCCCGGGACTGGGCCACCACCACGATCAGCGGCAAGTCCCCGACGCGGGAGAAGGTATATAGCCTGCGTTCATTATCGAAATCGGAAACGGCGCTGAAACTGCCGTTGATTTCCTTGAGGATTCGCTGGAAGTTGGGTTGCTGGCTGAAATCCCGGCCAATGAACTTCGCATTCGCCCCCTCGGGCTGACGGGCGAGCAGGATGCCTTCGGCGTTGATGAGGTTGATGGTGCCGCTGCGTCCCACATCCAGGCCGCGAAACAGGTGATTGAAGTAGGAGAGGCGCATCGAGGCGCTGGCGACGCCGACGAACTGGCCGTCAGGGGAGGGGATGCGCCGGCTGAAACTGATGCACCAGTCCTTGAAGCCCCAGCGGGATTTGAACGGCCCGTCCACCTTCAATCCCAGGGACGCATTGCTCCGATGAAACTGAAAACTCGCCCGGTCGGAAAAGTTGTCTGGCCGAGGGTCCACCGAGGTGGAATCGGCGACGATCGCACCATTCTCATCAAGCATGACCAGGTCGCCCTTGTAAGGCGCGGCAGTGGAACGATCAAACAACACCTGACGCCGCAACGCAGGAGAGATCGCCATCACCTCCGGCTGCTGCCATGCGTCGATCATGCCTTTGAGCGAAATGTCATAGAGATCGGCGTTGCGCTGCACGTCCGCATCGATCAGCTGCACGACATTGTTGGCCGAGCGCACCGCAGTTTCCGTGGCGTTGCCATACTCGCGAAGCAGCAGCGAAGCGACGATGGTCAAGATCGCCAGCACAGCCAGCAGGCTGCCGGACATCAGCATTTTTTCCGACCGGGACCAGGACCTCGGCGGCGATATGGCAACGGAAAATGTCATCGAACAGCTCTGTTGAAGGTGAACCACTGATGTCCTGCCGGCTGGCTGCATCCAGGGTGCGTCCAGGCCAGCCCATGCTTTCAGGAATTGATGACGTTCGGGTCATCATGCTCGAGCATTAAGGAGACGTCGGCGGCTTGGATCAAGTCAGAAAATTCCGCGAAATTTGAGAGGCAAGTCCGTTAGGCACTGCGGATGAGAGGTGTTTGGCGGTATTTTTCGAGGGCCGATATTCCTGAGGCAGAATCGGAAAAATCCTTCAGTACCTGTGGATATATTCCATTGAGGTTATACTCGGATTTGTCCACAGTTCTTGAATGACCTGGGATATTGAATACACAGATGAATTTGGCGATTGGTGGGCAAGGCTCACTGTCGGTGAGCAGGAGTCGGTGAGCGCCAGCGTGCAGTTGCTTGGGCAGTTCGGGCCGGCGTTAGGATTTCCCCATAGCAGCGGTATCAAAGGGGCGCGACACGGCAATCTCCGGGAGCTGCGGGTGCAGTATGCCGGGAGACCATTTCGTGTTCTTTATGCCTTCGATCCTCGGCGTTGCGCATTGCTGCTGATTGGTGGTGACAAAACGGGTCAGGACCGCTGGTACGAGATTCACGTGCCACTGGCAGACCGTCTGTACGACGAACACATCGAAACACTGCGCCGAGAGGGCTTGAACGATGGCTAGAAAATTTTCCGACCTGCAGGCCGCCATGTCGCCTGAGTCTCGGGCGCGTTCCGAGCACATCTATCAAGGGTTGCTCAGCGAAATGCCCTTGCATGAGCTGCGACGCGCAAGAGAACTGAGCCAGGCGACGCTCGCGAAGACGTTGCATGTGAATCAGGCGGCCATCTCGAAGATGGAGCGTCGTACCGATATGTACATCAGTACGTTGCGCGACTATATCCGGGCTATGGGGGGAGAGTTGGAAATCGTCGCGACCTTTCCGGAGGGGCAAATCAAGATCGAGAACTTTGCCAACTGACTTGGCGCCTCAATCACTCCCCCTCATCAAACCTGTTGTTGATCAACTCGATCAGCCCTTCCAGCGCTGCTTGTTCGTCGTCGCCTTCGGTCAGCAGGTGAATCTCGGTGCCTTTGCCTGCGGCGAGCATCATCACGGCCATGATGCTTTTTCCGTCGACCATGCTTTCCGGGGTGCGACCGACGCGGATCTGGCAGGGGAATTTTCCGGCCACGCCCACGAACTTGGCGGCCGCGCGGGCGTGCAGGCCCAGCTTGTTGATGATGGTGATCTGATGAGCGGGCATCGCGTTGGGGATCCTTTCAGCTTAGGTCGCGGTGGCGGACCTGAACATTCTTGAGCGATTGTTGCAGGGCCTGACCCAGGCGTTCGGTCAGGTAGACGGAGCGGTGATGCCCGCCGGTGCAGCCAATGGCAATGGTGACGTAGGCGCGGTTGCTGGCGGCGAAGCGCGGCAACCACTTGTTGAGGTACGAGGAAATGTCCTGGAACATCTCTTCGACATCCGGCTGTGCGGCCAGGTACTCGGCCACCGGCAGGTCGAGGCCGGACTGCTCGCGCAACTCCGGCTTCCAGTAGGGGTTGGGCAGGCAGCGCACATCGAAGACCAGGTCGGCGTCCACGGGCATGCCGCGCTTGAAGCCGAACGACTCGATCAGGAAGGCGGTGCCGGGCTCGGGTTTGTTCAGGAGGCGCAGCTTGAGGGTGTCGCGCAACTGGTAGAGATTCAGGTGCGTGGTGTCGATGGTCAGGTCGGCCAGGTCGATGATCGGCCCCAGCAGCGTCTTTTCGTCACGAATGGCCTCGGCCAGCGAGCGTGTTGCGTTGCTCAGCGGATGGCGGCGGCGGGTTTCGGAGAAGCGCTTGAGCAGTGTCGACTCTTCGGCATCCAGGAACAGGACGTCGCAGCGGATGTGGCGGCCGCGGACCTCTTCGAGCATTCGCGGAAAACGGGTCAGGTGACTGGGCAGGTTACGGGCGTCGATGGAGACGGCCAGTAGCGGTTCTGCCAGTTCCGTGTTGATCAGCGCCCGCTCGGCAAGCTCTGGGAGCAGGCCGGCCGGCAGGTTGTCGACGCAGTAGAAGCCACTGTCTTCGAGAACATCGAGGGCCGTGCTCTTGCCGGAGCCGGAGCGACCGCTGACGATGATCATGCGCATGTTCAGTGACCGTTCTGTACGCGAAGCACGACGTTGTACAGCTCTTCGCTGCTCTTGGCCTCGCGCAGGCTTGCGCGGACGTCGGCACGGTCGAGCATGCTGGCGATCTGGCGAAGCAGTTCGAGGTGGGCATCGGTCGCTGCTTCAGGGACGAGCAGCACGAACAGCAGGTCAACCGGAGCGCCGTCGATGGCGTCGAAGTCGACAGGCCGTTGCAGGTGCAGCACGGCACTCACCGGTGCCTGGCAGCCCTTGAATCGGCAGTGGGGGATGGCGATCCCGTTGCCAAAACCGGTAGACCCCAGTTTTTCACGGGCGAGTAGGCTTTCGTAGACGTCTTGCCAGTCGAACTCGGGAACTTCTTCGCCGATGCGTCGGGCAATCTCTTCGAGTACTGCTTTCTTGCTGCCGCCTGGCACGTTCACGAATGAACGGCCAGGGGTCAGGATATTTTCAAGTCGGATCATGGAGGGGGAGCGTCAGCGAGCGGCCGCACCTTTGAGGATGCTTTGCTGCTTTTCCTTATGTTTGAGCAGTTGTCTGTCCAGCTTGTCAGTGAGCAGGTCGATTGCCGCGTACATGTCATCATGCTCCGCATTGGCTACGACCTCTCCACCGTGGATATGCAGGGTGGCCTCGATCTTCTGTTTGAGTTTCTCGACGGCCATCGTCACCTGCACGTTGGTAATCTTGTCAAAGTGCCCTTCGAGCTTTTTCAGCTTCAGCTCGATGTACTCGCGCAGGGGCTTGGTCACTTCCAGTTGGTGTCCACTGATGTTGACTTGCATACAGCTTCTCCTTCGTTGCCAGTGCATTAAGAGGCAGGCTTGGATGCCTGCCACTGGAACGCTGTGGCTCGTGACCTCTAGGTTCTAGTAAGAAAAGTCTTGAGACCCGGTCATGCTGCGCTGAAAACAGCCTTGCCTTACCTACGTCTTAAAACATTTCGTACAGAGCCTGCCTTTACATCAGTCGCTTGCGCTCGCTCGAAGGGGCTATCCCTAAGGATTCGCGATACTTGGCGACTGTGCGACGGGCCACTTGGATGCCTTGTGCCTCCAGTAAACCAGCGATCTTGCTGTCACTCAACGGCTTTTTCTGATTTTCCGCGGCAACCAGTTTCTTGATGATCGCGCGAATGGCCGTGGACGAGCATTCACCGCCCTCGGAGGTGCTCACGTGGCTGGAGAAGAAGTACTTCAGTTCGTAAATGCCGCGAGGCGTGTGCATGAACTTTTGCGTGGTGACCCGCGAGATCGTCGATTCGTGCATGCCCACCGCCTCGGCGATGTCGTGCAGGACCAACGGCTTCATCGCCTCGTCGCCGTACTCCAGGAAGCCGCGCTGGTGCTCGACGATCTGGGTCGCGACTTTCATCAGGGTTTCATTGCGGCTTTGCAGGCTCTTGATGAACCAGCGCGCTTCCTGCAACTGGTTGCGCATGAAGGTGTTGTCGGCGCTGGTGTCGGCACGACGCACGAAACCTGCGTACTGCGGGTTGACGCGCAGGCGCGGCACGGCTTCCTGGTTCAGCTCCACCAGCCAGCGCTCGTTGTCCTTGCGCACGATCACGTCGGGCACCACGTACTCGGCTTCGCTGGATTCGATCTGCGAGCCAGGACGCGGGTTGAGGCTCTGGACCAGTTCGATGACCTGGCGCAGGTCATCTTCCTTGAGCTTCATGCGGCGCATCAGTTGCGAGTAGTCGCGGCTGCCCAGCAAGTCGATGTAGTCACTGACCAGGCGCTGGGCTTCGGCCAGCCACGGCGTTTTGGCAGGCAACTGGCGCAATTGCAGCAGCAGGCATTCGCTCAGGGTGCGGGCGCCGATGCCGGCGGGCTCGAACTGTTGAATGCGGTGCAGGACGGCTTCGATTTCGTCCAGCTCGATGTCCAGTTCCGGGTCGAACGCGTCGAGCAGCTCTTCCAGGGACTCGTCCAGGTAGCCCTGGTTGTTGATGCAGTCGATCAGCGTGACGGCGATCAGGCGGTCAGTGTCGGACATCGGCGCCAGGTTCAGTTGCCACAGCAGATGGCTTTGCAGGCTTTCGCCGACCGAGGTGCGGGTGGTGAAGTCCCACTCGTCATCGTCGTTGCTGGGCAGGCTGCTGGCGCTGGTCTGGTAGATGTCTTCCCAGGCGGTGTCGACCGGCAGTTCGTTGGGGATGCGCTCGCTCTCGCTCCACTCGCCGTCCTCGAGATTGTCGACGGTGGGGGCGGATTCCTGGTAGGTCGGTTCCTGAACGTCGGCGTTGGGCTTGTTTTCGATGTTGTCGGCCATCGGGTCGGCATTATCGAAGTCGTCGCCTTCTTCCTGGCGTTCCAGCATGGGGTTGGACTCCAGTGCCTCCTGGATTTCCTGTTGGAGATCCAGCGTGGACAATTGGAGCAAGCGGATGGCCTGTTGCAGCTGCGGTGTCATCGTCAGCTGCTGGCCCATTCTCAAGACTAGCGAAGGTTTCATGGCAGGGGCTTAACACCTTATTCGCCGGCGCATCCGCGCCATCCACTACTGGGCGCCGGGGCGCCAAATTAAGCAAATTATATGCCTGAAACCGAAGTGTTTGCCTAGGGTGTGGCGACAATTAATCCGGGGTTGGCGATGAGGCGCATGCAGCGGTCGCCGGCCAACCCCTTGTCAGCCCCCTGTTTACAGGCGGAACTCGTGGCCGAGATACACTTCCTTGACCAACTGGTTGGCCAGGATGGTTTCAGCGTCACCTTCTGCAATCAGCTGCCCGTCGTTGACGATGTAGGCGGTTTCGCAGATGTCGAGGGTTTCGCGCACGTTGTGGTCGGTGATCAGAACGCCGATACCCTTCGCCTTGAGATGGTAGATGATCTGCTTGATATCGCCCACGGAGATCGGGTCGACACCGGCGAATGGCTCGTCGAGCAGGATGAACTTCGGTGCGGTGGCCAGTGCGCGGGCGATTTCGACACGACGACGCTCACCACCGGACAGGCTCATGCCCAGGTTGTCGCGAATATGGGTGATGTGGAATTCCTGCAGCAGGCTTTCCAGTTCCTTGCGACGTCCTGCGCGATCCAGTTCCTTGCGGGTTTCCAGGATCGCCATGATGTTGTCCGACACCGACAGCTTGCGGAAGATCGAGGCTTCCTGCGGCAGGTAGCCGATGCCGGCACGGGCACGCCCGTGCATCGGCTGGTGGCTGACGTCCTGTTCGTCGATCAGCACGCGGCCCTGGTCGGCCTGCACCAGGCCGACGATCATGTAGAAGCAGGTGGTCTTGCCCGCACCGTTGGGGCCGAGCAGGCCAACGATCTGGCCGCTGTCGATGGACAGGCTGACGTCACGTACCACCTGGCGGCTTTTGTAGGCCTTGGCCAGGTGTTGGGCTTTCAGCGTCGCCATTACTGCGCCTTCTGCTGGTCGGTTTTCTTTTTCGGCTGGATCACCATGTCGACGCGAGGACGCGCTTCGGTGACCTTGCTGCCGGTGGCGCGGCCAGCGCTGGCCAGCTTGCGCACGGTGTCATAGACGATCTTCTCGCCCTGGGTCACGTTGTTGTCCTTGTCGATGACCTTGGCCTTGTCGATCAGCACGATGCGGTTTTGCGGTGCATGGTACTGGATCGTCACGCCCCAGCCCTGAACGGGTTTGGGGTCGCCAGCGGTCTGCAACTGCTCGAAGTAGGCCAGGTTGCCCACCGAGGTCACGACGTCGATGTCACCTTGCGGGGTGCGGGTCATGGTCACCTTGTTGCCGGTGACCTTCATCGAGCCCTGGGTAATGATCACATTACCGGTGTAGGTGGCGATGCCTTGCTTGTCATCGAGCTGGGCGTCGTCGGCCTGAATGCGGATAGGCTGATCCTGATCGTTCGGCAGAGCCCAGGCGCTCACGCTTCCCAGTGCTGCGCCCAGGCCGAGCAAAATAGGGAGGGTTTTAAGGAGCCTCATACTGTCCTCTTGCGTTCGATAGCAGGTGTATCCTGCTTTCTTTTAGATAGGCTTTCATACCCGTACCGGTGCTCACGCCGTTGAAGCCGTCGATTCTAACGGGTTGGGCCGTTTCCGCATATTGCTTCTGAGGGAAGACAGTCATGCGGGTGCTGGTGATGATGGTGGTGCGGTTCTGTTCGTCGGTGCGGTTGATGCGCACGTTGTCGATCAGCTCGACATGATCGCCGCCCGGGGAAACCTCGGCGCGTACGCTCTGTACATGCCACGGAAACTCGGTGCCACGGTACATCTGCAGCACCGGGGTGGTCATCAGGGTCACGTCGGTAGCCTTCAGGTGCTCGACCTTGTCCGCCGTCAGGTCGTACTGCTGGGTGCCGTCGGGCAGGTACTGGATGCTGTGGGCGTTCATCGCATAGTAGTCGATGGCGCTCTCGTCCACGGCGACCTTTGGCTGGTCCATGAAGCTTTCCGGGCTGATGTTCCAGTAGCCGGCCGCTGCAAGCAGCAGTCCCAGTGCACCGAAGATCAGAAATGTGCGAAATCTTTTGCTCAGCATAAGTACGCTTCTATAAGTAGGCGGCGTGGGCCGCTTCGAGGTTGCCCTGGGCGTTCAGGATCAGCTCGCAGAATTCCCGGGCAGCGCCTTCGCCGCCCCGTGCCCGGGTAACGCCGTGTGCATGCTCGCGCACGAAACCTGCGGCGTTGGCCACGGCCATGCCCAGGCCCACCCGGCGAATCACCGGCAGGTCGGGCAGGTCGTCACCCAGATAGGCAACCTGTTCATAGCTCAGGTTCAATTGCGCCAGCAGTTCATCGAGCACCACCAGCTTGTCTTCACGGCCCTGGTACAGATGGGCGATGCCCAGGTTTTTGGCGCGACGCTCGACGACCGGGGTCTTGCGACCGCTGATGATAGCGGTGGTCACGCCGGAATTGATCAGCATCTTGATGCCTTGACCGTCCAGGGTGTTGAAGGTCTTGAACTCGCTGCCGTCTTCAAGGAAGTAAAGGCGACCGTCAGTGAGGACGCCATCGACATCGAACACTGCCAGCTTGATCTGTTTGCCGCGTTGCATCAGGTCGTTCATATCACCGCTCATTTACATGACTCCCGCGCGCAGCAGGTCCTGGAGGTTGAAGGCGCCCACCGGACGGTCGGTTTCATCCACCACGATCAGCGCGCTGATCTTGTTGTCTTCCATGATTTTAAGGGCTTGTGCCGCGAGCATGTCCGGGCGGACGGTCTTGCCGTGCACGGTCATCACTTCGTCGATAGTTGCCAGGCGAATATCGATGGGGCGGTCCAGCGTACGGCGCAAGTCGCCGTCGGTGAAGATCCCGGCCAGGCGTCCGTCGGTCTCGACGATGGCGGTCATGCCCAGGCCCTTGCGGGTCATTTCCATCAGCGAGTCGCGCAGCAGGGTTCCGCGCGCCACCACAGGCAGCTCGCCACCGGTGTGCATAACGTGCTCGACCTTGAGCAGCAGGCGGCGGCCAAGGGCGCCACCTGGATGGGAGAAGGCGAAATCTTCGGCGGTAAAACCGCGTGCGTCGAGCAGGGCCACTGCCAGTGCGTCGCCCATGACCAGTGCCGCCGTGGTCGAGGAGGTCGGGGCCAGGTTCAGCGGGCAGGCTTCTTTCTCGACCCGGGCATTGAGGTTCACGTCCGCCGCCTTGGCCAGCGTCGACTCGGGGTTGCCGGTCAGGCTGATGAGCTTGATGCCCAGGCGCTTGATGAGCGGCAGCAGGGTCACGATTTCGTTGGTCGTGCCCGAGTTCGACAGGGCCAGGATGATGTCGTCGGCGGTGATCATGCCCATGTCGCCATGGCTGGCTTCGGCCGGGTGCACGAAAAACGCCGGGGTGCCGGTGCTGGCCAGGGTCGCGGCGATCTTCTTGCCGATGTGCCCTGACTTGCCCATCCCGACCACCACAACCCGCCCTTTGCTGGCCAAGATCATCTGGCACGCACTGACGAAATCGCTATCGATGTGCGCGAGCAAACCCTCCACGGCCTCTATTTCAAGGCGGATGGTGCATTGTGCCGATTGGATCAGGTCGCGGGCGTCGGTCATGTCTGGAGAGGATCGGTCTGCTGAAAAGGCGGGGATTATAGCGACAATGTTGAAAAGCCTCACGCTTCATTGCGGATGTTTGTTTATTCAAAGTGCCTGTCCGTCAGTTCCTGCACCGCCCAGGGCAGGAGTGTTGCAGGAAATTTGCACTGCAACCGCCGTTTGCGCTGCCTTTAACGCCTTGTAATGTTGGAGCTTTGGCTGCGTACGACAGCGGTGGTATAGTTCGCCGCTTGTTCGGCCCCCCCAGACAGTGTGTCGTTCTTCAAGGACGCAGCATCTGAGAGAGAGGCTGCATCGCAAGGAGTTTAGATGAGTGCCGATAACGCCTACGCGGTCGAATTGAAGGGTGTGTCCTTCAAACGCGGTACGCGCAGCATCTTCAATAATGTCGACATCCGCATCCCCCGGGGCAAAGTCACCGGCATCATGGGGCCGTCGGGCAGTGGCAAGACCACTCTGCTGCGGCTGATGGGTGCGCAACTGCGCCCGGCCAGCGGTGAAGTCTGGGTCAACGGCCAGAACCTGCCAAAGCTCTCGCGCAGCGATCTGTTCGATGCGCGCAAGCAGATGGGGGTCCTGTTCCAGAGCGGTGCGCTGTTCACCGATCTCGACGTTTTCGAAAACGTGGCCTTTCCGCTGCGGGTTCATACCCAGCTTCCCGAAGACATGATCCGCGATATCGTCCTGCTCAAATTGCAGGCGGTCGGGTTGCGCGGTGCCGTCGAGCTGATGCCCGACGAGCTCTCCGGGGGCATGAAGCGCCGCGTGGCGCTGGCCCGGGCCATTGCACTGGATCCGCAGATCCTCATGTATGACGAGCCCTTCGTGGGACAGGACCCGATCGCCATGGGCGTACTGGTGCGCCTGATCCGCCTGCTCAACGATGCACTGGGCATCACCAGTGTCGTGGTTTCCCACGACCTGGCCGAAACTGCCAGCATCGCCGACTATCTGTATGTGGTCGGGGACGGTCAGGTGCTGGGGCAGGGCACGCCGCAGGAATTGATGCAGTCGGACAACCCGCGCATTCGCCAGTTCATGACAGGGGATCCAGACGGCCCTGTGCCATTTCACTATCCGGCACCGGATTATCGCGAAGATCTTTTGGGGAAGCGCTGATGCGCAGAAAGTCATTGATGGATCGTGTACGCCTGATGGGGCGTTCGGCGATCGACATAGTTGCGGTACTGGGGCGTTCGGGGATTTTTCTGGTCCATGCCTTGCTGGGGCGAGGCGGGATCGGCGGCGGTTTCCAGTTGCTGGTTCGCCAGCTCTACTCGGTGGGCGTCATGTCGCTGGCGATCATCGTCGTGTCCGGCGTGTTCATCGGCATGGTATTGGCCCTGCAGGGTTTCAGCATCCTGGCCAAGTACGGCTCCGAGCAGGCCGTCGGGCAGATGGTTGCCCTGACGCTGCTGCGTGAACTGGGGCCGGTGGTGACCGCGCTGCTGTTCGCCGGTCGTGCCGGCTCGGCGCTGACCGCCGAAATCGGCAACATGAAATCCACCGAGCAGTTGTCCAGCCTTGAAATGATCGGCGTGGACCCCCTCAAATACATCGTCGCGCCCCGCCTGTGGGCCGGCTTCATTTCGCTGCCGGTGCTCGCCATCATTTTCAGTGTGGTGGGTATCTGGGGTGGTTCGTGGGTGGCTGTCGACTGGCTGGGCGTCTACGAAGGCTCGTTCTGGGCGAACATGCAGAACAGCGTTTCCTTCCCCAATGATGTCATCAACGGTGTGATCAAAAGCGTTGTCTTTGCTTTTGTGGTCACCTGGATTGCCGTGTTTCAAGGCTATGACTGCGAGCCCACATCTGAGGGGATCAGTCGCGCCACGACCAAGACCGTGGTCTACGCCTCGTTGGCCGTATTGGGCCTGGACTTTATTTTGACCGCCTTGATGTTTGGAGACTTCTGATGCAAAACCGCGCCCTCGAAACCGGTGTCGGCCTGTTCCTGCTGGCTGGCATCCTGGCCTTGCTCCTGCTGGCCCTGCGCGTCAGCGGTCTCTCCGCCAGCACGACAGCCGACAGCTATAAACTTTACGCAAATTTCGACAATATCGCCGGTTTGACTGTCAGAGCGAAGGTGACCATGGCCGGTGTGACCATCGGCAAGGTCACTGCAATCGATCTGGACCACGACACCTTCACCGGTCGCGTGACCATGGAAGTGGACAAGCGCGTGAATAATCTGCCTTCGGACTCCACGGCTTCTATTCTCACTGCAGGCTTGCTGGGCGAGAAATACGTCGGCATCAGCGTCGGTGGCGATGACAAGCTGTTGAAAGACGGCGGCACCATTCACGACACGCAGTCGTCCCTGGTGCTCGAGGACCTGATCGGTAAATTCCTGCTCAATTCCGTGGGTAAAGACGCCAAATGAGGAGTTTTTTCATGATCTCGATTCTGCGCCGTGGCCTTCTGGTGCTGCTGGCTGCCCTGCCTCTGTTTGCCAACGCGGCAGCGACGACATCGTCGGCCCATGACCTTGTCGACAACACCACCAAGCAACTGCTGGCCGACCTTGCCGCGAACAAGGAAAGCTACAAGACCAACCCGCAGGCCTTCTACGACGCGCTCAACGGCATCGTCGGGCCGGTCATCGATGCTGACGGCATTTCCAAGAGCATCATGACCGTCAAGTATTCGCGCAACGCCACCCCGGCCCAGATGCAGCGCTTCCAGGAAAACTTCAAGCGCAGCCTGATCCAGTTCTATGGCAACGCACTGCTCGAGTACAACAACCAGGGCATCACCGTGGCTCCGGCCAAGGAAGAGGGCGCCGACCGCACCTCGGTCGACATGTCGGTCAAGGGCAACAACGGCGCCGTTTACCCTGTGTCCTACACACTGGTCAAAATCAATGACGAGTGGAAAGTGCGCAACGTGATCATCAACGGCATCAACATCGGCAAGCTGTTCCGCGATCAGTTCGCCGATGCCATGCAGCGCAACGGCAACAACCTGGACAAGACAATCGATGGCTGGGCCGGCGAAGTCGCCAAGGCCAAGCAGGAGACCGAGAACTCGCCTGACAAGGTCGTCAAATGACTGAAGCCTGTGTGACGGCCGTCGGCAGCAGCGAGCTCAAGCTGTTCGGCGTGCTCGACTACCGTACCGGCCCCGCGCTGCGCAAGCAGGGTGCCGAGTTGATCAAGGCCAGTGATTCACCGGCGCTGGTGCTCGACTGCTCCGCCGTGCAGAAATCCAGCAGCGTGGGCCTGGCCCTGCTGCTGGCGTTCATGCGTGACGCCCAGGCGGCCGGCAAGTCAGTCAGCGTTCGTGCGCTGCCCGAAGACATGAGAGAAATCGCACAGGTATCGGGTCTGACCGAGCTGTTCGAACAACATTGATTGCTATCATCGATCAAGCCCCTCGTCCGGCACCTGGTAAAGCAGGGTTCGCAACGAGAGGGCTTTTTTGTATCATGGCCGACCCGCGCGCACAGGGCGCCGATTGAGGTTAAGCATGCAGGCCGTAGAAGTTAAGAGCTTCCTTGAAGGTAAGCTGCCAGAGATCCAGGTCGAAGTTGAAGGCGAAGGCTGCAACTTCCAGCTGAACGTTATCAGCGATGAACTGGCTACACTAAGTCCGGTCAAGCGCCAGCAGCAGATCTACACGCATTTGAACCCATGGATCGCCGATGGCAGCATCCACGCGGTCACCATGAAATTTTTCAGCCGCGCTGCATGGGCCGAGCGCACCTGAGCCTAATTGGCGTCGAGATTCCAATGGATAAACTGATTATTACTGGCGGCGTTCGTCTTGATGGCGAAATCCGCATTTCCGGGGCGAAGAACTCTGCCCTGCCGATTCTTGCTGCAACCCTGCTGGCCGATGGGCCGGTGACGGTCCAGAACCTGCCGCACCTGCACGACATCACCACCATGATCGAGCTGTTCGGCCGCATGGGCATCGAGCCGATCATCGACGAGAAACTCAGCGTCGAGATCGATCCTCGCACCATCAAGACCCTGGTCGCGCCGTACGAGCTGGTGAAAACCATGCGCGCCTCGATCCTGGTACTGGGTCCGATGGTTGCCCGCTTCGGTGAAGCCGAAGTCGCACTGCCTGGCGGTTGCGCCATCGGTTCGCGTCCGGTCGACCTGCACATCCGTGGCCTGGAAGCCATGGGCGCGATCATCGAAGTCGAAGGCGGCTACATCAAGGCCAAGGCGCCGGAAGGCGGCCTGCGTGGCGCGCACTTCTTCTTCGACACCGTCAGCGTGACCGGTACCGAAAACATCATGATGGCCGCCGCGCTGGCCCGTGGTCGCAGCGTGCTGCAGAACGCCGCTCGCGAGCCTGAAGTCGTCGACCTGGCAAACTTCATCAACGCCATGGGTGGCAAGGTTTCCGGTGCTGGCACCGACACCATCACCATCGAAGGCGTCGAGCGTCTGGGCAAGGCGACCTACCGCGTCATGCCTGACCGCATCGAGACCGGCACCTACCTGGTCGCCGCTGCCGTGACCGGTGGCCGCGTCAAGGTCAAGGACACCGATCCGACCATTCTCGAAGCCGTTCTGGAAAAACTGCGTGAAGCTGGCGCCGAAATCACCACCGGTGAGGACTGGATCGAGCTGAACATGCACGGCAAGCGTCCGAAGGCCGTGAACCTGCGCACCGCTCCGTACCCGGCGTTCCCGACCGACATGCAGGCGCAGTTCATCTCGCTGAACGCCATCGCCGAAGGCACTGGCGCGATCATCGAGACGATCTTTGAAAACCGCTTCATGCACGTGTATGAAATGCACCGCATGGGCGCGCAGATCCAGGTCGAAGGCAACACGGCCATCGTCACTGGCTGCGAGAAGCTCAAGGGCGCGCCAGTCATGGCGACCGACCTGCGTGCATCGGCCAGCCTCGTGCTGTCGGCGCTGGTGGCCCAGGGCGACACATTGATCGACCGCATCTACCACATCGACCGTGGTTACGAGTGCATCGAAGAGAAACTGCAGATGCTGGGCGCGAAAATCCGTCGCGTACCGGGCTAACAGTCTCTCAGGCTTGCCGTCGCCCGTGCAGATTCGGCACGGGCGGCGGGCAAGCCAGCTCAAGGCTTGACCCATTGAATCGTTTCGCTTCGAGTCCTGCGGTTCCGACTTGAAGATTGTCGGGCGCCCATTGCTTCCCGGCTCGCGCTTGCTGATAAGGACTGACGTTTCCCATGTTGACCATCGCACTGTCCAAGGGCCGAATCCTTGACGACACCCTGCCGCTCCTCGCTGCTGCGGGCATCGTGCCGACCGAGAATCCGGACAAGAGCCGCAAGTTGATCATCCCCACGACTCAGGAAGACGTGCGTCTGCTGATCGTGCGTGCGACCGATGTGCCGACCTATGTCGAGCACGGCGCGGCTGACCTCGGTGTGGCGGGCAAGGACGTCCTGATGGAATACGGCGGCCAGGGCCTGTACGAGCCACTGGATCTGCAGATTGCCCAGTGCAAGCTGATGACCGCAGGTGCCGTTGGCGCTGCCGAGCCTCGCGGCCGTTTGCGCGTGGCGACCAAGTTCGTCAACGTTGCCAAGCGTTATTACGCAGAACAAGGTCGTCAGGTCGATATCATCAAGCTGTACGGCTCCATGGAGCTGGCGCCGCTGGTGGGCCTGGCCGACAAGATCATCGACGTAGTCGACACCGGCAACACCCTGCGTGCCAACGGTCTCGAACCTCAGGAACTGATCGCTCACATCAGTTCGCGCCTGGTGGTGAACAAGGCATCGATGAAGATGCAGCACGCCCGTATCCAGTCGCTGATCGACACCCTTCGTACAGCAGTGGAGTCGCGACACCGCGGCTGACTGATTCGCGCGACGTTACACGACGTTGCGCCCAGCTATCCGTGTCATAGCCAAATTTCTCAGGTGCCTGCGCGGATGGCTTGGTAGCTTAGGCTCCTGCCTTTGCATTCAAGGCTCCTGAGAAATTGCCATTTATTGAGGCTCACGCTATGACCACTTCAAACACCATTCGCCGACTCAACGCTGCTGACCCGGATTTCGCCCGACATCTGGCTCATCTGCTGAGCTGGGAGAGTGTGTCTGACGACTCGGTCAATCAGCGTGTGCTGGACATCATCAAGAACGTGCGCGAGCGCGGCGATGCGGCACTGGTTGAGTACACCCAGCGTTTCGACGGCCTGCAGGTGGCGTCCATGTCTGACCTGATCCTGCCGCGCGAGCGCCTGGAACTGGCCCTGACCCGCATCACCCCCGCTCAGCGCCAGGCCCTGGAAAAGGCCGCTGACCGCGTGCGCAGCTACCACGAACGGCAGAAACAGGATTCCTGGAGCTACACCGAAGCCGACGGCACCGTGCTGGGCCAGAAGGTCACCCCGCTGGATCGCGCCGGCCTGTACGTGCCGGGCGGCAAGGCGTCGTACCCGTCTTCGGTACTGATGAACGCGATTCCGGCCAAGGTGGCGGGCGTCGGCGAAGTCGTCATGGTCGTGCCGACTCCGCGCGGCGAGATCAACGAACTGGTGCTGGCCGCTGCCTGCATCGCTGGCGTTGACCGGGTGTTCACCATCGGTGGCGCCCAGGCTGTCGCGGCCCTGGCCTACGGCACCGAAAGCGTGCCGCAGGTGGACAAGGTCGTAGGTCCCGGCAACATCTATGTGGCCACGGCCAAGCGTCACGTGTTTGGTCAGGTCGGCATCGACATGATTGCCGGTCCTTCGGAAATCCTCGTGGTCTGCGACGGCCAGACCGATCCGGACTGGATCGCCATGGACCTGTTTTCCCAGGCCGAGCACGACGAAGACGCCCAGGCGATTCTGGTCAGCCCCGATGCCGAGTTCCTCGACAAGGTTGCGGCGAGCATCGCCAGGCTGATGCCGACCATGGAGCGCGCCGAGATCATCAACACCTCGATCAACGGTCGCGGTGCCCTGATCAAGGTGGCGGACATGAATCAGGCCATCGAAGTCGCCAACCGCATTGCGCCGGAGCACCTGGAACTCTCGGTTGCCGATCCTGACGCCTGGCTGCCACAGATTCGCCACGCCGGTGCGATCTTCATGGGCCGTCACACCTCGGAAGCCCTGGGCGACTACTGCGCGGGCCCCAACCACGTGCTGCCGACGTCCGGCACTGCGCGCTTCTCCTCGCCGCTGGGGGTCTATGACTTCCAGAAACGCTCTTCGATCATCTTCTGCTCCGAGCAGGGTGCATCGGAGCTGGGCAAGACGGCGTCGGTGCTGGCCCGCGGCGAGTCGCTGACCGCCCACGCCCGCAGCGCCGAGTACCGGATCAAAGATAACCAACAGGAAGGCAAGTGAGCATGAGCAAGTTCTGGAGTCCTTTTGTCCGTGACCTCGTGCCTTACGTGCCGGGCGAACAACCCAAGCTGACCAAGCTTGTGAAGCTGAACACCAACGAGAACCCCTACGGCCCGTCGCCCAAGGCGATCGAGGCGATGCGCGCCGAGGTCAATGACAACCTGCGCCTGTACCCGGACCCCAACAGCGACCTGCTCAAGCAGTCGGTCGCGCGTTACTACGGCGTCGAGGCCAACCGTGTGTTCCTCGGCAACGGTTCCGATGAGGTGCTGGCCCACGCCTACCACGCGTTTTTCCTGAAGGACAAACCGCTGTTGTTCCCGGACATCAGCTACAGCTTCTACCCGGTGTACTGCGGCCTGTATGGCGTGGACTACGAAATGGTGCCGCTGGACGAACAGTTCCAGATTTGCGTCGAGGACTACAAGCGTCCCAACGGCGGCGTCATCTTCCCGAACCCCAACGCGCCGACCGGCTGTTTGATGGCGCTGGAGGCGGTCGAGCAGATCCTGGCCGCCAACCCGGATTCGGTGGTCATCGTGGATGAGGCCTACATCGACTTTGGTGGCGAGACTGCAATCACCCTGGTGGATCGTTATCCGAACCTGCTGGTGACCCAGACCCTGTCCAAGTCCCGCTCGCTGGCGGGCTTGCGCGTTGGCCTGGCGGTGGGGCATCCGGACCTGATCGAAGCGCTGGAACGGGTGAAGAACAGCTTCAACTCCTACCCGCTGGACCGCATGGCCATCGTCGGTGCGGCTGCGGCGTTCGATGACCGCGAGTACTTCGAGAAGACCTGCCAGCTGGTGATCGACAGCCGCGAGAAGCTGGTGGCGCAACTGGAAGGCAAAGGCTTCGAAGTCTTGCCATCGGCGGCGAACTTCATCTTCGCCCGGCACCCGAAACACGACGCAGCGGGCCTTGCCGCCAAGGTGCGGGAGCAGGGCGTGATCGTGCGTCACTTCAAGCAGGAACGCATTGCGCAATTCCTGCGCATCACCATCGGCACGCCAGAGCAGAATCAGGCGCTGGTGGATGCGTTGGGCGATCTCTAAGCATTTATTGCCCGCATGAAAAAACCGCCTTAACGGCGGTTTTTTCATGGCTGTGAATCAATCCTCCGCCGCAGGCGCCGGGGTTTGCGGTGGGCGCAGGCCCACTTCTGCTATCAACTTCAATTCCTTGCCGTTACGCATCACCTGAATCGCGATCTTCTCAGACGGCTTGGTGCGTGCCACCTGGTTCATCGATTTGCGACCATCGCCGGCCGGTTCGCCGTTGATGCTCAGGATCACGTCACCCAACTGCAAACCGGCCTTTTGCGCCGGGCCGTCGCGGAAGATACCGGCCACCACGATGCCGGGGCGGTCTTTCAGGCCGAAGGACTCAGCCAGCTCCTGGGTCAAAGGCTGTACTTCGATACCCAGCCAGCCACGAATCACCTGGCCATGCTCGATGATCGACTTCATCACCTCCAGCGCGAGCTTGGTCGGGATCGCGAAGCCGATGCCCTGGGAGCCACCGGATTTGGAGAAGATCGCCGTGTTGATCCCGGTCAGGTTGCCGTTGGCGTCCACCAGCGCGCCGCCCGAGTTGCCGGGGTTGATGGCGGCATCGGTCTGGATGAAATCTTCATAGGTGTTCAGGCCGAGCTGATTGCGGCCCGTCGCGCTGATGATGCCCATGGTGACGGTCTGGCCGACGCCGAACGGGTTGCCGATGGCCAGCGCGACGTCGCCGATGCGGATGCTGTCGGAGCTGCCGAGGGTGATCGACGGCAGGTTCTTCAGGTCGATCTTCAGCACCGCCAGGTCGGTTTCCGGGTCGCTGCCGATGATGCGTGCGATGGTTTCGCGACCGTCCTTGAGCGCCACCACGATCTGGTCGGCGCCGGACGTCACGTGGTTGTTGGTCAGCAGATAGCCTTCCGGGCTCATGATGACCGCCGAACCGAGGCTTGACTCCATGCGCCGCTGCTTGGGCAGGTTATCGCCGAAGAAACGACGGAATTGCGGGTCTTCGAACAACGGATGGTTAGGCTTGTTGTTGACCATCTTGGTCGTGTACAGGTTGGCCACCGCAGGCGCCGCGCTGCTCACCGCGTCAGCGTAGGAGACCGGGCCCTGCTGGATCAGGGCGGTCTGGGGCGCCTGCTGCAGGTTGACGTCCTGGCTGGGCAGGCCGACCCACTGCGGATAGCGCTGGATAATCAATAAAGCGATAAGCACACCAGCAAGCAATGGCCAGCCGAGAAAACGCAGCGCTTTGAACATTTAGCAGAGTCCTGAAGGTTGATACGCAGAACATTCGAACCGTCGAACGGGCTTGTCTGCGCCATAATGGCGGGCATTATACGAGGACCTGTGCGGTCTGAACTGCATATTTAGGAGACTTTTATGGCTGTTGCCCTGAGCACTCTGGTCGACGAAGCGGACCGCTACCTGGGGAGCGCTCGCGTTCAGGACTATTGCCCCAATGGTCTGCAGGTCGAGGGGCGTCCGCAGGTGAGCCGGATCGTTTCCGGCGTGACGGCAAGCCAGGCCTTGCTGGACGCGGCGGTAGAGGCCAATGCGGACCTGATCCTGGTCCACCACGGTTACTTCTGGAAAGGTGAGAACCCCTGCATCACCGGCATGAAACAGCGCCGTCTCAAGACCCTGCTCAAGCACGACATCAGCCTGCTGGCCTATCACCTGCCGCTGGATCTGCACCCGGAGGTCGGCAATAACGTGCAATTGGCGCGGCAACTGGAAATCACCGTCGAGGGACCGCTGGACCCGGAGAACCCTCGCATCATCGGCCTGGTGGGATCGCTGTCGGAGCCCATGACACCCCGCGACTTCGCCCACCGCGTGCAAAGTGCCCTGGGTCGCGAGCCGCTGCTTATAGAAGGCAGCGAGGTGATTCGTCGGGTGGGCTGGTGCACTGGAGGCGGGCAGGGGTACATCGACCAGGCGATTGCGGCCGGGGTCGATCTTTTCCTCAGCGGCGAGGCGTCCGAGCAGACTTTCCACAGCGCCCGCGAGAACGACATCAGCTTTATTGCAGCCGGGCACCATGCGACCGAGCGCTACGGCGTTCAGGCCCTGGGCGATTATCTGGCGCGACGCTTTGCCCTTGAACACCTGTTCATCGATTGCCCGAATCCGATCTGACATGTGCGGGTCTGACCGTAGCAGCACGGCTTGCCGGCGGGGGCGTACTTGAGAT
>NZ_JANHKS010000005.1 GCF_028682175.1 Pseudomonas putida | reverse complement strand
CTCTTCCGATCTCGATTTCAAGGACGCCCCCGCCGGCAAGCCGTGCTGCTACGGGATAGGTAGGCATTACATATTCGGGTAAGTCGGCCCGCCCGCACCTTCCGGGGTCACCCAGGTGATGTTCTGCGAAGGGTCCTTGATGTCGCAGGTCTTGCAGTGCACGCAGTTCTGGGCGTTGATCTGGAAGCGCTTGGCGCCGTCTTCCTGGGTCACCACCTCATACACGCCGGCCGGGCAGTAGCGCTGTGCCGGTTCGTCGTACTTGGGCAGGTTGACGTTGATCGGAATGCTCGGGTCCTTGAGCTTGAGATGGCACGGCTGCTCTTCTTCATGGTTGGTGCCCGAGATGAACACCGAACTCAGTTTGTCGAAGCTCAGCTTGCCGTCCGGTTTGGGGTAGTCGATCTTCTTCGAATCGGCTGCCAGCTTCATGCACGCGTAGTCAGGCTTGTTGTCGTGCAGGGTGAACGGGATCTTGCCGCCGAACAGGTTCTGGTCGATGAAGTTGAACGCACCGCCCAGCACCGGGCCGAACTTGTGGATCGCCGCGCCGAAGTTGCGGCTGGCGAACAGTTCTTCATGCAGCCAGCTGCCCTTGAAGGCCTCGACGTAGGTGTTCAGCGCGTCGCCGCCTTCGCTGCCGGCCAGCAACGCATCGGCCACCGAGTCAGCGGCCAGCATGCCGGATTTCATCGCAGTGTGGCTGCCCTTGATCTTGGCGAAGTTCAGGGTGCCCAGGTCGCAGCCGATCAGCGCGCCGCCGGGGAAGACCATCTTCGGCAGCGAGTTCAGGCCGCCCTTGCAGATGGCACGGGCGCCGTAGCTGACGCGCTTGCCGCCTTCCAGGTACTGCTTGAGGATCGGGTGATGCTTGAGGCGCTGGAACTCGTCGAACGGCGACAGGTATGGGTTGGCGTAGGACAGGTCGACGATCAGGCCGACCACCACCTGGTTGTTTTCCAGGTGATAAAGGAAAGAGCCCCCGGTGTTCTCGGTGCCCATCACGTCCAGCGGCCAGCCGGCGGTGTGCACCACCAGGCCTTGCTGGTGCTTGGCCGGGTCGATTTCCCAGATTTCCTTCAGGCCAATGCCGTAATGCTGGGCGTCGGCTTCGCTGTCCAGGTTGAAGCGCTTGATCAGCTGCTTGCCGATGTGGCCACGGCAGCCTTCGGCGAACAGGGTGTACTTGCCGCGCAGTTCCATGCCGGGGGTGTACATGCCGTCTTTGGGGTTGCCTTCGCGATCCACGCCCATGTCACCGGTGACGATCCCGCGCACCACGCCATTCTCATCGATCAGCGCTTCCTGGGCGGCGAAGCCCGGGTAGATCTCGACGCCCAGGTTCTCGGCCTGCTGTGCCAGCCAGCGGCACAGGTTGCCCAGGGAAATGATGTAGTTGCCTTCGTTGTGCATGGTCTTGGGCACGAACATGCCCGGCACCTTGGTACCGGCTTCGCTGCTGGTCAGCACATAGATGTCGTCGCCTTTGACAGGCGTGTTGAGCGGTGCGCCCAGTTCTTTCCAGTCAGGGAACAGCTCGTTCAGCGCGCGAGGTTCGAACACTGCACCGGAGAGGATGTGGGCGCCGACTTCGGAGCCTTTTTCCACCACGCAGACGCTGATTTCCTGGCCAGCTTCGGCGGCCTTCTGTTTCAGACGGCATGCGGCGGACAGACCGGCAGGGCCGGCGCCGACGATGACGACGTCGAACTCCATAAATTCGCGTTCCACTGACTCTCTCCTGATCAAGGCTCAACGGTATTTTTTTATAGGTAGCTAAAAACTGGCACCTGGGGGCGTTGTCACCCAAGTGTCATCTCAAAGGGGCGCATTATATCTACACCACCTTGCAGGTCCAATACAAACGTTTGTTTGAAATGGCTGAAACCCTGATAAAACATAGGGACACGACTTGTGACTGGCGTTTTTGTCGTATTGACCCGAATAGGTGTTCCGGTCAAGATACGGGCGGTTTTGCGCTCGCCGTAGGCTGGCCGTTGGCCAATGGAATACCTCTGAAAGCTGCGCGGGTGCCGTGTTGCAAACCCGCCCGATCACCCGTTTACAGGGGCGATGCAGGCGGTGTGCAGTTTACACGCATGGTCGGGCGCTGGCTTGGATTGCGCGGGTCGAGCGGTTGTTTTTTGCCGAACTCACCCTTAAGCAACGACGAATACGCTGTTTTCAAAGGTGTTCTTTACACTGACGTGTACCCATCGCCGGGCAGGGCCGGGCGATTTTCTTTTCACCGGAGAGTAACGAGGAATCCATGAAGGTTCTTGTAGCTGTCAAACGAGTGGTCGACTACAACGTCAAGGTTCGCGTCAAAGCGGACAACTCCGGCGTCGATCTCGCTAACGTCAAAATGTCGATGAACCCTTTCTGCGAAATCGCCGTGGAAGAGGCCGTTCGCCTGAAAGAGAAAGGCGTTGCGACCGAGATCGTCGTCGTTACCATCGGCCCGGCCACCGCTCAGGAGCAACTGCGTACCGCACTGGCACTGGGTGCCGACCGCGCCATCCTCGTCGAATCCGCTGAAGAGCTGACTTCCCTGGCCGTGGCCAAGGCGCTCAAGGCCGTTGTCGATAAAGAGCAGCCTCAGCTGGTCATCCTCGGCAAGCAGGCGATCGACAGCGACAACAACCAGACCGGCCAGATGCTGGCGGCCCTGAGCGGTTACGCTCAAGGCACCTTCGCCTCCAAGGTCGAAGTCTCGGGCGACAAGGTTGCCGTGACCCGCGAAATCGACGGCGGCCTGCAAACCGTTTCGTTGAACCTGCCGGCCATCGTCACCACCGACCTGCGCCTGAACGAGCCACGCTACGCGTCGCTGCCCAACATCATGAAAGCCAAGAAGAAGCCTCTCGAAGTGCTGACGCCTGACGCTTTGGGTGTGTCCACGTCCTCCACCAACAAGACCCTGAAAGTCGAAGCCCCGGCTGCTCGCAGCGCAGGCATCAAGGTCAAGTCGGTTGCTGAACTGGTCGAGAAACTGAAAAACGAAGCGAAGGTGATCTGATGACTACCCTGGTAATCGCTGAACACGAAAATGGCGTGATCGCTCCCGCCACCCTGAACACCGTTGCCGCTGCCGCCAAGATCGGTGGCGACATTCACGTCCTGGTCGCTGGCCAGAACGTGGGCGCTGTCGGTGAAGCCGCCGCGAAAATCGCAGGCGTCGCCAAGGTACTGGTCGCCGACAACGCGGCCTACGCGCACCAACTGCCGGAAAACGTAGCGCCACTGGTGGCCGAGCTGGCTTCCGGCTACAGCCACGTCTTGGCCGCTGCCACCTCCAACGGCAAGAACATTCTGCCGCGCGTTGCAGCCCAGCTGGACGTTGACCAGATCTCCGAAATCATTTCGGTTGAATCGGCTGACACCTTCAAGCGTCCGATCTACGCCGGTAACGCCATCGCGACTGTACAGTCGTCGGCCGCCGTCAAGGTCATCACCGTTCGCGCCACCGGCTTCGATCCTGTTGCTGCTGAAGGCGGCTCCGCTGCCGTTGAAGCTGTTTCGGCCGCCCACGATGCAGGCAAGTCGTCCTTCGTCAGCGAAGAGCTGGCCAAGTCCGACCGTCCTGAGCTGACCGCTGCCAAGATCGTCGTCTCCGGCGGTCGCGGCATGCAGAACGGCGACAACTTCAAGCACCTGTACGCCCTGGCCGACAAGCTGGGCGCAGCCGTCGGCGCCTCCCGCGCTGCGGTGGACGCAGGCTTCGTGCCCAACGACATGCAGGTCGGCCAGACCGGCAAGATCGTTGCGCCGCAGCTGTACATCGCCGTCGGTATCTCCGGCGCGATCCAGCACCTGGCTGGCATGAAGGACTCCAAAGTGATCGTTGCGATCAACAAGGACGAAGAAGCGCCGATCTTCCAGGTGGCCGATTACGGCCTGGTGGCGGATCTGTTCGAAGCAGTGCCTGAGTTGGAGAAGCTGGTCTAATCCAGCCACCTGACTTATAAAGAGAACCCGTTCGTTTCGGGCTGATCGAAAGCGTTGGGCATCGGCAACATTGATCCCCCGTGTTTCGTTCAGTTTGAGTGAACGGGTTTTTTATTGAATTGAAAAAAGGACGTGACCATGTTGCCGCTCAGGCACACGCTGACATCGCTGGTTGCCGGTCTGTTCTTGTTGCCATCGATGGCAGTCGTAGCGGCAGGCAAATGCGAGCGCCTGGTCGTGACCGGCAGCCCGGACGCGCCACCCTATCTATGGCGCGACCCGCAGGACCCTGTGCATCTGATGGGCGCCAACGCCGACCTGCTCAAGGAGGCGGCGGGGCAGATGGGGGTCAAGCTCGAATTCCTGTTCGCCGGCAAACGCAGCCAGGCCCTGGAAGAGGTGCGCACCGGGCGAATGGACCTGCTAGCCGACACGCCGTTGAAATCTTCGGAACTGGAGTCTCTGGATTTCATTCATCCGCCCATCGCGCAAAACGAGATCATGGTCTGGACCCGGGCCGGGCGGCCACAGCCGTTCAATTCCCTGGCCGATCTGCAAGGTCATCCTGGCGCCATTTCCGAGAAGACCCGGGTGACGTCGGCGTTTGAAAACGCTATCAAGGATCACCTGACGCTGGAGAAACAGCCGAACCTGACCCAGGCCTTTCAGAAGCTGATGCTGGGGCAGGTCGAATTTGTACTGGCCGGTCGATATGCCGGCATGGCGTTGACCCAGACCCTGGGGATGTCCAGGGATTTGCTGGCGCAACCGCTGCCGCTGGACAGGCCGGGGCTGTACCTGGCGCTGTCGTTCAACTCGGCGTGCAATGACCCCTGGTTGCGCGGACAGCTGGCGAAAAAAATGACAGAATTGGCAGCTTCCGGTCGCTCGAACGAAGCCGTCACCCGCAATCTGGAGCTATGGAAGGCCCAGCTGCAACAGCCGACCAGCGCCACACATCAGTAGGAATGTTTTTTTGAGCTTTCTTTTCAGAACCAGACCTTTACTCGCCGCCATGGCGCTCGCTTCGTTGTTCGGTTGCGCCAACGATCCGGCTCCCAACGAACAACTGAAACTGACCGAGCAGGCCGTGGCCCAGGCTACGGCGGTCGGCGCCACCGACGATCAGCCGGACATGGCCACCGCGCAGTCCAAGCTGACCCAGGCCCAGGCCGACATGGCCGACAAATCCTACAAGGACGCCCGCATGCAGGCCGAACAGGCCGAACTGGACGCGCGTCTGGCAGAGGCTCGCGTGCTGACCGAAAAAAGTGCCGAGCAACTGGCCCAGGTGAACGCTCGCCTCGAACGCCTGCGCAAGCAGTTGGGGGCGGCACAATGAATCGTATTCCACGGGTCTTGAGTGTGTGCCTGTTGCTGACCAGCGCCGGGCTGTACGGCTGCGCCGGCCATCAGAACAGCGAGAAGGCGTTGCAGGGTGCCAGCGCCGATTTCCAGAAAGTGAAGAACGACACCAACGTCTTGCGCAGCGCGCCCAAGGACGTGATCCGTGCCGGTGAATTGCTGGGCCGTGCCGAACGGCTGTCCAGCTACATTGGCAGTGGTGATGATGTGAGTCACTACGCGTATCTGAGCAGTCGCTACAGTGCGATTGCCACCGAGCACAGTCAGTTGCTGCTCAACCAGGAAAAGCTTGCCCGCCTTGAGCTTGAACGCCAGCGCCTGCAACTGGCATTGCGCGAAGCCAAGCTGGCCGGCGCCCAACAGCAGGGCAAATGGGCGGAGGATCAGCTCATCAGCCTGTCGACCCAGCAGAACGAGCGGGGCCTGGTCATGACCCTGGGTGACATGCTGTTCGACACCGGTCGTGCCGAACTGAAAAGCTCGGCCAATCGCACGGTGCTCAAGGTCGTGCAGTTCCTGCAGTTCAACCCCAAGCGCGTGGTGCGCATCGAGGGTTACACCGACAGCACCGGCGACAGCCAGGAGAACCTGCAACTGTCTCGCGATCGCGCGCAATCGGTGGCCGACGTGCTGTCCGATCTGGGCATCGAGGACGAACGCATTCAGGTCGAGGGTTACGGCGATCAGTTTCCGGTGGACGTGAACACCTCGGAGCGTGGCCGGGCGCAAAATCGTCGCGTCGAAATCGTGTTTTCGGATGAAAAAGGCAAGCTGAGCGCCGCTCGCTGACATTTATTTTTCATCGAGCCCGGCTTTTTTCGAAAAGCCGGGCTTTTTTGTGCGCGAAAGGCCGGTTGTTTGGCGTATTTGCCTTATGAAATTTTTCATCAAACTGAAGTATGACTAGCCGATGAATCAACTGTCCCCGTACACTTATCAACTGTTCTGGTGATCTTTTCCTGTCGATCACCGCCCTGTGCTCAGAATGGCCGTGAAAGAGTGGAATCGAGGGACGCGAAATGACCAATCTTCTGCTGTATCAACGTATCGCCCAGCAGTTGGCTGAGGATATTCGTCGGGGTGTATACCAGCCAGGCGAGCGCGTGCCTTCGGTGCGAAAAATGAGCTCCCAGCTCAATGTCAGCCATGCGACGGTGCTTCAGGCCTACGCCAATCTCGAAGACCAGGGGCTGATTCGAGCACGTCCGCAGTCTGGCTACTACGTTCACCAGACCCCCGCGCTGACGGCGCCAACCCCGGATATCGCTCGGGTCGAGCGGCCCGGCCTGGTCACCCGCGCCAGCATCATCCAGCAGGTGCTGGTCGAAGCACGCCGTGAAGGGGTGTTCGCCTTTGGCGCAGCCGTCCCGCACATCGACTACCTGCCGCTGCGCGCGCTGCATCAGCAGTTGGCCAAGGTCACGCGATTCCAGAGCCCGCGGGCGTTCAACTACATGTTCAGCCCCGGTTTCGAGCCGCTGCGCCGCCAGGTCGCGATCCGCATGCGCGACGCAGGCGTGGTGGTTGATCCCTCTGAAGTGGTGATCACTCACGGCTGTGTCGATGCCTTGCAGATGTCGCTGCGGGTGCTGACCAGTCCGGGTGACCTGATTGCCGCCGAATCGCCGACGTATTACGGCTTGCTACAGTTGGCCGACCTGCTGGGCCTGAAAGTGATCGAGATCCCGAGCGATCCGAACACCGGCATCAGCCTTGAGGCACTCCAGCTGGCTGCCAACCAGTGGTCGATCAAGGCGCTGGTGATGACCTCGCGCCTGAGTAATCCGCTGGGCAGCACCATGCCCGAGGAGCGCCAGAAACAACTGCTGCGCCTGGCGTCTGACTTCGACATCCAGGTGATCGAAGACGATATCTACGGCGAATTGATGTATGAGCAGAACAAGACCAAGGCGCTGAAGGCTTTCGATCGCCTGGGGCGGGTCATCTACTGTTCGAGCTTTTCCAAGACGCTGTCCCCGGGTGTGCGCATCGGCTGGATGATTGCCGGCAAATATCAGGCGGAAATCCAGCGTTTGCAGACCTTCAGCACCCATTCGGCGTGCAGCGTGACGCAGATGGCGGTGGCGTCCTACCTGGAGAACGGTGGCTATGACCGGCACCTGCGCTACATCCGCCAGGAGCATCGCAAGAACGTCAGCGCGTTCCAGTTGGGGGTGCAGCAGATGTTCCCTGAAGGCACGCAGATCAGCCGGCCTGCCGGTGGTTTCATCCTCTGGATCAGTCTGCCGGGGCGGGTGAACACCCAAGAACTGCATGTGCGCGCACTGGAGCAGGGCATCAGCGTGGCGCCGGGCCTGATTTTCAGCAACACAGAGCAGTTCAACCACTGCATTCGTCTAAACTGTGGGTTGCCGTGGAACCGCGAAGCGGAGAGGGCGCTGATGACCCTGGGCATGCTCGCCAAGCAGCTGTGCCAGGACGCCGGTCAATCCTGGTGAACTCTGCAGGCTGAACGTTTTTCACACCCTCAAGAGGCCGGCTGACAGGTCCTTCACTTGTCACCGGCCATGCAAAGAGCCAGCATATCGGCTCCTGCCTTTTTTCTGCCGTTTGATTTATGAATTCACTACGCTGTGCCGGATTGATGTTGGTGGTATTGCTCAGTGCCTGTGACGCTGACAAACCGCCTGCGCCACCGCCCAAAGTCACCGCTGCCGCGCCTGTCGCGCCTGCTGCGGCGCCCGTTGTCACGCCTGAGGTCAAGCCTGAGGTCAAGCCTGAGGCTACTGCGGCTGTCCCGCAGCAGCCTGCCGCCCCGGAGAAGCCGGCGGACGTGGTGCATCACCTTGCGCCCAATGTCGGGGTGGTGCCTGTCGTCGCGGCGAGCAAGCCGGATCCGGTCAAGCCCAACCCTGCGAAGAAGATCACCAGCCCGGCCAAGGCTGCGGCCGTGGAGCAGAAAACCCCAAGTGCGAATGCCAAATCCGCCAAGGTCAAAGCGGATAATGCCGCCGTGGCCAACCGTGCGCCGGTTGCCAGCAAGACCAAGCCTGCCTCTCAGGTGGTCAAGGAAACCAGGCTGCCCAAGGCTGCTCTGGACCTGAGCTTGCCGCCTGACATGGTCAAGCAGCTGACGCCGCCGCCTAACGTGATCACTGCGGGCAACAAGGCCAAGTCCACGCCTGGCGGGGGCAAACCGCTGTTGCCGAAGATGTTCCCCGATGCTGGCAGTGATTCGGACTTCCAGTTGCAGGGTCGGTTGTTGAGCAATGAAATGGAGTTGCAGCTTCGCAACGAGGCGCGCAAGGAAGTGGACGGCGCGGCGCTGGACTTCAAATTCAAGCAGTGACCTGACGTCGGTTGGTCCTTAATCCTTCATTTTCAAACGCGCGTTTTAGCGGGTAAGATCCTGTCATCTTTCACTGCCTCTCAAGAGGATGTTTCCATGGATTGCCGTCCGGGCTGTGGCGCTTGCTGCATTGCGCCTTCGATATCCTCGCCGATTCCCGGCATGCCTTTGGGCAAGCCGGCCGGCGTGCGCTGCGTGCAGCTCTCGGATGACAGGTATTGCCTGATCTTCGGGCAGCCTGATCGGCCAGCGGTGTGCGGCGGGTTCGCCGCCGACCCGGAAGTCTGTGGCAGCAGTTCCGAGGAAGCGATTCGCTTGATCGGGTGGTGGGAGCAGGCCACTTCCGTCGCCTGATGGGCGAGGAGGGGAGCCGAACGAGGCATCTGAAACGACACCTGAACTGCAGACAATAAGGAATAAGACAATGGGTTCGCTGTACCGGATTGCGTTTGGAGTGGGCTTGACTGTACTGGTCGCCGGGGTTGCACAGGCCGATGACTGGAAGGTCGCCAAGAACGAGGACGGCATCAAGGTTTCTCTCAGTGACGTCGCGGGCTCCCAGTACAAGGCCTATCAGGGCGTGACCACCATCAAGGCCAGTGTCGCCAAGCTGCGCGGCCTGCAGGAGGATGTGGCGGGTGCCTGCGCCTGGGTTCACGAGTGCAAGTCGCAGAAGGTGCTCAAGCATGAGGGCGACAAGACCTGGACCTACACCCAGTTCAACACCCCGTGGCCGGTGACGCCTCGTGATTCGGTGCTGCAGATCACCACGGTCGAAGGCACTGATGGCAGTCTGACTCGTAACCTGCTGGGCCAGCCGACCTACATCCCTGAAGAGAAAGGCTTCGTGCGCGTCGCCCAGGTGGAGGGCTTCTGGAAGCTGGTGCCCAAGGGCCCGAACGAGACTGAAGTGACCTATCAGGTGCACACCGAGCCAGGTGGCAGCGTGCCGTCGTGGCTGGCCAACAAGTTCGTGGTCGATGCGCCGTTCAACACCCTCAAGGCGCTCAGGGAGCGTGCGATGAAATGATCGGGTGACCGATACAATTTCTGCGGGAATGAAAAAAGGCTGCCACTGGCAGCCTTTTTTGTGTCGCTCGAAACTTACTTGCGTTCGGCCAGTGGCACGATGTCGCGAGCTTTTTCGCCGGTGTACAGTTGGCGCGGACGGCCGATCTTGTACGGGCTGGAGAGCATTTCCTTCCAGTGCGAGATCCAGCCGACGGTACGCGCCAGGGCGAAGATCACGGTGAACATGCTGGTCGGAATGCCGATCGCCTTCAGGATGATGCCCGAGTAGAAGTCGACGTTCGGGTACAGCGAGCGCTCGATGAAGTACGGATCGGTCAGGGCGATCTCTTCCAGGCGCATCGCCAGTTCCAGCTGCGGGTCGTTGGTGATGCCCAGCTCGCGCAGGACTTCGTCGCAGGTCTGCTTCATCACGGTGGCGCGCGGGTCGCGGTTCTTGTAGACCCGGTGACCGAAGCCCATCAGCTTGAACGGATCGTTCTTGTCCTTGGCCTTGGCGATGAACTTGTCGATGTTCGAGACATCGCCGATTTCATCGAGCATGGTCAGTACGGCTTCGTTCGCACCGCCGTGGGCAGGGCCCCACAGTGCAGCGATGCCGGCGGCGATACAGGCGAACGGGTTGGCACCCGAAGAGCCCGCCATGCGCACGGTGGACGTCGAGGCATTCTGTTCGTGGTCGGCGTGGAGGATGAAGATCCGGTCCATGGCCTTGGCCAGCGTCGGGCTGATCGGTTTGATCTCGCACGGCGTGTTGAACATCATGTGCAGGAAGTTTTCCGCGTAGCTCAGGTCGTTGCGCGGGTACATCATGGGCTGGCCCATGGAGTACTTGTAGACCATCGCGGCCAGGGTCGGCATCTTGGCGACCAGGCGGATCGCGGAGATTTCGCGGTGCTGCGGGTTATTGATGTCCAGCGAGTCGTGGTAGAACGCCGACAGGGCGCCGACGACGCCGCACATGACGGCCATCGGGTGGGCATCACGACGGAAGCCGTTGAAGAAGGTCTTCAACTGCTCGTGCACCATGGTGTGGTTCTTCACGGTGACGACGAATTGGGCTTTCTGCTCGGCAGTCGGCAGTTCGCCGTTGAGCAGCAGGTAGCAGGTTTCGAGGTAGTCGGACTGCTCGGCCAGTTGCTCGATCGGGTAGCCACGGTGCAGCAGAATGCCGTTATCACCGTCGATGTAGGTGATCTTGGATTCGCAAGAGGCGGTCGACATGAAGCCTGGGTCGAATGTGAAGCGTCCGGTGGCGGTCAGGCCGCGTACGTCGATTACATCGGGACCAACTGTGCCGGTCAGAATGGGCAGCTCGACGGGGGCAGCGCCCTCGATGATCAACTGCGCTTTTTTGTCAGCCATGTGGCCTCCTAATTATGCTTCAAATCATCAGACAGGCCCCCCACGCAGGGCCCGCATCACTATAGTGAGATAAATTCTAAAGTCAATTTGCCAAAAGTCTTGTGGCAGAAGGCTTTAAGCCGAGGTTTTCCGCGAAATTACCTGCCATTTACGCCTTTTATTCCACTAATGCAATCCGCCATTAGGGGAGGGCTGGTGCGTTGTCATTAGGCGGCTAACTGTCTATACTCGGCGTCCGACCGCCAGGGGCTTTCAGGCCCGGTTTTCTGGGGTTGGTCACTTCCTGGGTAGTGGGTACCTGACCAGTGCACTTCCCAACAACTTGCCCTGATTGTTAGGGGCTCTTCAGTGTGAAAAAAAGCCGTGAAAAGCCAACGACCTGTAAACCTAGACCTAAGGACCATCAAACTCCCCATCACAGCGATCACGTCGATCCTTCATCGCATCTCCGGCATCATTCTCTTTGTCGGCGTCTTCTTCATGCTTCTGGCATTGAGCAAGTCGCTGGGTTCTGAAGAGGGCTTCGCCGATGTGAAGGCGACCTTGACCAGTCCGCTGGCCAAGTTCATCGCATGGGGGCTTCTGTCTGCCCTGTTGTATCACCTTGTGGCAGGTGTTCGTCACCTGATCATGGATACGGGTGTCGGTGAGACGCTGGAAGGCGGAAAGCTGGGCTCGAAAATCATCATCGCCATCTCCGTGGTGCTGATCATTCTGGCGGGAGTTTGGATATGGTAACCAGCGTTACGAACCTGTCTCGTTCGGGCCTCTACGACTGGATGGCGCAGCGCGTCTCCGCAGTAGTGCTCGCGGCTTATTTCATTTTCCTGATCGGGTACCTGGTCGTCCATCCTGGCATCGACTATGCCACGTGGCACGCTCTGTTCTCCCACGTCGGGATGCGCATCTTCAGTCTGCTGGCCCTCGTTGCCCTCGGCGCTCACGCCTGGGTCGGCATGTGGACCATCGCGACCGACTACCTGACTCCGATGAGTTTCGGCAAGTCCGCGCTGACTGTGCGTTTCCTGTTCCAGGCTGTATGCGGCGTTGCGATGTTCGCGTACTTCGTCTGGGGTGTGCAGATTCTTTGGGGTATCTGATTCATGGCTAGCATTAATACAATCTCCTTCGACGCCATCATCATCGGTGGCGGCGGTGCGGGCATGCGCGCTGCCTTGCAGCTGGCTCAGGGCGGCCACAAGACCGCCGTAGTCACCAAGGTCTTCCCGACCCGCTCGCACACCGTATCCGCCCAGGGCGGCATCACCTGCGCCATCGCTTCGGCCGACCCGAACGACGACTGGCGCTGGCACATGTACGATACCGTCAAGGGTTCCGACTACATCGGTGACCAGGACGCTATCGAATACATGTGTCAGGAAGGTCCTGCCGCGGTCTTCGAACTGGACCACATGGGTCTGCCGTTCTCGCGTACCGAAACCGGCCGTATCTACCAGCGTCCGTTCGGTGGCCAGTCCAAGGACTTCGGCAAAGGCGGTCAGGCTGCACGTACCTGCGCGGCCTCCGACCGTACCGGTCACGCACTGCTGCACACCCTCTATCAGGGCAACCTGAAAGCGGGCACCACGTTCCTGAACGAGTACTACGCTGTCGACCTGGTGAAGAACTCGGAAGGCGCCTTCGTCGGTGTCATCGCGATCTGCATCGAAACCGGCGAGACCATGTACATCAAGTCCAAGGCGACTGTACTGGCCACCGGCGGTGCTGGCCGTATCTACGCCTCGACCACCAACGCCCTGATCAACACCGGTGACGGTATCGGCATGGCGCTGCGTGCAGGCGTTCCGGTCCAGGACATCGAAATGTGGCAGTTCCACCCGACCGGCATCGCCGGCGCAGGTGTACTGGTCACCGAAGGTTGCCGCGGTGAAGGCGGTTACCTGATCAACAAGCACGGCGAGCGTTTCATGGAGCGTTATGCTCCGAACGCCAAGGACCTTGCAGGTCGTGACGTTGTTGCACGTTCCATGGTCAAAGAGATCATCGCCGGCAACGGCTGTGGCCCTAACGGCGACCACGTGATGCTCAAGCTCGACCATCTGGGCGAGGAAGTGCTGCACAGCCGCCTGCCAGGCATCTGCGAGCTGTCCAAGACCTTCGCACACGTTGACCCGGTAGTTGCTCCGGTTCCTGTGGTTCCAACCTGCCACTACATGATGGGCGGCGTTGCCACCAACATCCACGGCCAGGCCATGACCATGGACGCCGAAGGCAACGACCAGGTCATTCCTGGCCTGTTCGCAGTCGGTGAAGTGGCGTGCGTATCGGTTCACGGTGCCAACCGCCTGGGCGGCAACTCGCTGCTCGACCTGGTGGTATTCGGTCGCGCTGCCGGCCTGCACCTGGAAAAAGCGCTGACCGACGGTATCGAATATGCCGACGCCAGCGACACCGACATCGAAGTTGCACTGAACCGCCTGAACAGCCTGAACTCCCGTGCCGATGGCGAAGACGTCGCCACCCTGCGCCGCGAGCTGCAGAGCTGCATGCAGAACTACTTCGGTGTGTTCCGTACCGGCGAATACATGAAGAAGGGCATCGAGCAACTGGCCCAACTGCGTGCACGTATCGCCAACGTGAAGATCAACGACAAGTCCCAGGCCTTCAACACCGCGCGTATCGAAGCGCTGGAGTTGCAGAACCTGCTGGAAGTCGCTGAGGCGACCGCCATCGCGGCCGATACCCGTACCGAGTCCCGCGGCGCCCACGCCCGTGAAGACTTCGAAGACCGCGACGACGTCAACTGGCTGTGCCATACCCTGTACTACCCGGGTGAAAAGCGGGTTGCCAAGCGTGCAGTCAACTTTGCGCCGAAGACCGTTCCGGCGTTCGAACCAAAAGTACGGACTTACTAAGGGTGGCTGCTATGTTGAAAGTCGAAGTTTATCGTTACAACCCCGATACCGACTCGGCGCCTAAAACCCAGGTGTTCGACGTGGATACCGGTGGCAAGGATCTGATGGTCCTGGACGTACTGGCGCTGATCAAGGAGCAGGACGAGGGCTTCTCCTATCGTCGTTCCTGCCGTGAAGGCGTCTGTGGTTCCGACGGCATGAACATCAACGGCAAGAACGGCCTGGCGTGCATCACGCCGCTGTCCGCCGTGGTCAAGAACAACAAGCTGGTGGTGCGTCCGCTGCCTGGCCTGCCTGTTATTCGTGACCTGGTCGTCGATATGAGCATCTTCTACAAGCAGTACGAGAAGGTGAAGCCATTCCTGCAGAACGACACGCCGGCTCCGGCCATCGAGCGTCTGCAGTCGCCGGAAGAGCGTGAGAAGCTGGACGGTCTGTACGAGTGCATCCTGTGCGCTTGCTGCTCCACGAGCTGCCCGTCCTTCTGGTGGAACCCTGACAAGTTCCTGGGTCCGGCCGCGATCCTGCAAGCCTATCGTTTCCTGGCTGACAGTCGCGACAACAAGACCCAGGAGCGTCTGGCTGCGCTGGATGATCCGTTCAGCGTGTTCCGCTGCCGCGGGATCATGAACTGCGTCAACGTTTGCCCGAAAGGCCTTAACCCGACCAAGGCCATCGGTCACGTTCGACACATGCTGCTGACCAGTGGTGTCTGAGTTCGTTGCACCTGTAGCACCGATGTATCTGTAAATGTTGTACCCGTAAACGCTGCGGCGCAGGCTTCAACCGGCGCCGTAGTTTTAACCTGAGCAGTGGCCGTATGGCTTCGGCTCTTATTTTGAAGAAATGAGACCAGCAGGGGCATCCGGGCTGGTACCCGGGCTATCAGCGTGATCCTTGGCGACTTGCTACAGTCAGCGATTCGATACATTCGCTGCATGGACTGTTCAAGCCTGCGACGGTGTGCACGCCGGTGGTGTCCCCTAACCGAGGGTGACCAAGCATGCAAGAAAGCGTGATGCAGCGCATGTGGAACAGCGCCCACCTTTCAGGTGGTAACGCTGCCTATGTGGAAGAGCTCTACGAGCTCTACCTGCACGACCCTAACGCTGTGCCAGAAGAATGGCGCACCTACTTTCAGACGCTGCCAGCCGATGGCGGCGCTGCCACCGATGTATCGCACTCTACGGTTCGCGATCATTTCGTGTTGCTGGGCAAAAACCAGCGCCGCGCTCAACCGGTCTCCGCCGGTAGCGTGAGCAGCGAACACGAGAAGAAGCAAGTCGAAGTGCTGCGACTGATCCAGGCATTCCGTATGCGCGGCCATCAGGGTGCGCAACTCGATCCTCTGGGCTTGTGGAAGCGTACTGCGCCAGCTGACCTGTCGATCAACCATTACGGTTTGACCAACGCTGACCTCGATACCACATTCCGTGCCGGCGACCTGTTCATCGGCAAGGAGGAGGCGAGCCTACGCGAAATCGTCGACGCTTTGCAGAAGACATATTGCCGCACCATCGGCGCCGAGTTCACGCACATCGTCGATTCCAACCAGCGCAACTGGTTCATGCAGCGCCTCGAAAGCGTGCGTGGCCGTCCAGCTTACCCTGCCGAGATTCAGAGCCATCTGCTCGAGCGCGTCACCGCGGCAGAAGGTCTGGAGAAGTACCTGGGCACCAAGTACCCGGGCACCAAGCGTTTCGGTCTGGAAGGCGGCGAAAGCCTGATCCCGATGCTCGACGAGCTGATCCAGCGCTCCGGTTCCTACGGGACCAAGGAAGTCGTGATCGGCATGGCCCACCGTGGCCGTCTGAACGTCCTGGTCAACACCTTCGGCAAGAACCCGCGCGAGCTGTTCGACGAGTTCGAAGGCAAGAAGAAGGTCGAGCTGGGCTCCGGTGACGTGAAGTACCACCAGGGCTTCTCGTCCAACGTGATGACCGCAGGTGGCGAAGTTCACCTGGCGATGGCGTTCAACCCGTCGCACCTCGAGATCGTCTCCCCGGTGGTCGAAGGTTCCGTGCGCGCTCGTCAAGACCGCCGCAACGACGCCACTGGCGAAAAAGTACTGCCGATTTCCATCCACGGTGACGCTGCGTTCGCAGGTCAGGGCGTGGTCCTGGAAACCTTCCAGATGTCGCAGACCCGCGGCTTCAAGACTGGCGGCACGATCCACATCGTGATCAACAACCAGGTCGGCTTCACCATCAGCAACCCGCTGGACTCGCGTTCTACCGAGTACGCCACCGACGTTGCCAAGATGATCCAGGCGCCGATCCTGCACGTGAACGGCGATGACCCTGAAGCGGTCATGTTCGTGACCCAGCTGGCCATCGACTACCGCATGCAGTTCAAGCGTGACGTGGTGATCGACCTGGTCTGCTACCGTCGTCGCGGCCACAACGAAGCTGACGAACCAAGTGGCACCCAGCCGCTGATGTACCAGCAGATCGCCAAGCAGCGCACCACCCGTGAGCTGTATGCCGACGCACTGGCTGCATCGGGCGTGCTCGACGCCGCTGGCGCTCAGGCCAAGGTCGACGAGTACCGCAACGCACTCGACAACGGCATGCACGTTGTGAAGAGCCTGGTCAAAGAGCCCAACAAGGAACTGTTCGTCGACTGGCGTCCATACCTGGGCCACGCCTGGACCGCGCGTCACGACACCCGTTTCGATCTGAAGACCCTGCAGGAACTGTCGGCCAAGCTGATGGAACTGCCGGAAGGCTTCGTGGTTCAGCGTCAGGTCCAGAAGATCTACGAAGACCGCCAGAAGATGCAAGCCGGTGGCCTGCCGATCAACTGGGGTTACGCCGAGACCATGGCCTACGCCACCCTGGCGTTCGAAGGTCATCCGGTGCGTATCACCGGGCAAGACGTCGGTCGCGGTACGTTCTCGCACCGTCACGCCGTCCTGCACAACCAGAAAGATGCCACCACCTACGTGCCTCTGCAGAACCTGTATGCCGGTCAGCCTCGCTTTGACCTGTACGACTCGTTCCTGTCGGAAGAAGCGGTACTGGCATTCGAATACGGCTACTCGACCACCTCGCCAAACGCGCTGGTGATCTGGGAAGCCCAGTTCGGTGACTTCGCCAACGGTGCACAGGTCGTGATCGACCAGTTCATCACCAGCGGCGAGCACAAGTGGGGCCGTCTGTGCGGTCTGACCATGCTGTTGCCTCACGGCTACGAAGGTCAGGGTCCGGAGCACTCCTCGGCTCGTCTGGAGCGTTACCTGCAGCTGTGCGCCGAGCACAACATCCAGGTGTGCATGCCGACCACCCCGGCCCAGATCTACCATCTGTTGCGCCGTCAGGTGATTCGTCCGCTGCGCAAGCCGCTGGTCGTGCTGACGCCCAAGTCGCTGCTGCGTCACAAGCTGGCGATCTCGACCCTGGAAGATCTGGCCGAAGGCTCGTTCCAGACTGTCATCCCGGAAATCGATACCCTCGATGCCGCCAAGGTGACCCGTCTGGTGCTCTGCAGTGGCAAGGTCTACTACGACCTGCTGGAAAAACGCCGTGCCGAAGGCCGCGAAGATATCGCCATCGTGCGTATCGAGCAGCTCTACCCGTTCCCGGAAGACGACCTGATGGAGGCCATCGCGCCTTACACCAACCTGACCAACGTGGTCTGGTGTCAGGAAGAGCCGATGAACCAGGGCGCCTGGTACAGCAGCCAGCATCACTTGCGCCGCAGCATTGGCAATCACAACCGCAACCTCGTTCTCGAGTATGCCGGCCGTGATGCTTCCGCAGCGCCTGCTTGTGGCTACGCTTCGATGCACGCCGAACAGCAGGAAAAACTGCTGCAAGACGCGTTCACTGTTTAACGCCTTCGCGCACTAGAAACCGAATTAAGGAATTACAGATAATGGCTATTGAGATCAAAGCCCCCTCTTTCCCGGAATCCGTTGCCGACGGCACCATTTCCAAATGGCACAAACAGCCGGGCGAAGCGGTCAAGCGTGACGAGCTGCTGGTCGACATCGAAACCGACAAGGTCGTGCTCGAAGTTCTGGCCGAAGCTGACGGCGTGCTGGCATCCATCGTCAAGGGCGAGGGCGACACCGTCTTGTCCAACGAACTGATCGCCACCCTGGACGCAGGCGCTACCGCGTCGGCTGCTCCTGCTGCCGCTCCAGCAGCAGCTGCTCCAGCTGCCGCTGCCAGCGACGAAGACGCCATCGGCGCTCCAGCTGCCCGCAAGCTGGCTGAAGAGAACGGTATCAACCTGTCCAGCGTCAAAGGCACTGGCAAAGACGGTCGCGTCACCAAGGAAGACGTCGTTGCTGCCATCGAAGCGAAGAAATCCGCTCCGGCTGCCGCACCTGCTGCCAAGCCTGCTGCTGCACCGGCTGCCGCTGCTCCTGTGTTCGCTGCTGGCGACCGCACCGAGAAGCGCGTACCGATGACTCGCGTTCGTGCCACCGTTGCCAAGCGTCTGGTCGAAGCCCAGTCGAACATGGCCATGCTGACCACGTTCAACGAAGTCGACATGACCGAAGTCATGGCCCTGCGTTCGAAGTACAAGGATCTGTTCGAGAAGTCCCACAACGGCGTGCGCCTGGGCTTCATGTCGTTCTTCGTCAAGGCTGCCACCGAAGCGCTGAAACGCTTCCCGGCTGTCAACGCGTCGATCGACGGTTCCGACATCGTCTACCACGGCTATGCGGACGTCGGCGTTGCCGTCTCCAGCGACCGTGGCCTGGTGGTTCCGGTCCTGCGTAACGCCGAGCAGATGAGCCTGGCTGAAATCGAAGGCGGCATCGCCACCTTCGGCAAGAAAGCCCGTGACGGCAAACTGTCCATCGACGAGATGACTGGCGGTACCTTCACCATCACCAACGGTGGTACCTTCGGTTCGATGATGTCGACCCCGATCGTCAACCCGCCACAAGCCGCTATCCTGGGCATGCACAACATCATTCAGCGCCCGATGGCGATCAATGGTCAGGTTGTCATCCGCCCGATGATGTACCTGGCGCTGTCCTACGATCACCGCCTGATCGACGGCAAAGAAGCTGTGACGTTCCTGGTGACCATCAAGAACCTGCTGGAAGATCCGGCTCGTCTGTTGCTGGACATCTGATGAAGCAGCCGCAAGTTGCAAGCCACAAGCTTCAAGCCAGAAGCGGCCCGGTGTGCAGCTTGCGGCCAGTAATTCGCATCCAATGAATAAGTCGTGAGTCTGAACTGCAGATCACCGCAGATCAGCTTGCAGCTTGCAGCTTAATGCTTGCAGCTAGAGAGGAACTCTTAGTTATGTCCCAGAAATTCGACGTGGTAGTGATTGGCGCAGGCCCTGGCGGTTATGTTGCCGCCATCAAGGCTGCGCAACTTGGTCTCAAGACTGCCTGCATCGAGAAGTATCAGGATAAAGAGGGCAAGCTGGCTCTCGGCGGTACCTGCCTGAACGTAGGCTGCATCCCGTCCAAGGCGCTGCTGGACAGCTCCTGGAAATTCTACGAAGCCAAGAACCAGTTCAACGTTCATGGCATCTCCATTTCCGGCGACGTGAAAATGGACGTACCGGCCATGGTCGGTCGCAAGTCCCAGATCGTCAAAGGCCTGACCGGCGGCGTTGCCAGCCTGTTCAAGGCCAACGGCGTGACCTCCCTGCAAGGCCACGGCAAGCTGCTGGCCGGCAAGAAAGTCGAGCTGACCAAGCCTGACGGCACCACCGAAGTCATCGAAGCCGATAACATCATCCTGGCTTCGGGCTCGCGTCCGATCGACATTCCGCCGGCTCCGGTCGACCAGAACGTCATCGTCGACTCCACCGGCGCCCTGGAATTCCAGACCGTGCCTGAGCGTCTGGGCGTCATCGGCGCTGGCGTCATCGGCCTGGAACTGGGTTCGGTATGGTCGCGCCTGGGCTCCAAGGTCACCGTTCTGGAAGCGCTGGAGAAGTTCCTGCCAGCCGCCGACGAAGGCGTTGCCAAAGAAGCTCAGAAGACCTTCACCAAGCAGGGTCTGGACATCAAGCTGGGCGCTCGCGTCACCGGCTCGAAAGTCAACGGCAACGAAGTTGTCGTGAACTACACCGACAAGGACGGTGAGCAGAACATCACCTTCGATCGCCTGATCGTGGCCGTAGGCCGCCGTCCGGTGACGACCGATCTGCTGGCCTCCGACAGCGGCGTCGATATCGACGAGCGCGGCTTCATCTTCGTCAACGATCAGTGCGAGACCAGCGTTCCTGGTGTCTATGCGATCGGTGACGTGGTCCGTGGTCTGATGCTGGCACACAAAGCCTCGGAAGAAGGCATCATGGTGGTCGAGCGCATCAAGGGTCACAAGACCCAGATGAACTATGACCTGATCCCTTCGGTTATCTACACTCACCCGGAAATCGCGTGGGTCGGTAAAACCGAGCAGACCCTGAAGGCCGAAGGCGTTGAAGTCAACGTGGGGCAGTTCCCGTTCGCGGCCAGCGGCCGTGCCATGGCGGCGAACGACACCGGCGGTTTCGTCAAGGTCATCGCTGACGCCAAGACCGACCGTGTACTGGGTGTACACGTCATCGGCCCAGGCGCTGCAGAACTGGTTCAGCAGGGTGCAATCGGCATGGAGTTCGGCACCAGTGCCGAAGACATCGGCATGATGGTCTTCTCCCACCCGACCCTGTCCGAAGCACTGCACGAAGCTGCTCTGGCTGTGAATGGCGGCGCCATCCACATCCAGAACAAGAAAAAACGCTAAGAAAAAAACCACGGCGGACCGCCCGTCGTAAGCCCTGCTCGCATGGCTTACCGCGGAAGGTCCGTCGGACTCGAACTCCCGGCGGATTTCGCCCAGGCACCCCGAGTGCAGGGGCGGGGCCTTCCGGGGGAAGCGGTCACAGGTGGTGCGGCACGCTTTAGCGAGCAGCACCGAAGCGCAGTACCTAACGAAGACGGTAAAAAGCATGAATCTTCACGAGTATCAGGGTAAACAGCTGTTTGCTGAATACGGCCTGCCAGTATCCAAGGGCTTTGCAGTAGACACCCCCGAAGCAGCAGCAGAAGCGTGCGACAAGATCGGCGGAACCGAGTGGGTCGTCAAAGCCCAGGTTCACGCAGGTGGTCGCGGTAAAGCGGGCGGCGTCAAACTGGTCAAGAGCAAGGAAGACGCAGCTGCGTTCGCCGCTCAGTGGCTGGGCAAGCGTCTGGTCACTTACCAGACTGATGCCAACGGTCAACCGGTTACCAAGATCCTGGTTGAATCCTGCACTGACATCGCCAAAGAGCTGTATCTGGGCGCTGTAGTCGATCGCTCGAGCCGTCGCATCGTGTTCATGGCCTCCACCGAAGGTGGCGTGGACATCGAGAAGATCGCTCACGAAACTCCTGAGAAGATTCTCAAGGCCACTATCGACCCACTGGTTGGCGCTCAGCCATTCCAGGGTCGCGACCTGGCATTCCAGCTGGGTCTGGAAGGCAAGCAGGTTGCTCAGTTCGCCAAGATCTTCGTTGGCCTGGGCAAGCTGTTCCAGGACCACGACCTGGCCCTGCTGGAAGTGAACCCGCTGGTAATCAAGGCTGACGGCGATCTGCACTGCCTGGACGCCAAGATCAACATCGACGCCAACGCCATGTACCGTCAGCCTAAGCTGAAGGCTTTCCACGACCCATCGCAAGATGACCCACGTGAAGCCCACGCTGCCAAGTTCGAACTGAACTACGTGGCACTGGAAGGCAACATCGGCTGCATGGTCAACGGTGCTGGCCTGGCCATGGGTACCATGGACATCGTCAACCTGCACGGCGGCAAGCCAGCCAACTTCCTCGACGTAGGTGGTGGCGCTACCAAAGAGCGCGTGACCGAAGCGTTCAAGATCATCCTGTCCGACAGCAACGTCGCAGCAGTACTGGTCAACATCTTCGGCGGCATCGTTCGTTGCGACATGATTGCCGAAGGCATCATCGGCGCCGTGAAAGAAGTCGGCGTGAAAATCCCGGTCGTTGTTCGTCTGGAAGGCAACAACGCTGACCTGGGCGCTAAAGTACTGGCGGAAAGCGGCTTGAACATCATCGCTGCAACCAGCTTGACCGACGCTGCTCAACAAGTTGTCAAAGCTGCGGAGGGCAAATAATGAGCGTCCTGATCAATAAAGACACCAAAGTTATCTGCCAGGGCTTCACCGGCTCGCAAGGTACTTTCCACTCCGAACAAGCCATCGCCTACGGCACCAAGATGGTTGGCGGCGTGACTCCAGGCAAGGGTGGCACCACTCACCTGAACCTGCCGGTGTTCAACACCGTTCGCGAAGCAGTAGAGCAAACCGGCGCCACCGCCAGCGTGATCTACGTTCCGGCTCCTTTCTGTAAAGACTCGATCCTGGAAGCTGCTTTCGGCGGCATCAAGCTGATCATCTGCATCACCGAAGGTATTCCTACCCTCGACATGCTGGATGCCAAGGTCAAGTGCGACGAGCTGGGTGTTACCCTGATCGGCCCTAACTGCCCAGGCGTCATCACTCCGGGCGAGTGCAAGATCGGCATCATGCCAGGTCACATTCACTTGCCAGGCAAGGTCGGTATCGTGTCGCGTTCCGGCACCCTGACCTACGAAGCTGTGAAGCAGACCACTGACGCCGGTTTCGGTCAGTCCACCTGCGTCGGTATCGGTGGTGACCCGATCCCGGGCTCCAACTTCATCGACATCCTGAAGCTGTTCCAGGAAGACCCACAGACCGAAGCGATCGTCATGATCGGTGAGATCGGTGGTTCGGCCGAAGAAGAAGCTGCTGCCTACATCAAGGCCAACGTGACCAAGCCGGTCGTTTCCTACATCGCTGGTGTGACTGCTCCTCCGGGCAAGCGCATGGGCCATGCTGGCGCGATCATCTCCGGCGGCAAAGGCACTGCAGACGAGAAATTCGCTGCTCTGCAAGACGCTGGCGTGAAGACCGTGCGTTCGCTGGCAGACATCGGCAAGGCCCTGGCCGAGCTGACCGGTTGGGAAATGAAGAAGTAAGCATCGCTTGCTGATCATTGTCTGATCGACAAAGGCCACCTTCGGGTGGCCTTTGTGTTTTCCGGAGAAGCACATTCTGATGCGTAGGAGCGCGCTTGCCCGCGACGGCGTCAGGCCAGGCGTCACCCACCCTGTGGGAGCGGGCTTGGCCGCGAAGGCGTCAGATCAGACGGCTCGAGGTTGATTGACAGGTCGCATTCGCGGGCAAGCCCGCTCCCACAGGGTGTGTTGAGCCAGAGAGGTGTAAGACCTTTCCGATATGCGACACGAAAGTGCAGACATCGGTCGGGGCGCCCTGTATTGGAGCGCCAAATAGGGTAGGCTACCCGCCATTTTGCGACGTCGACCCCCACAAGGGGCCACTTCGCACCCAGGGCCTGTTCTAAAAGGACGGGCAGCATTTCCCTCACCCATTGGGAAATCCTCTTCTTAATTCCGGTTCAGCAGTGTGGTTTCCTTGATGAAAGTGTTGAAAGGCCAGGACATCCTGGCGCTTGGTTTCATGACGTTCGCGTTGTTCGTTGGTGCTGGCAATATCATCTTCCCCCCAATCGTAGGCCTGCAGGCCGGTCCGCATGTGTGGATGGCAGCGCTTGGCTTTCTGGTGACTGCGGTCGGCCTGCCCGTGGTGACGGTCGTGGCCCTGGCCAAGGTCGGTGGCGCCATGGACGCCCTGAGCAGCCCCATCGGCAAGATCGCCGGCACCGTTCTGGCCGCCGTCTGCTACCTGTCCGTGGGCCCGCTGTTCGCGACGCCGCGTACCGCCACCGTGTCCTTCGAAGTAGGGCTTGCGCCCATCACCGGCGAAAGCCCGATGGCGCTGTTCCTCTACAGCCTGGTGTATTTCCTGCTGGTGTTCTGGATCTCGCTGTATCCGGGGCGTCTGCTCGACACCGTGGGCCGTTTCCTTGCGCCGCTGAAGATCATCGCGCTGGCCGTGCTGGGCATCGCCGCGTTCGCCCTGCCAGCCGGTGATATCGGCGCTGCGCAGCCTGCCTATGTGGCGGCGCCGTTCTCCCAGGGCTTCATCAACGGCTACCTGACCATGGACACCCTCGGTGCGCTGGTGTTTGGCATCGTCATCGTCAACGCCATCCGTTCCCGTGGGGTCGAGTCGCCACGGCTGATCACCCGTTACGCCGTCATTGCCGGCCTGATCGCGGGCGTGGGCCTGGCGCTGGTGTATGTCAGCCTGTTCCGCCTGGGTTCGGGCAGCCATGCGATCGCCGCAGACGCCAGCAACGGCGCGGCCGTTCTGCATGCCTACGTGCAGCACACCTTTGGCACCCTGGGCAGCGGCTTCCTGGCCATCCTGATTTCCCTGGCGTGCCTGGTGACGGCAGTGGGCCTGACCTGCGCCTGCGCCGAATACTTCAGCCGTCTGCTGCCGCTGTCCTACAAAGCGCTGGTGGTGATTCTGGCCGGCTTCTCGCTGCTGGTGTCGAACCTGGGCCTGACCAACCTGATCCACTTCTCCATCCCGGTACTGACTGCCATCTACCCGCCGTGCATCGCGCTGGTGGCGTTGAGCTTCTGCAAGGACTTCTGGCACGTTCAGGGCCGCATCGTCGCGCCGGTGATGCTGGTGTCGTTCGTGTTCGGCATGGTCGATGCGGTGAAGGGGGCAGGGCTGGAAGGCTATCTGCCTGACGTGCTGGCGCACTTGCCGCTGAGCGATCAGGGGCTGGCGTGGCTGATCCCGTCGCTGATTACCCTGTTTGGCGCGTTCGTGATTGACCGCGTGATCGGCAAGCGCAGCGAAGCGCTGGCCTGATCTTTTCGCCGAACAAAAATAAAGCCCGCTAATGCGGGCTTTATTTTTTTGAAACTCTGGAACTTACTGCTTAGTTGGCGCAGGCGCTTGTTCGTTGGCCTCTTTGGCGCGCTCTTGAGCGGCTTCGGCGTTCTTCTGGGCAGCTTCCTGACTTTCCTTGGCGGCGTCGTTCACTTTGTCTTGAGCCTTTTGCATCGACTCCTGGGACTGCTGGGCAGCCTTGTTGGCATCCTGCTGTTTATCCTCGGATTTCTTGTCGCACGCAGCGAGACCCAAAGTGGCAGAAAGCATGAGGGCAATGGCTAAAGTCTTACGCATGGGGTGTTTCTCCTTATTGAACATCTACGTGCCTTCGAACGCCCCGTTATTGTGTTAGTTCCATTTTCGCAGCAGATATTTAAATAGTTGTTTCGCAGCTGTTACGCCTGTTCGATGGTCATCGCAGGTTAAACGTTTACGCTGTGACAGATGTGCACCCTCTGACAAACAGTCTGACTTTATTGTTCATGAAGATGCGGCCCTCAGGTTCAGTGTGCCCTTGAAATCCATCGCCGAGCCCCCACCTTGATGACAACCCGCCGTCCAGCCTCTCTATCGCACGGCTTGGCGGCTATCCCTGTTTGTGTGGACTGATTGGAGTTTGATGACCATGAGTGTGGAAACTCAAAAGGAAACCCTGGGCTTCCAGACCGAGGTAAAGCAGCTGCTGCACCTCATGATCCATTCGCTGTATTCGAACAAGGAAATCTTCCTGCGTGAGCTGATTTCCAACGCCTCCGACGCCGTGGACAAGCTGCGCTTCGAAGCGCTGTCCCGGCCTGAGCTGCTTGAAGGCGGCGCCGAACTGAAAATCCGTGTGAGCTTCGACAAGGACGCGCAAACCGTCACCCTCGAGGACAACGGCATCGGCATGAGCCGCGAAGACGTCATTACCCACCTTGGCACCATCGCCAAGTCCGGTACGGCCGATTTCATGAAGAACCTGACGGGCGACCAGAAGAAGGATTCGCACCTGATCGGTCAGTTCGGCGTGGGCTTCTACTCGGCGTTCATCGTCGCCGACAAAGTGGACGTGTTCAGCCGTCGTGCCAGCCTGCCCGCCAGCGAAGGCGTGCACTGGTCCTCGAAAGGCGAGGGCGACTTCGAAGTCGCTACCGTCGAGAAGGCTGACCGCGGCACCCGTATCGTCCTGCACCTGAAAAAAGGCGAAGACGAATTCGCCGACGGCTACCGTCTGCGCAACATCATCAAGAAGTACTCCGACCACATCGCCCTGCCGATCGAACTGCCCAAAGAGCAGATCGCTGTCGAAGGCGAGCCTGCGCCGGTGCAGGAATGGGAAACCGTCAACCGCGCCAGCGCCCTGTGGACCCGTCCTCGCACTGAAGTGAAGGACGAGGAATACCAGGAGTTCTACAAGCACATCGCCCACGATTTCGAGAACCCGCTGAGCTGGAGCCACAACAAGGTCGAAGGCAAGCTGGAATACAACTCGCTGCTGTACGTACCGGCCCGCGCTCCGTTCGACCTGTACCAGCGTGAAGCGCCTCGCGGCCTGAAGCTGTACGTCCAGCGCGTGTTCGTGATGGACCAGGCCGAATCGTTCCTGCCGCTGTACCTGCGTTTCATCAAGGGTGTGGTCGATTCCAATGACCTGTCGCTGAACGTTTCCCGCGAGATCCTGCAGAAAGACCCGATCATCGACTCGATGAAATCGGCGCTGACCAAGCGCGTGCTGGACATGCTGGAAAAACTGGCGAAGAACCAGCCTGAGGAATACAAAGGCTTCTGGAAGAACTTCGGTCAGGTGATGAAAGAAGGCCCGGCAGAAGACTTCGCCAACAAGGAGAAGATCGCAGGCCTGCTGCGTTTCGCCTCGACCTCCGACGAGAGCGGCGAGCAGAGCGTTTCCCTGGCCGACTACCTGGCGCGCGCCAAGGAAGGTCAGGACAAGATCTACTACCTCACCGGCGAAAGCTACGCGCAGGTCAAGAACAGCCCGCATCTGGAAGTCTTCCGGAAGAAAGGCATCGAAGTGCTGCTGCTGACCGACCGCATCGACGAGTGGCTGATGAGCTACCTGAGCGACTTCGACGGCAAGGGCTTCGTCGACGTGGCCCGTGGTGACCTGGACCTGGGCAAACTGGACTCCGAAGAGGACAAGAAGGCTCAGGAAGAGGTCGCCAAGGACAAGGAAGGCCTGATCGAGCGCCTGAAAGCCGCCCTGGGTGATGCCGTCAGCGAAGTGCGAGTCTCGCACCGCCTGACCGACTCGCCAGCGATCCTGGCCATCGGTGAGCAGGACCTGGGCCTGCAGATGCGTCAGATTCTGGAGGCCAGCGGCCAGAAGGTTCCGGATTCCAAGCCGATCTTCGAATTCAACCCGACTCACCCGCTGATCGGTAAACTGGACAACGAACAGAGCGAAGAGCGCTTCGGCGAACTGTCGCACATCCTGTTCGACCAGGCGGCCCTGGCGGCTGGCGACAGCTTGAAGGATCCGGCCGCATACGTGCGCCGTTTGAACAAGTTGTTGGTCGAGCTCTCGGTTTAAGATCGAACCCTGTCAAAACCCGCTTCGGCGGGTTTTGTCATTTGATCTCCCCCCATTCTCAAAAGCAGGAGTCAGCAATGAGCAACATTACTGTGCAGTCCGTGGTTTATCAGGTTGATGGCCAGAGCTACGAGAGCCGCCTGGTGTTCGGCGAAGGCGCGAAAGCCGCTCCGGGCCTGGTGATGGCGCCGAACTGGATGGGCATCAGCGAAGACGCCGAGCAGATCGCCAGGGAAGTGGCGAGCAAGGGTTATGTAGTGTTTCTGGCTGACCTTTACGGGCAGGGTGTGCGTCCGACCAACGCTGATCAGGCGCTGGCTGCCATGATGCCGCTGAAGAACGACCGTGGCCTGCTGAACAAGCGCATGCTGGCAGCGCTGGATCAACTGAAGTCGCAATCGCTGGCGGCAGTGGATACGGGGCGTCTGGCTGCATTCGGTTTCTGCTTCGGCGGATGCTGCGCGCTGGAACTGGCCCGCACTGGCGCGCCTCTGAAAGCCGCGGTGTCGTTCCACGGCACACTGGACACCACCAACCCGGCCGACGCGAAAAACATCCAGGGCAAGGTGCTGGTGCTGCACGGCGCGTCCGATCCATTGGTGCCCAAAGAGCAACTGCCAGCCTTCGAAGCCGAAATGAACGCGGCCAATGTCGACTGGCAACTGCTGAGCTACGGCGGCGCGTTCCACTCGTTCACCGACCCGCACGCGAACAACCCCGGCGTGCAGATGTACAACCCGACTGTGTCCAAGCGTGCGTTCACCGCCATGCATAACCTGCTGGATGAAGTGTTCGCCGGTTAACACCGTATCCGTGGCACACCGCTGAACCCTGTAGGAGTGAGCTTGCTCGCGATAGCGTCCTTGTCGTCACCATCAGGGTGAACAGGCAACCGCCTTCGCGGGCGAGCCCGCTCCCACAGGTTCTGCGCTCGACGTGAAGAGCGGGCGTTATTTCCTGCCCACCGGCAATTCGATGCGCGCCACTTCCCCCGGCACCGTCGGCCAATCGCCCGCTGCCCACTTCGCCCGGGCCTGATCGATCAGCGCCGGGTCGCTGGCCACGAAATTCCAGTTCATTCTCCTGGGCCCATCCAGCGGCGCGCCGCCAATCAGCACGGCGTGGCATTCGCTGTCGGCGCACAGCGTCGGCTCTTCCCCGGGCTCCAGTACCACCAGCGAACGCGCTTCCACCGGCTCGCCATCCAGCAACACCTCACCCTCGATCACATACAACGCACGTTGCTCATGCTCGGCGGGGATCAGCAGCGTGGTCGCAGTCTGCATCCGGATTTCGGCGTACAGCGTGGGGGATAACACCGGCACCGGCGACTCCAGGCAAAAACTGTTGCCTGCAATCATCCGGATGCAGATACCCATGGCATCGCTGACCGGCAGGGTCGCCGCAGGGTGATGGCTGTAATGCCCCGGCCCTTGTTCATGGCTTTTGGGCGACGCCAACCAGACTTGCAGCCCATGCAGCCGCGAGCCCGCATCGTGGACCTCCTGGGGCGTGCGCTCGATATGGGCGATGGCGCTGCCGGCCGTCATCCAGCTGACTTCGCCGGGCATTACATGTTGATCGCTGCCCAGGCTGTCCTTGTGCTGGATCTGGCCTTCGAACAGGTAGGTCAGGGTCGACAGGCCGATGTGCGGGTGCTGGCGAATGTCCATCCCGGTGCCGGGGGCGTAGGTGGTTTCCAGCATGTGGTCGAAGAACACGAAGGGTCCGACGCTGCGGCACTGGGCCGAGGGCAGGGGGCGCAGGATCGGCTGGCCTTCGACGTCTTCGGCGCGGGGTTTGATGGTCAACATGGCAGGGCTCTCGGTGAACATGGCGACAGAATACAAAGCATAGGCTGCGGTGTCTGGATGGTCTGTGCTGCGCTGTCGCATCTGCTTGCAAATTCCTCACGCAGTCGTCGAATTGTCCTACAGGTTTTTCAGATATCCGCCGATATCAGGGGCGACAACCGGCTGCACATTTTCGGTGCAGGGTTTTATCTGGGAAGGGACCCATTATGAGCGTCAGAAACATGAATATTGCACCCCGTGCTGCATTGGGCTTCGGGGTGCTGGCGCTGTTGGTATTCGCGTTGGGGGCATTTGCCTTGTTGCAGATGTCGAACATGCGCAAACAGTCGGATCTGGTGGAGAACAAGTGGCTCCCCAGCGTGATGGAGCTGGGCACCATGGGCCAGGACCTGATGCGGATCAGGACCCTGACACTGCGCCTGATGCTCGATCGCAATGCGTCGTCGCTGCAGCAGAACTACAACAAGATCGACCAGCTCAAGGCTGGCCTGCAGAGCACCGAGCAGCGCTATCAGGCATTGATCGAATCACCCCGGGAGCGGCAGCTCTACGATGGCTTCACTGTGGCCAAACAGGCCTACATGCAGCGCCAGAGCCGGGTGATGGAATTGTCCCGGCAGAACCAGCTCGACGAGGCGCTGGTGGTCATCAACAGCGAAATGAACCAGTACGCCGACACCATGACCCAGGCGCTCAATGACCTGACCGCCCTCAACCGCCAGGGTGCCAGCCAGGCCGGTGAACTGGCGTTGCAGGTGTTCGGCAGTGCCAAGGGCTGGGTGATGGGCATGATCGTGCTCACCGCCGTGATTACCCTGCTGCTGGCCTGGGCGCTGATTCGCAGCATCCTGCAACCGCTGGCCCAGGCGTTGGGCATCGCTCAGGTGATTGCCTCGGGTGACCTGACCGCGCGGATCGAGGTGCAAGGGCGCGATGAGCCGGCACGCCTGCTCGAAGCGCTCAAGGCCATGCAATTGAGCCTGCGCAATACCATCTTGCGGATTTCCGACTCTTCGAACCAGTTGGCGTCGGCCTCGGAGGAGTTGAGCACGGTGACCGAAGATTCCACCCGTGGCCTGCATCAGCAGAGCCTGGAAATCGACCAGGCCGCCACCGCCGTGAACCAGATGACAGCGGCAGTGGAGGAGGTGGCGCGCAACGCAGTGGCGACGTCTCAGGCGTCCGACGAATCCGAGCGGGTTGCCCAGCGCGGCCGCCATCAGGTGCAGGAAACCGTGGCCTCGATCAATCACCTGGCGCAGGACGTCACCCGCACGGGCGATCAGGTGGAAACCCTGGCGCAGAAGGTCTACGGCATCAGCAAGGTGCTGGACGTGATTCGTTCGGTGGCCGAGCAGACCAACCTGCTGGCGCTCAACGCTGCCATCGAGGCGGCGCGGGCGGGAGAGGCGGGACGTGGTTTCGCGGTGGTGGCTGACGAGGTGCGGGCGCTGGCCCATCGTACCCAGTCATCGACCCAGGAAATCGAATTGCTGGTGGGCGATATCCGTCAGGGCACCGATCAGGCAGTGGCGGCAATGCAGGGCAGCAATGACCGTGCCCGCGCGACGCTGGAGATGGCGCAATCGGCGGGGGTGGCACTGGATGAAATCGCCTCGGCCATCACGTTGATCACCGAGCGCAACACCGTGATCGCCAGCGCCTCGGAAGAGCAGGCGCAAGTCGCCCGGGAAGTGGACCGCAACCTCACCAACATCCGTGACCTGGCGCTGCAAAGCTCGGCAGGCGCCAACCAGACCAGCGCCGCCAGCCAGGACCTGTCGCGTCTGGCGACGGATCTGAACGGCATGGTAGCGGCGTTCTCGGTCTAGGCCTCATCACCCCGTAGGAGCGCGCTTGCCCGCGACCGCGATCTGCCATCCATTGCGGCAGTGCCTGATCGGGCGCCGTCGCGGGCAAGCGTGCTCCTACGGGGTGGTGTTTGTTACATACCTTTCTGCATGTCCATATCACCAAAGTATTAACACTATTTATTCAACGCCGTCCCGCCGCTTTGAACTAGCGTGTCTCTGAAATCTATCGGTTTTTGTCAGGACCGATACAGTCTTGATTCGCGTGTCGAACGAGATCGTCGTGTCGTACGCCCTTCAAGGATGATGTTCAGCCACGCAAGGAGTAGGACGTGGAATCACGGTTTGGCGTCGCCCCCGCTTGGAACATTTCCCCCCTTTCTCTCGCCGTAAAACTGAGCATTGCCGGACTGTTGTTCTGGGCACCGGTGCCCCAGGCCAACGCGACGTGCTCGGCGGCTGGCTCCACCATCACCTGCACCGGTGTGCCGACCCTGCCGCTGTTTCTAAATGACTACTCCAGCGCCACGAACGGCCTGACGGTCAACGTCAACTCCGGGGCGCAGATGAACGCGACCCTGGGCGGCAAGGTGCTCAACCTGACCGGGGTGAACATCACCCTCAACAACTCCGGCACCATCGACCCTGCCTTGCTGGGCCTGGTGTCCATATTGAGCGGCGGCGCGTTCATCGGCACCGGAGGCAGCAGTGTCGTCAATGTGCTCAACAACACCACAGGGATCATTCGTGGCACCGGCATGATGCTGGGCCTGAACCTCACCAGCATCGACGGCCTGGCGCTTGCGGTGAACAACGCCGCGTCCGGCACCACCACCGTCGCCAACAATGGCACCATCACCTCGACCGGTCTGTCGGTCGGCGGTATCACCCAGGCCGATACTCCCGTGGTCGGTATCTATGGCGGCTCGCAGGTCAACATGACCAACAGCGCCAGCGGGACGATCCTCGGCCGCGTGGCGTTCGAGACCTCGGCTGCGGGCAACACCTTCACCAACGCCGGCAACATCACCGGCAGTGTGTCCCTGGGGGTGGGCAGCACCAACACCTTCTACGGGATCACCGGTTCGAGCGTGAACGTCGGTGACGGCGTGCAAGTCACCACGGGCCTGGGTGGCCTGATCGGGGTCAACCTGACTTTCGCTCCCACCGGGACTGTCGATGGCGGTGCGGCCGGCAGCAACACGCTGATCCTGCAAAATCCCATCGGACTGGGTGGCGGGACCACCGGGACCGGCACGGCGTCCAGTGCCACCTACGTCAACTTCAACAACCTGACCCTCAACAGTGGTACCTGGACCTTGCAGGGGCCGCTGGTCAGCGGTTCGACAACGCTCAATGGCGGTGTGGCGCAGTTCAATGACAATGGCACCTTCGGCAGCGGCGTGCTGACCTCCAATGGCGGGATTCTCCAGGCCAGCAACGCCGGTTTGACCCTGGCCAACCAGATCAACCTTGGCGCGGGTGGCCTGACCCTGCAGGGTATCAACGGTACAACCCTCAACGGTGTGATTTCCGGCACCGGTGGCCTGACCAAGATCGGTAGCGGCCAGCTCAACCTCAATGGCATCAACACTTACTCCGGCAACACCACACTCAACGGTGGCGTGGTACTGGTGGGCAACAATCAGGCGTTCAGCAGCGGTGGCATCACCGTCGGCGGCTCTTCGAGCATTTCGGCGACGGCGCCGATTTCGCTGGCCAACGCGATCACGCTCAACAGCACCCTGACCGCGACCGGCACCGGTGCGTTGACCCTGGGGGGAGTAATCAGCGGCGCGGCCAACCTGACCAAGACCGGCAGCGGCAGCCTCACCCTCAACGGCATCAACAACTACACCGGGATCACCAGCCTCAGCGCCGGCACCCTGCGCGTGGGCAACAACAGCGCCCTGGGCACCGGGGTGCTCAACACCAGTAACGGCACCAGCCTGGACAGCACGGGCAACGTGACCCTGGCCAACAACGTGGGCATCACCGGCGCGCTCAACGTGCTGGGCAGCAATGCCCTGACCCTGGCCGGCATCGTCTCGGGCACCGGCGCGATCACCAAGAGCGGTGCTGCCAGCCTGACCCTGACCGGCAACAACACCAACAGCGGTACCACCGCGCTCAACGGCGGTAGCTTGTTCGTCGGCAGCAATACCGCGCTGGGCACGGGCGCATTGAACGCAGCGGCGGGTACCACGCTGGATGCGACCACGGCAGTCACGCTGGCCAACGCCGTTGCGCTGGCCGGAGGGCTGAGCCTCGGAGGGACCCAGGCGCTGGGCCTGAGCGGTGTCGTCAGCGGCGCCGGCAACCTGATCAAGAACGGCACCGCGAACCTGACCCTGAGCGGCAACAACACTTTCTCCGGCGGCACGACGCTGAATGCCGGGACGCTGATCGTCGGCTCCAACACCGCGCTGGGCACCGGTGCGCTGAACACCGCAGCGGGCACCAACCTGGACGCCAGCACCTCGGTATCGCTGGCCAACGCCGTCAACCTGGGCGGGAATCTCAACGTGGCCGGCAACGCCAACACGACCCTGGGCGGCGTCGTCAGTGGCAGCGGCGGGCTGACCAAGAACGGCGCCGCCAATCTGATTCTCAACGGTGCCAACACCTTCACAGGCGGCACCAACCTCAATGCCGGTACGCTGACCGTCGGCAACAGCGCGGCACTGGGCAGCGGCGATCTGAACGTCGTCAACGCGGCGACGCTGGACAGCAACACATCTGTCATCCTGAACAACAACGTTGCACTCAACGGCAACCTGGCCGTCGGTGGCAGCAACGGCCTGATCCTGGGCGGCGTGCTCAGCGGTACCAACCAGTTGATCAAGAACGGCACCGCCAACCTGACGCTCAACGGCGCCAACACCTTCACCGGCGGCACCGCCATCAATGCCGGGAGCCTGACCGTCGGCAATGGTGCAGCGCTGGGTTCCGGCACCCTCACCGTGGGCGGCGCGGGCGCCACGCTCAACAGCAGCGCCAACGTGACGCTGAACAACGCGATCGCGCTCAACTCCAACCTCACCGCTGGCGGGGCCAACCCCTTGACCCTGGGCGGCGTCATCAGTGGCGCCAGCAACCTGATCAAGACCGGCTCTTCGACACTGACCCTGACCGGCAACAACACCTACACCGGTGCCACGTCGCTGAATGCCGGAACACTGGTGGTCGGCTCCAACACAGCCCTGGGCACCGGCGTGCTCAACGCAGGCAACAACACCACGCTGGACGCCAGCACCGCGACCAGCCTTGCCAACAACGTCAACCTCGGCGGTAACGTCGCCATCGGCGGCAGCAACGCGCTGACCCTAGCCGGCGTGGTCTCCGGTGTCGGCGGCCTGACCAAAAACGGCCCCGCCGATCTGATTCTCAATGGCCCCAACACCTATTTCGGCAACACCGCGCTGAACGCCGGCAAACTGATCCTCGGCAGCAACACCGCGATCGGCAGCGGCGCGCTGAATGCAGCGGCCGGCACCACGCTGGACACCAATACCGCAGTCACCCTGGGCAATCAGGTCAACCTCGCCGGGGCGCTCAATGTGGACGGCAGCGCTGACCTGACCCTGAGCGGCACTGTCGCCGGTGCCGGCAGCCTGGTGAAGAACGGTGCGGCCAACCTGAACCTCAACGGCATCAATACCTACCTCGGCGGCACCACCCTGAACGCCGGGACCCTGACCGCCGGCAACAGTGCGGCGCTGGGCCTGGGAGCCTTGACCGTTGGCGGTGCGTCGACGCTGGACAGCAGTTCACCGCTGGTGAACCTCGGCAACTCGGTAGTGCTCAATGCGGCACTGAGCAACGGCGGCACCCAGGACCTGACCCTGGGCGGCGTCATCAGCGGCGCGGGCGAGCTGATCAAGAATGGTGCGGCCAACCTGACCCTCAACGGCACCAACACCTACAGCGGCGGCACCACCCTCAATGCGGGCACGCTGACCCTCGGTTCGGCTGCTGCATTGGGCAGCGGCGGGCTGAACGTCGGTGGCGCCTCGACGCTGGACAACAGCACCGCCATGAACGTCGGCAACAACATCACGCTCAATGCCGACCTGACGCTGGCAGGCAACAATGACCTGAACCTCAGTGGCGTGATCGATGGTGCAGCCGCCCTGAACAAGGACGGCTTCAGCGATCTGACACTCAGTGGCAACAACACTTTCACCGGTCCGCTGAATATCCAGTCCGGCAGCGTGACCACCCTGAGCAGCGGGGCGCTGGGCAACACGTCCGGTGCCAATATCAGCGCCGGTGCAGGCTTGAACCTGGGCAGCGATGCGAGCCTGGCGGCGCTCAGCGGCAGTGGTAGCGTGCAGATCGGCGGTGGCAACACCCTGTCAGTGGGCGGCGTGAGCACCACCAGCACCTTCGACGGCGACCTCGGTGGCAGCGGCGCGCTGACCAAGGTCGGCACCGGCACCCTGAACCTGACCGGCACCAATGGCATCACCGGCAACACCACCGTCAATGGCGGTACGCTGAACCTCACAGGTTCCCTGGCCAGCACCCAGCTCAATGTCAACAATGGCGGCACCCTCACGGGCACCGGTTCAGCGCTTGGTCTCATCACCATCAACAACGGCGGCCACCTGGCGTTGTCTTCGGGCAATACCTTGTCGGCCTCGTCGCTGGTGCTTGGCGCCAACAGCAACGTCGATGCGAGCCTCTCCACGCCATCCACCAGCTCGCTGATGAACGTCGGCGGCAACCTGACCCTGGACGGTAACCTCAACGTCACCGATGCCGGCGGGTTCGGTGTGGGTGTCTATCGCCTCTTCAACTATATTGGCGCACTGACTGACAACGGCCTGACCGTTGCTGGCGTGCCGGTGGGGTATAGCCTGGGCGACATGCTGGTGCAGACCCTCGGCAATCAGGTCAACCTGATCGTCTCGGCGCCGAACGCCACCCTGCGTTTCTGGGACGGCAGCCAGACCATTCCCAACGGCACAGTGGATGGCGGCAGCGGCACCTGGAATGCCGGCGGCACCAACTGGACCAATTCCAACGGCACGCTGAACCAGACCTGGGCGGATGACTTCGCAGTGTTCCAGGGCACGGCGGGTACAGTGACGGTCAATGGCACGCAGCTGTTCACCGGGATGCAGTTCCTCACCGATGGCTACAACCTGGTCAATGGCACGGCGGGGCTGCTGACCGCCGCCAACGGTACCGGCGGCACCACGGCGATGCGGGTCGATCCGGGCGTGACCGCCACCGTCGGCGTGGACATCGACGGCAGCGGTACTCTCAACAAACTCGACAGCGGCACCCTGGTGCTCAACGGCGCCAACAGCTACACAGGCGGCACCCAGCTGGACGGCGGCACCTTGGTGGTCGGCAGCAACACCGCACTGGGCACTGGTGCGCTGATCGCCAATGCCGGTACGCAACTGGACAGCAACACCGCCGTGACCCTGGCCAACGCTGCCACGCTGAACGGCAATCTCACCGTGCTCGGCAGCAATGCGCTGACCCTCAATGGTGTCATTTCCGGCACTGGCGGCTTGATCAAGAACGGTTCGGCCAGCCTGACTCTCGGTGGCAACAACGCCTTCCTCGGGCCGGTTGCACTGAACGCGGGCGGTCTGATTCTGGCGTCGAACAGTGCGCTGGGCTCGGCCACCCTGAACGCGGCGAACGGCACCACTCTGGACTCCAGCGCCAGCGTCAGTGCGGGCAACGCGATCAACCTGGCAGGCAACCTTGGCATCATCGGCAGCAACGATTTGACACTCAGCGGAGCCATCAACGGCGCCGGCAGCCTGACCAAGAACGGCGCGGCCAACCTGATCCTTAGCGGCGCCAACAACTTCCTGGGTGGCATCACCCTCAACGCCGGCTCGCTGACTGCGGGCAGCAACGGCGCGCTGGGCCTTGGCAACCTGACCGTGGCCGGCGCCTCGGCGCTGGACAGCAACACTTCGGTGTCGCTGGGCAACAACGTGGTGCTCAACGCCAATCTGACCAACACCGGCAACAGCGACGTGGCCCTCAGCGGCGTGGTCAGCGGCAGCGGCGCACTGATCAAGAACGGCGCGTCCAACCTGACCCTCAACGGCATCAACACCTACTCCGGCGGCACCACCCTGAATGCCGGCACCCTGACCCTCGGCACCTCTGCGGGCCTGGGCTCCGGCGCGCTGACCGTGGCTGGCAGCTCGACCCTGGACACCACCGCGCCGCTGGTGCTGGCCAATGACCTCGACATCAATGCCAACCTGAGCGTAGCCGGCAACAACAACCTGACTCTGGGCGGCGTGATCGGCGGGGCAGGCACGCTGACCAAAAACGGTCTGGCCGACCTGACGCTGAGCGGCAACAACACCTTCAGCGGCACCTTCGACGTGCAGTCCGGTAGCCTCACCACCCTGGGCAACTCGGCGCTGGGCAACGACGCCGGGGTCAATCTCGGCAATGCCGCGACTCTCAACCTCGGCGGCTCGGGCAGCCTCGCCAGCCTCACCGGCAGCGGCACCGCGCTGATCGGCGGCGGCAACATCCTGAGTATCGGTGGCAACGGTGCGAGCAGCATTTTCGACGGTGTGCTCACCGGCACCGGCGAATTGAACAAGCTCGGCACTGGTACTCTGACCCTGACGGGCATCAACAGCCTGACCGGCAACACCACGGTCAACGGCGGCACCTTGAGCGTCAACGGATCGCTGGACAGCGCCAGCGTGCTGGTCAACAGCGGTGGCACCCTGGCCGGCAGCGGTTCGCTGGGCGGGGCAGTGACCGTGGCCGATGGCGGTCATCTGGCGGGCGTCACAGGCAGCACCCTGTCGGTGAACTCGCTGGTCTTCAACGGCAACTCGATCTTTGATGTCGGCCTCGGCGCCCCGGTTTCCGGTGGCGGCAACGCGCTGGTGAATGTCGGCGGCGACCTGACCCTGGACGGCACACTCAATGTCAGTGACATCGGCGGCTTCGGCAGTGGTGTGTACCGCCTGATCAACTACACGGGCGGTCTGACCGACAACGGCATGCTGATCGGCGCCGTACCCGGCAGCGTCACTCCGGGAGACCTGAGCCTGCAGACCGCGCTGGCCAACCAGATCAATCTGCTGGTCACTGCGCCAGGTGTCACCGTGCAGTTCTGGGACGGCAGCCAACTGGCCGCCAACGGCTCGGTGGACGGCGGCAACGGCACCTGGGCCACTGGCAGTGCCAACTGGACCGACGTCAACGGCACCTTCAACCAGGCCTGGACCGGCAACTTCGCGGTGTTCCAGGGCACTGCGGGCACCGTGACCGTCGATGGCGCGCAGACCATCACCGGCATGCAGTTCGTCACCGACGGCTACAGCCTGCAGGACGGCACCGCGGGGTCGCTGAACCTGGTCAACGGTTCCTTGGGCAATGCTTCGGTGCGCGTCGATCCAGGCGCCACCGCGACCGTCGGTGTTGCGCTCAACGGCGCAGGTACTTTGGGCAAGTACGACAGCGGCACCCTGGTACTCGACGCTGCCAACGGTTACTCCGGAGGCACCGCACTCAATGGCGGCAAGATCGTCGTGGGCAATGACGCGGCACTGGGTACCGGTGTGCTGACCGCAGCCGACGGCACCGCCCTGGACAGCAATCGCGCCATCAGCCTGGCCAACGACGTGGTGCTCGATGGCGGCCTCACCGTCGCCGGCTCCAATGCCCTGACCCTGGGCGGCGTGGTCAGCGGCAGCGGCAGCCTGATCAAGGCCGGCGCCTCGACGCTGACCCTCAACGGCAACAACACCTACAGCGGCGGCACCCGTCTGGGCGGCGGCACCTTGCTGCTGGGCAACAACAGCGCCCTGGGCAGCGGCGCAGTGAGCGTGCTGGCCGACTCGAGCCTGGACAGCACCTCGGCCCTGCAACTGGCCAACGCCATCAACCTGGGCGCGCAACTGACCCTGGCCGGGAACCAGAGCACCACGCTGATCGGCGCTGTCACCGGTACCGGCAGCCTGGTGAAAAATGGCAGCGGCGAGCTGTTGCTCAGCGGTGCCAACACCTACAGCGGCGGCACCACGCTCAACGGCGGTACGACTCGCGGCGACACCAGCAGCCTGCAAGGCGCCATCGTCAACAACGCGGCCTTGACCTTCGAACAGAACGCGGACGGCACCTATTCGGGCAATCTCACCGGTACCGGTACGCTGAACAAGACCGGCACCGGCCAACTGCTCCTGACCGGCAACAACAGCTTCACCGGCGACACCTCGGTGCAGGCCGGTACCCTGACCGTCAACGGTGTGCTGGACAGCGCCAGCATCAACGTCGCCAGTGGCGCGAAGATCGGCGGCAGCGGTCAGTTTGGCGGGACGCTGCAACTGGCTGACGGCGCGACGCTTGCGGGCGGTGGCAGTGCATCGCCGCTGTCGGTGGGCTCGCTTGCGTTGTCCTCGGGCACCAACCTGGACTTCAGCCTGGGTTCGGCCGCCAGTTCCACCACGGTGGTCAACGTGGCCGGCGACCTGACCCTGGACGGCACGCTGAACATCAGCAATGCCGGCGGCTTCGGCGCCGGGGTGTACCAGCTGTTCAGCTACGGTGGCAACCTGACCGACAACGGCCTGGTGTACGGCAGCCTGCCGGTTTCGGCAGCCAGCCTGACCCTGCAAACCGCCATCGCCAATCAGGTCAACCTGCTGGTGCAAGGCTCGCCAGGCGAGGTGCAGTTCTGGAACGGCGGCACCACCAATCCTGACGGCAGCATCGGCGGCGGCGATGGCGTGTGGGGCCCAGCCACCAACTGGACCGATTCGACCGGTACCCAGGCCCTGGCATCGAATGGGCAGTTCGCGGTGTTTGGCGGTCGGGCCGGTACGGTCACCGTGCTTGGCAACCGACGTTTCACCGGGCTGCAATTTCTCGCCAGCGGCTACAACCTGACTGCGGGCACCGATGGCAGCCTGACCCCCGTCAACGGCGACGACGGCAGCCTGGCGCCGGTGCGGGTCAATGCCGGCGGCACTGCGCAGATTTCCGTAGCGCTGGTGGGCGAGGGCGGCATCGAGAAAATGGATTCCGGCACCTTGATCCTCAGCGGCGCCAACACCTACAGCGGTGGCACCATCGTCAGCGGCGGTACCTTGATCGGCGATACCACCAGCCTGCAAGGCGACATCACCAACGACGCGCAACTGGTGTTCCAGCAAAACGCCGACGGGCAGTTCAACGGCGCACTCAGCGGCACCGGGCAGCTGTTCAAACGAGGTTTCGCGCGGCTTCTGCTGACGGGCAACCAGTCGTTCAGTGGACCGTTGTCGCTGGATCAAGGGGTGCTGCAGGTCGGCAATCGCGAGGCGCCAGCATCGCTGGGCGCTGAAGTGACGGTCGCCAGTGGTGCCGGCCTCAGCGGTAACGGCAGCGTCGGCGGGGTGATCAACAAGGGCGTGGTCGCGTCCGGCGGGACGGACGGAACCTTGAGCGTGGCCGGCAACCTGACCAACACCTCAAGCGGGATCCTGGACCTGACCGCCGTTGCCCCAACCACCACGGTAGAAGCGGCGCCTGTCGCCAGGTTCGCAAGCCTGGCCAGAAGCAGGGTGCTGGCCCTGGCCGTCGCGCCAGCGACCGGCACTTCCCTGGTGGTGAACGGCACGGCCAACCTGGGCGGCGGCTTGCGCGTCACGGGCATCACGCCGTTCACCGGCGACACCACCTACTCGCTGATCACCGCCAGCGGCGGGGTGGTCGGCACCTTCAGCAGCACCGACCTGCCGCAGTACGCGTTCCTGAATACCTTGCTCGCCTACAACCCGGATTCGGTGACCCTGGCGGTCAGCCGTAACAGCAATGCATTCGCCGACGTGGCGGTCACCCGCAACCAGCGCAACACCGCTTCGGCGCTGGCGGCCAACGGTGCGGCCGGGGCTGCGTTGCAGAATGAAATCGTCAACTTCACGGTGGACAGTGCGCGCAATGCCTTCGACAGCCTGTCCGGAGAGATCCACGCCAGCACCGCCAGCGCGATCCTCGAAGATTCGGGTCACGTGCGTAACGCTGTCAATGACAGGATGCGCCAGCCCTCATGTGGCGCAGCCGGTGATCCACGCCTGGCGCTGGCGCCGAGCGACAACCAGCTGAGCAGCAATGGCTGCCACGGCGAAATGGTCGGTTGGGCCCGTGCACTCGGCGCCTGGGGGAAATCGGATGGCAACAGCAACACGGCCAGCCTGGATCGCAACCTGAGCGGCTTCATGCTCGGTACCGACAAGCAGCTCGATGACGCCTGGCGCGTGGGCATGGCAGCCGGGTACACCCGCAGCGACCTGGATGCCCATGACCGTCGTTCCGATGCGACGGTGGAAAGCTACCATGTGGCGGCGTACCTCAACTCGCAGTTCGATGCCCTGGCGGTGCGCCTGGGTACGGCGTACAGCTGGCATGACATCGAGACCAAGCGCGATGTCAGCGTCGGCAACTACAATGATCGCCTCAAGGCCGACTATGACGCACGCACCGCTCAGGTCTTCGGTGAAGTGGGCTACACCCTTGAAGCGGCAGGTGTTGCACTCGAGCCGTTCGCCGGGCTGGCCTACGTCAACTACGACTCAGACAAAGCAAAGGAAAAGGGTGGGGTAGGGCGCCTGACGGCCGAAGCTGACCAGGACATCACCTTCTCGACCCTCGGCCTGCGGGCTGGCAAGGTGATTACCCTGAACAACGGCGGCCAGTTCACCCCGCGCGCGGCCATCGGCTGGCGGCATGCGTTTGGTGACACCAAGCCCGACGCAGACCTGACCTTCATCGACGGCGGCGGCTCGTTCAAGACCCAAGGCGTGCCGATCGCCAAGGACAGCGCCATCGTCGAGGCCGGCGTGGACTTCCAGATCAGCCCGACCGGCAAACTGGGGATTGGCTACTCGGGGCAACTGTCGAACGAAGCCAAGGACCACGCCATGACCGTGAGTTTCAGCCTCGGGTTCTGATGCGCACCGAAAGACAAAAAACGCCCGAAAGGGCGTTTTTTCATGCCGCAGGTCCTACGGCGCTCCCCCGTCACCCGTAGCAGTCCGGCTTGCCGGCGTCCGCGCCCTCAAGCCCGCCCCCGCCGGCAAGCCGTGCTGCTACGGGTTTAATGCGAACCTGTGACTATTGCCGGGCTCAGAACTGTGGGAGCGGGCTCGCCCGCGAAGGCGTTGTGGCAACCACCATCGAACTGTCAGGCCTGCCGTCTTCGCGGGCGAGCCCGCTCCCACAGGTTACAGGTCCAGTCCCGGGATTTTGTGATCATTCCGATCCCGTAGCAGTCCGGCTTGCCGGCGTCCTCGCCCTCAAGCTCGCCCCGCCGGCAAGCCGTGCTGCTACGGTACCGAGGGGTGCCGAAAACCGGTGACCGCCCCGAATCCCGTAGCAGCCGGGCTTGCCCGCGGGGAGGCCCGCGCGTTCACCGCCGCCATCAGATCGTGCCGCGACAGGCATAAAAAAAGCGCCCCGAAGGGCGCTTTCCTGGATGCTGCGAAAGACCGTATTACTTGCCGGTCCAGCGCTTCATCACCAGCGTGGCGTTGGTGCCGCCGAAGCCGAAGCTGTTGCTCATGACCAGGTTGATCTCGGCGTTTTCGCGAGTCTTGGTCAGGATCGGCAGATCAGCCACCGCAGGGTCCAGTTCGTCGATGTTCGCCGAACCTGCCATGAAGTTGCCTTCCATCATCAGCATGCAGTAGATCGCTTCGTGAACGCCGGCGGCGCCCAGGGAGTGACCCGACAGGCTCTTGGTGGAGCTGATGGCCGGAGCGTCGGTGCCGAACACTTCACGCACGCCTTTCATTTCCGCGACGTCGCCGACCGGGGTCGAGGTGCCGTGGGTGTTCAGGTAGTCGATCTTGCCGTCAACGGTGGACAGCGCCTGCTGCATGCAGCGGATCGCGCCTTCGCCGCTCGGGGCGACCATGTCGTAGCCGTCGGAGGTGGCGCCGTAGCCCACCAGTTCGGCGTAGATCTTCGCGCCGCGAGCCAGAGCGTGTTCCAGCTCCTCGACCACGACCATGCCGCCACCGCCGGCGATGACGAAGCCGTCACGGTCGGCGTCATACGCACGGGAAGCCTGCTCAGGGGTTTCGTTACGCTTGCTGGACAGTGCGCCCATGGCGTCGAACAGGAACGACTGGCTCCAGTGCTCTTCTTCACCGCCGCCGGCGAACACGATGTCCTGCTTGCCCATCTGGATCTGTTCCATGGCGGTACCGATGCAGTGAGCACTGGTGGCGCAGGCAGAGGCGATGGAGTAGTTCAGGCCCTTGATCTTGAATGGCGTCGCCAGGCAAGCCGAGACGGTGCTGCTCATGGTGCGGGTCACGCGGTACGGACCTACACGCTTGACGCCTTTTTCGCGCAGGATGTCCAGCGCTTCCATCTGGTTCAGGGTCGACGCGCCGCCGGAACCTGCGATCAGTCCGGTACGCGGGTTGGACACCTGCTCTTCGGTCAGGCCCGAGTCCTTGACCGCGTCCTGCATGGCCAGGTAGGCGTAGGCAGCAGCGTGGCCGACGAAACGGTAGATCTTGCGGTCGATCAGCTCTTCGAGGTTCAGGTCGATGGAGCCGGAAACCTGGCTGCGCAGACCCATTTCGGCATATTCCGGGTTGAATCGGATGCCAGGGCGGCTTGCACGCAGATTGGCGGAAACGGTGTCTTTGTCATTGCCCAAGCAGGAAACAATGCCCAGACCAGTGATAACGACGCGGCGCATGCGAATACCCTTAGAAATTGTCAGTGGAGGTGAACACGCCGACCCGGAGGCCTTCGGCGGTGTAGATTTCGCGGCCGTCCACGGTCACCGAACCGTCGGCGATGGCCAGGTTCAGCTTGCCCTTGAGGACGCGCTTGATTTGAATGTTGTAGGTGACCTTCTTGGCGGTCGGCAGGACCTGGCCGAAGAATTTCACTTCGCCCGAACCCAGCGCACGGCCGCGGCCCGGCAGGCCTTGCCAGCCCAGGAAGAAACCGACCAGTTGCCACATGGCATCCAGGCCCAGGCAGCCCGGCATGACCGGATCGCCTTCGAAATGGCAGCCGAAGAACCACAGGTCGGGAGTGATATCCAGTTCGGCGACCAATTCACCTTTGCCGTACTTGCCGCCTTCTTCGCTGATGTGAGTGATCCGGTCGATCATCAGCATGTTGGGGGCGGGCAGTTGCGCGTTACCTGGGCCGAACAGCTCGCCGCGGCTGCAGCGCAACAGATCTTCCCGGGTAAAGGCGTTTTGTTTGGTCATGCGAGCTCCTCGATAATCCTGTGCGGCATACGTACATCTGACCAGCGGGTCATCCCTCGGCTGGCAGCCTACTCATAGACTATTGCGTTGTAATGAAAGTCACAGCACAGGTGAAATGAATGCACACCTGTGCACTGAAATTGTCCGTTCGCACGCATCTGCGGATCGATCACGGCACACAAGACTGCCGCAATTTATCATTTATCGCCAGTCGCAGATGGCTTAAAGGTCAGCCAGCGTTGCAAAACCTGCGCAAGATCAGCTCGTTTGAAGGGTTTGGCCAGGTAGTCGTTCATGCCCGCCTGCAGGCAAATCTCCCGGTCTCCGTGCCGCGCATTGGCGGTCAGCGCCACGATGGGCAGGGTGTCCAGGCCCGGGAGCTGACGGATCCGGCGGGTCGCTTCATAGCCGTCCATGACCGGCAGGCGGCAGTCCATCAGCACCAGTGCGAATTTTTCCTTGCTGGCCATGCTGACCGCTTCGGCGCCATCGCCGGCCATGCTGACCTGCAATCCGAGGCTGCGCAGCATGGCGTCCACCACCGTGCGGTTGACCGGGTTGTCCTCTACCAGCAGCACACAGCCTTCGCGCTCCTGTGGCAATTCGCCCACCGCGCCGGGGGCCGGTTGGGGATCTTCCTGCTGGACCACCTGCAACGGAATTTCCAGTGTGAACACCGAACCCAGGCCTTCGCTGCTCTGGGCCATGAGCGTGCCGCCCATGCGCTCGGCCAGGTTGCGGGCGATCGGCAGGCCAAGGCCAGTGCCCCCGTAACGTCTTGAAATGGAATTGTCGGCCTGCTGAAACGCATCGAACATCGATTCCACCAGATCCGGCGAGATGCCGATGCCGCTGTCACGCACCGCGCAAGTGAACAGGATCTGCTGGGCGTCGGTGTGCTGCCAGGTGGTTTCCACGCACACGCTGCCAAATTCGGTGAACTTGAGGGCATTGCCTATCAGGTTGACCAGGATCTGCCGAATCCGTGTCGGGTCGCCCTTGACCCGCAGAGAATCCAGCCCCGGCGACAGATCGACTTCCAGTGCCAGACCCCGCTGTTGGGCGTTGTGGGCAAAAGCCTGCACCGAGGTGGAAATCAACTCTGCCAGGTTGAAGGAAATGTTCTCCAACTCCATGGCGTCGCGTTCGAAGCGGGAAAAGTCGAGGATGTCGTTGATGACCCGCAGCAGATGCCCGGTGGACTCACTGGCCAGCGCAGCGTATTCGGCCTGCTCTTCGGTCATGCGGGTGGTTTCCAGCAATTGCAGCATGCCCAGCACGCCATTCATCGGCGTACGCAATTCGTGGCTCATCATCGCCAGGAATTCGGACTTGGCACTGTTGGCGCGCTCGGCTTCTTCCCGGGTGCGGATCAGCTCGTCCATGGCCTTTTTCTGCTCGCGGCTGGCTTTCTCCAGGCCCAGCGCCAGGTTGTTGATGTGGCGGGCCAGATCGCCCAGTTCCGCATCGTCGGCCACCGGCAGCGGAACGGTGTAGTCGCCGTGCTGGATGGCTTTGACTGCATCGCTCATGGCGCTGATCGGCTGCGACAGGCTCAGGGACAGGCGCCGCGCGAGAATATAGGTAAACAGCAGGGCGAAGAGGGCGAGGATGCCGGCCTTGAGCAGGATTTCCTGCTCGCGCAGGTTGAAGGCTTCACTGGACATGCCCACCAGCACCCGACCCAGGTAGTCCTCGACCGGCACGCTGGTGAAATCGTCGATGTCATTCAGCGGTCCGTCCTTGGGGCTGACCTGCTGCAGGCGGATCGGTGCCTGGAACACCTCGATCTGCCGCGCATGGCCGGCCTCGACGGGCTGCTCGACATGCACCAGCACGCTGCCGTTGCTGTCCTGGACTTCGAGAAAACGCACGTGGGGCGTGCTCATGGTGGCTTTCATCAGCCGTTCGAGCACGTCATCGTTGCCGACGATCACCCCGTATTCCGAGGCCGGGGCCAACTGGTTGGCGATCAACTGGCCGGTGTGGGTCAGCTCCTGGCGCAGATCCTGGATGCGCACCACGGTAAAGAAACTGATCAGCAGCAGGGTCAGCAGCAAGGCGGGGCCAAGGCTGAGGATCTGCGTGCGAGTGCTGATATTCCAGCCCCGTTGTGCCGTCATGCCAGGATCCCGGTCGTCATGGGTGCTTGATTCGCCATCGTGGGTGCAAGGTCGGTCTCATCGAACGGAATTTCATCGGCGCGCGTGCTAAAGATAGCGCATCAGAGGCATCGCGGAATTTTCATCCGGGGCGCGCATCTTAACCGAGTTGTCAGGCATTTCCTTGTGAAAGGTAGGGTTTGGCTTATATGTATCCACGGCCGTGTTTTGCCGCTGGTGGCGAGCACGGCGCTCCGTATAATGCTGCCATCGCCAGTTCTGATGGCTCTAGATGGATTGTTTTATGACCCAACAGCAACCGATCGCAGTTCTGGGTGGCGGCAGCTTCGGAACGGCAGTGGCGAACCTGCTGGCCGGCAATGGCCACCGCGTGCTGCAGTGGATGCGCGATCCCGAGCAGGCCGAGGCGATTCGCGTCAACCGTGAAAACCCGCGTTACCTCAAGGGCATCAAGGTGCTCGACGGGGTGGAGCCGGTGACGGACCTGCAACAGGCCCTGAGCGCCAGCCAACTGGTGTTCGTCGCCTTGCCTTCCAGCGCCCTGCGCGGCGTGCTGACGCCCCATGTCGAACTGCTCACCGGCAAGATGCTGGTCAGCCTGACCAAGGGCATCGAGGCGCAGACCTTCAAGCTCATGAGCGAGATCCTCCAGGACATCGCGCCCAAGGCCCGCATCGGCGTGTTGTCGGGGCCCAACCTCGCCCGCGAGATCGCCGAACATGCGCTGACGGCCACCGTGGTCGCCAGTGAAGACGAAGAACTGTGCCAGCAGGTGCAGGCCGTGCTGCATGGCCGCACCTTCCGCGTGTACGCCAGTGCCGACCGTTTTGGCGTGGAGCTGGGCGGCGCGCTGAAAAACGTCTATGCGATCATCTCCGGCATGGCGGTCGCGCTGGGCATGGGCGAGAACACCAAGAGCATGCTGATCACCCGGGCACTGGCTGAAATGACCCGCTTTGCGGTGAGTCAGGGCGCCAACCCGATGACCTTCCTGGGGCTGGCCGGCGTCGGCGACCTGATCGTGACCTGCTCCTCGCCCAAGAGCCGCAACTACCAGGTCGGTTTTGCCCTGGGTCAGGGCCTGAGCCTGGACGAGGCCGTGACCCGCCTGGGCGAGGTCGCCGAGGGCGTCAACACCCTCAAGGTGCTCAAGGCCCGCGCGCAGGAAGCGCAGGTCTACATGCCGCTGGTGGCCGGTCTGCATGCCATCCTGTTCGAAGGGCGTACGCTGGAACAGGTCATCGAGCTGCTGATGCGCGCCGAGCCCAAGACCGACGTCGACTTCATTTCCACCAGCGATTTCAACTGATTCCTTGTCCGGGAGAAACACTTGAACGAGTCCAAAATCAAGCAACACGAATCGATCCTGCTGCGCGTCCTCTGGATGCTGGTGTTTCTGGTGGTCTGGCACGTCGCAGAGATCGTCCTGGCCGTCGTGGTGCTGGTGCAGCTTGCCTATCGCCTGTTCTATGGCGCGCCAAGCCTGAGCCTGCTGTCGTTTGGTGACAGCCTGAGCCAGTTCCTGGCGCAGATCGGCCGTTTCGGCACCTTCCATACCGACCAGAAGCCCTGGCCGTTCGCTGACTGGCCAGCGCCACGCCCACCGGAAGGCGAGGCGCCGCACAAGGTGCCTGCCGCCGCACACCCGGTGCGCGACGAGGAACCCAAGCTATGAAATTGTGGATTCTGCGTCACGGCGAAGCCCAGTACCGGGCGCGCACCGACGCCGAACGGGAACTGACCGCCACCGGCCGGGAAGAGGTGCTCGCAAGCGCCGCGCACCTGTTGGGCCAGCCGCTGCGCTTCATCCTCGCCAGCCCCTACGTGCGTGCGCAGCAGACGGCGGAGCTGGTGCGCCAGGCGCTGGGTTTCGCCGAATCGGTGGTGACCGTGCCCTGGCTGACCCCGGACAGCGACCCGCGCAAGGTGCTGGACAACCTGGATCTGTATGCCGCGGATGAAGTGCTGCTGGTCAGCCATCAGCCCCTTGTAGGCACGCTGATCGGCCTGGCGGTGCACGGCAACCTGCAACAGGCCCAGGCCATGCACACCGCAAGCCTTGCCGAACTCGAGGCGGACTTCCCGCTGGCGGGGGCGATGAACCTGGTGAGCGTTCGGCATCCTGCATAGATCCCGACACGCCCCGCCCCTGTAGGAGTGAGCTTGCTCTGGGCCGCATTCGGACGATGGCGTCATGTCTGTGCCAACTGCGGTGACTGCCACAACGCATCGCGAGCAAGCTCACTCCTACAGGAGCGCGTGGGCCAGCCTGATACACAACAACAAGGAAAAATCATGAGTCTATGGCGCGACACACCCAACCTCGAAGCCCTCAATGCCATGCAGAAAAACACCATCGGTGAGCTGCTGGACATCCGCTTCGAAGCCTTCGACGACAACTCGCTGACCGCCAGCATGGCCGTCGATCATCGTACCCATCAGCCCTACGGCCTGTTGCACGGCGGTGCGTCGGTGGTGCTGGCGGAAACCGTGGGTTCCAGCGCCAGTTACCTGGCCATCGACACCAGCAAGTACTTCTGCGTGGGCATCGAGGTCAACGCCAACCATCTGCGTGGTCTGCGCAGCGGGCGGGTGACGGCGGTGGCGCATCCGGTGCATATCGGCCGCACGACCCACGTCTGGGACATCCGCCTGACCAGCGACGACGGCAAGGCCAGTTGCATCTCGCGCCTGACCGTTGCCGTCGTGCCCCACGGCGAGCAGCCTCCGGCGCGCTGAGCCACGCTTGGCTCGCATGACCGGAGTGTCATCCCCGATGGCAGTTCCGGTCATTGCCGCTGCTGCGGGCCGGTGCGCACAATTGAGTCCTGATCGAGGTTCACTGGACACGCCTGCATGACCCAACCGGTTTTTTTCGCCCACGCCAACGGCTTTCCTTCGGCGACCTATGGCAAGTTGTTCGCCGCGCTGGGTGACGAGTACGAAATCGTCCATCTGGGCCAGCACGCCCATGACCCGCGTTTTCCGGTCACCGACAACTGGCCCAACCTGGTTGACGAGCTGATCCACCATCTGTCGCAGCAGCCGCAACCGGTCTGGGGTGTGGGGCATTCCCTGGGTGGCGTGCTGCATTACCACGCAGCCTTGCGCCATCCCGAGTTGTACCGAGGTGTGGTCATGCTCGATTCGCCAGTGCTCACCCGCTTTGACCAGTGGATGATTCGCGCGGCCAAACGTTTCGGTTTCATCGACCGCATCACGCCAGCGGGCCGCACTCTGGGGCGGCGCGAAGTATTCAGCGACCTGAGCGCTGCCCGGCAGTATTTCTCCGGCAAGAACCTGTTCCGTCGCTTCGACCCCGAGTGCTTCGAAGCCTATCTGTTGCACGGCCTGCAGCCCGATGGCGAACAGTTGCGCCTGCGCTTCGACCCGGCCACCGAAATCAGCATCTACCGCAGCGTGCCCCACACCAGCCCCGGCATGGCCCGGCATCTGCGGGTGCCGCTGGCGATGGTGCGCGGCGAGCACAGTGATGTGGTGCGGCGCCATCACGCGATGTCGGTGAAAAGCATGCGCGAAGGCGAGTATCTTTCGGTACCGGGCGGGCACATGTTCCCGCTTGAACACCCGGAGGATACCGCGCAGATGCTCAAGAACCTGTTTTCCCGCTGGTCCGACAGATCGCTGCACGCCAGCAACCCGCAGGGCAGCCAGCGAGCCCGCGCATGAGCTGTTCGGTCGAAGAGATACGCCTGAGCCTGCCGCATATCGAACTGGCGGCGCACCTGTTCGGCCCGCAGGACGGCCTGCCGGTAATTGCCCTGCATGGCTGGCTGGACAACGCCAACAGCTTCGCTCGCCTGGCGCCCCGGCTCAAGGGCCTGCGCATCCTGGCGCTGGACATGGCCGGGCATGGGCATTCCGATCACCGCCCACCGGGCGCCGGTTACGGCTTGCCCGACTACGCCCATGACGTGCTGCAGGTGGCGCAGCAGATGGGTTGGGAGAAGTTTTCCCTGCTGGGGCATTCGCTGGGGGCCATCGTGTCGGTGATCCTGGCGGGCGCCGTGCCGGAGCGGGTCAACCGCCTGGCGCTGATCGACGGGCTGATCCCGCCCCTTGGCGAGCCGGAAGCGGCGGCGGAGCGAATGGGTGCTGCCTTGCAGGCGCAACTCAATCAGTTCAACAAGCGCAAGCCGGTGTATCAGGACATGGACCGCGCCGTGGAGGCGCGCATGCGCGGCATGGTCGCGGTCAGTCGCGAAGCGGCCGAGCTGTTGGCCCAACGCGGCCTGATGCCGGTCCCCGGCGGCTACACCTGGCGCAGCGACAGCCGCCTGACCCTGGCCTCGCCGACCCGGCTGACCCGCGCCCAGGCGATGTCGTTCGTCAATGCGGTGCGCTGTCCGGCGCATCTGGTGGTGGCCGAGGAGGGCATGCTGGCACAGAACAAGGAGCTGCTGGCCAGCGTGCCGTTTGCCGTCAGCGTCTTGCCTGGCGGCCACCATTTGCACCTGAACGACGAGGCCGGTACACACGCTGTTGCAGACTGTTTCAATCGGTTCTTCGCCGTTTCTTGACTTGCGCGGCGCAACTGCCGACGCTGGGCGGGTAGAAACAGGAGACTGCCCGATGGACCACTGCACACGCTTCACCCATTCATCCACCCGTTATTCCTCACAAAGCCGGCACAACGCGCCGGTTTTTGTGTGCCCGCCGATGGCTGGCCTATGAACTTCCCTCTGGGGCGTGGCTACGCGCTCGGGTTGCTGCTGTGCCTGACCGGCTTTGCCAGCGCAAGCCAGGCGGCTGACGTGGCGGGGAGTCAGGATTTTTCCATCGTGCCGCGCCCCACCGATGCTGAAATCGTCGATTACAAACCTGCGGTCGAACTCGAACGGATCTACCCCATGGGCTCGATCCGCAAGATCAGCGGCCAGTTGCGCTTCGACGGCCAGGTGGCCGCGCGGGGCAATGCGGCTTCCGTGACTTACCAATTGCCCGCCGAGCGTTCCGCCGACGAAGCGTTCACCGCTGCCCGCGAAGCGTTGCAGAAGCAGGGGGCGCAGTTGTTGTTCTGGTGTCAGGCTCGCGATTGCGGCGAGAGCAGCCTGTGGGCCAACGAGGTGTTCGGCAACGCCCGGCTGTACGGCGCCGACAACGGCCAGGCCTATCTGCTGCTGCGTCTGGCCGAACCTGCCAACGACACGCTGGTGGCGCTGTACAGCATCACCCGGGGCAACCGCCGGGCACTGCTGCACGTCGAGCAGTTCCAGGCCAGTGCGCCACTGGGCGAGCTGCTGCCGACCTCCGCAACCTTGCTGCGCGAACTCAAAAGCACCGGGGATCTGGATTTGCCGATGCTCAGTGGTGCTCCCGCCCAGCCCTGGATCACCCTGTTGTCACGGGGCCTGAACCTGGACAGCACGGTGCGCGTGACCCTGTCCGGCGCGCAAAGCGAGGCCTGGCGCCAGGCCCTGACCGATGCAGGCGTGCGCGCGGCGCGGCTTGAAATCGGCGCCGCACAAACCCGGGGGCTGGCCATCGAACTCATTCGCTGATGCAGGTTCTATCATTGGCGTTATCACGGGGAACGGTGAACGTCATCGTTCGCCCCTATGCTTGAATACTCTCGATTTCTTTTCAGCGGACTGATCCATGCTCAATAACGACCGCCTGTTGGTGCAGATTCTTCTGCTCGCCTTGCTGGGCGCCTGTCTGTGGGTGATGGCGCCGTTCTGGTCGGCGCTGTTCTGGGGCGCGGTGCTGGCCTTCGCCAGTTGGCCGCTGATGCGTCTGCTGACCCGCGCATTGAATGGCCGCGAATCCCTGGCCGCAGGTATCCTGACCCTGGGCTGGATGCTGCTGGTGGCGGCGCCTCTGGTGTGGCTGGGCTTCAACCTGGCGGACCACGTGCGCGATGCCACGGTGTTCGTCAAGGATGTGCAGGTCGATGGCCTGCCTGATCCACCCACCTGGCTTGGCAACATTCCTCTGGTGGGCGAGCGCCTGGTGGGCTACTGGACCACCATCGATCAGCAGGGCGCGGCATTGCTGGCGAGCATCAAGCCGTATCTGGGGCAGGTCGGCAACTGGCTGCTGGCCCGCAGTGCGCAGATCGGCGGCGGCATTCTCGAGCTGACGCTGAGCATCGTTTTCGTGTTCTTTTTCTACCGCGACGGCCCAAGACTTGCGGCGTTCGTGCTCAGCCTGCTGGAGCGGCTGATCGGCGATCGTGCGCAATACTACGTCGATCTGGTGGCAGGCACGGTGCAGCGGGTGGTCAACGGCGTGATCGGCACGGCGGCGGCCCAGGGCATCCTGGCGCTGATCGGCTTCCTGATTGCCGGCGTGCCGGGCGCGCTGGTGCTGGGCATCGGTACCTTCCTGCTCAGCCTGGTGCCCATGGGCCCGCCGCTGATCTGGATTCCGGCCACGGCGTGGCTGGCCTGGAAAGGCGAATACGGGATGGCGGTGTTTCTGGGCCTGTGGGGCACGTTCATCGTCAGTGGCGTGGACAACGTGCTCAAACCGTACCTCATCAGCCGCGGCGGCAACCTGCCGCTGGTGATCGTGCTGCTGGGCGTGTTCGGCGGATTGCTGGCCTTTGGTTTCATCGGCCTGTTCATCGGCCCGACCTTGCTGGCAGTGGCCTACAGCCTGTTGCTGGACTGGGTGGCCGACAGCCGCGCAAGGCAGTTGCCCAAGTAAACCGGGCGTAACAACGCGACCGCCGTCGGGCACTGACCCGGCGGCGGTCTTTTTTTGTCAGGCAGAAGTACTCAAGTACTTGCCCGCCGTCGCGCTGCTTGTGAGGTTGTAGCTTTGGCTGATGGCCGCGACCATGCGATTCAAGGCTTCGGTGGCCTGGGTGCTGGTGTTCGAGTCGCTGCTTGAATCGTCGCCTTGCAATGCCGCGGTCAGCTCCGACTCGCTGATGCTGCCATCACCGTCGGTATCCAGTGCGCTGAACAGGTCCTGGGCCTGGTCTGCCGCCGAGCCTGCGTCCATCTGCATGGGCGGTGGCGGTGGCGGGGTCATGGCGGCCAGCTCATCGACGTCCAGACTGTCATCGTCATTGCTGTCCAGATCGCCGAACGCCTTGCTCAGACTGACCGTGATCCCGTCCTTGGAGTCGGAAGACAAGGCTGAGCTGAGTTCATCCTTGTCGATGCTGCCATCGCCATTGGTGTCGAGTTTCTTCAGCAGATCCTCGGCGAATTTCTTGCTCTTGTCAGTGCTGGTGGTGCTGCTTGAGCTGGCGTACCCGGAATAACTGCTGCTGCCGCTGATGCCTGAGATCATCGGACTGCCTCCCTTCGAATGGATAGAGCCGGCTCGGTTTACCGGCTCATGCAGCGTCGGGGGTGTGGGTGTCGGGGGTGTGTGGGGTTTGTAACGCGGGGCTTACGCGGCGCCTGCGTACATGCACCGTAGGAGCGGGCTTGCCCGCGACCGCAGTGTGTCAGGGCACCTGATGGTCAATGACACACCGCGGTCGCGGGCAAGCGCGCTCCTACAGGTGTGCCTTCGGAACGGCCAGCATGGAAAGAGCAGTCAGATACGTGGCAGGTCGAGCACGGCGGTCAGGCCGCCGCCCGGCGTTTCTTCCAGGCGCAGATCACCGCCCATGCGCCGGGCGGCCTCCCGGGCGATGGTCATGCCGATGCCGACGCCTCCGGAGTTGCGGTTGCGCGAACCCTCGACGCGGTAGAAGGGCTCGAACACCGCTTCGCGCAAATTCTCCGCAATGCCCGGGCCCTGATCTATCACCCGCACTTGCAGCCTGTCGCTGGCATCCTCGATCACCACTCGCGCGTGTCCGGCGTAGCGCAGGGCGTTGTCGATCAGGTTGTGCAGGCAGGAGCGCAGGGCCATGGGCTGGGATTTCAGCGGTTTGCATGTACCGCTGGCCTGCACGTCGTCGCCATTGTCCTGGGCGTTCTCGGTCAACGATTCGATCAGCGCCTGCACGTCGAAGTACTGCAGGGCCTCGCTGGTGCGCTGCTCGTTCAGGTAGGTCAGAGTCGCATCGAGCATGCCGATCATGTCGTTCAGATCCTGGGTCATCTGGCCATGCAGCCTGGGCTCTTCAATCTGTTCGACGCGCAGTTTCAAGCGCGCCAGGGGCGTGCGCAGGTCGTGGGAAACGGCGGCCAGCATGCGCCCGCGTTGCTGCACCTGTTCGCGAATACGCTCCTGCATCAGGTTGAACGTCGCAGCCGCCTGACGCGCCTCCCTGGGGCCGGTGATGGTCAACGGTGGGCTGTCGAGGTTTTCGCTCAGGCGCTCGGCCGCGTCACTGATGCGCTGGACCGGCCGGCTCAAGGCCTTGGCCCCGAACCAGGCGGCAATCACCAGGGTGACCAGTTGAAAGAACAGCGGGATCAGCGGAATGCCGAGAAACGGCGGGCGTCCGGGTGGCGGTGGGGGCGGGCGCAGGGCGTCGAGGGCCGACGACAGCTCGCTCTGTTCCCCTGCAGGCGGCATGGGGTGGGCGTTCTGCTGACCGGCAGGCGGCGGTGGCGGCATCGCCGGGCCGTAGTGGTGAAACCAGATGAACGCCAGCAGGTGCGCCAGGACGATGGCCAGCAGCGCGCCGCCGAACAGGCGGGCGAAGAGGGTGTCGGCCGAGCGGATCAACCAATGTCCCTGGCGTCGAACATATAGCCTTCGCCACGTACGGTCTTGATCAGTTGCGGGGACTTGGGATCGTCACCCAGTTTCTGGCGCAGGCGCGAGACCAAAAGGTCAATGCTGCGATCAAATGCCTCGATGGAGCGGCCACGGGCGGCATCGAGCAGTTGTTCGCGGTTCAATACCCGGCGCGGGCGTTCGAGGAACACGCGCAGCAGGCGGAATTCGGCGTTGGACAGCGGCACTACGAGACCGTCGGGCGCGGTCAGTTGGCGCAGCACGCTGTTCAGGCGCCAGTTGTCGAAACGCAGGGTGGTGCGCTCCTCGGTGCGGTCGTCGCGCACCCGGCGCAGGATGGTCTGGATGCGCGCCACCAGCTCGCGAGGCTCGAAGGGCTTGGCCATGTAGTCGTCGGCGCCCAGTTCCAGGCCAATGATGCGGTCGGTCGGCTCGCAGCGGGCGGTCAGCATCAGGATCGGAATGTCAGAGGTGCTGCGCAGCCATCGGCACAACGATAGGCCGTCTTCGCCCGGCAGCATCAGGTCCAGCACCACCACGTCGTAGGTTTCCTCGGCCAGGGCCTGGCGCATGGCATTGCCATCGGTGACGCCGGTGCTCTGGATGTTGAAACGGGCCAGGTAGTCGCACAACAGTTCGCGGATCGGCACGTCGTCATCGACGATCAGCGCGCGAGTGTTCCAGCGCCGCTCTTCAGCCGGAGCGTTGGCGGTGTTGCTGTCAGGGGTCGTTTGCATGTTGCTGCCGCCATGTGATGCCGCCGGGAAGGCCGCGGGTGAGGAACGACGCTGCCATGCTACTGCGCAGGCGAGCGGGGCGGAAGGGTGAGCCTGTCGGGTGTCGGCGCGATGTCTTGAATGTATCAAGAAATGTACAAAGCGGTTAATAACGTTTGTTGTAGGAGCGCGCTTGCCCGCGACCGCGGTGTGTCATTCAACATCAGATGCCCTGACACACCGCGGTCGCGGGCAAGCGCGCTCCTACGGACTGGGGTGAAATCGGCACTCTTTACGCTTTCTTTATGCCCCGCGCCTACCCTCGATCTCGTTCCTTTACACCCCTCATGACGACAATTCCTACACACGGCAATCGCCGTATGACGGAGAGTTTTTTCATGAGCGTTCTGGATGGGGTGTCACTGCTGTTGGCGGCAGGGTTGTTCGTGTACTTGCTGGTGGCGCTGCTGCGCGCTGGCCGGGTCGAGGAGTGACGGCCATGCACGGGTATGACTATCTGCTGATTCTGGCCTTCTTCGCATTGGTGCTGCTGCCCGCGCCGTTGCTGGGCCGTTTCTACTACAAGGTCATGGAGGGCGAACGCACCTTCCTGACCCCGGTGATGGGGCCGGTGGAGCGCATCTGCTATCGCCTGTCCGGCGTTGACCCCAAGGTCGAACAGAACTGGAAAACTTACACCCTGGCCCTGCTGGCATTCAACCTGGCGGGCTTTGTCGCGTTGTTCGCGATTCTGCTGTTTCAGGGCGCGCTGCCCCTCAACCCTCAGGGCTTGCCGGGGATGGAGTGGTCGCTGGCGTTCAACACCGCGATGAGTTTCGTCACCAACACCAACTGGCAGAGCTACAGCGGCGAGGCCTCGTTGAGCTACCTGAGCCAGATGGCCGGCCTGACCGTGCAGAACTTCGTCAGTGCCGCCACCGGTATCGCGGTGCTGGTGGCGTTCTGTCGCGGTATCGGTCGCCGCTCGACACAACACCTGGGCAACTTCTGGGCCGACATGACCCGCGCCACCCTCTACGGCCTGCTGCCGTTGTGCATCGTGCTGGCGTTGTTCCTGGTCTGGCAGGGCGTCCCACAAACCTTCGCCCATTACGTGGATGCCGTGACCTTGCAAGGCGCCGACCAGACCATTCCCCTGGGCCCTGCGGCCAGCCAGATCGCGATCAAGCAACTGGGCACCAACGGCGGCGGCTTCTTCGGCGTCAACTCGGCGCACCCGTTCGAGAACCCGACAGCCTGGAGCAACCTCTTTGAACTGGTGTCGATCATCCTGATCCCGGTGGCGCTGGTGTTCACCTTCGGCCATTACGTCAAGGACATGCGCCAGAGCCGCGCGATCATCGCCTGCATGCTGGCGCTGTTCCTGATTGGCGGCGCCACGGCGCTTTGGGCCGAATACCAGCCCAACCCGACGCTGAACCTGGCCTCGGTCGAGCAGACCGCGCCGATGGAAGGCAAGGAAACCCGCTTCGGCACAACCGCCACCGTGCTGTGGGCGACCACCACCACTGCGGCATCCAACGGCTCGGTCAACGGCATGCACGACAGCCTCAACCCGCTGACCGGCATGATCGCCCTGGCCAACATGATGGTCGGCGAGGTGATCTTCGGCGGTGTGGGCGCGGGGCTCTACGGGATGTTGCTCAACGTGCTGATCGCCGTGTTCCTGGCCGGTTTGATGATCGGCCGCACCCCGGAATACCTGGGCAAGAAGCTACAGGCGCGGGAAGTGAAGCTGCTGGTCGCCACCCTGATCGTGATGCCCGTGGGGGTGCTGGTGCTGGGTGCGCTGGCGGCCTCCCTGCCGGGGCCTGCCGGTGCGGTGAGCAACCCCGGCCCCCACGGCTTCAGTCAGCTGCTTTACACCTACACCTCGGCCACGGCCAACAACGGTTCGGCATTCGGCGGTTTCAGTGCCAACACGCTGTTCCACAACCTGATGCTCAGCCTTGCGATGTTCATCGGCCGCTTCGGCTACATCCTGCCGGTGCTGGCACTGGCGGGCAGCCTGGCAGCGAAGAAAACCGCGCCGCTGGGCCTGAACAGTTTCCCGACCCACGGCCCGCTGTTCGTGAGCCTGTTGACCGTGACCATCCTGCTGGTGGGCGGCCTGACCTTCCTGCCGACCCTGGCACTGGGGCCGATTGCCGAACATTTGAGCCTGGGTTTCTGAGGACCGAATCATGAACATGCCTGCACCTGTAATCAAAAATGCTCAACAGCCGGTGACGGAGTCGGCCAAAACCGGTTTCGCCCAGCTGTGGCGCCCGGCGTTGATTCAAGCCTTCGTCAAGCTCGACCCGCGCCAGTTGCAACGTGCGCCGGTGATGCTGGTGGTCGAACTGACAGCGATCCTGACCACGATCCTGTGTGTGATTCCCAATCCTGCCGTGCCGACCTTTGTCGCCGTGCAGATCGCCCTGTGGCTGTGGTTCACCGTGCTGTTCGCCAACTTCGCCGAAGCACTGGCCGAAGGCCGTGGCAAGGCGCGGGCCGACAGCCTCAAGGCCGGGACCGAAGGCCTCAAGGCGCGCCTGCAAGGGGCGACTGGGGCCTACATCACGGTCAACGCCAGCACCCTGCGCAAGGGCGATGTGGTGCGCGTCGAAGCCGGGGAGCTGATTCCCGGTGACGGCGAGGTCATCGAAGGCATCGCGGCGGTCAACGAGGCGGCGATCACCGGTGAGTCTGCGCCGGTGATTCGTGAGTCCGGCGGTGATCGTTCGGCGGTCACCGGCAATACCCGGCTGGTGTCGGACTGGCTGCTGGTGCGCATCAGCGCCAACCCCGGCGAGTCGACCCTGGACCGCATGATCGCCCTGGTCGAAGGCGCCAAGCGCCAGAAAACCCCCAACGAAGTGGCGCTGGACATCCTGCTGATCGGCCTGACCCTGATCTTCCTGCTGGTGGTCGTGACCCTGCAGCCATTTGCCCATTTCGCCGGCGGCGACCTGCCGCTGGTGTTCCTGGTGGCGCTGCTGGTCACGCTGATTCCCACCACCATCGGTGGCTTGCTGTCGGCCATCGGTATCGCCGGGATGGATCGTCTGGTGCGCCTGAACGTGATTGCCAAGTCCGGCCGTGCGGTGGAAGCGGCGGGGGACGTGCACGTCCTGCTGCTGGACAAGACCGGCACCATCACTTTCGGCAACCGTCGTTGCGCGGCGGTGTATGCCGCGCCCGGCGTGAGTGGCAAGGAACTGAGCGAAGGCACGCTGCTGGCCTCGCTGGCGGACGACACCGCCGAAGGCAAGTCCATCGTCGAATACCTGCGCGGGCTGCACCAGTTTGCCGAACCTGCGGCGAGCCAGTTGACCGCCGTCCCTTTCAGCGCCGAAACCCGCTTGTCCGGCGTCGATTACGACGGTCGCGTGTTCCGCAAGGGCGCAGTGGATTCGCTGCTGGCGTTCCTGGGCCGTGATCGCAGCGACCTGCCCGCGCCGCTGGCCCGGGAAATCGACAAGATCGCCAAGACCGGTGGTACGCCGCTGCTGGTGTGTGGCGACGGCAAGCTTTTGGGGGCCATTCACCTCAAGGACGTGGTCAAGCCCGGTATCCGCGAACGTTTCGACGAGCTGCGCAAGCTGGGGATTCGCACCGTGATGGTGACCGGCGACAACCCGCTCACCGCCGCTGCGATTGCCGCCGAGGCGGGTGTCGATGACGTGCTGGCTGAAGCTACGCCTGAGAAGAAACTGGAGCGCATTCGTCAGGAGCAGAACGACGGGCGTCTGGTGGCGATGTGTGGCGACGGCGCCAACGATGCCCCGGCGCTGGCCCAGGCAGACGTCGGCATGGCGATGAACGACGGCACCCAGGCGGCGCGGGAAGCGGCGAACATGGTCGATCTGGACAGCGACCCCACCAAGCTGCTGGACGTGGTGCAGATCGGCAAGGAATTGCTGGTGACCCGTGGCGCGCTGACCACCTTTTCGATTGCCAACGACGTGGCCAAGTATTTCGCGATTTTGCCGGCGCTGTTCGCGGCGATCTACCCGCAGCTTGGCGTGCTCAACATCATGCACCTGGCCAGCCCCCAGAGCGCGATTCTCTCGGCCATCGTCTTCAATGCGCTGATCATCGTGGTGCTGATTCCCCTGGCCCTGCGCGGCGTGCGGGTGCAGGCGGCGAGCGCGGCGCATCTGCTGCGGCGCAACCTGCTGATCTACGGGCTGGGCGGGATCGTGGTGCCGTTTGTAGGGATCAAGCTCATCGACCTGCTGCTGACCGCGCTGCACCTGGTGTAACCGTTACCTGCGCTGCGGGCGTGATTGCCAGAGGGCGACCGCCGCAGCCACTGAATTGATCGAGGATTGAGAGATGTCGACTATAGTGCGTCCCGCCGTGAGCCTGATTGTGCTGATGACCCTGATCACCGGCGTGGCATATCCGCTGGTGGTGACCGGCGTCGCCCAGGTGGCGTTCCCGGAACAGGCCAATGGCAGCCTGGTGTACGACGATCAGGACAAGGTGCGCGGCTCGGAACTGATCGCGCAGAATTTCACCGGTGAAGAGTGGTTTCATTCGCGTCCGTCCGCGGGGGCCTACGCCACGGTGGCCAGCGGCGCGAGCAACCTGTCGCCGAGCAACCCGGCGTTGGCCAAGCGCATCGGCGATGATGCCGCCCAGGAGAAAGTCCAAGGGCAGGGGCCGGTGCCGCTGAACCTGTTGACCACCTCGGGCAGCGGCCTGGACCCTCATCTGTCGCCCGCTGCGGCCGATTACCAGGTAACCCGCGTGGCCGTCGCCCGGCACCTGCCGCGGGAAACCGTGCAGCGGCTGGTGGCGGCCAACACCGAACATTCGCTGATCGGCCCGCCGGTGGTGAATGTGCTGGCGTTGAACCAGGGTTTGAGTGAGTTGCAGTTGGGCAAGTAGCTGGATGGGATCACCCTTCTCCTGTAGGAGTGAGCTTGCTCGCGATAGCGGCGTGTCTGTGCCAAATGCAGTGACTGACACAACCCATCGCGAGCAAGCTCACTCCTACAGGGGGTGTGTACGGCGAAGGCGCTCGGGTGTAGCAAGGTACAAGGACAAAAAACGTGAACCGCGTCATTGCATCAGGACAACCATCGTGAATTCAGACAGCCGCGCCGACGCCTTGCTGGCCTCTCTTCCCCGGGACGACCGTGGCCGGCTCAAGGTTTTTCTGGGGGCCGCGCCAGGCGTTGGCAAGACCTACGCCATGCTGCAGGCCGCGCACACCCAGTTGCGCCAGGGCGTTTCGGTGCTGGTGGGCGTGGTGGAAACCCACGGTCGCAGCGAGACCGAAGCCTTGCTCGGCGGGCTGGCCCAGCAACCGATGCTGCGCAGCGAATACCGTGGCGTGATGCTCGAGGAAATGGACCTGGACGGCCTGCTCAAGGCCCGTCCCAAACTGGCACTGGTGGACGAACTCGCCCACAGCAACGCGCCGGGCAGCCGCCACGCCAAGCGCTGGCAGGACATTCAGGAGTTGCTCTCGGCGGGCATCGACGTCTACACCACGGTCAACGTGCAGCATCTGGAAAGCCTCAACGATCAGGTGCGCGGCATCACCGGCGTACAGGTGCGCGAAACCCTGCCGGACTGGGTGCTGCAGGAAGCCTTCGAGCTGGTGCTGATCGACCTGCCGCCCCGGGAGCTGTTGGAGCGTCTGCGCGACGGCAAGGTGTATGTGCCCGAGCAGGCGCGCGCGGCCATCGATGCCTTCTTCACTCAGACCAACCTCACCGCCCTGCGCGAACTGGCGATGCAGACCGCCGCAGCCCAGGTCGATAACGATCTGGCGCTGGGCTATCGCCAACTGGGCCAGGCCGCGCCTGCGGTACGCGGCCGATTGCTGGTGGGCGTGGACGGCGATGCGCAGGCTGAACGGCTGGTGCGCCATGCCAGCCGCGTGGCTCAGCGCCGGCATTTGCCGTGGACCCTGGTGCACGTCGATAACGGCCGGTTCTTCGATGAAGTCGCCCGCAGCCGCCTGCAAAACGCCCAGCAACTGGCCGAACGCCTGGGTGGCGAGGTCGTGGTGTTGCGTGCCCCGGAAGTGGCGAAAACCCTGATTCAGCACGCCGCCGAACGTCGGGCTAGCCTGGTGCTGGTGGGCCAGTCGCGGCCTCTGTTGCGCCGTCGTGTGTTCGGCGGTGGCCTGGCGGCCCGGTTGTTGCGTAACGCCCATGGCCTTGAGATCAACGTGCTAGACAGCGAAGCGCGGCCTGATCAGCCGCGCTCGAACACGCCCCGTGCGACGCCCTGGTTCGATTACCTGCTGGCGGTGCTGGCGACGATCTGCGCCAGTGCCCTGGCCTGGGCAGTAGCGAGCGTGCTGGCACTGCCAAATATCTCGCTGGTGTTCCTTGCCGCCGTGCTGCTGGTGGCAGTGCGCAGCAGCGTGGGCCCGGCGATGGTCTGCTCGGTGCTGTCGTTCCTGGCCTATGACTTCCTGTTCATCCCGCCGAATTTCTCCCTGAGCATCCAGCGCGAAGAAGACGTGCTGACCTTGCTGTTCTTCCTGCTGATGGCCGCCCTGACCGGCAACCTCGCGGCCCGGCAACGGCGGCAATTGCAGGCGCTGCGCGACACTCAGGAAGAAACCAGCGAACTGCTTGACCTGTCCCGGCGCCTGACCGCCGCAACCGACCGCCAGGCCGTGCTCAGCGCCGCCGAGCAGCATCTGGCCGGCTGGCAGGAGCTGGAGGTGTGCATCCTCGACAACCAGAACCAGCAAGGCTGGAAAGTGGAAAGCGGCGGCGCCCTGCAGTTGTCCGAGTTCGAGCGGGCCGCCGCCGATTGGGCCTGGCAGCACGGCCAACCTGCGGGCAAGGGCACCGGCACCTTGCCGTCGGGTGCCTGGTGGTTCCTGCCGTTGTGGGTCGATGATGCGCCGCTGGCGTTGCTCGGCGTCCGGCCACGGGCCGGGCAGAGTTTCACAGCCCAGCGCCGACGTCTGCTGACTGCCCTGAGCCAGCCATTGGGTCAGGCGCTGGCGCGCGCGCGGCTGGCCGAAGACCTGGAAGCCGCCCGCCTGCATGGCGAAACCGAACAGCTGCGCAGCGCCTTGCTGGCCTCGGTGTCCCATGACTTGCGCACGCCCCTGACCGCCATGCGTGGCAGCATCGACAGCCTGCTGGCGCTGGGCGAGGCGATCCCGCTGGCGGATCGTCAGGAGCTGCTGGAAGGCACTCGCGATGAGGCCGAGCGCCTGGATCGCTACATCCAGAACCTGCTGGACATGACCCGCCTGGGCCACGGTGCGCTGAAACTGGCCCGGGACTGGGTCGCCCCGGCAGATATCGTCGGCAGCACCCTGAACCGCCTGCGTGCGGTGCTGGCGCCGTTGCAGGTCAGTACCGAGCTGCCCGTCGAGCTGCCGTTGCTGTACGTGCATGCGGCGCTCATCGAGCAGGCGCTGATCAACGTGGTGGAAAACGCAGCGCGCTTTTCGCCGCTCCATGGCCGCTTGCAGATGGAGGTGAACGCCTCGTCCGATGAACTGGTTTTTTCAGTCAGCGACGAGGGGCCGGGCATTCCCGAGGATGAACGGGCGAAGATCTTCGACATGTTCTACACCGCCGCCCGTGGCGATCGCGGCGGGCAGGGCACGGGGCTGGGGCTGGCGATCTGTCAGGGCATGGTCGGCGCCCACGGCGGGCGGATCAGTGTGAGTGACGGCATCGACGGACGCGGCACCCGCATCAGCCTGCACCTGCCGCTGCAGACGCAGCCCCAGGGGGAAACCGAGGCGGCAATGGGTTAGGCTTCTGCTGACAAAATGAGGACCCGTAGCAGCACGGCTTGCCGGCGGGGGCGGCGTGTCAGGCAATGCATCACTGACGGATGTACCGTTCCCGCCGGCAAGCCGTGCTGCTACGGGTCCCAAGTGACTATTTAACAGGACAACCATGAGCCAGACGGCAACCATTCTGGTGATCGACGATGAACCGCAGATTCGCAAGTTCCTGCGCATCAGTCTCGCCTCACAGGGTTACAAAGTGCTGGAAGCCGGCACCGGCAGCGACGGGCTGAGCCAGGCGGCGCTGAACAAGCCCGATCTGCTGGTGCTCGACCTGGGCCTGCCGGACATGGACGGCCAGGACGTGCTCAGCCAGTTCCGCGAATGGTCGGCAGTGCCGGTGCTGGTGTTGTCGGTGCGCGCCAGTGAAGGGGAAAAGGTACGGGCGCTGGATTCAGGCGCCAACGACTACGTGACCAAGCCGTTCGGCATCCAGGAGTTTCTGGCGCGCATCCGGGCCCTGTTGCGCCAGGCGCCGGACACCGGTCAAGCCGAGTCGGCGCTGGTGATCGGTCCGCTGACCGTGGATCTTGCCTATCGGCGGGTGATGCTCGACGGCAACGAAGTCGCCCTGACCCGCAAGGAATACGCAGTCCTTGCGCAACTGGCGCGGCATCCGGGGCGGGTCATCACCCAGCAGCAACTGCTCAAGGACATCTGGGGGCCGACCCACGTGGAGGATACCCATTACCTGCGCATCGTCGTCGGCCACCTGCGCCAGAAACTCGCCGATGACCCGACCGCGCCCCGCTTCATCGTGACCGAGGCGGGGGTAGGGTATCGGCTGATTTCGGCCTAGTGCTCGCGCTCGTACCGATCCAGCGTATCCCGGGCAATTTCACGCCCCAGCGCGATCAGCTCCGGGGCCTTGTAGAACTCGAAGAAACGGCAGACCCGCTTGGGCACGTTGATCAGGATGTCGGGCGGGTAACCGGCGATCTTGTATTGCGCCAGTGACGTCTGCATGACCTCGAAGCTCTGGTTGATCAGGTCCAGCAGTGAGGCGGGGCCGACGTTATCGATGATCACCGCGCCGCTGGCCGACTTCGGCGCGCCGGGTTCGGTGGGGGCCGCCGCCGGCTGTTGGCCCTGAGGATTGGCCGACTCGCCTCCCGCGCCAGGCCAGGGATCCGGCAGCACGGCGGCGGTGGCCTTGAGGCTGTCCTGCTGCAGCCGCAACACATCGCCACCGCCGACCTCCAGCTTGCGCCGGAATGGCAGGTGCGAGCCGATGGAGGCGATCAGGCTGTCGAAGCGTTTCTTCACTGCCGGCGGGCGTTCGATCACCGGGAGCTGATACTGCTTCTGGTTGGTGGAGTTGAGGTTGACCGCCACGATCAGGTCGCAGTGGCTGGAGACCACCGGCACGATCGGCAAAGGGTTGAGCAGGCCGCCGTCCACCAGGGTGCGGTTGCCCTGGACCACCGGGGTGAAAAGCGTGGGGATCGCCGCCGACGCGCGCATGGCCGCATGCAGATTGCCTTCCTGGAACCAGATTTCCTGCTGGTTGGTCAGGTCGGTCGCGACGGCGGTGTAGGGAATGCGCAAGTCCTCGATATTCACCTCGCCGACGATCTCGCGAATCTGCCCGAACACCTTCTCCCCGCGAATCGCCCCCAGACGAAAGCTCACGTCCACCAGACGCAGCACGTCCAGGTAATCGAGGCTTTCGATCCAGGCCCGGTACTGCGGCAATTTTCCGGCGGCGTAAATCCCGCCGACCACTGCCCCCATCGAACACCCGGCGATGCAGGCGATGTCATACCCGCGCCGCTCCAGTTCCTCGATCACCCCGATGTGCGCATACCCCCTGGCACCGCCGGACCCCAACACCAGCGCTATTCTTTTTTTCATTGGCAGGTCCCCCGTTGCAGTGCTTCTACCCTACGCCCAAGCCTGCCGCGAATCATCAGGTGTTTGTATAACCCGTGCGACATAAAACAGATACTCTGCGACGCGCCGTTATGGCACTTTTGCATCGCCGCACCGTCCAACTCGCAATGTCGATTTCCATTGTTGAGGTAACACCCGATGAAAGCCTGGATCTGCCTGCCATTGCTCGCCCTTGTTCTCACAGGCTGCGCCGGTAAAACCGCCTACCGCGACAGCTGCGCCACCAATCTGGACGCTGCCTGGCACGAGCTGGACCTGGCCAAGGCCGAAGGCTTTGCCGGTACCGTCAGTTACTCCAAGGCCCTGTCGTTGCTGACCGGCGCCAAGACCCAGCAGCAGTTCGAAGCCTTTGAAGGCTGCAACGAGAAGGCCGAGAAAGCGCGCTTCTACATTCGCGAATCCCGCGCCGGCCGCTGAGTTCGGATAATGATCGTTCCCACGCTCCGGCGTGGGAACGATCATGTGACGCTCCGCGTCACGGGGCGCGGAGCGTCCCCGGCGGCATCCCCACGCAGAGCGTGGGGACGATCAATGCCATGGAACGCTTCGTTCTTGCCGCTCTGCCTCGCCCATGTGCAATAAATCCATCCCCAATCCCATCCCGCTCTGGCGAAAAGGCCTACGCTGATTTTAAAGTGGCTGTACGCTAGGTCTTTTCTGCGGTCCTTGAGCCGTGAGCAGTCGCCTGGGGAGGCTTTCCAATGGGCAGAAAACTCGATCTGTGTCTGAACGCGATCAACGAGGTGGTACTGGGCAAGGAGCCTCAGGTGCGATTGGCCCTGACCTGCCTGCTCGGCGGGGGCCATCTGCTGATCGAGGATTTGCCCGGCATGGGCAAGACCACCTTGAGCCACACCCTGGCCCGGGTCCTGGGCCTGAGCTTCCAGCGCATCCAGTTCACCTCCGACCTGCTGCCGGGCGACATCCTCGGTACCTCGATCTTCAACCGGGAAACCGGGCAGTTCACCTTTCATCCGGGGCCTATCTTCGCCGAACTGGTGCTGGCCGACGAGATCAACCGGGCCACCCCCAAGAGCCAGAGCGCATTGCTCGAAGCCATGGAGGAAGGGCAGGTGACCATCGAAGGGGCAACCCGGCTGCTGCCTGATCCGTTTTTTGTCATTGCGACGCAGAACCCGTTCAGCCAGGGCGGCACCTTTGCCTTGCCCGAGTCGCAACTGGACCGTTTCCTGATGCGCCTGTCGCTGGGCTACCCGGCGCGCTCGGCGGAAAAGGCGCTGTTGCAGAGCGAATCCCGCCGCGAGCTGCTGCCGCGCATCGAACCGATCATCGATCACGGGCAACTGGCCGCCTTGCAGGAAGAGGCCCGGCGGGTGCGGGCCAGCGATGCGCTGATCGACTATGTCCTGCGCCTGGTGGACGCCACTCGCAGCCAGCCGCAGTTTGCGTACGGGCTGTCGCCCAGGGCCAGCCTTGCGATTCTGTCGGCGGCGCGGGCCTGGGCGTTGTTGATCGGTCGTGATTACGTGATACCTGAAGACGTCCAGGCGATCCTGCCTGCGGTGATCGGCCATCGCTTGCGCGATCGTACCGACCCCACCGGGCATGGAGGCGGGGCGTTGGTCCAGTGGCTGCTGCGCGAGGTGCCGGTGCTTTGATCGAACAGTTCAAGCCGCTCTGGCAGCGCTGGGTGGGACGCCGTATCCCCCCGGCCTCGCGGATCGAGCTGAATCACCGTCGAATCTTCATACTGCCGACCCGGGTCGGTGGCACGTACGCATTCGTGCTGGTGTTACTGTTGCTGGTGTCGATCAACTACCAGAACAGCCTGGCCTACGGCCTGACATTCCTGATGCTGTCGGTGGGCATCCTCGCGATTCTGCACACCTACCGCAATTTCACCGGGCTGGTGCTCAGTGCAAGCAACGCCCGCTCGGTGTTCGTCGGCGAGCCGGTGCAACTGCGCCTGCGCCTGGAGAGTGCCGGCAGCGGCCATCATGCCATCGCCCTGGGCTGGGACACCGAACAGCTCGAACAGGCCGACGTCGCTGCCCATAGCCAGCAGGAAGTGGCGCTGACCCTGCCTGCGATCAACCGCGGCTGGCTGCGGGCGCCGCGCCTGCGGGTCGAAAGTGTGTTTCCGCTGGGCATCTTCCGCGCCTGGAGCTGGCTGGACCTGGAGCAGACGGTGTTGATCTACCCGCGCCCGGTGCCCGGCAGCATGCCGTTGCTGCAAGGGGTGCAACCTCATGCCGAGGACGACGGCCAGGCCACGCGCGGGGAAGGCGTCGACGATTATCAGGGCCTGCGCCCGTGGCAGGCCGGCGATTCGCTGCGGCGCATGCACTGGAAGGCGTGGTCCCGGGGGCAGGGGCTGATGGTCAAGGAGTTCACGGACCTGTCGGGCCACGATTTGTGCCTGGATTTCATGGCGCTGGGCGGCGATATCGAAGAGCGCCTGTCGCGCTTGTGTTACTGGGTGCTGGAGCTGTCGCAACGCCAGCAGCCGTTCGCCCTGCGCCTGCCGGGCTTCCTGTCGGCGGTGGACAGCGGCGATGCCCATCGTGAAGCCTGCCTGCGCCAGTTGGCGCTGTACGGCGTGCGGGCATGAGGGGCGCGCGGCCATGACCCTGGGCAATCTTGCCAAGCCCATCCCCAGGACCAGCCTGAACTGGCTGCTGATTGCCCAGGCACTGGTCATCGTGCCGTTTTCCCTGCACGTTCCCGTTTCCTTGATCGTGCTGTGGCTGGCCTGCACCTTCTGGCGCATCCAGATCTTTCGCATGCGCGTGCGCATGCCCGGCAACTGGGTCAAGTCCGGGTTGCTGGTGGGCACGGCGGGCGGCATCTTCCTGGCCCGAGGCAGCCTGGTGGGGCTGGACGCGGGGGCGGCGTTGCTGATCGCGGCGTTCATCCTGAAAATGCTGGAAATGCAGACCCGCCGCGATGCCCTGGTGCTGATTTTCCTGGGGTTCTTCTGCGTGTCGGTGGGGTATCTGTTCGAGGATGCCCTGCTCTGGGGACTGTTCACGATTCTGCCCATCGTCACCCTGCTGGCGGCGCTGATCGGCTTGCAGCAGTCCGGTTTTGCCAGCAAGCCGGCGGACACCCTGATGCTGTCGGGCAAGCTGGTTTTGCAGGCTGTGCCGCTGATGTTGCTGCTGTTTCTGTTCTTTCCGCGCCTGGACCCGCTGTGGTCGCTGCCCCAGCCCAGCAACAAGGCCCTGACCGGTCTGTCCGACAGCATGGCGCCGGCCGATGTCACCGAGTTGAGCAAGTCGGCTGCGCTGGTGTTTCGAGCCAGTTTCGAGGGGCCGGTGCCACCACGCGATCAGCAATACTGGCGCGGCCTGACCCTTGAACAGTTCGACGGACGCCGCTGGTCCCAGTCATCCCGGGCCCAGGTGCCCGATGCGCCGGACTGGCGCCGCGATGGCGAAAAGGTCAGCTACAGCGTGGTCATGGAGCCGACCGGCAAACCCTGGTTGATGACCCTGGATGTGGGTGAGACGGACCTTGCCGGGGTGCGCCAGATGAGCGATTTCCGCTGGCAGCGCAGGCGGCCCATCGACCAGTCGATCCTCTACACGGTCAACTCCTGGCCTGACGCCGTGCGGGAAACCACCCTCAGCGACGGCGCCCGTTCCCAGGACCTGCAGCTGCCGGCGAAGGTCAACCCCGAGGCCCGGGAATGGGCGGCCGACCTGCACCGGCGCTACCCTCAGCCCGACAGGCTGGTTGACGCCGTGCTGTCGAATTTCGCCGAACAGCCGTTTCACTACACCCTCAAGCCGCCGGCGCTGGGCCCCAACAGCATCGATGACTTCCTGTTCGGCAGCCGCTCGGGGTTCTGCGCGCACTACGCGGGGGCGATGACCTTCGTGCTGCGGGCTGCCGGCATACCGGCACGAGTGGTGGCGGGCTATCAGGGCGGGGAGCTGAACCCTGACGGAAATTACATCAGCGTGCGTCAGTTCGATGCCCACGCCTGGGTCGAATACTGGCAGGCGGGTGTGGGCTGGCGCAGCGTCGACCCGACGGCGGCGGTGGCACCGGCGCGAATCGAACAGGGACTGGAACAGGCACTGGCCGCTGACGAGGAATTTCTCGGTGACTCGCCGATGTCGGCCCTGCGCTACCGCCATCTGGCCTGGCTCAACGCGATCCGCATGAGCTGGGATAACCTCAACTACGGCTGGCAGCGCTGGGTACTTGGCTATCAGGGGCAGCAGCAGTTGCAGGTGCTGGGGCGCTGGTTCTCCGGGTTTCACGCGCCGGTATTCGCGGGCGGCGCCGTGGCGATCCTCGGCTTGCTGGCGCTGTGGGTGTTCAAACCCTGGCGGCGGGAAAGCGATTCGCAGTTGCGGCTGTTCAACGCATTCGAACGACTGCTGGCCCGCCATGGTCTTAAACGACAGCAGGGCGAAGGTGCGCAGGCGTTCGCCCGACGCGCGGCCCTGCGTTTTCCCGCGCAGGCCGAGGCCATCGAAGCGTTCGCCCGGGAATTCGAAGCCCAGCGGTACGCCGGAGTTGCAGGCTCGGTCGGGCATTTACGCCGACGTTTGAAATATCTACGCCGTAGCCTGCCCTGGCGCCTGTCGGCGGTCAGAGACAAGCCGCGGTCATGAATGAATAAAGGAGTGGTTCGATGTCCTCAATGGTCGATCATCTGGTCGCCGAGATTCTCAGTCTCAACGTCAAGTTGCTGGCCTGTCACGCACGGCTGGCCGCGTCGACGGACAGCGAAGCGCTGCACGATCTGCGCACCACCGTCAGGCGTCTGCGCAGTGTATTGCGCCCGCTGCGCGGTCTGCCGGGGATGGATCAGGTCGAAGAGGCGGCCAAGGGCGTCGGTGACCTGACCACGCCGCTGCGGGACATGCAGGTGCTGGCGGCCTTCCTGCACAAGCAAGGCATGCACGAGCCTGCCCGCAAACGCACGCACTATCTGGACACGGCCTGCCCGCAAGTGGCCACCAGCGCTGAACTCAATCGCCTGCTCGGCGTGCTGGACCAGTTGCCGTCGTTCCTGCGTGCCCAGCAACGCCATGGCCTGCTCAAGAAGCTGCGTCAGCGGATCGAGAAGCGCATGGACAAACAGTGGAAGAAGCTGCGCGAGGCGATGGCCGACCCTGCCCATGACCGCCATCGCCTGCGCCTGCTGATCAAGCGGGTGCGCTACGCCGCCGAGGCCTACCCTGAGCTGAGCCATCAGCCTGACGGGATGCAGAAGCGCCTCAAGTCGGCCCAGGGCGCGCTGGGCGACTGGCACGATCACTTGCAGTGGCTGGCCCAGGCCGAAGAACAGAAGGACCTTGCGCCCTGTGTGGCCGGGTGGGAATTGGGGATTCTGCGTGCCGAGGAGAAATCCGACAAGGCGCTGGATCGCCTGTTTCATGCCTGCTTTGGCGAAAAGCCCGCCCACTGATCCCGATCAGGCCGCAGGATTGGCAGTTATGAGCCCTGTCCTGCGCCATCGGCCTCGCTAACATCCGGAAAACCCTGTCGTCCGCCTCCAGGAGTGCGCATGAAATTTTCCGAATTACTCGATGCCGTGCGGGATAACCCGGGTAACGTTTCCATCCCCGCTGCCTGGGGCCAGGGCCGTTCCTGTTTCGGTGGCCTGATGGCGGCGCTGCAGTTCGAAGCCATGCGCGCCAGGGTTGCGGCTGACCGGCCTGTGCGTTCCCTGGCGATCTGCTTTGTCGGGCCGCCTGCGGTCGATGTGCCGATTTCCTTCGAGGTGGAGATTCTGCGTGAGGGCAAGGCGGTCAGCCAGGTGCTGGGCCGGGCGGTGCAGAACGGCCAGACCGTGACCCTGATCCAGGGCAGCTTCGGCGCGCCGCGTGAATCGACGATCGCGGTACGGGCCGAGCCCGCGCCGTCGTTCAAACCGGTGCAGGATGTACCGGCCTTTCCGTTCATCCCCGGTGTCATGCCCGAATACCTGCGCTTCATCGAAATGCGCTGGGCGCTGGGCGGCTTTCCCTATTCGAACACGCCATCGCCCGCCATTGGCGGCTACGCGCGCCTGCGCGACGTGGAAGAAGAACCGCTGACCGAGGCGCATCTGTTGGCCCTGGTAGACACCTGGCCGCCAGCGACCTTGCCGCACCTGAGCAAACCGGCGCCGGGCAGCTCGCTGACCTGGACCATCGAATTCGTTCAACCCTTGCCGGCCATGACTACCCATGACTGGACGCAATATCGTGCGGTGATCGAACACGCGCGAGACGGTTACGGCCATGTGGCCGCCGCGTTGTGGACGCCGAAGGGGGAGTTGGTGGCGATCAGCCGCCAGACGGTGACGGTGTTCGGATAGGTATGATGTGCTGAAGAAGGGCCGATGAGCGCTGCTTCGAGACCCGCCCCGAGACCCTACTGGCCTCGGGCTTTGATGGCCTGCGCCGCAATCAGGCCCAACACGCCGATCCCCGCCGACGTCACGCTGGCGTTCAACGCGCCGTCGAGCAGCAGCAGACCCGAGACGATGGACAACGGGAACGCCATCGACGACAGCACCAGATTGGATGACAGGCCGGATTTGTTCACGGCCGAGAAGAAATCGTCGAGGTGCAGGTTGGTGATGAACTTGGGCATGATGCAGGCCTCCATGGACACTGAATAAGAACTGTTTTCGATGGATTCAGAATAGGCCCGCCAGCCCATCGCGGCGAATGGAGGTTTGCTATCGCCGCGATAGGGGGCATGGGTTTAGCCAATCGCATCGGCCCCACCTCCCGTAGCAGCACGGCTTGCCGGCGGGGCGATTTCGGGGCCGCCGACGCCGGCAAGCCGGACTGCTACGGGTGTGGTCACCTCAACCTTGTAGGAGCGCGCTTGCCCGCGATGGCGTCCGGAAGACCGCCGACGCCGACAAGCCGGACTGCTACGGGTGTGGTCACCTCAACCTGTAGGAGTGAGCTTGCCCGCGATGGCGTCCGGAAGACCGCCGACGCCGGCAAGCCGGACTGCTACGGGTGTGGTCACCTCAACCTGTAGGAGTGAGCTTGCTCGCGATGGCGCCTTTGAGATCGCTCCCGCCGGCAAGCCGTGCTGCTACGGGATGGGATTCGACCAAAGATTTTGATCTTGCTTTTGATCTTGTGCGCGATGGTGCAGGCGCCGCCGAATGCGACGTTAAGGCGCCAGGCCGAGCGCAGGTGTCGTGGAGGGGGATGAGCGGCAGGAAGCCGCGAAAGCCGTGCGGGCCAGGGACGGCCCATCACGGCGTGCCCACGGAACGGCGCCGGAGTCGAGGGAAGTCCGAAGGACCCTAGCCAGGAGCAAATGGTTTGCCTACTTTCCCGGAAGAAAGTAGGTCGCCCGTAAGGGGCGAAACCCTAAGCTAAAAACCCCCGCGAAAACGGATATACACCCGACCTCAGCGTTGCAAGAAGACGCGGAGCGTCAGACAACGCATTCCCACGCGGAGCGTGGGAACGATCATAACCAGCGGGATTTCCGCCGATTTTTTGAAAGAACCACTAATCATCCCGCCCCCTCAATCGTCTTCTAGATAACGCCTCCTGCACGTAGGCGATTTCCATCTGAAGAGGTTTTGCGTATGAGCTTTGACGGCGAAAACACCCAGTTCCGGGTCGTGATCAATCACGAAGAACAATACTCCATCTGGCCTGACTACAAGGCCATCCCCGAAGGCTGGAAAAGCGTTGGCGTCGAAGGCGACAAACAGACCTGCCTCAACTACATCGAAACCACCTGGACCGACATGCGCCCGCTGAGCCTGCGCAAGGCCATGGCCTGAATCAGACAAACCCATTTGCCTGCGGAGCGACCTGCCCATGAACATGAGCATGCTCACGCCACACCAGCTCCACCTCGAAACCGGCTTTCCGCTGCGCGTCTACCCAGGCCAGGCGGATGCGTCGCTGGCGGCGCAATTCCAGTCCCTGCGCGGCGTGGTCGACCGGATGCTCGAACGCGACGGTGCCATCCTGTTCAGCGGTTTTGACAGCGAAGGCGTCGAAGGCTTCCAGCGTTTCGCCGCAGCCTTCGGCCACCCGTTGCTCAACTACGAGTTCGGCTCGACCCCGCGCAGCAAGGTCGGTGGCAAGGGTGTCTACACCTCCACCGAGTACCCCGCGCACCGCTCGATCCCGCTGCACAACGAACAGGCCTACACCACTGAGTGGCCGATGCGTATCTGGTTCTACTGCGCCAAGGCCGCAGCCAGTGGCGGCGAGACGCCGATTGCCGACAGCCGCGAAGTGTTCCGCCGCATCGACCCGGCGCTGCGCAAACGCTTCGAAGAGAAGCGCCTGATGTACGTGCGCAACTACGGCAACGGCCTGGACCTGACCTGGGAGCAGGTGTTCAACACCGAGCAACGCAGCGAGGTCGAAGCCTACTGCCGCAAGCGCGGCATCCAGTACGAGTGGACCGAGGACGGCGACCTGCGCACCCGCGAGCAGGTCCAGGGCGTGGCGCAACATCCACGCACCAGAGACTGGGTCTGGTTCAATCAGGCGCACCTGTTCCACCTCTCCAACCTCGATCCGGAAATGCAGGAAATCCTGCTGGACACCGTGGGCGAGGAGGGCCTGCCGCGTAACGTCTACTACGGCGACGGCAGCCCGCTGGAAGACGACGCCCTGGCGCAGATTCGCGGCGTGCTCGCGCAATGCGAGGTGGTGTTCCCCTGGCAGACCGGCGATGTGCTGATGCTCGACAACATGCTCGTCGCCCACTCGCGCAAGCCCTTCAGCGGCGAGCGCAAAGTGGTGGTCGCCATGGCCGAAGGCGTCAACGGTCACACGCTGCACAACACTCCATGAGTTCGAAATCCATGCAAAAAACCAAGCTTGTGTACGTCTGGTCGTTGCGCAACGGGGCGGCCGACAAGGCCGGTCAGTATGTCGACTACCACGGCGAGAAACGCTACATGAAGTCGCCCCTGGAGTTCCTGGTGCAGGCGCTCAACGACACGCCGCTGGGGGATTACTACTCCCTGGAAGCGGTGATCTGCGACGACAACCCGCAATCGCCCCGCGACCGGGAAAACATCAGGGAATACGGCTTCGCGCCGGGGCAGGGCGAGCACTGGTTCTATCCTGCCGGGCTCAAGGTGCAGGGGCGCCTGGTCAATGACCTGCTGGAAAACGTGCCATCCACCTACCGTGCCCTGCCTCTGGGCGACACGGGCCGTCCGGCGGGCAAGTCGGATTTCGAGCGTCGTCTGGGCGAGCGGCTGCATGCCCTTGAAGCGGAGGTCGTGGTGCTCGATGGCCTGCTGGTGATCCTCGATGAACTGGTGCGTCCCGGTGCGGATTTCCATCGGCGTATCGTCAACATCCATCCGGGCATCACCCGCCTGGAATCGCCCTACGAGCGTCGCGGCGCCTACGCCACCCTCGACGCGCTGTACGGCGCCAGTGGCAAGAAGGTGATCGACTGGAAGACCCGCGAAACCGTGGACATCCCGGTGGTGGACATGACCGGCGCTTCGTTCCATTACGTCGATAACGGCATCGATTCGGGCGAGGTGATCTTCGACGTCCTCGACACGCCCATCGCCCCCGACGACACCATCCTGGAACTGCGCTGGAACAACTTCAACAACAGCCTGTTCCCGGCGCTGGAGCAGGGGTTGCTGGTGCTGGCGCGGCGTCAGCCTCATTAACGGTCGAACCACACAAACGGCGCCAGCGCGATGATCCCCGCCCTGGCGCCGTTGTTCATTGCCGAGTTCGCCCATTACCGCGATGTGCTGGTGCTGAACGACGACCCGCGCGAGGGGATTCCCCTGCGCACTTTGCTCGACCCCGAAATTTTCGATCAGGTGCTCGACCGCTTTGGTGCGCACTACGCCGGGGGTGACCGACGCGGTCTGGCGTCGATCTGGACCAAGTACTATTTCATCAAGCTGATTCCGCCCGTGGTGGCCGCTTCGCTGGTTCTCGGTCACCGGCTGCCATTGCACCTGGAACGGCTGCAACTGGTGCTGGACGAGCAGGGCATGCCCCAGGCCTTCAAATTGCCTGACGCCGGCCAACGCTGGGCGTCGACACCCACGGATCCCTTCCAGCGTTTCGAAGACCTCATCGAGGGCCATTTGCGTCCCTTCATCGACGGCGTCGCCGGGCGTGTGCGCGTCTCGCCCAAAGTGCTGTGGAGCAATGCCGGCAATTATTTCGAGTGGTTGCTGGGCGTGCTTGCCGCTGGCGTTCCACACGCCGACCTGGGCCACGGCCACGAACTGCTGGCCGCGCCGACCCAGCCTGACGGCACGCGCAACCCGCTGTATCAGCCGGTGCGCTACGTCAAAGTGATCGGACAACATGGCCTCAAGCGACAGCGTCGGGTGTGTTGCGTGCGCTATCTGGTAGGGGGGCTCGAGTACTGCGAGAACTGCCCGCTGCCCGCCCGTGAACGCCGGCTTGAGTGCGCCCTGATTAAATCTGCCAACTGATTGGCGTCAATTTGCCATCAATTTATTTCAAGATGTACGATCACCGGCCGATAGGGGATCACCACACGACCAGGAGGTGATTCGTCTCATGAAGCTGACCGTCAAAAGCAAGCTGCTCTGTCTTGCCATCGTTCCCGCGTTGCTGTTCGCCCTGATTCTCAGTGGCGTGGCCGCATGGATGTTGCAAAACAGTGCCAATCAGGAAATGAAGGAAACCCGTGAGCAACTGGTGGAACGCAACCGCCAGGTGCTGAAAAACTATGTCGATGTCGCGCTGACCACCATCAAGCCGCTGCATGACGCGTCTGCCAAAGGCGACATGGCCGCGCGGGACAAGGCGCTGGAACTGCTCAAGCCGATGAAGTACGGCGAGGACGGTTATTTCTTCGGCTACGACACCAAGGGCGTGCGCATCTTCCGGGGCGACAGTCCGGCCGGTGTCGGCAAGAGCTTCTGGGACACCCGCGATCCCGATGGCTCGTATCACTACCAGACCTTCGTCGAGGTCGCTAAAAACGCAAAGCATTACATCGACTACGCGGCGCCCAAGCCGGGTGACGAAGCGGTGCAGGTGCCCAAGCTGGGCTACACCGTGTTCCTGGACAAGTGGGACATGGTGCTGGGCAGCGCGATCAACATGGACGACATCGACGCGGCCATGGTGCTGGAACAGCAAGCGGTGACCAGCCGTACCCGCAGCATTCTGGCCAGCGTGTTCGTGGTGACCCTGATCCTGCTGCTGGTGACCGCTGCTGCCGGTGTCTGGACTGCCAACGGTATCGTGCGTCCGCTGCGTATTCTCAAGACCAACCTGGATGACATCGCCGCCGGCGACGGCGACCTGACCCACCGTCTGGTGGTGACCAGCCGCGACGAGTTGGGTGATCTGGCCGTGTCGTTCAACCTGTTCGTCGACAAGATCCACGCGATGGTCCGGCAGATCGCGCAGATGACCACAGATCTCGCAGGCCTGGTGGACCAGGCGACGCAGCAGACCCAGCGTTCCGAGGTGGCCATGCAGCGCCAGCGCGAGGAAACCGATCAGGTGGCGACAGCGATTCACGAGATGTCCGCCGCAGCCCAGGAAGTGGCCCTCAGCGCTCAGCGTGCCGCCGAAGCCGCCAGCGAAACCGACCAGCAAGGCCAGGCCGCGCGCAAGGTGGTGGGCACCAGCATCACCGGCATGAGTTCGCTGGTCGATGACATCCGCTTGAGCGGCACCAGTCTGGACAACCTGCAACAGGACGTGCGCTCCATCGTCTCGGTGCTCGACGTGATTCGTTCGATTGCCGAGCAGACCAACCTGCTGGCGCTCAACGCGGCCATCGAGGCGGCACGGGCCGGTGAAGCCGGGCGTGGTTTTGCCGTGGTCGCCGACGAGGTTCGCGCGCTGGCCAGCCGTACCCAGCAGAGCACCCAGGAAATCCAGGGCATGATCACCCGCCTTGAAACAGGCACCCATGCCTCGGTCGCGGCCATGCGCCGTTCCACCGAAGCGGGCGAGGGCGCCAACCAGCAGACCAACGAAGTCGGCGTCTCGCTGGACTCCATCTCGGGCCTGATCGGCACCATCAATGCCATGAACGCGCAGATCGCCAGTGCCGCCGAAGAGCAGACCTCGGTCGCCGAGGAGATCAACCGCAGCGTGCACCAGATCGCCGGCGCCGTGGAAAACCTCGCCGAGGAAACCGAGCAGAGCGCCCGTACCATGCGCGACGTTTCGGCACTGGGTAACAACCTCAGCGTGCTGGTAGGGCAGTTCAAGATTTGATGAATCGTTTAACCCGTCCCTGCTCGTAGCCGAGGGCGGCAATAGCTGGTTTAGTAACGCCCAATTGCTTAGCTATCTAATGATTAGCTGGCAATCGAATCTTCCGTCGCGGAGGCTGTGCAAGCCTTCGCGTATGGGCGATGCACAACGAGAGCCACGACAAGAGGCCGTAACACCCCACAAGAAAAACGCAGCACACCCGTGTTCAGTCCGAGGAGTAAAACCCGATGTTCGATGACGACACGTCACCGGCGCGGCGCGATTTCCTGCGCAAGTCGTTGACCCTTATCCCCGTTGTAACCCTGGCCAGTGCCGGCCTTCCCGGCACCTCCTTCGCGCAGACGCCGGCAAGCGACGCCGCCCAGGCCGCGCAACCGGTCGCCCCGGCAGTGCCCGGCGACTACAAGCCGACCTTCTTCACCCCGCAGGAGTGGGCCTTTCTGATCGCCGCCTGTGACCGGCTGATCCCGTCGGATCACGTCGGCCCCGGCGCCGTCGAGCTTGGCGTGCCGGAGTTTCTCGACCGCCACATGCAGACGCCCTACGCCAACGGCGGTATCTGGTACATGCAAGGCCCGTTTCTGGAGGCCGCGCCCGAGTTCGGTTACCAGGGCCGCCTGAACCTGCGCGAAACCCTGCGCATTGGCATCAAGTCCATGGACGAGAGCTGCAAGAGCACCTTCTCCGGCAAGGTCTTCGCCGAGCTGTCCCATCCGCAGCAGGAAGAACTGCTCAAGGCCGCCGAGAGCGGCAAGCTTGCGCTGCAGGACATCTCGTCGAAGTTGTTCTTCACCAATCTGCTCAACGAGGTGCGCAACGGCTACTTCGCCGATCCGTCCCACGGTGGCAACAAGAACATGGGCGCGTGGAAGATGATCGGCTATCCGGGCATGCGCGCCGATTACATGGACTGGGTCACGGTGCGCGACAAGCCGTATCCATTGCCGCCAGTCGATCTGGCCGGACGGAGGGGCTGAACATGGCAACTGCAAAACCTAAAGTGGACGCCGTCATCGTCGGCATGGGCTGGACAGGCGCGATCCTGGCCAAGGAACTGACCGACGCCGGCCTGCACGTGGTGGTGCTGGAACGCGGCGCCGACCGCGACACCCAGCCGGATTTCGCCTACCCCAAGGTGGTCGATGAACTGGAAGGCTCGGTGCATCGGCGCTACCTGCAAAGCCTGTCCCAGGAGACCGTCACTGCCCGTCACGGCCTCAACGGCACCGCCGTGCCGTATCGGCAGATGGGTTCGTTCAAGCCGGGCACCGGTGTGGGCGGGGCGGGCAGTCACTGGTCGGGCTGCCACTTCCGCGCACTGCCGGAAGACTTCAAGCTGCGCAGCAATGTCGAGCAGCGCTATGGCGCGAAATTCATCCCCAGCGACATGAGCATCCAGGACTTCCCGGTCAGCTATGAGGACCTGGAACCGCATTTCGATCACTTCGAATACGTCTGCGGCACCTCGGGCAAGGCTGGGGTGATCCAGGGCGTGAAACAGGCCGGCGGCAACCCGTTCGAAGGTTCGCGTTCCCGTGAATTCCCGCTGGGGCCCAACCCCAATTACCTGGGCGCGGAGATGTTCTACAAGGGCGCCCGCGAGATGGGCTGGGATCCGTACCCGATTCCCGCTTCCAACGCCTCGGCACCTTACGTCAACCCCTACGGCTGCCAGATGGGCCCGTGTAACGCCTGTGGTTTCTGCAGCGACTACGGCTGCCTGAACTACTCCAAGGCCAGTCCCAACATCAGCATCCTGCCGGTGCTGCGCCAGCGCAAGAACTTCGAGCTGCGCACCCACGCGCAAGTGCTCAAGGTCAACCTGGACAGCGACGGCAAGAAGGCCACCGGCGTGACCTACCTCGACGCCCAGGGCCGGGAAGTCGAGCAGCAGGCCGACCTGGTGCTGCTGTGCGCGTTCTCGCTGTACAACGTGCACCTGATGCTGCTGTCGGGCATCGGCAAACCCTATGACCCGCAGACCGGCGAAGGCACGGTGGGGCGCAACTATTCCTACCAGAACCTCAACCGCGTGGTTCTGTTCTTCAACAAGGACGTGCAGGCCAACCAGTTCATCGGGATCGGCGGCGCCGGCACCACCATGGACAACCTCAACGGCAACCAGCTGGACAATGCCAAGGCCGGTTTCGTCGGCGGCGGCATCATCTGGGCACGTCAGCCGGGTGCCGGGCCGGTGCGCGGGATCAACGTGCCGCCGGGCACGCCGAACTGGGGCACGGCCTGGAAACAGGCGGCCAGCGATGCGTTCCGCCACTCGTTCTATTTCGAGGTGCAGGGCGCGTGCATGTCCTACAAACAGCACTATCTGAGCCTGGACCCGACCTACAAGGACGGTTTCGGCAGGCCGCTGTTGCGCATGACCTTCGACTGGCACGACAACGAGGTCAAGGCGTCGCAGTTCCTGGTGGGCAAGGCCATGGAGATGTCGAAGATCCTCAACCCGACCGCCATGTCCGGCGACGCCAAGAAGCCGGGCGAGCACTACAACATCACCAAGTACCAGAGCACCCACACCTGCGGTGGCGCGATCATGGGCAGCGATCCGAAGACCTCGGCGCTCAACCGCTACCTGCAATCGTGGGACGTGCACAACGTGTTCGCCATCGGCGCCAACGCCTTCCCGCAGAACAACGGCTACAACCCGACCGGGATGGTGGGTGCGCTGGCGTACTGGTCTGCCAAGGCCATTCGCGAGCAGTACCTGAAAAACCCCGGCCCGCTGGTTCAGGCATAAGGAGAAACAACGATGAAAAAGTTTCTCTTGAGCCTTATCGCACTGGGCGTGCTGGTGTTCGTGGCGCTGTTCACGTTCGCCCTGTGGCCCACTTCGACGCCTGCGTTGAGTGCCTCGGCGAGCATCGACCAGGCGTTGATCGACAAGGGCCGCTACCTGGCCGACGCCGGTGACTGCACCGCCTGCCACACCACCAAGGGCGGCCAGCCGTTCGCCGGTGGCCTGCCGATCGCCTCGCCGGTGGGCACGCTGTACAGCACCAACATCACGCCGGACAAGGACACCGGCATTGGCAAGTACTCGCTGGACGAGTTCGACCGCGCGCTGCGTCACGGCATCGCGGCCAACGGCGACAGCCTGTACCCGGCCATGCCGTTCCCGTCCTATGCCCGCGCCAGCGACGATGACGTGCGTGCGCTGTATGCGTACTTCATGCAGGGGGTGGAGCCGGTGAAAGCCGAGAATCGCGCCAACGACGTGCCCTGGCCGTTGTCGATGCGCTGGCCGCTGGCGATCTGGCGCAAGGTGTTCGCACCGGCGCCGCAAGCGGTGGCGTTCGACGCGGCGCGTTACCAGGACCCGCAGATCGCTCGCGGCGCCTATCTGGTGCAGGGCCTGGGGCATTGCGGCAGTTGCCACACGCCACGGGCGCTGACCTTGCAGGAGAAGGCGCTGGATGAGTCGGGCAGCGAGTACCTGGCTGGCGGCCCGGTGATCGGTGGCTGGCTGGCGGTGAACCTGCGCGCCAACCCGGCAGACGGCCTGGGCAACTGGAGCGCCGATGACATCGTCGCGACCCTGCGCAGCGCCCGCAGCGAAACCCACGCGGTACTGGGTGGGGCCATGGGCGATGTGGTGGTGCACAGCACCCAGCACTTGAACGACGCCGACTTGCACGCCGTGGCGGCCTACCTGAAGAGCCTGCCGCCGAGCGCCCATTCGGTATCGAGCTTCAAGGCCGATCCGGCCACCGCCAAGGCGTTGCAGGCAGGGCAGGAGAGCGGTCGCGGCGCCGAGCTGTACGTCGACAACTGCGCAGCCTGCCATCGCACCGACGGCCAGGGCTATCAGCGGGTATTCCCGAAGATCGCCGGCAACTCGTCCGTGCTGTCGCAGGATCCGGTGTCGATGATTCGTCTGGTGCTGACTGGCAGCAAACTGCCGGCTACGGCAACGGCGCCGTCGGAACTGGGCATGCCGGGCTTTGCCTGGCGCATGTCCGATGAAGAAGTGGCGCAACTGCTGACCTTCATCCGCAGCAACTGGGGCAACCAGGCGCCTGCGGTGAAAGCCAGCCAGGTCGCCGAACTGCGCGCGACTTTGCCCAAGCCATAAAAGCAGAAGCGGCGTCACGCGCAATGCATGACGCCGCTTTCTTTCATCAAATTTGCCCCCCGACCCCGTAGCAGCACGGCTTGCCGGCGGGCTGGCGCGCAGCGGCAGTAAAATCAGACGACCGCGTTGTATCAGGCAAATCGCGTTCACCGGTTTTACTGCCGCTTCGCGCCAGCCCGCCGGCAAGCCGTGCTGCTACGAAATCAAAGGGATACCATCAGATATCGGTAGACCGCGTCACCGCTTCCCACGCCGTGATCTCGGCTTCGAGCTGCGCCAGTTTGTCCCGCACCAGTTTCAGTGCATCGCTGCCCAGCAGCAGGTGGGCGGGTGGGTTGTCGCTGGCGATCAGCTTGAGCATCGCGTCAGCGGCCTTGACCGGGTCGCCCGGCTGTTTGCCGCTGCGTTCCTCGCGGGCCTTGCGGACCGGATCGAAGCTCTCATCGTAATCGGCGATCTGCCGTGGCGCCCTTTGCATCGAACGGCCAGCCCAGTCAGTGCGGAATCCGCCCGGCGCCACCGCCGTGACGAAGACATTGAACGGCTTGAGCTCCTTGCCCAGCGATTCGGAAATCCCCTCCAGAGCGAACTTGCTGCCGTGGTAATAGGAAATCCCCGGCATGGTGATGAAGCCGCCCATGGAGGTGATATTGATGATGTGGCCGCTGCGGCGCTGGCGGAACAACGGCGCGAACGCCTTGATCATCGCTACCGCGCCATACACGTTCACATCGAACTGCTGGCGAAGATCGTCCAGCGACGACTCTTCCAGAATCCCTTCGTGGCCGTACCCGGCATTGTTGACCAGCACGTCCACGGGGCCATAGGCGGTGTCGACGTCATTGATGACGCTGTCGATGGCCGAGAATTCGGTCACGTCCAGCAGCACCCCATGGGCGCGTCCCGGTGCCTGGGCTTCGAAGTCCGCCAGCGCCTGAGGGTTGCGCAAGGTGCCGATGACGGTGTGCCCGGCGGCCAGCGCCTGTTGCGCCAGGGCCCTGCCGAAGCCTGTGCTGACGCCGGTGATGAACAGGGTTTTGGTATCGCTCATGTGATGTACCTCGTCAAACGTGATGCCGTGGCTGTAAGACCCCCATGTTAGAAACATTGACGTGGCGGGCGATGGATCAGTTCTACGCGATGCTTGCCTGATCCTGCCGTGGCGTTTAGACCGCAGTGCGGGTGACCAGGCGCAATCCGCTGGCGATGCTCCCCACCGCCGCAAACCCGGCGCCGATGCTCAACGCCAGCACCGGGCCGTGTTCGCTGGAGATCCCGAAGCTCAACGCCACCAGCGCCGCCCCTGTGGCCTGGCCGATCAGGCGCGCCGTGGCGATGGTGCCGCTGGCGCCACTGGAACGTGACCTCGGGGCGCTGGTCATCAGGGCTTTCTGGTTCGGCGCCTGGAAGAAGCCAAAGCCGATGCCGCACAGGACCATCCGCGCGGCGATGGCCACCACGCTGGCGTCGGCGGGCATGGTCGCCAGGGAAATCATCCCGCAGCACAGCAAGGCCAGCCCTATGCCGCCCAGCAGCCCCGGTTGATAACGGTCGGACATGCGTCCGGCGAACGGCGCGATCATCGCCACCACGACCGACCAGGGCGTCATCAGAAAGCCGGTCTGCACCGGGTCGCGGCCCAGTGTCGCCTCGAAAAAGAACGGCAGCGAGACAAACGCCAGGCCCTGGGTTGCGAAGGAGCAGAAAGCCGTCAGTGCCGACAACGCAAACATTGGCCGCTTGAGCAGGTCCAGTGGAAACATCGGCGCCGGGTGCCCTGTCTCGCGTTTGATCATTGCCGCGCCGCACACCAGGAACACCGCCAGGGCAATCAGCACGCTAGCCAGCGAGCCCAGTTGCGCGGCCTGGCTTAGGGCGAAGATCAGCGCGCCAAAGGTCAGGACGTTGAGCAGCGCGGTGACGCGGTCGAAGGTCAGGCTGCCGGGCTTGACCACCGGCAACGAGTTCCAGGCGAACACCAGGGCGAACACGCCGATGGGCAGGTTGATCGCGAACAGCCACGGCCAACTGGCAACCGACAGCACCAGCGAGGCGATGGTCGGGCCGATAGAGAACGATGTGCCGACTACCAGCGCGTTCATGCCCAACCCACGGCCCAGGCGCTCAGGGGGGAAGATGGAACTGATCAGACCGGCGTTGACGCTCATGATCGCGCTGGCGCCCAGGCCTTGCAGCACGCGGGCGATGGTCAGGGTTTCAAGGGACCAGGAAAAGGTGCACAGCGCCGACGACAGTACGAACAGCATCAGCCCGCCGAGGTAGACCTTGCGCTGGCCCAGCACCCCGCCCAGCGCCGCGAAGGGCAACAGCGTGGCGACGGCGGCGAGCTGGTAGGCGTTGATGATCCACACCGACGCAGCGGGGGAGGCTTTCAGGTCTGCGGCAATGGCGGGCAGGGCGGTATTGGCGATGGCCGTGTCGAGGGTGGCCAGGGCGATGGACAAGAGAATCGCCACCATGCCGCGAAATTCGCGGGAGGTGAGCTTGTCATTGATCGGGGGAGGGTTCTGGGTAGCCGGCTGACCAGGCAGCTGGGTGGTGGACTGGACCATTATCGACAACGCTCCGGGCATCGCGGCAGACAAGGCTGCCAAGGCAGGCGAAAGCGCTATGGTGCCTATTGGTTAGGCAGCTATGCAATGGACAAATCCACGATGTTGGGCGCCTGTTGCTTCTCGGGCGACATATCCCCTGTAGGAGTGAGCTTGCTCGCGATAGCGGTCTGACAGTCACAACAGTATTGCCAGACAAAATGCTATCGCGAGCAAGCTCACTCCTACAGGATTGGGGGAGTTCCTAGCCCCCAGCCGTATCGATATCCCGGTCCGTCTCACCCGTCTGGTTCTCTTCCTTGGTGGTGTCCGGCGACTCGTGTTCCTCGGGCTCGAAATCCGGGGTGTAGCTGTTATCGTCGGTTGTTTCCCCGTTGGTCTTCTCCGGATCGATGCCCGGGTCGTTACGTTCGGTGCTCTGGTCGTTCATATACCTCTCCTCGCAAGCCCTGGTGAACGGGTCTTGTTGATATCGAGGGCGTGACGGCGCAGGGGTTCGATCAATCCGCCGATCGGTCAGGCATTGCGCCAGGCACCAGTCACCGGCAACCGGCTGCCCAGACGGTAGCGCGAAGAAGGGTGGACCAATCGCACGAAGGTCACCACCCGGTCCTTGTGCCAGGTGCGGCGCATCAGGACCAGGCACGGCTCGCTGGCGTCGATCTGCAGGTGCCGGGCCTCGTCGGCGCTCGGGTGGCCGGCCTCGACGATGTGCTCCATTTCGTCCGGCTCGATGATCTGCAACAGATAGCGCGCCGACTGCACCTGATCGCCAAAGGGCTGATGCAGGAAGTCCGGCGCCGTCTGCGGGTTCACATAACGGTCCTCCAGTTGCACCGCGACATCTTCCTCGTAATGCACGCACAGCAGGTGAAACACCGAGGCACCCGTTGGCAGCGAGAGGGCGGCGGCAATGGACATCGACGCCGCTTCCCGGGCCAGGTGCAGCACCTGACAGCGATAACGGTGCCCACGGGCGAGAATCTCGTCGGCGATGTTGGTGATCTGCAACAGGTTCGACTGCGGCTTGGCCTTCGCCACGAAAGTGCCGACCCCGGAAACCCGCACCAGCCGGCCTTCCTCGCTGAGTTCGCGCAAGGCACGGTTGACCGTCATGCGCGACATGCCCAGCTCCAGTACCAGGCGGTTCTCCGAAGGGATCAGGTCGCCGGGTTTCCATTCGCCCGAGGCGAGCTTGCCATGGACGAAATCCTTGGCCTGGCGATACAGAGCCTGGGGCACGGTTTTGTCCATCTGCAATCCTCCTTCTGGTTCAACACCTGTCCGTAGCAGCACGGCTCGCCGGCGGGCTGGCGCGAAGCGGCAGTAAAACCGGTGAACGCGATTCGCCTGACACGACGCGGTCGTCTGAATCTACTGCCGCTGCGCGGCAGCCCGCCGGCAAGCCGTGCTGCTACGGGGGGAGTGGATGCTCATCGACCACCGTCCTGCCAGAACGCATTGCGATCCAGGTAGTTCTGCAGGAACTGCTGCAAGCGGGGCTGGGTGGCGTTGTGGAAGATGTCCCGGGGTGTGCCGCGGGTGACCACTTCGCCCTGGTCGAGGAAAATCACCGAGTCGGCCACCTGGGCGGCAAAGCCCATTTCGTGGGTGACCACGACCATGGTCATGCCTTCCTTGGCGAGGGTCTTCATCACCTGCAGCACCTCGCCCACCAGCTCCGGGTCCAGCGCTGAGGTGGGCTCGTCGAACAGCATGATGTGCGGCTCCATCGCCAGCGCCCGGGCAATCGCCACGCGCTGCTGTTGCCCGCCCGACAACTGCGCCGGGTAGCTGTCGGCCTTGTGCGCCAGGCCGACTTTCTCCAGCATCGCCATGCCACGCTTGCGCGCTTCGTCCGCCGGCAGCTTGCGTACCTGACGCAACGCCTCACACACATTGCCCAGCGCAGTCATGTGCGGCCACAGGTTGAACTGTTGGAAGACCATGCCGACGTTGCGCCGCACCTGGTTGATCTGTGACTGTGGCGCGCGCTTGCGGCCCCGGTCGGTTTCCTGCCAGCCGAGCAACTTGCCTTCGATGTGAATCTGGCCTTCGTCGTATTCCTCCAGAAACGCCATGCTGCGCAGCAGTGTGCTCTTACCCGAACCCGAAGGCCCGATCAGGCACACCACTTCCGAGCGGCGCACCTCAAGGTCGATACCCTTGAGCACCCGCAACTGGCCGAAGCTCTTGCCGACCTTGCTCAGCGTGAGAATGGTGGGCTGCTCGCCGGGCGCGGTTGCAGAAGTCTTCATGCTGTCACCTTGTTGCTCGCTGGCTTGCTTACGTGGCTCGGCGCTCGCACCGCCACCAGGGATCAGAAAACTGTTCATCGTGCTTGCCTGTTCATGAAGCGGCCGACGCGGGTTTCCAGGAGCATGCCCAGCCGCGAGCACAGTTCCACCAGAATCAGGTAGCCGATGCACAGCATCAGCAGGGTTTCGACGAAGGCGAAGGTTTCCGAGCCGATGCCGGTCAGCACCATCGTCAGTTCCGGAATGGTGATGATCGACAGCACGGCGGTTTCCTTGCACAGCACGGTGATCATGTTGACCAGCGCCGGGAGAATGATCACCAGCATTTGCGGCACCTGGATGCGCCAGATGCATTGCAGGCGGGTGATGCCCAGGCAATCGGCCGCTTCCAGCTGGCCACGGGCGACGGACTCGAAGCCGGAACGGAAGATCTCGGCGAAATACACGCTGCCGTACACCCCAAGGCCCAGTATCCCCGCAGGGACCGGGTCCAGGCTCAGGCCGAAGGACGGCCCGCCGTAATAGATCAGGAACAGTTGGACCAGAAACGGCGTGCTGCGGATCAGTTCGATGAACACCCGCAACGGTGCGCGCACCAGGCTGTTGCCGAACACCTGGGCGACGGCGATCAGCATCCCCAGGGCCATGCCCAACACCACGCCGCTGCTCCAGGTGCCGAGGGTGACGAGGAATCCCGAGCCGATGTCGCCCAGGTGATCGGTGATGATGCTCGGATCGAAGATCATGCGCCGCGCTCCTTCAATCGACGTTCAAGCAGGCTGCCGCAGTACGCCAGCGGGATGTTGATGAGGCAGTAGAAGCCGGCCAGCATCAGGTAGTCCTGGACGAACATGTAGTCGCTGGCGGCGAGGTTCTGTGCGGTGCGGGTCAGGTCAGCCAGGCCGACCACCGAGACCAGCGAGGAGGCCTTGATCAGCAGGATCATTTCATTGACCAGCGAGGGCAGGGTCAGGCGCACGGCCTGGGGCACGCGGATGCGCAAGAGCATCTGCCTGGCGCTCAGGCCCAGCAGGCCCGCTGCTTCCAGTTGCCCGCCAGGGATGGCCATGAAGCCGCCACGCATGATCTCGGCAATGTAGGCACCGGCCGCCAGCGACAGGCCGATGACCGCCGCCACGGTGGGCGAGACATTGGGCAGGCCGATGCGCGGCAGGAAGTAATAGATGAACAGCAACTGCACCAGCAGCGGAATGCCGCGGAACACGAAAATGTAGGCGCCACCCAGCCGGCGCAGCAATGGCACCGGTGACAGGCGCAGGCTGCCGACGATCACGCCGATGACAAAGCCGATTGCCAGGGCTGCGATGGAAACCTGCAACGTCACCCACAGGGCGTCGAGCAGGAGCGGGGCATTTTGCTGTAGCAAGGGCCAATCGAACACGGTGTGACTCCAGCGAGCTTAAACATCTGTCAGTACACCTCCCTGTAGGAGTGAGCTTGCTCGCGATGGCGGAGTGTCTGTTGACGAAAAGTTATCTGACACACCGTCATCGCGAGCAAGCTCACTCCTACAAGGTTTGCGTCGTTCCAGAGTTGAAGGAACGACGCCAAGACTCACCACGTCGGTTCGAAATCACCCTTGGGCACGTCCATCTCTGCGCCCAGCCATTTTTTCTGCAGGGCGGCCAGGCGGCCGTCGTCGTGCATCTTCGTCATGGCGGCGTCGAGGGCGGCGATCAGGCTGTCGGCGTCGGCATCCTTGCGGCCCAGGTAGGCGAAGTAGGATTTCTTGCCGAACGGCGGTTGCACCACCTTGTACAGATTGGCCTTCTGCGACGCGACGAAGGAGATGTTCGGCAGCGAGTTGGCCACCGCGACGATGCGCTTGGCCGCGAGGTCCGCGTAGGCCTGGTTGTTGTCGACGTATTCGCGAATGGTCACCTTCTGCGGCAAGGTCGCGGCGAAGGTCTTCAGCTCTTCGAGTTGCGCCGAGCCCTTGCCTGCGCCCACGGTCTTGCCAGCGATGTCTTCGGGTTTCTTGATGCTGTCGTCCTTGGCACCGACCATCAACGCGACGGTGGCTTCGGCAATCGGCGAAACGAAGTGGTAACGCTCCTTGCGCGCCTTGGTGACGATGATGGGGCCTGCCACCACGTCGAATTTCTTCGCCTCAAGGCCCGGCAATACGCTCGGCCATGGCAGGTCGAGGAACTTGATCTTGACCCCCAGCTCCTTGCCAAGCTCGGCGAACAGCTCCGAGTTCAGGCCCTGCTGCTTGCCCGCTTCGAGGTAATCGAAGGGGGCGAACTGCATTTCGGTGCCGACCACCAGCTCACCGGCCTTCTTCACATCGGCCAGTTGGTCGGCGTGCGCCGCCATGGGCAACCAGGCCAGTGCGACCGCGATGCTCAGGCTTTTCAACGTACTGCTGAATGGAAAATCGAGTTGCATGGTGCGCGCTCCTTCTTCGGCATTCAGCCGAATATTTTTCCGGGGTTGAGGATGTTGTTGGGGTCGAAACAGCGTTTGAGCTCGGCCATCGCATCCAGCGCTTCGTCACTGACCGAGTGGTGCAGGAACTCGCGCTTGAGCAGGCCGATACCATGTTCGGCGGACACCGCGCCGCCCAGTTCACCCACCGCTCGGTACACCAGCTCCTCGATTTCAAGGACCGGCGCAGGCTGCGGCAGGCTGTTGCAGTCCACGGTCAGGTGCAGGTTACTGTCCCCGATGTGGCCGAAATACACGCTGTGGTTGCCCGGCCAGCGCAGGTCCAGGCGCTGGCGACAGAGGTCGGCAAACTCGCCGATCTGGCCGATGGGCAGGCTGATGTCGAAGTTCAGCGGGGCGATGCGCACCGGGAATTCGCCGGTGGCCTCGCGGATCTTCCACAGGCTGCGCGCCTGGGTGTGGGAAGTGGCGAGTATCGCGTCGACCACTTCGCCAGCCTCGATGGCCGCCTCAAGTGTCTGCTCCAGCACGTTGCTGGTCGCCGAGGATTCGAGCAGCACATACAGCGGATGGTGATCGGGCATCGGCGCGACCGGGTTTTCCAGCCACGACACACCCATGCGAAAGAAGTCCTGCCACATCAACTCGTAGGCCTGGGGCGTCCCGGCGCTGCGCTGGATGCGCCGCAACAGGGCGACGGCGCTTGTGTAGTCGGGCAGGGCGCAGAGCAGGGTGGTGGTCTGGCCAGGCTGCGGGGCGATTTTCAGTACCGCGCGGGTGATGACGCCCAGGGTGCCTTCGCTGCCGATGAAGTTCTGTTTGAGGTCATACCCGCAGTTGTTCTTGATCATCTTGTTCATCAGGTTCAGCACGCGTCCGTCGGCCAGCACCACCTCAAGGCCGAGCACCAGGTCGCGGGTCATGCCGTAGCGGATCACCGCGTTGCCGCCTGCGTTGGTCGCGATATTGCCGCCGATCTGACAGGAACCGCGGGCGCCCAGGTCCAGCGCGAACAGGTAGCCGGCGTCGGCCACGGCCTGCTGGATGTCCTGCAGCGTGGTGCCGGCCTTGACCGTGACAGTGGCAGCGGCCGGGTCGATTTCCTCGATGCCGCGCAGGCGCTCCAGCGACAGGGCAAAGTCAGTGGCCCGTGGAACGGCGCCGCCCGCCAGCCCCGTCATGCCGCCTTGTGGCACCACGGCTTGCCCGGCCGCGTTGCAGATGCGCAGCGCGGTGGAGACTTGCCCGGTGTCCTTGGGCAGGATCAGCGCCGCAGGGCAGGCCGGGGCGTGGCGCGTCCAGTCGCTGAAGTGGCGCGGGCTGATCGCCTCGCCAGTCAGCACCTGGGCCTCGCCGAGGGCTTCGCGTAACTGGTCGATGGTCTGTTGCACGTCGCTCATGGGTTCAACTCACGATAAAGGTGGCGTCGGCCTTGGGCCTGGCGCGCAGTTGATTCAGGTCCGGCTGGCCGAGCAGGGTCAGGGCCAGGCGCAGTTCGTGGGCGAGCAGGTCCAGCGCATGGCCCGCGCCGGCCTGTCCGCCGACCGCCACCCCGTACAGCGTCGCCCGGCCCAGCAGCACGGCGTCCGCGCCCAGGGCGCATGCCTTGAGAATGTCGGTGCCACGCCGGATGCCGCTGTCGAGCAGGATGCTCAGGCGGCCTTTGACCACAGCGGCGATGGCGGGCAGGCAATCGAGACTGGCAGGCACGCCGTCCAGTTGGCGGCCGCCGTGATTTGTGACGACGATGCCGTCCAGCCCCAGGTTCACGGCCTGCTCGGCGTCGTCGGGGTGCATCACACCCTTGAGCAGCAGGCGATGCGGCCAGCGGTCACGCAAGCGCGCGAGGAATTCCCAGTTCAGTTGCTTTTCCATCTTCTCGCCAATGAAGTGCGCGGCGCCTGCGGCATTGCGCTGGTCGGCGGGCAGGTAGCGATCCAGATTGGCCATGCTCGGCATGCCCTGGGGCCACAGCGCCTGTTTGATCCAGCGCGGATGGCGCAGCACGTCGAGCTTGTTGCGCAGGCTCAATTGCCGGGGGCGGGCGAAGTTGCGCTTGTCCCACTCACGATTGCCCAGCAACACGGCATCGCTGGTCAGCAGCAAGGTCTGGCAGCCGACGTTTTCGGCACGCTGGATCAGGTCTTCCTGCACCTCGGGGTCGCTCATGCTGTAGAGCTGGAACCACAGGTTGACGTCAGGCACGGCTGCGGCGATCTGTTCCAGCGAGCTGGTGGCCACGGTGCTCAGAGTGAAGGGCAGGCCGCGCTCAGTGGCGGCCCGGGCCAGGTGAATGTCGGCGTCGCGGTGCAGCATGCCGTTGTAGCCGGTGGGGGCGATGGCGATCGGCAGCGCCTGGGCACGGCCCAGCAGGCTGCGGCGGGTGTCGGGTGTCTGCCAAGGCACCAATGTTCTGGGCAGCAGGCTGACCTCGGCAAAGGCCTGGCGATTTCGCTTCAAGGTCAGTTCTTCTTCGGCGCCGCCTTCCAGGTATTCCCAGGCGAAATGCGGCAGGCGTCGGCGGGCCATGTGGGCCAGTTCGGCGATGCTGTGGGCGCGAGCGAAGTCGGTACCTGAATGATAGCGGCGCATGAAAATCCCTGGGCAAGCTGTATAGACAGCCAAGGCAAGATGCAGGCCAGTTCATGGCACAGGGGTAGATGGCGCTCTGCCGCGCAGGACTTGCGCGGCGGTCTGCTGTGATGTCACCAAAAGTTGCACCGAATGGGGTCCCTGTGCCCGCTGCTGGGGCGTGTGGAAACCGGACTCGCCTCGTACCTGTAGGAGTGAGCTTGCTCGCGATGGCGTTTTTGCGGTCGGATATCCATTGCATGCCATATCGTCATCGCGAGCAAGCTCACTCCTACAGGGCCGAGATGATAGGGCGGCACACTAAATGCTTGCCCCTGTCTATACAGCTGCCGCCATCCACCCCATGAGGAGCCCGTATGACTGCCACCGCCAACCTTCCGCTGATCGACATGGCGGGTGTCCGCCAGGGCGACCAGGCTGCCATCGCGCGCGCCGGGGAGGCCATTCGCAAGGCCTGCAGCGAAATCGGTTTTTTCTACATCATCAATCACGGCGTGCCGCAGTCGGTGATCGACAACGCCATGGCGGCGGCCAAGACCTTCTTTGCCTACCCGGCCGAAACCAAGCGCAAGGTCGCAGTCAACAAGCGTCATCGCGGCTGGCATGCGCTGGGCGGGGCGCTGATGTACGAGGCCACCAAGCCGGACTTCAAGGAATTCTTCAGCATGGGGCTGGAATTGCCCGAAGATGACCCCTGCGTGCTCGCCGGGGAAGCGCTGCGGGGGCCGAACCAGTGGCCGGATTTCATGCCCGAATTGCGCATGGCGCTGGATGCCTACTACGAGGAAATCGGGCTGGCGGGGGCCGATCTGTTGAAGGCGGTGGCGGTGGGGTTGGGGATCGCGCCGGATTTCTTCGCGCCCAAATACGGCAAGCGCCTGCAACGCACGCAGATGGTCTATTACCCGCCGCATCCACCGATGGCCGAGGCCGACCAGTTCGGCGTTGCGCCGCACACCGACTACGGCTGCATCACCTTGCTGTATCAGGACAACAGCGGCGGTTTGCAGGTGCGCGAACTGGGCAACAACAGTTGGATCGACGCCACGCCCATCGAGGGCAGCCTGGTGGTGAACGTGGGTGACCTGTTGGCGCGCTGGTCCAACGATCGTTTCCGTTCGACCTTGCACCGGGTCATCAACAAGTCAGGGCATGAGCGCTATTCCATCGCGACGTTCTACGATCCGACCTATAGCGCCGTTGTCGACCCTTGCGATCTGGGGATCGAACCGGCCAGCAGTCTTTACCCGGCGGTGGCGGCGGGGGACTACATTCTCAAGCGGATCGATGATTCGATGGCGTATCGCAAGAAGGCGCAGTGAATCATCCCGATGATCGCTACGGCCATGATGATCGTTCCCACGCTCTGCGTGGGAACGATCATCAAACGATCATAAACGGCGGGTGCTTAGATAACCGCCAGGATCGCCTTGGTCACTGCGTCGATGTTGCTCTTGTTCAACGCAGCCACGCAGATGCGGCCGGTGTCCAGTGCGTAGATGCCGAACTCGTCGCGCAGGCGGTGGACCTGTTCGGTGGTCAGGCCCGAGTAGGAGAACATGCCGCGCTGGCGAGCGACGAAGCTGAAGTCCTGACCGGCTGCGTTGTTGGCCAGGCGGTTGGTCATCTCTTCACGCATACCCTTGATCCGCACACGCATTTCGGCCAGTTCGTCTTCCCACTTCTGACGCAACTGCGGGCTGTTCAGCACGGCGGCGACGATGGTTGCACCGTGGGTCGGCGGGTTGGAGTAGTTGGTGCGGATCACGCGCTTGACCTGGGACAGCACACGCGCGGTTTCTTCTTTCGAGTCGGTGACGATGGACAGCGCACCGACACGCTCGCCGTACAGCGAGAACGACTTGGAGAAGGAGCTGGAGGCGAAGAAGGTCAGGCCCGAATCGGCGAACAGGCGAACGGCGGCGGCGTCTTCGTCGATGCCGTCGCCAAAGCCCTGGTAGGCCATGTCCAGGAACGGCACGTGACCTTTGGCTTTCAGGACTTCGAGGACTTTTTTCCAGTCTTCGATCGTCAGGTCCACGCCGGTCGGGTTGTGGCAGCAGGCGTGTAGCACGACGATGGAGCCGGACGGCAGGTTCTGCAGGTCTTCGAGCATGCCGACGCGGTTCACGTCATGGGTGGCGGCGTCGTAGTAGCGGTAGTTCTGCACCGGGAAGCCCGCGGTTTCGAACAGGGCGCGGTGGTTTTCCCAGCTCGGGTCGCTGATGGCCACGACGGCGTTGGGCGACAGTTGCTTGAGGAAGTCAGCGCCGATCTTCAGGGCACCAGTGCCACCGACGGCCTGCACGGTCATCACGCGGCCCGACGCCAGCAGTGGCGACTCGGCACCGAACAGCAGGGTTTGCACGGCCTTGTCATAGGCGGCGATGCCGTCGATAGGCAGGTAGCCACGGGGCACGTGTTGAGCGACACGAATTTCCTCTGCTTCGGCAACGGCACGCAGCAGCGGGATTTTCCCTTCTTCGTTGCTGTAAACGCCTACACCCAGGTTGACCTTGGTGGTACGGGTATCGGCGTTGAATGCTTCGTTGAGGCCCAGGATAGGATCGCGTGGTGCCATTTCGACAGCGGAAAACAGGCTCATTTTTGCGGCGGCTCTGAATAGGGAGTGAATGGGTTGCATCGCTCCGGCCGAATGCACTAGAGCGGTGCACAAACGGGGAGTCAGTATAGAGAGCATCGTGGGCGGGGGCGACAGGCGCGGGCAGGTTTTTTCCGGGTTTTTCCGATTTATTTCGACCATTAGTCATGTCTTGGGGACTAATCACTCAAGAGCGGCTTGAAAGCTGGCGTTATGGACTCCATTTGTAGTCCCATTACTTCTCTATACGTGCGTCTTTTCCTTTGACGGGATCAGTCGTCCGCGCTCATTTCGCGCCCGCCGGGCATTTCACCCGGCACAGGCGAACACAGGGGTCTGCTATGTCCGAGTTTCAGCTCGTTACCCGTTTTGCGCCGGCTGGCGACCAGCCCGAAGCGATCCGGCAGATGGTCGAAGGGATCGAGGCCGGTCTGTCGCACCAGACCCTGCTCGGCGTGACCGGCTCGGGCAAGACCTTCAGCATCGCCAACGTGATCCAGCAGGTGCAGCGCCCGACCCTGGTGCTGGCGCCGAACAAGACCCTGGCCGCGCAGTTGTATGGCGAGTTCAAGGCGTTCTTCCCCAACAACGCGGTCGAATACTTCGTCTCCTACTACGACTACTACCAGCCCGAAGCCTATGTGCCGTCTTCGGACACCTTCATCGAGAAGGATGCCTCGATCAACGACCACATCGAACAGATGCGCCTGTCGGCGACCAAGGCGCTGCTGGAGCGCAAGGACGCGATCATCGTCACCACGGTGTCGTGCATCTACGGTCTGGGCAGCCCGGAAACCTATCTGCGCATGGTCCTGCACGTGGACCGGGGCGACAAACTCGACCAGCGCGCCTTGCTGCGCCGCCTGGCTGACTTGCAGTACACCCGCAACGACATGGACTTCGCCCGCGCCACCTTCCGCGTGCGGGGCGATGTGATCGACATCTTTCCGGCCGAATCGGACCTGGAAGCCATTCGCATCGAGCTGTTCGACGATGAAGTGGAAAGCCTGTCGGCGTTCGACCCGCTCACCGGCGAGGTCATCCGCAAGCTGCCGCGCTTCACCTTCTACCCCAAGAGCCACTACGTGACCCCCCGGGAAACGCTGCTCGATGCCATGGAAGGGATCAAGGTCGAGCTGCAAGAGCGTCTGGAATACCTGCGCGGCGCGAACAAGCTGGTGGAAGCCCAGCGCCTTGAGCAGCGCACCCGGTTCGACCTGGAGATGATTCTGGAGCTGGGCTACTGCAACGGCATCGAGAACTACTCGCGCTACCTGTCCGGTCGCCCGGCCGGCGCGCCGCCACCGACCCTCTACGACTACCTGCCGCCGGACGCGCTGCTGGTGATCGACGAATCCCACGTCAGCGTGCCGCAGGTCGGCGCCATGTACAAAGGCGACCGCTCGCGCAAGGAAACCCTGGTCGAATATGGCTTCCGCCTGCCCTCGGCGCTGGACAACCGGCCGATGCGTTTCGATGAATGGGAAAGCGTCAGCCCGCAGACCATTTTCGTCTCCGCTACGCCCGGCCCCTATGAAGGCGAGCACGCGGGCAGGGTGGTGGAGCAGGTGGTGCGCCCGACCGGCCTGGTGGACCCGCAGATCGAAATCCGCCCCGCGCTGACCCAGGTCGATGACTTGCTCTCGGAGATCAAGAAACGTGTCGATCTGGAAGAGCGGGTGCTGGTCACCACCCTGACCAAGCGCATGTCCGAAGACCTCACCGACTACCTGGCCGACCACGGCGTGCGCGTGCGTTACCTGCACTCGGACATCGACACCGTGGAGCGGGTCGAGATCATCCGCGACCTGCGCCTGGGCACCTTCGATGTGCTGGTGGGGATCAACCTGCTGCGCGAAGGCCTGGACATGCCGGAAGTGTCGCTGGTGGCGATTCTGGACGCCGACAAGGAAGGCTTCCTGCGTTCCGAGCGCTCGCTGATCCAGACCATCGGCCGCGCCGCGCGTAACCTCAATGGCCGGGCGATTCTCTACGCCGACAACATGACCGGCTCCATGGAGCGGGCGATTGGCGAGACCGAGCGCCGTCGCGACAAACAGATTGCCTTCAACCTGGCCAATGGCATCACCCCCAAGGGCGTGGTCAAGGACATCACCGACATCATGGAAGGCGCCACCGTGCCCGGCTCGCGCAGCAAGAAGCGCAAGGGCATGGCCAAGGCCGCCGAGGAAAGCGCCAAGTACGAGGCCGAACTGCGCTCGCCGAGCGAGATCAACAAGCGCATCCGTCAGATGGAAGAGAAGATGTACCAACTGGCCCGCGATCTGGAGTTCGAAGCCGCCGCGCAGACCCGCGACGAAATCGCCAAGCTGCGTGAGCGGTTGCTGGCGGTTTGAAGCGAAGAGCTCAATGATCAACGCGTTCCGTAGCAGTCCGGCTTGCCGGCGACAGCGCTCTCCATGACGCCGTCGCCGGCATCGGAACGCCGCCCGGCCGGACTGCTACAGAGTGAATTGTTGCCGGATCAGAAATCCCAGCGGCTGGTAAGCATCAGGTTGCGCGGCTCGCCGTAGTAGCTGGTGTCGAAATTCCCCAGGCCGCTGAGGTAGCGCTTGTCCAGCACGTTGTTGGCGTTGACCGTAAAGCTCAGGTGCTCGTTGTACTGGTAGCGGCTCATCAGATCGACCAGGCTGTAGCCGCCTTGCCTGATGCGGGTGTAGTCGCCTGCGGCGTTGCTGTAGATCTGACCGTAGAAGCCGCTCTGCCAGCTGATCCCGCCGCCGACCGTGACCTTGTCCAGCGCGCCGGGCAGGCGATAGCTGGTGAAGACCCGTGCCACGTGTTCCGGCTTGGTGGTAGTCAGCGGGTAGCCGAAGATGCGCTGATCGTCGGCGTCGCGGGTGCGGGCGTAGGTGTAGCCCGCCGACATATTCCAGCCCTCGAGGATTTCCCCGGCCAGCTCCAGTTCCACGCCCTTGGTGGTCGCGCCGTCGATGGCCTTGTAGATGCCTTCGTTGGTCACGGGGTTGGTGCCGATGGATTCGGCGACGTTGTCCTGTTCGATGCGGAACAGCGCAAGGCTGGCGTTGACCCGGCCATCCAGGTACGCCGCCTTGATCCCGGTTTCATAGGCGTTGCCTTCCATCGGCGCCAGGGTCGAGCCGTTGGCATCCTTGTAGACCTGCGGCTGGTAGATCGAGGTGTAGCTGGCGTACACCGAGTAGGTGTCGTCCAGGTCATACACCACCCCGGCGTAGGGTGTGAACACCCCGTGTTCCTTGTAACTGGCGTGGGTGTCATCGATGCCGCTGCCGGGGTTGTAGCGGTAGTCCTCGTTGTATTTGAAGGTGCTCAGGCGTCCGCCCAGGATCAGCGACAGATCGTCGGTCGGGCGCAGGCGCGTGGCCAGGTACACACCGTTCTGGCTCTGGGTGCGTTCGTACTTGCCGTTCTTGGGGAAGTCCTGTTCGGCCAGGTGGCCGTCCCAGTTGAAGATGCTGCCTGGGACTTCGCTGAAGGCCGAGGTGTCGAAGGTGGCGCCGGTCTGGCGAGAGTGCGAGGCCATGACCCCGGCAACCAGTTCATGCTCGCGACCGCCCAGGGTGAAAGGGCCCGAGACGTTGATGTCGGCGGTGTTCTGCACCCGGTGACCTTCCCAGCGCCCCCAGTACAGGAACATCCCCTCGCCGGTGAGCGGGTCCGGGTTGCCGCCGCTGGCCGAGGCCAGGCGGGTGTCGTGGTCGGTGGTTTTCTGGTCCAGGCTGAGCTTGAGTTTCCAGTCGTTGGCCAGCGTCTGTTCAAGGTTGGCGAAGTAGGCCAGCGAGTCGAAGTCGCGACGGCTCCAGTCGGCGCCGGGGTTGAAGCTGCGGGAGAAATTTGTGCGTGTGCCGTCGGCGTAGTACACCGGGTTGCCGGTCCAGGTCGAGCCACGCGGCGTCACGCTTTGTTGATCGATGCCAAAGGTGACAGTGGTGTCGGGCGTCAGATCGGCTTCGAGTACGCCGTAGAACAGGTCTTTCTTCTGCGAGTAGTGGTCCTGGTAGGAGTGGCGGTCCTGGTAGGCACCGACGACTCGGCCGCGCACGCTGCCGCTGTCGTTGAGCGATCCGGATACATCGGCCTCGGTGCGGTAGGCATCCCAGGAACCGACGCTGCCGCTGACCGAGGCCTTGAAGTCGCGGGTGGGTTTCTTGCGCACCAGGTTGACCGTGGCCGAGGGATCGCCCGAACCGGTCATCAACCCCGTGGCACCCTTGATGACCTCCACGCGGTCGATGGTCGCCATGTCCACGTGGGTGGTGCCTTCGTCGTACACCCCGTCATAGATGGTGTTGACGCCGTCGTACTGGTAGTTGGTGATGGCAAACCCCCGCGCCGAATATTCCATTCGCTCGCTGTCGTAGGCCTGGCGAGAGATACCGGGGGTGTTGCGCAATACGTCGCCGATGTCCTGGGCGCCGTGGTCATCGAGTTGCTGGCGAGTCACGACGGTCACCGATTGCGGCGTTTCGCGCAGGGTCAGCGGCAGTTTGGTCGCGGTGGTCGTCGCCCCGGTGGTGTAGGAGCCCGTGCCTTCGGTTGTCAGCCCCAGCGCCATGCCGGAGATGGACGTGGCTTGCAGTTGCATGGCCGAAGAGTCGGCAGCGCGCTGGAAGCTGTAGCGTCCATCGGGCAAACGCACGGCGACGATCTGGCTGCCTTGCAGCAGTAACTGCAGGGCGCTTTCGGCGCTGTAGTCACCCTTGACCGGGTGGCTCATGCGGCCTGCGACCACGTCCTCCGGGAACGACAGCAACAGCCGCGCCTGCTGGCCGAACTGATTGAGCGCGCTGGCCAGCGGCGCTGCCGGAATGTCGTAGTGGCTGATGCTGCTGTCTTCGGCCAGCGCCCAGCCCGGCAGGGTAATGGTGGCCATCGCCGCACAGACCTGAGCGATGCCGCTGATTGCCGAGAGGGAGGAGGGAGCCAGAAGCGATGAAGTGTGGCGCGAGTGCATGGGTTGCCGTTTCCTTTCGAATGCTGATGTCTGGCCTATGAGTCTCGCCAGATTTCGAAACGGCTCATCGCGGGCGCACTTTATTTTCTAGGCGGTGCGTTCGGGGCGGCGCAGCTTCACCCACAGCCGGGTAAATCGCTGTACCTCAAGCTTGAGGGTGTCGGCCACCGCGTCGATGACCTGATCGCTGTCGGCCAATGGGTAGGTACCCCAGACGCGCAATCGGGCCAGGGTCGGGTCGCAACTCAGGTGGCCGTAGCGATAACGCGCCAGGTCTTGCAGAAACGCTTCCAGCGGCTGGCCGTGGGCGACGATCATGCCCTCGGTCCATGGCGCCGAAGCTTGTTCAAGCGGGTGGCGCTCAAGCAGTGCATGGGGGGAGAAGCGTGCCTGCTGGCCCTGATCGAGCAGGGTGGTGTCCCGGCCCAGGCCTGTGCTGACCTGCAGCGACCCTTTGTAGACCGACAGCAATGTGCTGCCGTTGTCGAACAGCCGGGTGCTGAACTGCGCGGATGCCGCTTTCGCCTCAATGCCGGCTGCGCGCATCAGCAGCCCGGCGGTGGCACGGGTGTCGATCAGTACTTCGCCGCGCAGCAGGTCTATCTGCCACTGGTTGTTGCGCTGCTGCACGTCGATGGCGGTGCGCGTGTTGAGGGCAAGCTCGATTTCACTGCTTAAGGCCACTTTGCGCTGTTCGCCGACACCGGTGCTGTAGTCCGCAGTAAAGCGCTGGGCCAGGGCTGTGTCTCGCGCCGTCCAGGCCGTGGCGCCGGCGGCCAGTAGCAGCCCCAGACTCTTGATCGCCCGACGTCGGCTGATGCCTGAGTGGCTGGGCGCCAGCAATGCGCGCTTGGCCAGCCCGGAATCGCCGGCCTGACGGAACGCCTGCATCTGCCCGGCCAACGCCTCAGCCCGTTGCCAGGCGATGTCGTGAAGACGGGTTTCATTGCGCCAACGGTGGAACGCCGCCAATGTTCGTGGATCGACGTCAAGGGAATGAATCTCCAGCCACCACTCCATGGCTTTTTCGCACACCTCCAGGGGCAGCGTTTCCTGGGTCATGACCAGGCTGGCTCTGAGCAGGCCGATGCAGGCGAGGCAATCATCAGGCAACGCGCCCCGGCCTTGACGATGTGCCGCTTGACCGTGGCAATCGAGATGCCCAGACGCTCGGCGATTTCACCATGGCTCAGGCCGTCCAGTTGCGACCAGAGAAACGCCTGGCGAACTGGAACGTCCAGCTGCGAGAGGGCTTCGTCCAGTTGCACCAGGGTTTCGAACAGGATCAGTTGCGTGGCCAGGTCCGGCACCAGCGCTTGCGGGTCGTCTTGCAGGGCTTGCAGATACGCCTTCTCCAGCCGTGCCCGACGGTAGTGATTGGACAGCACACTGCGCGCGACCTTGGCCAGGAACGGCCGAGGCTCGCGGACTTCCAGCACGTCCTCTGTCAGCAGCAGACGCATGAACGTGTCCTGCATCAGGTCGGCAGCGCGCTGCGAGCAGTCCAACTGACGGAACAGCCAACTGCGCAGCCAGCGATGCTGCTGCTCGTAGAGGGCGGTGAGTTGTGCGGAATTGGGCGAGGCCATGGAGGCGGGTACACAGATGACGGTAAATGAGATTCGATATCATATGCGAGTTGCTTTCGTCACGGCAAATGCTGACGACCCGACCGCACCCGCTATACAGTGCGAGGCATGCACGCCTGAGGGAGACAGCAATGCCCAGAACCACCGAGCGATTGACCCTGCGAGCGCCGACTCAGGACGATCTCGCCAGCCTGTTCGCGATCTACGGCGATCCGCAGACCAACCGCTTCAACCCATCAGGACCGCTGACGCGCATCGAACAGGCGCAGTCGCTGCTCGATGGCTGGCTGGCGCACTGGCAGAGCAAAGGATATGGGCAATGGGCAATCGCCACCCGCGAGTCGCCCCTTGAGTTGATCGGTTTTGGCGGCATCGACGCGCGCAAGTACCTGAAGGTCGAGCGGCTGAACCTGGGTTACCGCTTCGCGGTGCAGGCCTGGGGGCAGGGCTTTGCAACCGAACTGAGCCAGGCGGCGCTTGAATACGGCTTCATCGAACTTCAAGTGCCCGAGATCTATGCCGTGGTCCGACCCGCCCACCAAGCCTCGATCCGCGTGCTGGAGAAAGTCGGCATGCAACGCATCGACACCCTGGACGACGTACCGGGGCAGGCGCCGAGCCTGGTGTATCGCGCAAGACCATAGGCATGCAGGGTTCCATGTTTTTCGGCGTTCACAAAACCGTAGGAGCGCGCTTGCCCGCGACTGCGGTGTGTCTGCCCACTATTTGTGTCTGACACACCGCGGTCGCGGGCAAGCGCGCTCCTACAGATGCACCCCCCACCCGTAGCAGTCCGGCTTGCCGGCGTCGGCGATCTTAAGGACGCCCCCGCCGGCAAGCCGTGCTGCTACGGGGTTTGTGTCTTCTTACCTCCCGCATGTCGCGGTCAGGCTGCGGCTCTTTCCGGCAATTTCGCAATCACCTTGATCTCGAAATCATACCCATACAACCAGGTCACCCCCACAGCCGTCACCGTCGGGTAGGGCGCCTGGCCCCAGAACTCCTGCAGCACCCCCCAGATCTCCTCGAACCGCACCTGCGGATCGACCATAAACACCGTCACATCAATCACATCGTCAAAGGTACAACCCGCCTCGTGCAAAATCGCATTCAGATTGCTGAACGCCCGGCGTACCTGAGCCTTGAGTTCGGGCTCCGGCGAGCCATCTTCACGGCTGCCGACCTGCCCGGAAACGAACAACAGCCCATTGGATCTGATCGCCGGCGAATAGCGATTGCGTTCGTAAAGCGCCTGGCGGCCAGGCGGGAAAACAACGTCGCGAACAGTCATGTGAAGCCTCCATCAAGGGATCGAATAAAGACGATGGAGCCACTCTAAAGGGCTTGCGCCGGGCGGATAAACGAGCAACTGTGTTCAGCACTGTTTGCGTTTTCCAAACAATCATTGGCAAACAATCCCCTTCAATTTCGGAGTCGTCATGGACCGTTTCGACGCGATGCAGGCCTTCGTCCGGGTGGTTGAAACCGGCAGCTTCACCAAGGCCGCGACCACGCTGCACATGAGCAAGACCAGCGTCACCCAGTTGATCCAGCAACTGGAAGCGCGCCTGCGGGTCAGGCTGCTCAACCGCACCACGCGCAAGGTCAACGTCACCGCCGACGGCGCGGCCTATTACGAGCGTGCAGTGCGGGTGCTGGCAGATGTCGACGACGCCGAAACCAGCCTCTCCAGCGCCTCCGTCGTGCCGCGTGGGCGCCTGCGGGTGGACGTGCCCAGTCCGTTTGCGCGAACCATACTGATCCCTGGCCTCCCGGATTTTCACGCCCGCTACCCCGATATCCAGATCGATCTGGGCGTGAGCGATCGCCGGGTCGACCTGATCGGGGAGAACGTCGATTGCGTGGTGCGCGGTGGCGAACTGACCGATCAATCGCTGATGGCCCGCCGCATCGGCGACCTGCAACTGGGTGTCTACGCCTCGCCGGATTACCTGCAAAGGGCTGGAACGCCAGCGCATCCCCGTGATCTGGAAAACTCCCATCACCGCATCGTCGGCTACCGCTGGGCACGCACCGGCAAGCTGTTCCCGATGGCCATGCAGCGCGACGACGAAACCCTGCAGGTGCAGGGCCGCCCGGTGCTGACGGTCGACGACGGCAATGCCTACATCACTGCGGGCATAGCCGGCATGGGCGTGCTCTGGCTGCCCAGGTACATGGCGACAGAGGCCCTTGAGCGCGGCGAACTGGTGCGGCTCTTCGAGGACTGGCAACTGGATGTGATGCCGATGTTCCTGGCGTACCCGCCCAACCGCCACATCAGCCTCAAGTTGCGGGTGTTCATTGATTGGGTGGTTGAGTTGATGGAACGCCATGAGTCAGTCATCACCAAGCCTTCGTGAGCTGTCAGAAGCCTCTGGATCAAGCGTTGCAGGCATCCCTCGCGAATGTCGGAAAATGTGAAAAAATTGTAAACAGGTGATAACAATTTGCAATTACATCTGGTAATGTCCGCGCCTGATAATGAGTCGCATTGCCAGGGAGGCAGCCATCATCCTCCTTAAGTTCGCGCAGGTGATTCGCTCCATGATGTTCCCGTCACGTCCTACGTTGCTCGCAATCTGCTGTTCCCTGAGCGTTGCCGCTCACGCCGCCGATACCCTCGAACTCGGCGCCACTGACGTCAACGCAGACGCCATCAAGACCAACTCCAACACGCTGCCCGAAGCCTTCGCCGGCGGTCAGGTGGCCCGTGGCGGGCAGATGGGCGTGCTGGGCAACCAGGACAACATGAACGTACCGTTCACCATGACCAGCTACACCTCCAGGCTGATCGAGGACCAGCAGGCCGAAGACGTGGGCGACGTACTGCTCAACGACCCATCGGTGCGCCAGTCCTACGGCTTCGGCAACCAGTCCCAGGTATTCGTGATTCGCGGCCTGCCGCTCAGCGGCGACGACATTTCCTACAACGGCCTGTACGGCGTGTTGCCGCGCCAGATCCTCTCCACCGATGCCGTGGAGCGCGTGGAAGTGTTCAAGGGACCGAACGCTTTCATCAACGGCGTCAGCCCCACCGGCAGCGGTCTGGGCGGCGGCGTCAACCTGCAGCCCAAGCGCGCGGGCGATACGCCGATTCGGCGGTACACCCAGGACATCACGACCGATGGCCGCATTGGCGAACACCTGGACCTGGGGCAGCGCTTCGGTGAGGACAATCGCTTCGGCGCGCGGCTCAACCTCAGCCAGCGCGAAGGCGAGACGGCCATCCATGACGAAGACCAGCGCACCAAGCTGTTCGTCGCGGGTCTGGATTACCGTGGCGACAACTTCCGCGTGTCCACCGACTTCGGCTACCAGAAGCAGCGCATCAACGGCCTGCGCAACACCGTGCAACTGGGCACGGCTACAGAGATCCCGACCGCGCCCCATGCCGGCCACAACTACGGTCAGGACTGGACTTACACCGAGACCGAAGACACCTTCGGCATGATGCGCGGTGACTGGGACCTCTCCGATAGCTGGACGGCCTACCTGGCCGGTGGCGCCAAGCACACTCGGGAAACCGGCGTGTACGGCACGCCGACGCTGGTGGGCAACAGCGGCCTGGCGACTGTCGGTGGCTCCGAGATTCCGCACAACGAAGACAACACCACCTTCGCCGCAGGCCTGAACGGTCGCCTGCAAACCGGCCCGGTCAGTCATCAGATCGCGATCGGCGCCTCGACCATCTGGACCCAGCAGGAAAACGCCTACACCTTCTATCGCTCGACCACGGGGAACACCAACATCTACAACACCCCGAACTTGCCCAAGCCGACGGCGGTGTCGTTGACCGGCGGCGACATGGGTGATCCTGGCGTCACCGGCAAGACCCGCAACCGCAGCCTGGCGATTTCCGACACTGTGGGGCTGTTCGACGACAGCCTGTTGTTGACGTACGGCGTGCGCCGCCAGCAGTTGCGCGTCGAAAACTATTCCTACGAGGGCACCACCAACGCAGGCAGGCCATACGGCAACAACGACGGCAGCCGCACCTCGCTGTACGACGAATCCATCACCACGCCGGTGTACGGCATCGTCTACAAGCCGACCGACACTGTCTCGCTCTACGCCAACCGCATCGAGGGCCTGGCCCAGGGGCCGGTGGCGTCCGGTACCAACATCACCAACCTGGGCGAAGCCTTCCCGCCGGGCCGCACCAAGCAGCTGGAAGCCGGGATCAAGCTGGACATGCAGACCTTCGGCGCCAACCTGGGCGTGTTCCGCATCGAAAAACCTACCGATGGTTACGTCGACGCCACCCGCGCCCTGTACGTGCGGGACGGCGAGCAGGTCAACAAGGGCATCGAGCTGAGCGTGTTCGGCGAGCCTGTCGAAGGCCTGCGCCTGATGGCGGGCGGCACCCGCATGACGTCGGAACTGAAAAAGACCGCGGGCGGCACCAACGACGGCAACCATGCCATCGGCGTGCCGACCTTCCAGCTCAACGCCAGTGTCGACTGGGACATTCCGGGGCTTGAAGGCGCAGCACTCAGCGCACGCATGCTGCGCACCGGCGGCCAGTACGCCGATCAGGCCAACAACCTCAGCCTGCCGACGTGGAACCGCTTCGATGCAGGCGCCCGGTACAAGTTCAAGGTCGACCAGAAGGACCTGACCCTGCGGGTGAACGTGGAAAACATCACCGACAAGAACTACTGGGCCTCGGCCAACGGCGGCTACCTGAGCCAGGGCGACCCGCGCCTGGTGAAGTTCTCCGGCACCATCGATTTCTGATCCCGCCCCACCACCTGCAGGCCGCTGGCCTGCGGGTGTCTTGCTGTGTTACCCGAATACTTCGCGGTTAGCCTCGACGAATGCTCGTACCGTTTGCGGCGCCTTGCCTGTGATGCGCTCGATGGGGCTTTCTTCACCATCGGCCCCGACAAAGATACCGTTCTGGTAATCCACCGCCACCTCCAGAAAATGCTGGATCAGGAACGCCGGCAGGCCATAGGACTCAAGGTTTTCGCGATACTGCTCAAGTGTCGACGGGGTATAGGTGATGGTGCGGCCCAGCACTGCGCTGAGTTCCTCGGCGATCTGCTTGTAATCCATTTCCACCGGCCCGAACAGCGGGTAAGTCTTGCCGATGTGCGGTTGCGGATCGCTCAGCACGGCGGCAATCAGCCGGGCCTGGTCTTCAGCGGCAATCGGCGCGTGGCGGCCGGCGCCGTAGGGCAGGGTGATGCGGTTGTCCTTGACGATGTGATCGCTCACCCACGGGAAGGTCAGCCACTCGCTGAAGAAGGTCGGGCGAATGTGCACGGTCGGCACGCCGGACCAGTCCAGCACCCGCTCGGCGATCCAGTGGTCGCGGGCGGCATGGCTTTTCGAGTCTTCGCGGGCGGAGATTTGCGACATTTCGATCACCACTTCCACACCGGCGCGGCGTGCAGCGTCGGCAAAATAGGCGGTGGCCTGGATGTAACCGGGGCTCACCGGGAAACACAGGTAGGCGCCGTTTACGCCCTGCATGGCCTGGATGACATCGTCGTGTTCGAGCAGGTCACCGACGAAGATTTCCGCACCCAGTTCGCGCAGTGCCGCGCTGCGCGCGTCTTCCTTATGGACGAAGGCGCGCACGGCATGCCCGGCGTCGAGCAGGTGGCGAACGGTGTGGACACCGGTTTTGCCGGTGGCGGCGGTGATGAGGTATTTGCGCTGCATGAGTGAATCTCCAGTAAGCGGGCGAGAAGAGCCGTGAGTAATCGGTCAGCTGTCGAAGGGGGCGTTGTCGATCAGGTCGCAGACATTAGGGCAGTCGAAGCCGTGGATGTGCCGGCGAGCGACGTCGCCAAGGCCGGTACCGATGGCCGTGTGCGGCTTCTTGCGCGCCACCTCGGCCACGGCCTGGGTGAACGCTGCCTTCATGCCCAGGCGTGGGTACAACGCCAGGGTGTCGTCGATCAGCGAGGGGGTGATTTCGTCGATGAACAGGCCCATGACATCAACGTGTGCGCCCATGAAAATCAGGGCGATTTCCGCCTGCTTGCGGTCGGCAATGCCGGCACTTGAGTGCAGGGCGATGGCGTCCCAGACCAGTTGCGCCTTGGCGTCGGCATAGCCGTTGTCGAGCAGGAAGCGGCTGGCGGCGTCGGCGCCATCGACTTCGAAGCGCTGGTCGGCGGCAAACGCCTCGGTCAGCCCCAGGTCGTGCATCAGCGCGGCGAGGTAGACCACTTCGCGGTCGTATTTGAAGCCGCGTTTCTGGCCGAGAAAATCTGCGAACCACCAGGTGCGATGAACGTGATTGAGCAACGCAGGTGAGTGAACGCGCTGGACCAGTGACGCAGCCTTGCGGGTCAGTTCCGAATCCGGGGCCTTGAGGCCGCCGAGGGTGATGAGAGTGCTCATGGCAAGGTTCCGGTGAGAGGAGATGTCTCCAATCTAAGGATTTGCCGTTGTCATAATTGACTATTTTCAGTCGATTAGTGACAAGATGCGTTTTCCATCCTCCCCGGAGCCGACCATGAACACGCCAACCCGCACGCGCCGCGCGAGCCATCCGCAAAGAAGGGTGGTGATCCTGGGCCTGCCACCAGTGGACGCACTGGATGTGATCGGCCCGGCAGAGGTGTTCGCCGTCGCCAACCGGTCAAGTGACGGTGCTGAGCCCTATCGCCTTGAGCTCATCTCTGCCTCGGCCGAAGTCCAGTTGCAAAGCGCCACCGGCATTGCGCTGATGGCCCACAAGACCCTCGCCCAGGAGCGGCTGGATGACCTGCCCATCGATACCCTGATCGTCGCCACCGGCTGGGACCCGGACAGGGTGCTGGACCCCGAGGTGCTGGCCTGGATCGGGCAGCGCGCAGGCCAGATCCGCCGTGTGTGTTCGATCTGCGTGGCGGCCTTCGCGCTGGCCGGGGCAGGGTTGCTGGACGGGCGCCGCGCAACCACCCACTGGGGCGTCGCGCAGGCGCTGGCCGAGCGCTTCCCCAAGGTGCTGGTGGATGCCGATCCGATCTGGATCAAGGATGGCAACGTCTATACCTCGGCGGGGATCTCGGCGGGTGTCGATCTGGCGCTGGCACTGGTGAGCGAGGACCTGGGCGACCGCATCGCGCTGCAAATCGCCAGGCATCTGGTGCTGTTCCTGCGTCGTCCGGGCGGCCAGGCGCAGTTCAGCGCCACCCTGCAATCCCAGCACGCCACCGATTCGGCGCTCCTGGCATTGTGCTTGTGGATTGGTGAGCATCTGCAGGCGGACATCACCGTCGAGCTGCTGGCCGACCGCATGTCCACCAGTGTCAGGACCTTGATCCGCATGTTCCAGCGGGACCTGAATACCACGCCAGCCAAGTATGTCGAGGACGTGCGGCTTGGGGCGGCGCGCCGTGCGTTCGAGCTGGGGGAACGCTCGGTGGAGGAGGTGGCACGGCGCTGTGGATATGGCAGCGTCGATGTGTTGCGCAAGGTGTTCGTCCGGCGGCTGGGCGTGACACCTCGGGAATACGCGATGCGCTTCGCGCCGGTCAGGTCTCAGGCCTGGGCTTAGCGGCTGCTATCGGCAGCCCCATATCCCTGTGGGAGCGGGCTAGCCCGCGAAGGCGTCGGTCCTGACATTGATGATCTCTGACCCACTGCCTTCGCGGGCAAGCCCGCTCCCACAGGTATCGGTTAACCCGCTCTTCGGCACACATACGCCTGGGTCTGGTACGGGAAGTCGATGCTGTCGCGGCCTCGCAGGGCCGGGTGGGTGTGGATCAGCTCGTGCAGTTGCTCGGTCACCCGTGCCTTGTCGGCGTCCGGCAAGGCGGCGATGAAACTCACTGACAGGAAGCGGTTCATGATGACCGTCTCGGCAGGCCCCGTATGGCTGTACGGCAGGCAGGTCACTTGTGGCTGCGAGAACAGTTTTCCATCGAACGGACGTCGCCACTCGCCAGTGTGAAAGCGCGGGGTGTCGCCTTCATACGGGGTGATGATGCGCGTGATCTCGGCGACCCAGTCCACCGATTCATCGCGCACGTTCCACACCAGCCCCAGCCGTCCACCGGGTTTGAGTACTCGATGAATCTGCGCCAGTGCTGCGCTGTTGGCGAACCAGTGAAAGGCCTGGGCGCAGAGCACCGCGTCCACCGTGCCATCGGCCAGGGGAATGTCCTGTGCGGTGCCTTCCAGAACCTTGACGCCGGGCAGCGCCTGGGCAAATTCCAGGCGCATCGCCTCCACAGGCTCGATGCCGATCACTTCCTGGGCCAGTGGCACCAGCAGGCGGCTGAACTTGCCGGTGCCCGCTCCCAGATCGGCCACCACCGATTGCCCGTCGATGCCCAGGGTGTCGGCCAGCCAGTTGCTGATTTCCTGCGGATAGTCCGGGCGGCCCTGGGTGTAAGTCCCGGCCTGGGTCGAAAACCCCACTTGAGCGGCTTTGTGAACGAGCGTCATCGTCGGCGATCCTCCGTGCGGAAAAAATGGCCAAGGGATTATGCGCCAGATTCCCCTGAGTCGAGCACGCGATCCTGCATGGGATTTATGGCGAATTCGTCAACAGTCTTTGTCGGGTTGCTGGCTATTTGAGGCAAGCACAAGTGCCTAGTATCGCTCTCAACGGCGCTGCAAACACATCAAGTTCGAAGTGGCGCTCCGCAAGCACCGACACTTAAGTCTCAACTTTCCAGCGATAAGGTGAATGAAATGAGCTTCTCGAAAATTGCACTGTTCCTGGTCATGGGCGGCATGTTCGCACCGGCATTTGCCGACGCCGCGCACACCGCTGAAACTGCCGAAAAACCTGCGGCTGAAACCTACACGTACCAGACCAGGCTGGACATCAAGAAAGTCATCGAGATGACCGATATCTCCGATGCCTGCGGCGGCCCGCTGCCGGTGCGGATGACCTACGAGGACTCCCAGGGGCAGCGTCACACCGTTGAATATCAGGTCATGGGTACCGGTTGCTCGAACGGTTGATCCAGGTGGGCACGATGGAGGGTCGACACTCCATACCGGCCACGACTCACTAAACAGTTCACTCAACGCTTTCTGCCAGACCCCGCCACTTTTTCATCGGCTGCCAGCCGATCGGGAATAGAACTTTTCAGAAACTCGACCCAGGTCTTTATCTTGGCATCGACGAACTTTCTCGACGGGTAGATCGCATAAAGATTCAACTCTTCCAGATGGTAATCCGGCAATACCCTGAGCAAAGTCCCCGCCTTCAATCCCTCCACGGCCGATGCAATCGGTTGTACGCCTATTCCCATTCCGTTCTTTATCGCGATGGTCATGCCGTCTGCGGTATTCAGGTGCAGTGGCGACACCGGCACGTTGACGTTCTGCACGCCCTGCGGCCCATCGAATGACCAGCATTCAGCCGGCATCACCGTGTTGACGATGCGCAGGCAGTCATGGGTGGCCAGTTCATCGGGCGTACCCGGCACGCCGCGCTTGCTCAGGTAAGCCGGCGAGGCACACAGGATGCTGTAGGTGATGCCCAGGCGTTGGGCCACGAAGCCTGAGTCGGGCAGGTCCCGGGCCAGTACGATGGACATGTCGTAGCCTTCTTCGAGCAAGTCGGGGACGCGGTTGGTCAGCGTCAGGTCGAACATCACCGTCGGGTGGATTTCCCGGTAGGCGGCAATCGCGTTGATCACGTAATGGTTGCCGATGGCTGACATGCTGTGGATCTTCAGCCGCCCCGAGGGTTTGACGTGGGCGGTGCCGGCTTCTTCATCGGCTTCGCGCAACTGATCGATGATCTGCTCGCAGCGTTGCAGGTATCGGATGCCTGCTTCAGTGAGGGCCAGGCGGCGGGTGGTGCGGTTGATCAAGCGGGTTTGCAGACGCGCTTCAAGGCTTGAGACGGCTTTGGAAACGTTGGTCGTGGTGGTGTCGAGCAGCGCCGCTGCCGCTGTGAAGCTGCCGCTCTGGGCGACGGCGATGAAGCAACGCATGGTCTGGAAAGTGTCCATCGTTCTGGCCTTGGAAGGTGAGGGGCGATACGTGGAAGTCTGGGATGCCGGTAAATCTTAGCCTGCCCCGAACCCGTAGCAGCACGGCTTGCTGGCGGGGGCGATCTCAAGGCCGCCCCCGCCGGCAAGCCGTGCTGCTACGGGATTGATGGTGCGCCTGCCGGCGTGGCGTTGTTGGGATTGACTCAACGGCTGGCGTTGCGCTTGTCGAACACACCGACCGAGTTGCCGCCCAGTGCCACGAACAGGCGTACGGTGTCCAGGTACTGGGCCGTTTTCACGCGGATCTGCCCCAGCAACGCCTGTTCATAGGCGCGTTCGGCTTCCAGCACTTGCAAGACGCTGCTCTCGCCCTGGGCGTAGGCCTGTTGATTCAGGCGCAGGCTGGTCTGGGCCGAGCGCAGGGCGTCGTCCTGAGCCTGGAACTGCTCGGCGTCATGGTTGATGGCCTGCAGCGTGTCGGCGACCTGGCCGAACGAGGTAATGACCGTTTGCTGGTAACCGGCGAGGGTGGCCTTGTAGCCGTCGACCGCTGCCTGACGCTCTGCCTCAAGGGTGCCGCCGCTGAAGATCGGCGCAGTCAGCCCGGCGGCCAACCCCCACAGCGCGGCACCGCCGTTGCCTGAGGCCGACTGCAGCAGCGCCGCCGACAGTTCGACGTGGGGATACAGGTTGGCCGTCGCGATACCGATGTCGGCGCTGGCCATGTGCAGTTGCGCTTCGGCCTGCCGAATGTCCGGGCGATTGTGTGCGGTTTCCGACGGCAGGCTGACAGGCACGCTGTCCGGCAGGGTCAGCCCGCTGAACGCGAACTCCGGCGCGCTCCAGTCGCCCGGGCCTTTGCCGGTCAGAATCGCCATGGCATGGCGCGCCGCATCACGCTGTTGGGCCAGCGGCGGCAGCAGGGTACGGTCCTGGGCCAGGCGGGTTTCGGCCAGCGACACGTCGATTTGCGTGGTGGTGCCACTGGCCTGGGCCATGCGCACCAGCTTGAGGTTCTTTTCGTCATTGGCCAGCAGGTCGGTGACGGCGGCCATCTGCGCGTTGGCGGACGCGATCAGGATCGCCTGGCTGGCGACATTGCCGGTCAAGGTCAGGTAGGCGGCCTCGAAGCGATGCTTCTGCAACTCGGCGAACGCAGCCTGCTTTTCGACCTGACGCTTGTTGCCGCCAGACACGTCCAGATCGAAGCTCACCCGCGGCCCGATGGCATAGAAATTATCGACCGAGGTCTGCGGCCCGTTATGGGTCTTCTGCCTGCCACCCTGGGCGGCAACATCCACTTGTGGATACAACACGCCTTCTGCGGCGGCCACCGACGAGGCAGCCTGGCGAATCGTCGCATCGGCCGCCACCAGTTCAAGGTTGCCGTCTATCGCGCGGCGCACCACCTGGTCGAGTTTTGGCGACTTGAAGCTCGACCACCAGTCGCCGGTCACGGCCTTGCCTGGCTCGATGCGCTGGGTGGCATTGCTTGCAAGGCTGTTTTCGGCCTGTTGGTCGTAGTGCTGCGAGGTGCTCGGCTCAGGCTGCACGAAGTCGGGGCCGACGGTGCAGGCCGAGAGAAGCATGAACAGCGACAGGGCGCCGAAGCGGGTGTGGAAGGGTGGTCTGTTGGCGAAAAAGGTAGTGAAGTTCATGGGGCACACTCCAGGCGAATCAGTTGGTCGAACCGGGTTTGCGAAGAAAGACAACCAGCGGAAGTACCACCACCATGGCCAGCATCAGGATCTTGAACTGGTCAACCACGGCGATGAAGGCCGCCTGGCCGGTGAGCATTTCATTCAGGTGCGCGATGCCTTGCAGCGGCGTCGACGCCGTCAGCGAATGCAGGGTGGCGTTGGAAGGCCGCAGATGACTGGCCAGCGCCACATGCATCGCTTGGGTGTTGTTGTAGAAATACGTCTGCACGATGGCGATGCCCAGCGTGCTGCCGTACACCCGCGACAGGTTGAAAAACCCTGTGCCTTCCGGGCGAAATTTCGGGTCAAGGGTGCTGAATGCCATCTTGCTGATGGCCGGCATCAGGATGCCCATGCCCACGCCCTGGATGAACCCGGCCAGGGCCACGGGCGTCCAGTCCATGAGCGGCGAATAGCCGAGCATCGAGCTATTGGCGTAGATCACGACCAGCATGCCGACCACGATCACCAGGCGGTTATCAATGGACGCCGGAATACGGCTGGCCAACAGAAACGCGCCGACCAGGCCCACCCCGCGAGGAATGGTCATGTAGCCGGTCAGGATCGGCGGGTAGCCGAGAATCTCGTCGAGCATCGGTGAGGTCAGCGCCAGGGTCGGCAACAACACGAAACCGAAGGCGAAGAACATGATGGTCGAGAGCACGAAGTTGCGATCGCGAAACAGATGCTTGCCGAGAAAGTGCGTCTTGGCCGTAAAGATGTGGGTCAGGAACAGGTAGAAGGCCAGTGCCGACACCAGCGCTTCGATGCAGATTTCCCTCGATTCGAACCACTCCATGCGCTCACCCCGGTCGAGCAGGATTTGCAGGGCGATCACTGCGGTGGTGAAGGTCGCGTAGCCAAAGAAGTCGAACGCGGGCGTCGCGCCTGCCGGTTTTTTCTCAAGGCAGCAGGCAACCACCAGGGCGATCAGCGCGGCCAGCGGCATGCTCAGGTACGACAGCGCATGCCAGCCGTGATACTCGACCACCAGCCCGCCAATGGCAGGGCCGGTCACGATGCCCAGCAAGACCATGGCGCCGTAGGTCACGCCGAACTTGGGCCGGACCGCCGCAGGCAAGGTTTCCAGGGCAATGCCCATCGACAGCGGGGCGATGATCCCGGCGGCGATGCCCTGCACGATCCGCGCGCCCATGTACTGCTCGGGGGTGATGGCGCAGGTCGCCAGCCACAGGCCGAGGACGAACAGCAGCAGTGAGGCCTGATAAACCTGCTTCAAGCCAAAGCGGGCCGCCAGCCAGCCGGCAACCGGCATGCTGATGGCCGTGGCGGCCAGGTAGGAGGTGAAGATCCAGCCTGCCTGATCGTCGGTCATCGAGGTGCCAGCCTGGATGAATCGCAGCGCGGCGTTGGGCAGCGAGACGTTCATCGACTGGATGTAAGTGGCGAGCAGCGCCGCGTAGCGCAACGGGCGCGCCCCGGACAGCGCCGGCCAGGCCGCAGTGGCGGCGTTCATCGACTGGCACTCATGAAGGTCTTGAACGGCGTCCACCAGGCGGTGCTGACCCCGGTATCGACCCTGACCGTGGCGCTGATGCCCGAGTACAGCGGGTGTTCGGCGTCAATCGCATCCAGCTCCAGCCGCACCGGTACACGCTGCACCACCTTGACCCAGTTGCCGGTGGCGTTTTCCGGAGGCAGCAGGGAGAAGTCCGAGCCGGCGCCAGGGCTCATGCTGACCACGTGGGCCTTGAACACCTGCCCTGGGTAGGTATCGATGCTGATGTCGGCGGACTGGCCGACGCGCATGTGGGTGACTTCGGTTTCGCGGAAGTTGGCTTCCACCCAGATGTGCCTGTCCGATAGCAGGGCGAAGGTCGGCGCACCGTTGTTGACGAAGTTGCCGACCTGCAGGTCGTCGACCTTGGCCACGATGCCGTCTTCCGGCGCATAGACGGTGGCGTAGGACAGCCACAGCTTCGCTTCATCGAGTTGGGCGCGGGCTTCGCGAACACTGGGGTGGCTGTCGACCTCGACGTTGGCGTCGCCGTTCAGGGCCACGACGGTGTTGGCGATCTGTTGCTCGATGGAGACGATGCGCTGGCGGGACACCTTGAGGTCGGTTTCGGCGCGCTCGAAGACGGCTCGGGACACGAAATCGGTAGCGACCAGGGCTTTCTTGCGGCTGAACTCTTTCTGGTCGAAATCCGCCTGTTCCCGCGCCGACTGCAATTCGGCCTGCTGCTGGCGATAGCTGGCCTTGAGGCTGTCGATGCGCAGGCGCGCCACGCTCAACTGGGCGTCGGCGCGGTTCACCGCGATCTGGAACGGCTCGGGATTGATGCGGTACAGCATCTGGCCCTTGCGCACCCACTGATTGTCTTCAACCGAGATCTCCACCACCTGGCCGGACACCCGGGCGTTGATCGCGGTCTTGGCGATCCGGGCGTAGGCGTTGTCGGTGGAAACGATGGTCGCCGTGGCACTGTAGTGGGCAATGCCGACGACCGCCGCCATCAGCGGCACGCCGATCATCAGCCAGGGGCGCAGTTTTGCCTTCAACGGTTTCTGCGCCGGGGCAGCCGGGGTCATCGCCGGCGAGGCAGCGCCCGGTTGCGCGGTGGCGGGGGTTGCTGTCGTGTCGAACTGTCTGGTCATGATCCAATTCACCTGTTAGCCGGGTAGCCGGGTACGTTCCAGCCGAGGCTGGAGGCCCTGATGTCATTGAGGGTTGTGAGGACTTGAGCCGGGTCTGACTGGCCAGGTTCTGCGGCCAGTCAAGCCTCTCTCACTGAAAACAGACCTGGGTGTGGAGGGTGGCTCCAGCTCACCTGTTTCGCTGCCGTGACACTCGGATCGAGCCCGGCGGCTTCTTTTGCAGAATCAGAAATTTCTGGTTTCTGATTTTTGTGCGATGGTGTAAGAATATGACCACTTCCATTCCGCTGCAAGGGTTTTTATACGACATGGCACAAAAAAAGATCGAGGGTGCCAAAGGCCGCGGCCGACCTCGCGCCTACGACCCTGAAACCGCGCTGAACCAGGCCCTCGGGGTGTTCTGGAGCACCGGGTTCTCGGGCTCGTCACTGGACAGCATCGCCGCAGCGGCGGGGATGAATCGCCCGAGCCTGTATGCGGCGTTCGGCGACAAGCACGCGCTGTACCTCAAGGCACTGGAGCAATACTGGGATCAGGCAGCCGCCGACATGCACCTGGCCCTGACCAGCCCTGACCTCACCTTGCAACAGGCGCTGATGCGTTTCTACGAGGGACAATTGTCGATCTACTATTCCGGCGAAGGCCAGCCGCGGGGTTGCTTCGCCATCGGCACCGCGACGGCCGAGGCGGTGGAGCACGCCGAGATTCGCGAGTTGCTGGCGGATCGGTTGAGCAGGCTCGATCGGGATCTGGAAGCACGCCTGCGCACGGCGGTCCAGGCTGGTGAACTGAACGCAGACGCCGATCCTGCGGCGCTGGCGGTGCTGGCTTCGGCCATGCTGCACAGCATTTCCATCCGCGCCCGGGCTGGCAAGCCCCGTGAGGAGCTGACCGAACTTGCGCGCAGTGCGGTCAATGTCATCTGTGGCTGAAGGTCTGCAAGACATCATCGCCGGGCAGCTCGATGTGCTGTTCTGCGGTATCAATCCCGGCATGACAGCGGCGGCGCAAGGGCACCATTTTGCAGGCCGGGGCAACCGCTTCTGGCGCACCCTGCACCTTGCCGGATTCACCCCCGATGAGCTGCGCCCGGAGGACGATCACCGGATCCTGCAATACCGCTGTGGCTTGACCGCCGTGGTGGATCGCCCGACCGCACGTGCCGACCAACTGTCGCAGCAAGAATTCAAACTGGCGGCTGCTGGATTCGAGCGCAAGATCGAACGCTACGCCCCGCGCTTCGTGGCGTTTCTGGGCAAGGCGGCGTACGCCGGATTAACCGGTCGCAAGGACCTGGCCTGGGGGCGCCAGGCGGCGACATTCGGCCATCCACGGGTGTGGATCCTGCCCAGCCCGAGCGGGCGCAACCTGGCGTTTTCCCAGGAGCAACTGGTCAGTGCGTATCGCCAGTTGTACCTGGCGACCCTCGGTGAAGGTGACGCCGCTCACTGAGCCGCAGGCGCTGCCTGCATCTTGCCCAGCAGCGGCGCGTAGGCGGCGTGATCCACCGGCACGATCCCGGACGCTTCCTGTGACTTGAGGAACTGCGCCAGGCCCGCCTGATCGTTGAGCATGGCGTTGCGCACCTGTTCCTTGATCGCCGGGCACAGGGTGCCGCTGAACACGAACGGGTCGTAGTAGATCGGCTCCGAGCGCCACAGCACCTTGAAGGTGTCGCGCGAGATCAGGCCGTTGGTCAGGTACTCGTCGGCCCTGACGCTGGACACGAAGGCGGCGTCCACCTTGCGCGCCAACAGCGCGTCCAGGGATTTGTCATGGGAGCCCGCATAGACGATCGAGCCGAAAAACTGCCCCAGCGGCTCGCCCAGCAGTGCCGAGAACTCGGCGTTGGGCACCACGCTGCCGGAAGTGCTGGCCGGATCGGTCAGGGCCACGCGCTTGCCGCGCAGGTCGGGGATGGCCTTGGCGGTTTCGCTGCGCACCAGTAACAGCGCCTGATAGTGATGCCCGGCGGGGGTGAAGAAGCCGTGGCTGATGGTCAGGCTGGCGAAGGGTTCGATGCGCGGGTCACGCTGGTGGGCGATGACATAGGACGCAGGCCCCAGCCAGGCGATATCGACGCCGCCGGAAACGATGGCATCGACCACGCTTTCATAGGACGAGGAGGGCACGATTTCCACCGGAATGCCGGTGGCGCGGGTCAGCCGTTCGGTCAGCGACCGATGCTCCTTGAGCAGTTCTTCCATGCTCTTTTTCGGGATCACGGCGATGCGCAGGCTGTGCTGGGTGCAGGCGGCGTCAACGCCTTCTGCCGCCACCACCGCGTTGAACATCAAGACTGCCAGCAGCAGGAATAAACGTTTTACGGCACGCATACTTTCTGGGCCACATCCGTGTAGGTCGTAGGGGACGCCGCCGCGTTGGCGAAGGGCGGATATTCGGTCAGTTGCGCCGCCGACAGCGGCCGGCTGAAGTGGTACCCCTGCGCAACATCGCAACCAGCCAGCTTCAGGCACACCACCTGCTCCCGGGTTTCCACGCCCTCGGCCACCACTTCCAGCCCCAGGCGCTTGGCCAGGATGATGGTGGAGGAGACGATGGGGCTGTCATCCGGGCTGTTGGACAGCGGCGCGATCAGCGTGCGGTCGATTTTCAGCTTGGTCAGCGGCAGCGATTGCAGGTGGGCGAAGCCGGCGTAACCCTTGCCGAAGTCGTCCAGGCTGATGTTCATGCCGGCCTCGCGCAGCCGACGCAGGTGCTCGATGGCCCGGCCTTCCTGATCCAGAAGGGTGGTCTCGGTGATTTCCAGTTCCATGTCATGGGGGGCCAGGCCATGGTGCGTCAGCTTGGCCAGCACCCGGTCGCTGAAATCAGCCTGGTGCAGTTGCAGCGCCGAGACGTTCACCGCCAGACGCAGCGTCCGCCCTTCGGAGCGCCACAGGGCCAGGGTTTCGCAGGCCAAGCGCAGCACTTCCCAGCCCAGGGCGATGATGAAGCCGCTGCGCTCGGCCAGGGAGATGAAACGATCCGGGTACAGCAGGCCGAATTCGGGGTGCTCCCAGCGCACCAGCGCCTCGTAACCGTCCACCAGCATGGTGTCCAGGCGGACCTGCGGCTGGTAATGCAGGACGAACTGACGCTCGCGCAACGCGCTGCCGAAGGCCTGTTCAAGAATGAATTCCTCGACGTCGGCAACGTTCAGCGACGGGTCGAAGAAACGATACTGCCCACGGCCTGCGCGTTTGGCCGAATACATGGCGGCGTCGGCGCTGCGGATCAGGTCTTCGACATCCTGGCCGTCCCGCGGGCAGATGCTCACGCCCACGCTGGGGCTGGTGGTCAGTTCGTGCTCGTTGAGCGAGTAGATCGCCGAGAGTTTCTGCACCAGCGCGCGAACCCAGGCATCGATCTGCTCCTCGGTACGTTCACCGGCCAGCAGCACCACGAATTCGTCGCCGCCAAAGCGTGCGGCCTCGTCGTCCGGCTCCAGCATCCGTTTGATCCGGCCCGCGACCGCTTGCAGGAGCATGTCGCCGACCTTGTGGCCGAGGGAATCGTTGATCGATTTGAAACGGTCCATGTCGATGAACAGAATCGCCATCAGCCGGCGTTTGCCGCGCTGGGACGACAGCGTGCGCGCAGCGACTTCCAGAAACTGCCGACGATTGTGCAGGCCGCTCAGATGATCGGTGGCGGCGGCGTGACTGCTGCGGCGGTGCTCTTCTTCCAGCCGGCCGATCAGCCCTTGGTTGAGTTGCTGGGCCTGCTCCAATGCGTTGAAGGCTTCCTGACGCTTGCGCAACACGCGCAGGGTCCAGACCAGGCTGCCGAGAATCAGCAGCGTCATGCACAGGTTCAGCCACAGCTGGCGCTGATAGGTCAGGCGCGAGGAGGCGAGGATTTCATCCAAGGACTGGCTCACCACCACACTGAAGCCACGCTGCGGCACGCGCAGGTACATGCTCTGGAACAGGGCATCGCCAGCCTGCTGGGTGAGCGCGCCGTTGTTTTCACCATCGCTTGCAAGCTCCGGCGCAAGCGGGGTGCCAGACACCACCACGCCGCTGTTGTTGATGCGCAGGCGTTCATGCCCCTCGCCGTCGAGCAGGCGCATCATGCCGCTCTGGCCCAGGTCGATGTGCTCGAACAAGGCTGCGATGTAACCCACGTCCAGTTGCACCACCAGCACACTGTTGCGACTGCCGGTGGCGGAATCCACCAGCGGCAGCAGAAACGGCAGCCGCCAGTTAGGCATCAGCGTGTTGTTTTGCCCAGGCGACAGGCCCGGCAGCAGCGCCTTGAAACCGTAGCGCTGCTCGTGGGCCTGCAACTGATCGAGCCACTGCGCCGGCAGTTGATGGGGCTCATCCAGATGGCTGGCGGACACCAGGCTGCCGTCGTTCTCGTACAGGCTCATGCGTTTGAACACCGGATCCTCGGCGAGCATGCGCACCAGCCCGCGATGGCGCTGGCCCAGGTCCTCCATGTCACCGCGCGTGACCCGGCCGATGGCCTGGGCACGGTCCACCAGTTGACGCAGGTTTTCTGCGGCGATGGTCGCAAGATTCAGGTGCTCGGCGGCCTTGGCGGCCAGCGCTTCATGGCGCGAGGTGGCTTTCTGCTGGAAATACAGCGCCCAGAGAAACACCAGCGTCGCGGCGCAGAGCGTCATGAGCAACACTTGAAGAAAGCTTAAGGAGGAGAAAGATCGGCGGATCACTGCTGGAATTTCCTGCCGCAAAGTGATGGCAGAATAATACTGCTTTGTGACTGATTCATGACCGGTCGATGTCTCGCCCGCATCACCACTGTTTGTAGAAGCGCGCTTGCCCGCGACCGCGGTGGGTCAGCAACCAGATTCATCACAGGCAGATCGCAATCACGGGCAAGCGCGCTCCTACGTGCATTGATAAGCGTCATGCATCAATCGATGAAAACATAGCACTTATCGTTTCAAATTGTGTCCAGCAAACTCCAGCCCATAAAAAGCGCCGCAAGGCACGTCAACAAGATCGCTGGAGAACACTCATGCATGGTTCACCCCATTCGCGGCCTTCGTCCGCCTCATCCAAAGCCGGTGCCGTTTTTCGCGTCACGTCGGGCAACTTTCTCGAACAATTCGATTTCTTCCTCTTTGGCTTCTACGCCACCCAGATCGCAGCCGTCTTCTTTCCTGCATCGAGCGAATTTGCCTCGCTGATGATGACCTTCGCCGTGTTCGGCGCAGGCTTTCTGATGCGTCCGCTGGGCGCGGTGATCCTGGGGGCGTACATCGACGACGTGGGGCGGCGCAAGGGCTTGATCGTCACCTTGTCGATCATGGCCAGCGGCACCTTGCTGATCGTGCTGGTGCCTGGTTACGCCAGCATCGGCCTCTGGGCACCGGCGCTGGTATTGCTGGGCCGCCTGCTGCAAGGCTTCTCGGCGGGCGCCGAGCTGGGCGGTGTGTCGGTGTATCTGGCGGAAATGGCGACGCCCGGTCGCAAGGGCTTCTACACCAGTTGGCAATCGGGCAGCCAGCAAGTGGCAATCGTGGTCGCTGCGGCCCTGGGCTACGCGCTCAACCAGTGGATGGCGCCTGCCGCCGTAGCCGATTGGGGATGGCGTATTCCGTTCGCTGTCGGGTGCCTGATCGTGCCCTTTATCTTCGTGCTGCGCCGCAACCTACAGGAGACTGAAGAATTTGCCGCCCGCGCCCATCGTCCGACCATGAAGCAGGTCTTTGCCACCTTGCTGCAGAACTGGGGGGTGGTACTCGCCGGGATGCTCATGGTGGCGATGACCACCACCGCGTTCTATCTGATTACGGTGTACGCACCGACCTTCGGCAAGACCGTGCTCAACCTGAGCACCGCCGATGCCTTGCTGGTGACGCTGCTGGTGGGGGTGTCCAACTTCATCTGGCTGCCGATTGGCGGCGCTTTGAGTGACCGCTTCGGCCGCAAGCCGCTGCTGGTGGCGATGACCGTGTTGACGATTTTCACCGCTTATCCGGCCCTGTCGTTCCTGGCCCAGGCGCCGAGCTTCAGCCATATGCTCGAAGTGCTGCTGTGGTTCTCGTGCCTCTATGGCCTGTACAACGGCGCGATGATTCCGGCACTGACCGAGATCATGCCGGTCGAGGTGCGTGTCGCCGGTTTTTCCCTGGCCTATAGCCTGGCAACTGCAGTGTTCGGCGGTTTCACCCCGGCAGTCTCGACCTGGCTGATCCACCTAACCGGCGACAAGGCCGCGCCTGCCTACTGGATGACCTTCGCTGCCATCTGTGCGCTGTGCGCAACCCTGGTGCTGTACCGCAATCTTTCGGCCCGCGCGCAATTGGCGGTCTGATCCGCAACACCCACAACAATAAGGATTTGTCATGAATGCACTGTTCAAACACCTGGCTGCGTGGAGTCTGGGCTGCCTGGCGTTGAGCCCGTTCGCTCAGGCCGAGGAACTCAAGGTGATGACCTCTGGCGGCTTCACCGCTGCCTATAAACAACTCGGCCCGCAATACGCGGCCGAAAGCGGCGACACCTTGCAAACCATCCTCGGCCCGTCGATGGGCAAGGCCCCTGAAGCGATTCCCAACCGACTGGCCCGGGGCGAGCACGCCGATGTGGTGATCATGGTCGGTTATGCGCTGGATGAATTGATCAAGCAAGGCAAGGTCGATCCGGCCTCCCGGGTGGAGCTGGCCGACTCGCGGATCGGCCTGGTGGTCAGGCAGGGCGCAGCCAAGCCTGCCATTGGCACCGATGCCCAGCTCAAGGAGGTGCTGCTCAAGGCCCGGTCCGTCGCCTATTCCGACAGCGCCAGCGGGGTGTACGTCGAGAAAGAGCTGTTCAGGAAACTGGGCATCCAGGATCAGGCCGGACCCAAGGGCAAGATGATCGAGCGCATTCCAGTGGCCTCGGTCGTTGCCAATGGCGAATACGAAGTGGGCTTGCAGCAGGTTTCCGAATTGCTGCCGGTGCCGGGCGTGACCTACGTCGGCAAGCTTCCGGAAAACGTCCAGTCCGTGACCCGCTTCGCCGCCGGCATTCCGAGCAATGCCGAGCACCCGCAGCAGGCCAGGGCGTTGCTAGAATACCTGGCATCACCCAAGGCGCAGCCGGTGGTTCAGGCCACGGGGCTGGACTCAGTGCCCCGCTGATCGGATCGGCATGTCCCTGACCAGTCTTTCCAGTTCGATAGCCGCGGGCGTCAGGGTACGTCCGCGGCGCTTGATCAGCCCGACGTTGCGCAGCACTTCGGGTTCGATCAGCGGCACGCTCACCAGGATCGGGTGAGGCGCCGCCGGCATTGCAATCGACGGCACCGCCGCCACCCCCAGACCCGCTTCCACCAGGCCGATCATTGTCGTGACATGACGTGTCTCGCAGATGCTCGGCCTCTTCGGATGCAGGCGCATCAAGGCCTGATCCAGCACCAGGCGGTTGCCCGAGGTCTTGTCGAGGCTGATGTAGTCGTGCTCGTACATCTCCTCCCAACTGACCTGTTCGCGGCTCGCCAGTGGATGATCCCGGCGGCAGGCGACGACGTAGCGTTCCTGCAGCAACAGTTCGAAATCCACTTCGGCGGCCAGGGTGCCACTGAAACTCACGCCAAAATCCGCATCGCCCGACGCCACGGCGCTGTTGACCTCGTTGGCGCTGGCGTCGAGCACCCTGACCCTGATCTTCGGATACAGACGGTGAAACGCGCTGATGACTTGGGGCATGAAGTAGTACGCTGCCGACGGCACGCAGGCGATGGTCACGTTGCCCAGGCGGGTGGACGCCACTTCGCTGATGCTCATCAGGGCGATGTCCAGATCGTCGAGCATGCGTTCGACCTGAGGCAGAAATGCAAGGCCCACGCTGGTCAGGCTGACCTTGCGCGTGGTGCGCTCGAACAGTTTCACGTTGAGCGCCGATTCGAGTTTTTCGATACGACGGCTGAGCGCCGGCTGGGTGATGCGGATCGCGTCGGCTGCCTTGCGGAAGCTGCCGTTCTCCACCACCGCGCGAAAGGCCTGCAGGTCATTGAGGTCGAAGTTGATGCTCATCGGGCCACCAGCTTGTGGATCATGAACCGGTGATCGGCCGAGAACAGCCGGCGAAAGGTCAGCATGACCGCGCCCACGGTGCCCAGGGCCGAGCCTGCGGCAATCAGGAACATGATCACGATCTGGTAGCGCACGGCGTCCACCGGGTTTTCCCCGGCCAGCACCTGACCGGTCATCATGCCTGGCAGGCTGACGATACCGACCACAGTCATCTGGTTCAGCGTCGGCATCATCCCGGCCCGCACCGCCTGCCGGGCCGCCGATTGCGCCGCCTCCCAGCGGGTGCCGCCCAGGGCCAGGATCATCTCGATGGTGTTGCGCCCCGAGGTGAGTTCCGAGGTCATGCGCTCGATGCCCAGCGACACCGCCGTCAGGGTGTTGCCCAGGATCATCCCCAGGATCGGAATCGCGTATTGCGGTTCGTACCAGGGGCGGATGCGGATAATCACGAACAGCCCGATGGCGCTGACCAGCCACGAACTGCTCCACACCGCCATCACGCTGTCGACCAGTTGCCCGGCGTAGGTGCGCTTGCCCCGGCCTGCGGCTGAGACACCGGCGATCAGCGTCATCAGGCACATCAGTGGCAGCACCACGTACCAGCGGGCATTGGCGAACACCCAGCCCAGCAGGTAACCGACGGCCAGCAATTGCACCACCGTGCGCACCGAGGCCCAGAGCAGCTTGCGTTCCAGATCGAGCTTGAGCAGCACTGACAGTGCGCCGTTGATGAGGATCAGCGAGGCGGCGATGCACAGATCGAAAGCGGAGAGGTTCTGATAGTTCATCGCTGCGGCTCCAGTTGCAGCACACCCTTGTCCATCGTCAGGTGGCGGGTGCTCATGCGCCGCGCCTGCGCGGGGTCGTGAGACACCCAGATATAGGCCCGTGATGTGTCCGCATCGAACCAGTGACGCACCAGATGCTCGACGGCGGATGCCGATTGCGGGTCCAGCGCCGAGGTCGGTTCATCGAACAGCATCACCTGCGGTTCCAGTTGCAGGGTGCGGACCAGCGCGACGATCTGCGACTCGCCGCCTGACAGGTCCTGCGCGCTCTTTTGCAGAAACGCAGGTTCCTTGCCCGCCTGGGCCAGCAGTTCAGTGGCTTTCGGCAGATTGAAGCGGCGCTGGCGCAGGCTCTTGAGGGTGTAGGGAAATTGCAGGTTGTCCAGTACCGATCCCTCGACCAGCGCCGGGCGTTGCGCGAGGTACGACACGCAGGTGCGGTAATGGGGAATCATCTCACTGGGAATCGGCTTGCCGTGCCACAGCATCTGGCCGGTGGCGGGTGCGTCGAGCAGTGCCAGGGCTCGCAGGAAAACGCTCTTGCCCGAGCCGGATGCGCCGGTGATCGCGATTTGTGCGCCGGGCGTCAGGACAAAGTCCGTGGGCTTGAGCAGTTCGACCACGCCGCCCGGATCAAGGCGGCCCAGGCGCCGGGTTTCCAGCAAAGGCCCGGTGGACGGGGGAGTGGGGGAGGCACTCGACGACACGGTGATTCCTTATGGACGAACAGGCGAAAACGCCCTGCATTATTGCCCAGCGGATGTCGGTTCACCACAAGCCCCATGTTTCGGCAGAGCTGCTGCACACGCGAGCCGAACCTACGGGTGGCTTGTCGCCTTGATGAACTCCACGAACGCCCGCAGCGGCGATGGCAAATAGCGCCGCCCCGGGTAATACAGAAACGGCCCGCTGAAATTCTGCCACCAGGGCTCCAGGATCGGCTCCAGCGCGCCGCTCTCCAGATGCGGGCGCAGCCAGTCTTCGAACAGATGGACCACGCCCAGTCCGTCCACCGCCGCCTGCACCGCCAGATCGACGCCGCCTGCGATGTTGACCAGCAGCGGCCCGGCAGGATCGACGCGGATCACCTGGCCGTCACGCTCGTATTCCCAGACCGGCATGTTGCCGCTGGCGAACTTGCCACGCAGGCACGCGTGTTCGAGCAGCTCGACCGGATGGGCGGGCCGGCCCCGGGCGTCAAGGTAGCCCGGTGCGGCCGCGGTGGCGAAGCGCTGCCACCGCGGCCCGATGGGCACGGCGATCATGTCCTGTTCCAGGCGCTCGTCGTAGCGGATGCCCGCGTCGCAGCCTGCGGCGAGCATATCGACGAAGCTTTCCTCGACGGTGATTTCCAGACGGATATCGGGATGAGCCTTGAGGAAGGGCGTGATGATGCCCGGCAATACCAGCCGCGCCGCGCTGGCCGGAACGTTGAGTTTGAGTGTGCCGGAGGGGCGGTCGCGAAAGTCGTTGACCACGTCCAGCGCCGACTCCACTTCGCCCAGCGCCGGAACGATACGCTCCATCAAGCGCGTGCCCGCTTCGGTCGGCACCACGCTGCGGGTGGTGCGGTTGAGCAGGCGCACGCCCAGGCTCGCTTCCAGCCGGCGCAGCGCGTCACTCAGGCTGGAAGCCGATTTGCCGCTGGCGCGGGCACCTTCGCGAAAGCCGCCCGCTTTGACCACGGCCACGAAGGCCAACAAATCCTGAATGTCTGCTGCCATTGTCCGATGCCATTGTTCGAATTTTCGTACAGCCTGTGCCGATTGCACCTGATTATCAATGCAGTGGTCAACGTCTAAAGTGATCGAACTCACTTTCAGGAGGCAACCGACATGAGCGAAGCCAGCAAGGCAGGTACGTTTTCCATTGGCGACCGGATCGTCAATCGTCTGGGTTACGGCGCGATGCAACTGGCTGGCCCCGGCGTGTTCGGCCCGCCCAAGGACCCCGATGCCGCCGTCGCGGTGCTGCGTGAAGCCGTGGCCCTGGGCGTGAACCACATCGACACCTCGGATTTCTATGGCCCCCACGTCACCAATCGCCTGATTCGCCAGGCCCTGCACCCCTATGCCGACGACCTGACCCTGGTCACCAAGGTCGGCGCCCGGCGCGGCGACGACGCTTCATGGAATCCGGCCCACAGCCCGGCCGAATTGACGCAAGCGGTGCATGACAACCTGCGCAACCTGGGGCTGGATGTACTGGACGTGGTCAATCTGCGGGCATGGGGCAACATGCATTCGCCGGGAGAGGAGTCCATCGAGGAGTCGTTCACTGCGCTGGCCGAGTTGCAACATCAGGGGCTGATCCGCCATCTGGGGTTGAGTAACGTGACATCTGCGCAGTTGAAAGAGGCTCAGGGTATCGCCAGGGTCGTCTGCGTGCAGAACCACTACAACCTGTCCCATCGCGACGACGAGTCATTGATTGCCGAACTGGCCAGGCAGGGCATCGCCTACGTGCCGTTCTTTCCGCTGGGTGGCTTCACCCCGCTGCAATCCCAGGTGCTGGCCAGCGTCGCAAGCCGCATGGGCGCGTCGCAGCTGTGCGTGGCACTGGCCTGGCTGCTGCAACGCTCACCCAACATCCTGCTGATTCCGGGCACGTCATCGGTGGCGCACCTGCGTGAGAACTCAAGCGCTGCCGGGTTGGAGATTCCGCCCGGGCTGCTGGCGGAGCTGGACGGCGTGGCCGGGTGACGGGACCGCTGTCATAGCCCCGGCCCCGATTCAATTGAACACGGTAATTGCGCCGACGCCGATCGCTGCAGCCAGCATCACCAGCACCGTGCCGAAGGTCCATTTCAGTGACACCCGCTGGTTGTCGCCGTAGTCGATGTCCAGCAGGCCACACAGAAGATAAGTCGAGGCCACCAGTGGGCTGAGCAGGTGCACCGGCTGGCCGATCAGCGAGGCGATGGCCATTTCATTGGGGCCGATGCCGTAATGCGCGGCGGTCTGCGCCAGGATCGGCAGCACGCCGAAGTAGAAGGCATCGTTGGTCAGCACGTAGGTGAAGGGCATGCTCAGCAATGCGGTAATCACCGACATGCAGTGCCCTGCCTGCTGCGGCAGCAGGGTGATGAGGTTGTCGGAGATCGCCTTGGTCATCCCGGTGCCGCCCATGATGCCGACGAAAATGCCTGCGGCGAAGATCAGTAACGTCACGGCCATGACGTTGTCGGCATGGCGACCGATGACTTCCTTCTGTTGTTTGAGCGTCGGGTAATTGATCAGGCACGCCAGGCCGAATGCGACCATGAACAGAATCGGCAGCGGCATCAGGTTGAGCATCATGCTGGTGATGAGCGCGAGGGTCAGCACGACGTTGAACAGGAATTTCGGGTCGCTCAGGCGAATGTGTGCATAACCTTCCAGCAGCTGTTGCTCGCTGACGCTGACGATGCCCAGGCGTCGATATTCCATGCGACCCAGCCACCACGCGGCAAAAATCACCCAGACGCCACCGGCGATCATGATAGGGACCATCTGCAGAAACAGCTCGGTGATGTCGACGTGCATGGCGCTGGCGGCCCGGGAAAACGGTCCGGCCCAGGGCAGGATATTCATCACCCCGATCGACAGCAGCAACACTGTAGCCATGACCTGCAACCGGATGCCTGTCAGGCGGTAGAGGGGCAGGAAAGCTGCGGTGGCGATGATGTAGGTGGTCGCGCCGTCACCGTCCAGGCCTACGCACAGGCCGAGCACGGCGGTGCCTGTGACAATCTTGCGTGGATCGCCCTTGACCAGCCGCAGCAGCACTTTGATCAACGGGTTGAACAGGCCCGCGTCGGTCATCATGCAGAAGTACAGGATCGCGAACGTCAGCATGATGCCCGTGGGAGCGAGCATCTTCACGCCGTCGTACATCATCGCGCCCAGTTGCGTGGCGAAACCGCCCAGACAACCGAAGACGATGGGCACCAGGAGCAGCGCGACCAGCGGCGAAAGGCGTTTGCTCATGATCAGGTACATGAAGCAGGCGATCATGGCGTAGCTCAGAAAGATCAACATGGGTGTCCCTTTTATTGATTTTGTAAGGGGCGGGCGCTGGTGGCCCGCTTTGTCAAAGGCGAGCGAAGCCCGTGCGCGGCGCACACAGGGTTCGGCAGATCAGGTCGCTAGCTGTGGGAGAACATCGGCTGGCCGCTGTGTTCAAGGTCGGCGACCAGGATCGAGCCGGTCGAGGAGTCGGTGATGAACAATTGTCGATTGCCCTCGCCACCGAAGGCCAGGTTGGTCAGGGTGCGGCCCTGGGTGCAGGAGCGAATGCGATACAGAGGCACGGCATGTGGGTCGAACACCCACACGCAGCCGTTGCCGGCGTCGCAGACATAGAGGTTGCCCTGAGAGTCCAGGGCCATGCCGTCGGCACCGCTGACACCACCGGCCATGGCGGTAAAAATGCCTACCTTGCTGGTGCCGCCGTCGGACTGAATCGGCAGGCGCCAGACTGCATTGCCACGGGTCATCGCCACGAACAGCGCATTCTGCGCCAGGTCCATCACCAGGCCGTTGGGGCTTGGACCGTTGTCGATAAGGCGGGTGAGGATTTGCCTTTCAAGGTCATAGGCGTACACACGGCCAGTCGGATCCTGCTGGCCGGTCTGGCCCTGATCGGTGAAGTAGAGCTTGCCTGCGGCGTCGAAGAACAGATCGTTGACGCCTTTGAAGCCTTCGCTGCGGCTATGGGTCAGAAACGGCGAAACCTGGCCTGTGTCAGGGTCCAGGATGAGGATGCCCAGCTTGTAGTCGGCGATGAAGATGCGACCGTCGCGATGGATCTTCAGGCCATTGGGCCAGCCATCGTACTGCGCCACCAGCGTCCAGTTGCCCTGGGGATCGATACGCAGGATGCGGCCGTAGGGAATGTCGGTGACGTAGAGATTGCCCTGCCGATCGAAGGACGGGCCCTCCAGAAAGCTTTTGACCTTTTGCCCGGGCTTGTTGGCTCGAACCCAGTCCGAGTCGCCGTCTTTGCAAAGATGGTCCGGGAGCGTGGTGAACACGCGCGTCGGCAAATCACGAGGCGGGGCATACAAACTCACAGGATCAGCTCCTACAGGACGAACAGGCAATCTCCCCATCTTGGAGCGGAAGAAGCCTTTTCGCTATGTTGTTATTGTTCTGTCTAATAGAACGTTGTGTTTACTGATAGAACAAATGTCGACTGATTTTCTCGGACTGTCAACCCGTCCGCATCTGAGTAATGTTCCCCGGAGAGAATTCATAAGGGCACGCCCCGCGCTAACCTCCGGGCTTCCGATCAGTGTCGTTGACATCAGCAAAAGACCGGTCCATTCTTTATTTAGAACGATGTTCTGTCAGATAGAACGACTGTATTTCTACACCCGGAGACCGGCGATGAACCATAAAAACAACCTGGACATCCTCATCAGCGAGGTGGGTCCCCGAGACGGATTGCAGAGCGTCAGTGCAACGATGCCCACGGCCCTCAAGCTCAAGTGGCTGACCGCGCTGGCAGATGCCGGCCTGCGGGAAATCGAGGTCGGCTCCTTCGTATCGCCCAAGCTGCTGCCGCAAATGGCCGATGCCGCCGAGCTGGTCGCCCACCTGCGCCAGCGGCCTGACGTATTCGTCACGGCCCTGGTGCCGAACCTGAAGGGCGCCGAAGCCGCCTTCAATGCGGGCGTGCAGAAGATCACCATGCCCATTTCCGTCAGTGAGCCGCATTCGCTGGCGAACATTCGCAAGACTCACCAACAGGTGTATGACGAAGTGCGCGCGGTGCTGGCGCTGCGCAACGAGCGCTTTCCCCGCGTTGAAGTCGAGTCCGGCCTGTCCACGGTGTTCGGCTGCACCATCCAGGGCGAAGTGCCGGAAGATGATGTGCTGCGCATGGCCCTGACCATGGTCGAGTTGGGGGTTGATGAGGTAGGGCTGGCTGACACCGTCGGCTACGCCAATCCGGCTCAGGTGCGCCGCGTGTTCACCCGGCTGCGCAACGAAATCGGCGCCAAGGCCGGCAGTGCGCATTTTCACAACACCCGCGGGCAGGGCCTCGCGAACGTGGTGGCGGCCCTGGATGTCGGCGTCACCACCATCGATGCCTCCCAGGGTGGGATCGGGGGTTGTCCTTACGCGCCGGGGGCGTCGGGCAATATCGTGACCGAGGATCTGGTGTACCTGCTCGAATCCATGGGCCTGCGCACGGGCGTTGATATCGACCGGCTGGTCGCCGCCCGCCAGTGGCTGATCGAGGGGCTGCCTGGCGAGCCGTTGTACGGCTTCATTCCCGACGCCGGGGTGGGCAAGAACTTTCACTACGCAGGAGGTGCGCAATGACCCTGCTCAATGAACAGCTCCAGGCACTGCCGCTGGCCGGCGTGCGTGTCGTGGAGTTCGTGCACATGGTCATGGGCCCCACCTGTGGCCTGGTTCTCGCGGACCTGGGCGCGGAAGTGATCAAGGTCGAGCCGGTGCCCGAAGGCGACAACACCCGGCGCCTGACTGGCTCCGGAGCGGGCTACTGGATGACCTATAACCGCAACAAGAAAAGCTTCGCCGTCGACATCAAGACCGAAGAAGGCATGGCGGCGGTGCGCAAACTCATCGAAAGCGCCGACGTGGTAACCGAGAATTTCCGTCCGGGTGCCATGGAGAAACTCGGCCTGGGGTACGAGCAAGTCAAGGCCATCAAGCCCGACATCATCTACAGCTCGATGAAGGGCTTCCTGCCGGGGCCCTATGAGCAACGCACGGCACTGGACGAAGTGGTGCAGATGATGACTGGCCTGGCCTACATGACCGGGCCCGAAGGGCGTCCGCTGCGGGCCGGCGCCTCGGTCAACGATGTGATGGGCGGGATGTTCAGTGCCATCTCCATCCTGGCCGCACTGCTGCAACGCAAGGATACGGCGCAAGGACAGTTCGTGCAGACCGGATTGTTCGAGAACTCCGCGTTCCTGGTCGGCCAGCACATGATGCAGATGGCGACCACAGGCAAACCCGCAGCGCCGATGCCCAGTCGCTTGTCGGCATGGGCCATCTATGACGTGTTCGACACCCTGGGCGACGAGCAGGTATTCATGGGGGTGGTCAGCGACAGCCAATGGTTGAGTTTCTGCCAGAGCTTCGGCTTCCAGGAGTTGGGGAGCGATCCGCAATTGGCCAAGAACACCCAGCGGGTGCAGGCCCGAAGCAAGATTCTGCCGCAGGTCCGGGCGCGCCTTGCGACGCTGGGCAAACAGGAAGTCATGGCGATGTGTGAACAGGCCGGGCTGCCGTTTTCTCCGATCCAGCGCCCCCAGGATCTGTTCGATGACCGACACCTGAATGAGTCCGGTGGGCTGGCGCATCTGAAGCTGGAAAACGGCGAAGCGGTCAAGGTGCCTATGTTGCCGTTCGAAATGAATGGCCGCAGGTTCGACACGCGCCTGAATGTGCCACAGCTGGGCAGCCACTCTGCCGAGTTGCTTGAACAGATGGGCTATGCGTCGGGGGATATCGACGCGTTGCGCGAGCGAGGCATCGTTCGCTGAGCCACCCCGGAACGGACGCCAGATTCCATTCGCTGACGGCCATGTGCCGTCAGTCCTACAACAATAAATACAGAGGAAAGCGGTCATGGCGATTGTCACGACTACCCCGCACGGCAACGACGCCAGCGCTGTGCGACCACTCGACAGCGAGCAGACCCGCGTACTGCACAAGGCTGCCTGGCGACTGATTCCGTTGTTGGCACTGGCTTACTTTTTCAACTATCTGGACCGTACCAGCGTTGGCTACGCCGCCCTGCAGATGACCGAGCAGCTTGGTTTGACCGCCACCCAGTTCGGCCTTGGTGCGGGCATCATGTTCTTCGGCTATTGCCTGTGCGAGGTGCCGAGCAACCTTGCGATGTATCGCTTCGGCGCGCGGCTGTGGATGGCGCGGATCATGATTACCTGGGGCCTGGCTGCAGCGGCGACGGCGATGATCGTCGGGCCTTACAGCTTTTATGCAGTGAGGTTGATTCTGGGCATCGCCGAGGCCGGCTTTTTCCCCGGGGTGATCTTCTTCCTGACCCTGTGGTTTCCGGCGCAGTACCGTACCCGAGTACTGGCCTGGTTCACCGTGGCGACGCCCATTTCGTTTCTGGTAGGCGGGCCGCTGTCCATCTGGCTGCTGCAGATGCACGGCATGCTGGGCCTGGCCGGCTGGCAATGGATGTTTCTGATCGAGGGTGTGCCAGCCTGTATTCTCGGGTTGATTACCCTGAAGGTGCTGACCAACCATCCGGCAGAGGCCAAGTGGCTCACCGCCGACGAACGTCAGGTGTTGACCGGCATGCTGGCGGATGAACAGAGCAAAGGGCAGCACAGTCATGGCTTCAAGGCGGCCTTGAAAGATCCACGGGTGTGGATTCTCAGTTCGATCACCTTCAGCTTTACCTTGGGCTCCTACGGCATCGGCATCTGGTTGCCGCAGATGCTCAAGGCCCATGGCGTCGAAGTCAGCATGATCGGCTGGGTGGCGGCGATTCCTTATTTCTTCGCCACGGTGGCGTTGCTGGTCTGGGCCAAACATGTGGACCGTACCGGCAAAGGCATTTTGAACCTGACCCTGGCCATGCTGCTGGCAGGCGTGGCGTTGATTCTGGCGCTGCAGATGAACGCGCTGGTTCCGGCGCTGGCCGGTATCACGATGGCGCTGGTCGGCACCATTGCCGGTAAAACCATTTTCTACACATTGCCGGGCAAGTTCCTGCGTGGCCAGGCCGCCGCAGGCGGGATCGCGCTGATCAACTCGATTGGCGCCTTTGGCGGATTTGTCGGGCCGTACCTGATGGGCTTCCTCAAGGACTACACCGGCTCTTTCACCGCGGGCCTGATGGCAATGGGCTGCATCATGTTCGTGGCGGCGGCGATGGTGCTCTCGCTGCGGTTCTTCCTGAAAGAGGCGTGAGGGCGGGTCGCGTTTTTTGCACCTGTACTTTTTGCGGAAGGTATCCTGCGCCTCTGATATTGTCTTGCAGGCGACAGCAAGGCCCAAGGCAGCTGTCGCCGGCGAGCGATGAATCGACAATGAGTGTCTATGAATACCGAATCCGAGAAAAACCCTTCCGAGCAGGCCGCTCAAGCAGAAGGCGGTGTGGCGGCCGTCGACCGTGCATTCGCCATCCTGGCGGCCTTCAACATCGAGCAGGATTGCCTGACCCTGGCGGAAATTTCCAGGCGCACCGGGCTGTATAAAAGCACCATCCTCAGGCTCATCGCTTCACTGGAAAAGGCCGGTTTCGTTCGCCGACTCAGCGACGGTCGCTATTCGGTGGGGCCCGAGCCGTTGCGCCTGTCGCAGCTGTACCAGACGTCATTTCGCTTGCGTGACGTCATTCATCCGTTGCTGGAATCCATCGCCGAGGAAAGCGGCGAAACCTCTTCGTTCTATGTGCAGGAAAATGGCAGCCGCGTGGTGCTGTTTCGCGTCGAGCCCAAACGTGCGGTGCGGGTGTCGGTGCTTGAAGGCGCGCGTTTTCCGTTGCAGGCCGGAGCATCGGGCAAGATTCTTCGGGCGTTCTCGCGCAACGCCGACCCGGCCCTGGCCGAAGTTCGCGAGCGTTTCTGGGCCTGCTCGTTCGGCGAGCGTGATCCGGAAACCAGCGCGGTGTCTGTGCCGGTATTCGCGATGGGCTTTGAATTGAAAGGGGCGTTGACCTTGTCCGGGCCATCCGATCGATTGCTCAAAGAGCATATCGAACACGCCGCCTCGATCCTGCTGCGCAACGCGGCCATTGCCACCAGCGCGCTGGGTGGCAACGATTCGGAACTGCGTGACGCACTCAAGCGCCTCAACCCCTGACGGTCGGACGTTCCCGGCCGTCAGTGGCAGACATGCACACTAGCCCGGCATTTCTTCCCGGCTGAACGCATCCAGCGCCTTGACCAGGCCTTGGGCGGCAAGGCTTACCAGTTCACCACCTTTTTCCGGGGTCGCCAGAGCCGGGTCCGAGCCCATGCGGCCGTCAGGGAAGCGTGCGCGGAAATCCTTCGCTTCGCGGATCGGGCCTGTGGGGGCGATTTGTGGGGAGTAGGGCGCCGACTTGATCGACTCCGGATACGCCCACTGGGTCACGGCGATTTCCGATGGCGTGGCGTGACTGCCGTGGCCGGTGGGGAATTGCTCGTTGGCCAGGCGGGTCACGCCTTCCAGGTCCCACCAGTTGCAGAGCTTCAGGGCGAAACCTGCGGGACGACGGGCGAAGCTGGCTTCGGCGTACAGTTCCGAGAATGCCGCTTCAATCGAGGCAATGTTGCCGCCGTGGCCGTTGAGGAACAGGATCTTTTCGAAGCCATGTCCGGCCAGGGAGCGTACCCAGTCACCGATGGCGGCGATGAAGGTCGAGGGGCGCAGGGAGATGGTGCCAGGGAAACCCAGGTGGTGCTGGGCCATGCCGATGTTGAAGGTCGGCGCAACCAGGATGTCGGCGTTTTTTGCTGCTTCTTCAGCGATGATCTGCGGGCACATCCAGTCGGTGCCGAGCAGGCCGGTGGGGCCATGTTGCTCGTTCGAGCCGATGGGCACGACGATGGTGCGGCTGCGGGTCAGGTATTGCTCGATCTCGCGCCAGGTCGACAGGTGCAGAAGCATATGCAGGTCCTCTTTCAGGCAGGTCCGTTCTTGATGACGGTGGGGAAGTGCGGGGAATGTCACATGTGCAGAGGCAGCGGGCAATAGCACCTAGGTGCATGCCCGCTTTCAGATTGGACAGTTACTTCGCGGACAGCGGCGGAGTGAGCGGCGGCACCTGGCGCTTGCTGCCGGTGGCTTCGAATGCCGACGCCAGGCGCAGCAGGCTGGAGTCGTCATAGGCGCGGCCAGCGAACGTCAGGCCCACTGGCATGCCGATGTCAGGCATCACGCCCATCGGCACGGTGACCGTGGGCACACCCAGGTGACGAATGGCGAGGTTGCCGTTGGCCACCCAAACACCGTTGCTCCAGGCGATATCGGCGGATTGCGGATCAATATCGGCATTGGCGGGGGCTACGTCAGCCACGGTGGGGAACAGCACGGCGTCGAGTCCCAGCCGGTCCATCCATTCTTCCAGGTCCATGCGCCGGGTTTTTTCAAGGCCGCGCAGGCCGTCGGCCAGGGTATCGATCTCGTTCCAGGGGGTGATGCCGCGTTCGGCCATGCGCACGTATTCGTCCATGCCGGCGGCCAGGTCGCCCTCGCGATTGGGCAGGGTACCGGGGTCGTGGGGGAAGATTTTCGGGCCGTCGACGTCCACCAGGCGGTAGAGTTTCGGGTCGCCGTTGGCCTGCAGGAAATCGTCGAACGCCCAGGCGGTCAGGTCCCACAGCTCATGGTGCAGGAATTCCTTGGAGACGATGCCGCGGTTGAACACGGTCGGGGCGCCGGGGCGATCGCCTTCGCAATTGGACACCAGCGGGAAATCCACCTCGACCACTTCTGCGCCAGAGGCTTGCAGGGCCTTGCGGGCCTGTTCCCACAAGCCGATCACGCTCGGGCGGGTGTTGATGCGTTGCCCGGTCGGGCCGCCAATGCCCGGTGCTTCGCTGGTGCCCGCTTCAAGGTCGGCATTGATGTACATGCGCGGCACGCCCAGGCGTTTGCCTGTGAGGGCGCCAGGTTGCGCAGCCAGTTCGGCGTAGGAAGCGGGGCGCACCTGTGAAACCGGTGGAATCGGCACCCAGGGTTGCAGGCGCCAGAGGTCGCCGCGGGTGTCCGGGTCTTCGGCGACGATCACGTCGAGCACTTCCAGCAGGTCGGCCATGGTCCGCGCGAACGGCACGACCACGTCCATGGTCGGCGTCAGCGGCCAGTTGCCGCGCACGGAGATCACGCCGCGCGACGGGGTATAGGCGCACAGGCCGTTGTTGGACGCCGGGCCACGGCCGCTCGACCAGGTTTCCTCGGCCAGGCCGAACGCGGCAAAGCTTGCAGCCGTTGCCGTGCCAGCGCCATTGGAGGAGCCGGAGGCAAAGGGTGCGGTGAGAAACTCGCCGTTGTAAGGGCTTTCCGCCCGGCCATAGACACCGCGCTGCATGCCGCCGTTAGCCATGGGCGGCATGTTGGTCTTGCCCAGGCAGATCGCCCCGGCGGCGCGCAGGCGCTCGATGGTGAAGGCGTCGCGGTGGGCAACCAGATCGGCGAAGGCCGGGCTGCCGGAAGCGGCGGTCAGGCCCTTGACCAGATAGCTGTCCTTGGCGGTGTAGGGAATGCCGTCGAGCGGGCTGAGCAACTGGCCCCTGGCGCGGCGTGCGTCCGAGGCCCGGGCTTCCTCGAGCGCCTCTGGGTTGCGCACCACCACGGCGTTGAGGGCGGTGGCGGTCTGGGGGCCGTCGTAGGCGTCGATCCGGGCGAGGTAGGCCTGCACCAGTTCAACCGCCGTGGTCTGGCCGGACTCCAGCGCTTCGCGCAGTCGGGCTATGGAAACTTCGGTCACTTCAATCATGGGGCCACCGCCATTTGCTGGTCTTGAGGATGTCGCGAATGTGTGAAGGGTCAGCGCTGTCGACCCGGATGCCGTATTTAACACCAAGTGCCTGATGGAGGCTAGAAGTTCGATTTTTATCGGGTTTATCAGCTTTGTTCTGTAACATCACTTTAATATCACCCTGTTAACGTGCTCGCTTTCGTCTGGCGCGGTAGTACGAGCATGCAGGCAGAACATTTCACATTCATGCGGCCCAAGTTGCCGAGGGATCATCGTTGTGCCGGCGATTTGTGCAACGAGGTGCCGGCTATCGACTCCGACAGCACCAACACCCGGGTCATGGAAATCTTCAGCGCCCAGCGTGACATGGCGTGCCTTGCGGTAATCGAGGGCGACCGCCCCATCGGCCTGATCAATCGCAACATTTTCCTGTCGCAGATGAGTAAGCCGTTTCATCGCGAACTGTACGACAAGAAAAGCTGCATCGCCTTCATGGACAAGGAACCTTTGGTCGTCGATGCGCAGATGAGCATCGAGGAGCTGACGTTCAAGACCGTCGAGTCCGGCGAGAAGGCCCTGGCAGACGGTTTCATCGTCACCCGCAACGGGCGCTTTGCCGGGCTTGGCAGTGGGCTTGAGCTAATGGCGGTGGTGGCGGCGATGCAGGCCGAGAAAAATCGCCAGATGATGCAGAGCATCGAGTACGCCAGCGTCATCCAGCGCGCCATGCTGCGTGCGTCCCGCGATGCCTTGAGCTCGACCCTGGGCGACGCCTCGCTGTTGTGGGAGCCCCGTGATGTAGTGGGTGGCGACTTTTATCACTTCTGCGCCTACCCCGATGGCTGGTTTGGCGCCATCGCGGACTGCACCGGCCATGGTGTGCCGGGCGCCTTCATGACCCTGATCGCATCGTCGTCCCTGACTCAGGCGCTGGCTCAACTGGGGCCCCGTGACCCCGGCCAGTTGCTGTCGGCAGTCAACCGCAGCGTCAAGGAACAGTTGGGGCAGGTCAACGGCCTGGACGGCACGCCGGAGTCCGACGACGGGCTGGACGCCTCGTTCTTCTGGTTCGACAACTCGACCCGCATTCTGCACTTCGCCGGCGCGCGCATGGCCCTGCATGTGCTGCACCCTGACGCCGATCAACTGCTGACCATCGCCGGCCAGCGCATGGGCGTGGGCTACGTGGCCAGCGAATTCGATTATCAATGGGGTGTGACCCCGGTGCCGATGCAACATGGCAGCCTGATGTTCATCACCACCGACGGCCTGACCGACCAGATCGGCGGCCCGAAACGTATCGCCTTTGGCAAGCGCAAGGCGTTCGACACCCTGTTGCAACACCGTCACCAGCCATCCGCCGCGATCTGCGAGGCCTTGCAACGCGCGCTGGCAGACTGGCAGGCCGAACAGAGCCGCCGTGACGATTTGACCCTATTCTGTGCCCGTATTCAGGAATGATGATGTTCAACTCACCGGCTGCTCAGCAGGACTGCACCTTTTTCGATCTGGCCCAACAGCGCAACGTGATTTTCTATCACATGGGCTATTTCTCCCATCACATCATCTCGGCGATGGCTGAGGTGGTGAAGCTGCAACTGGAGATTTCCGGGGTCAGCGGCCCGACGCGACGCAAGCTGTTTTCGTCGTTCGTGGAGCTGTCGCAGAACATCATCCATTACTCGTCCGACGCCCTCAGTGCATCGGTTACCGAGGAGTCCGGCCTGCGCCAGGGCGCTGTGTGCATCAGCACCGATGGCGAACGCCACCTGATGCTGTGTGCCAACCCGATCGCCACCGCCGACACTGAACGCCTGCGCGCCAAGCTTGAGCCGCTGCGCAACATGTCGATCGAAGAGATCAAGCAGGCCTACAAGACCAGCCTGCGCGCCGAAACCCCGGAAGACAGCAAGGGCGCCGGCCTTGGTTTCCTGACGATGGCACGGGACGCCTCTGCGCCGCTGGAATTCGATTTCCACCCTCGCGCAGACGATCCCGACACCACTCTTTTTTGCCTTAAAGCCACTATTTGAAACGAGCGACGCTTAGCCATGGACAACTTCTACATCGAAGCAACGGCCACCTCTCCGGAAATCGACTTCCGTTTCGACCAGAATCTGCTGTCGATGAAAGGCGAGTCGTACCCTGAGAATGCCGCGGCTTTCTATTCGCCGGTCGTGCAGCAGTTGCGTGATTACCTGGGTAGCCGCGACGGGCAGACCATCACGGCGAACATCGCACTGGCGTACTTCAACAGCTCCAGCACCAAGATGCTGTTCAGCATTTTCGATGCGCTGGACCAGGCCGCCGAAGCCGGCAACACCATCGAGGTGAACTGGTACCACGAAGAAGAAGACGAGACGATTTTCGAATTCGGTGAAGAGCTCAAGGCCGACTTCACCTCCATTGTCTTCAACGATTGCCCTATCGCCACTTGAGCAGGGAGAGACACATGGCCGCTTCAGTCGCATCGCGCGGTGTATCCAGCGAACCGGCACCGGACCTGTTCACCAGCGAAGCCCAGGCCCTTGAGCATGTGCGCTCGGTTCTGGCGCAGCCTGACGCCGATGCCGCGACCTACCGGCAGTCGCTGTCGGAGCTGGCAACGCATTATGAGCGTTTGATGCGCGAGACTCGTCGGCTGATCGGTCGCAGCGACCGGGCCGAGCGCGAAATGAACGCCCTCAACATGCAGTTGCAGACCCTGGCCCGCCAACTTGAGTACCGCGCCACCCATGACGCGCTGACCGGTGTGTTGAACCGGGGGGCGATCATCGAGATGACCACCCAGGCGCTGTTGAGCACGGGGGCGGTGATGATCGTGCTCGACATCGACCACTTCAAGCAGGTGAACGATGAGTTCGGCCACCCGGCGGGCGATGCGGTGATTCAGGGGATCGTCGGCTGCCTGCGCAAGATCGTTGGCGACAAGGCGGCGGTCGGCCGGGTGGGCGGTGAAGAGTTCACGGTGCTGATTCCGGGCGGGCAACTGGAGGAGGGCGTGCAGATGGCCGAAGCCATGCGCCAGGCGATTGCCGGGCATGTGTTCCCTCATCCGGTGAACCGCAGCATCACCGCGAGCTTCGGTGTCAGCGCCAACCCCGTAGGCACCCGCTTCGACACCGCCTACGGCCTGGCCGACACCGCCTTGTACCACGCCAAACGCACGGGGCGGGATCGGGTGGAAGTGGCGGACGAGCCGATCTGACATTCTCCCGTAGCCGTCCGGACGTCTTCGTGGGCAAGCCCACTCCCACAGGTTGTGTGTCGTGAGACGTACCGCGAACCACCCCCGCCGACCCTGTGGGAGCGGGCTCACCCGCGAAGGCTGCGCGCAGGCCCGTGAGGCCGCCTCGCCGGCAAGCCGGACTGCTACGTGATTACTGGTGTACGCGACATCCCGATTCAACCCCGAACCGTAGCAGTCCGGCTTGCCGGCGTCAGCGATCTCAAGGCCGCCCCCGCCGGCAAGCCGTGCTGCTACGGGGTTGCGGGTGTACGCGACATCCTGTTCAACCCCGAACCGTAGCAGCCGGGCTTGCCCGCGGGGGCGATTTCGAGGGCGCAAACGCCACCAAGCCGTGCGGCGACTAGACTCTCCTTTCCATTCCCCAAACCGAGGAGAGCCGCCATGCTCGCGAAAAACACGATTTGCCTCTGGTTCGACGGCGATGCCCAGCAAGCCGCCGAGTTCTACGCCGCGACCTTTCCCGACAGCAAGGTAACCGCCATTCACCGCGCCCCCAGCGATTACCCCATGGGCAAGGAAGACGACGTGCTGACGGTCGAGTTCACGGTCATGGGCATTCCCTGCATCGGCCTGAACGGCGGGCCGATCTTCCCCCACACCGAGGCTTTCTCGTTTCAGGTCGCAACCGACGACCAGGAAGAAACCGACCGGCTGTGGAACGCCATCGTCGGCAACGGTGGTCAGGAAAGTGCCTGTGGCTGGTGCAAGGACAAATGGGGGCTGAACTGGCAGATTTCGCCCCGGGCGCTCACCTCGGCAGTCGCCCACCCGGACAAGGCCGTGGCCAAGCGCGCGTTCGCCGCGATGATGGGCATGACCAAAATCGACATCGCCGCCATCGAGGCCGCCGTCAAGGGCTGAGCCGGTCGCTGTCGCCGCTGGCAAGTTTCGGATACTCTGCGGCGTGCGCCGGGAAGGGGCTGTGCAGCCAGCTTTCCCGCTCCCCTGCAACAGGCTTGGAAACGGAAATCAGAACCCTACGATGGTCAAGCACACCGATCCGGACATGACCTTGCTGAAAATGCCTTCGCTCAAAGCGGTGAAGTCATTCGTGGCAGCGGCCAAATATCAGAGTTTCACCCGCGCGGCGGAGGCGTTGTGCGTCACCCAGGCGGCCATCAGCCGACAGATTCGCGAGCTGGAGACCTACCTCGGTGTCGCGCTGTTCAAGCGGGTAGGGCGCGCGGTAGAGCTGACCGAGGCCGGGGCGATTTTCTTCGACGCCGCGCAGATGTCCTTCGTCAATATCTCCCAGGCCGCCGAGCGAATCCGCAGTCGCAACGCCGGCAAACGCATGCTGACGCTGTGCTGCTCCCATGCGTTTTCCGCGCTGTGGCTGTCAGCCCGGTTGCCGGCGCTGTTCAGCCAGAACCCCGACATCGACCTGAACCTGATCACCACCCAGAACTTCCTGTCGATGGAGCCTGGCGTGCGCCCGGACATCTACATCACCAAGATGGCGAAGATTCAGGATGGCTATCGCAGCTTCCCACTGTTTCACGACGTGATCTACCCGGTGTGCACGCTGGCCTACCAAGAGGCTCACCCAGAGCTTGCGACCCTCAAGGGATTGCGTGACGGCGGGCTGTTGAACCTGAGCCCCTATGGCCGCTCCCAGGTCGCCGAGCACGTGGACTGGGGCGTGTGGCTGGCGTATCACAATATCGATATCGGCGAGCGCGCCCACGACAGCCCCCACGTGCTCAACGCCAACGACTACAACCTGGTGGTCAGCATGGCGCTTAACGATCAGGGCGTGGCCCTGGGCTGGAATCATCTGGTGACCGCGCTGATCGAGCAGGGGCGGCTGGTGCGCCCGATGGCGGAAGAGATGGTCCTCACCGAGAGCCTGCATTACCTGACCATCCGCGAGGATCGCGAGGCCGACGAGGCCTGTTGTCGGGTGCGTGACTGGCTGCTGGGTCAGTTCGACGGCTACCCGTTCCCCGCCGCGACGCAGCTGCATCGATAACATTTTTTTATGCATTGCCCAGCGTAAAAGTTGATTGTCCCAAGGTTCCAACGACACGTAATCTTCACACAAGCCGCACATGAACCCCGGCACACACCGGGGCTTGAGAAGCGGTAAAAAAGTCGGCGGGGCCTCCCCGGATGACTTTAAAACAAGAAACCGTCGTCACTGCCAATTGGGATAGATACGGTCTGACTATGCAAAAAACTGCTGCTACACCTCTGCCCTGTATCGATTCGTCCCTGAGCTTCATTCAGGCGTCGCGCCGATGCTGTTTATTCTGAAGATCCGGATTTTTCCAGCACGTACCTGATACCAGGATTCGTCTGGAAGAACAATGTAATACGCACCGCTGACCGAGTGAACGATTGATGCAACTTGAGGTTGCGTCCGGGGCGCCGTCGCACCTGCGTATTGCCCGATTTGTTATTTGACGGACATGTTTTCCGTGCAGCCAGAGCCACTTTATTGCTGCGCCAGGGCCCGGCCGTGCGCGTGATGCTGACAGAAAGTTACAGCCATTGATAATCGGAGAAGCGTCTTGAAATTCGAAGGCATATATACACCGGCAGTAACGCCCCATACACCTGAGGGTGAAATTGACTGGGATGTATTTTCGCAAGTGCTGGAGTCTCTGATCGAGGCGAAAGTGCACGGCATCATTATTGGCGGCTCCACCGGCGAATATTACGCCCAGACCGCGCAAGAGCGTTTGCGACTTGCGGCACGGGCCAAGGACATTATCGGCTCGCAGGTTCAACTGATCATCGGCACCGGCGCCATCCGCACCGAAGACGCCGTGCTGTTCGCCGAAGACGCCAGGGCGATCAAGGCCGACGCCATTCTGGTCACTACGCCGCCTTATGCGCTGCCCACCGATCAGGAAAACGCCATTCATGCGTTGACCATCGACCGCGCCGCCAACTTGCCGATCATGTTGTACAACTATCCAGGCCGGATGTGCGTACAGATGAACGAGGAATACCTGGCGCGGGTCGGCAAGTCCAAGAATGTCAAAGCCATCAAGGAAAGTTCCGGGGATATGGGCCGCGTGCATCTACTGGCCCGTGAATTCCCGCACATTGCGTTGTCTTGCGGCTGGGACGATCAGGCACTTGAGTTCTTTGCCTGGGGCGCCAGAAGTTGGGTCTGTGCCGGTTCGAACTTCCTGCCTAAAGAACACGTGGCCTTATATGAAGCCTGTGTGCTGGAAAAGAACTTCGATAAGGGCCGCCAGATCATGTCGGCCATGATGCCGCTGATGAACGCCCTGGACGGTGGCAAGTTCGTGCAATGCATCAAGTTTGGTTGCGAACTCAATGGTCTGAAAGTCGGTGATGTGCGCTCGCCACTTCGCCCGCTCAACAGCGACGACAAACTCAGCCTGCAGACCGTCATCACCAACGTGAAACGCAGCGTCGCCCACATCACTTCCGGAGCCAGCCATGCGTGATCTTCTGACCAAGGCCGAATACGCCGCCATCGCCGCTTCCATCTCGTATCCGACCAATGCGTTTATCAACGGCGCATTCAAGCCAGCAATGTCCGGCAATACCTTCGCTACCAGCAACCCGGCCACGGGCGAGCACCTGACAGACATCGCGGCCTGCAACAGCGAGGACGTGGACTATGCCGTCAGCAAGGCCAAGGCGGCGTTCGACGACGGTCGCTGGCGGCTGCTGCCACCGGGTGAGCGCAAGGCGGTGTTGCTCAAGTTCGCCAAACTGCTGGAGCGCAATCGCCACGAGCTGGCCGTGCTGGAAAGCCTGGACAGCGGTAAACCGGTCAGTGAATGCCAACTGGTCGATGTGCCGGACACCATTCACACCCTGCGCTGGCACGCCGAAGTCATCGACAAGCTGTACGACCACACCGCCCCGGTGGGTAACGGTGCGCTGACCATGGTGGTGCGCGAGCCCATCGGTGTCGTGGGATGCGTGCTGCCGTGGAACTTCCCGCTGCTGATGCTGGCCTGGAAGATCGGCCCGGCGCTGGCTGCCGGTTGCTCGGTCATCGTCAAGCCCGCCGAACAGACCACCCTGACCACGCTGCGTGTTGCGGAGCTGGCCTTTGAAGCCGGTGTACCGGCAGGGGTGCTGAACATCGTCACCGGCACCGGCAAGGACGTGGGTGAGCCCATCGGCCTGCACAAGGACGTGGACATGGTGAGCTTCACCGGCTCCACCGCCACGGGCCGTCGCTTCCTGCATTACGCAGCCGATTCGAACCTCAAGCGCGTGGTGCTCGAGTGCGGCGGCAAGAACCCGGCCGTGGTGATGGACGACGCCGAGGACCTGGACCTGGTCGCCGAGCAAGTGGTCAACGGCGCGTTCTGGAACATGGGCGAAAACTGCTCCGCTACTTCGCGTCTGCTGGTGCATGCGTCTGTAAAGGATGAATTGCTCGAACGCATGGGCGCCTACATCCGCGAATGGAAGATGGGCGATCCGCTGGACCCGCAAAACCGCGTCGGCGCGCTGGTCAGCAGCGATCACTTCCAGAAAGTGAAGTCGTACCTGGACTACGCCAGCGCCGGCAAGCTTGAAGCCGTGTACGGCGGCGACACCCAGGATGGCGCGTTCATCCAGCCCACCGTCATCGACGGCGTGGACCGCGACAGCCGCCTGTTCCAGGAAGAAATCTTCGGCCCGGTGCTGTCGGTCACCACCTTCAACTCCATCAACGAAGCCATCGCCCTGGCCAACGATACCGCCTACGGGCTGGCCGCGTCGGTGTACACCGGCAACCTGCGCCGTGCGATCAAGCTGTCCCGGGAAATCCGGGCCGGGATCGTCACCGTCAACTGCTTCGGCGAAGGCGACGCTTCCACCCCGTTTGGCGGCTACAAGGAGTCGGGCTTCGGCGGCCGTGACAAGTCGGTGTTCGCCCACGACCAGTACACCGAGATCAAGACCATCTGGATCGATGTCTCCGATCGTTCTGTAGACGAGACCGTAAAATGAGCGGCCATTCCATCAAGCGCCTTCCGGTAGACACCGGCGTATCAGGCTGGGAGGCGATCTCCACGCGTTCTGTCCCGGTGCGCATGCTTGATGGGAGCGTGTCGGCGGACTGGCTGATTATCGGCGCAGGTTTTGCCGGTCTGTCGGCTGCCCGCAGGCTGTCCCAACTGCGCCCACAGGACCGCATCGTGGTGGTCGACGCCCATGAAATCGCCAAGGGGCCTGCGGGGCGCAACTCGGGCTTCATGATCGATGTGCCCCACAGCCTGTCCAGCGGCGAATATTCGGTGGGCGGGGAGTCGGCCACGGCGCTGGAGATCGAGCAGAACCGTTTCGCCATCGATTTCGCGGCCCAGGCGGCCGCCGAATACGGGATGTCGGCGCAGACCTTCGATCCGTCCGGGAAGATCAACGCCGCCGCCACCGAGCGTGGGTTGAAGCTCAACCTCAAGTACGCCCGGTCACTGGCCGGTATTGGCGAAAGACATGAGCTGTTCGATGCCGCGCAGATGCGTGAAATCACCGGCTCCGACTATTACCACGGCGGGCTGTACACACCCGGCGCGGTGATGATCCAGCCGGCGCAGTACATCCGTGACCTGGCGGCGGGGCTGGACAGCAGGATCAGCCTCTACGAGCGCTCGCCCATCGTCGAACTCGCGAAAGCGGCCAGCGGCTGGGTCGCCAGGTCGCACAAGGGCCAGGTGTCGGCGCCCAAGGTGATTCTCGCGGTCAACGGCCACATCGAAGACTTCGGCCACTTTCAGGGGCGGCTGTTGCACGTGTTTACCTACGCCTCGATGACCGCAGGTTTCAGCCACGACCAGTTCAAGCGCCCCGTGACCGGCCACGACCGCTGGGCCTTGCTGCCGGCCGATCCGATGGGCGCCACGGTGCGCAAGATCACCGCCAACGGTCAGGCGCGCATCGTCATCCGCACCCGGTTCACCTACGACCCGAGCATCACGGTCACGCCCAGGCGGGTGGCTGGCGTGGCGGCCGAACAGCTGCAGTCGCTGCATGCACGCTTCCCGGAATTGCAGGGCACGCCCATGGAATTCAGTTGGGCGGGGCGCCTGTGTCTGAGCCGCAACAGTGCGCCAGCCTTCGGCGAAGTGGAAGAAAACCTCTACGCCGCCTGCTGTGAAAACGGCCTGGGCACGGTCAAGAGCACCCTGGCCGGGGTCATGGCCGCCGAGCTGGCAACCGGTACCGATTCGGTGTTCCTGCAGCGTTTCAGCCAGGGCTCGGGCCCGAGCAAATTGCCGCCCAGCCTGCTGACAAGACTTGGGGTCAACTCGGTCATCCGCTGGCAGGAACTGCGCGCAGGGCGGGAAGGGTAAGGGCTGCACCGCGTTTGAACAGAACAACCAACACTCAAGTTTCATCAACGTAGATCGGGGAATGCCATGAAGAAAATCTGGAAAGCCGTTTGCGCGGTGGCTGTCGCGGGCATGATGACGATGCCGGTTCACGCCGAAGAAAAGACCATCACCGTCGGCACCATGAACTGGGAAGACCTGACGCCCATCACCGGCATCACCAAGAAGGTCCTCGAAGACTCCGGCTACACCGTCAAGGTGGTGGAGTTTTCCGAATGGGGCATCGCCTACGCCGCGTTGAGCAAGGGTGACGTGCAGGTCCTGGCTTCGCAGACCGACTACGCCGCTTCCGACTACTGGAACAAGAACAAGAACAAGCTGGAGAAGCTGTCTCCGGTTTCACACGGCCTGTATCAGGGCATTGCGGTGCCTAAGTACGTGGACATCGATTCGGTCGATCAGCTCAACGCCAATGCCGACAAGTTCGGCGGCAAGATCATCGGTATCGAGCCAGGTTCGGGCCTGATGAAAGACGCCACCAACGCGGTCAAGGGCTATGACCTGAAACTGCAACTGGTCGAAGGCAGTACCGCGGCCATGACCGCAGCGCTCAAGTCAGCGGTCGATCGCAAGGAGCCGATCGCGGTGACCATCTGGGAACCGTCGTGGATGGTGCAGAAATACGACGTGAAATTCCTCAAGGACCCCAAAGGCATTTTTCCGCCACCTCAGGGTTACTACTGGATCGGTCACAAGGGCTTTTCCTCTGATTTCCCCCACGCCCGTGAGCTGATGGCGAGCGTCTACGTGCCGCTGCCAGACATCACCGCGATCAACACCCAGGTCAAGGACGGCAAGACCATGGATCAGGCCGTCAAGGACTGGACCGACAGCCACGCCGACCTGCTCAAACGTTGGGAAAACATCAAGAACTGAGCACGCGCTGTTTCTTTGCCACTGCCGCCTTTTGATCAATGAGAAAGGCCCGCCACAACGGGCTCGACGGGTTACGAACATGACTACGGCTAAAATAGACACAAACGAAGTGCTGGTGGATTGCCAGAACGTCTGGAAAATCTTCGGAAAAAGCGCACCTGCCGCGATGAACGCTGTCGTCCAGCAGGGCTTGACCAAGAGCCGGATTCTGCAGGACTACAGCTGCGTGGTCGGGGTCTCGGACGTCAGTCTCCAGGTTCGCCGTGGAGAGATCTTTTGCATCATGGGGCTTTCCGGCAGTGGCAAATCCACGCTGATCCGCCTGCTCAACAAGCTCATCACGCCCAGTTCCGGCAAGGTCATGGTCAAGGGCAAGGATTTGTCCTCGCTCAACCCTGCGCAGTTGCGTGAAGTCCGCGCCCGGCACATCGGCATGGTGTTCCAGAGCGTGGCCTTGCTGCCCAACCGCACGGTGCTGGAAAACACCGCGTTCGGCCTGGAAGTGCAGGGCGTGGGCAAGGCCGAGCGCTACCAGGTGGCCGAGCGCGCACTGGCCAAGGTGGGCTTGAGCGAGTGGACCCAGCGCTACCCGAGTGAACTGTCCGGCGGCATGCAACAGCGTGTCGGCCTGGCCCGTGCGATTACCGCAGACCCGGAAGTGATCCTGATGGACGAGCCGTTCAGCGCGCTCGACCCGCTGATCCGCCGGCAACTGCAAGACGAATTCCGTCAGCTGACCAAAGAGCTTGGCAAGTCAGCTGTCTTCATCACCCACGACCTGGACGAAGCGATTCGCATCGGTGATCGCATTGCGATCATGAAGGACGGCGCGATCATCCAGGTCGGCACCGCCGAGGACATCGTGCTCAATCCGGCGGATGATTACGTCGCCGAGTTCGTGGCGGGCATCTCCCGGCTGCACCTGGTCAAGGCGCATTCGGTGATGACCCCGGTCGAGCCGTTCAAGGCCGCCAACCCGACCTGCGACATCTCGCGGCTGATCAAGACAACCCCCGGCGCCGACATCAACGAGCTGATCGGCCTGACCATGAAGTCCGAGCGCGATGCCCTGGCGGTGGTCGACAACGGCAACGTGGTCGGGATCATCACCCCGCGTGACCTGCTGCGCGGCGTGCAGGGCATTCCCAACGAGTTCGCGGCGGCTGGCGCGCCCACCGTACTGGAGCCTTCGGCATGAACACTCCCGACTTTTCCAGCCAGTTCGATGAGGCCATCGATTCCGGGCTGTCGTGGCTTTCGGATCACGGCGAGGTGCTGTTCGACGCGGCCAACGCCGTGCTGTCCGGGGTCTACAAGGGTGTCTTGTGGTGCCTCGCGTTGCCGCCGTACTACGTACTGGCGCTCATCATCGCGTTGATCGGCTGGCGCGCCATCGGCGCCAGGTTCGCGATCATCGCAGGCCTTGCGCTGGTGTTCTGCGCGCTGATCGGCCTGTGGCCCGAGACGGTCAGCACCCTGGCGCTGGTGCTCACCGCGACGCTGCTGGCGCTGGTGGTGGCGATTCCCCTGGGCGTGGTGGCGGGGCTGGCCCCGGCGTTCGACCGGGTGGTCGATCCGTGCCTGGACCTGGTGCAGACCATGCCGCCCTACATCTACCTGCTGCCCGCCATCGCGCTGCTCGGCTACGGCCCGGCCACCGCACTGCTGGCGACCTTCATCGTCGCGCTGCCCCCGGCGCTGCGCCTGACGTCGCTGGGCATTCGCATGACGCCCCGGCACTTCATCGAGCTGGGCGAAGCCAGCGGTGTGACGCCCTTGCAGATGTTCTTCAAAATCCGCTTGCCGTTCGCCATGCCCAGCATCATGGCCGGGGTCAACCAGAGCCTGATGATGGCCTTTGGCATGGTGGTGATTGCCGGCATCGTCGGCTCCGGCGGCCTGGGTGAATCGATCTACGGCGCGGTGCGTACGCTGGATATCGCCAAGTCGATCAACGCCGCCATCGCCATCGTCATCCTGACCATGATCCTCGACCGCCTGGCCCAGAGTGCCGCCCGGTCGCGTATGGGAGAAAGCCAATGAGTGTCGCGGATTTCCGTTTTTCCCCGGGCGAAATCCTCGCCCCCGCCGTGGACTGGCTCAACGCCAACCTTCACGGGCTGTTCGTGCTCATCAGCCAGGTGGTCGAAGCGGTGTTGGGCGTGGTGGAGCGCGCACTGCTGGCGCCCCATCCCTATGTGCTGATCGCCATCGTCTTCGTCGCCGCCTTCTTCTTCGCGACCAAGCGGGTGGCGGTGTTCGCGGCATTGATGTTGGCGTTCTGCCTGTTCTCGGGGCTGTGGACCGCGTCCATGCAAACCATCGCGCTGGTGTCCGTGGCGGTGCTGATTTCGGTGATGATCGCCTTTCCGCTGGGTGTGCTCGCGGCGCGGATCAAGCGCGTCGACGAGGCGTTCGCGCCGATCCTCAACATCATGCAGACCGTGCCGCCTTGGGTGTACCTGATTCCGGCCGTGATCCTGTTCAGCCTGGGCCGCGTCCCGGCGATCATCGCCACCATCGTCTACGGCATCCCGCCGATGCTGCGCCTGACCACCCTGGCCTTCAAACAGCTGCCCAAGGATCTGCTGGAACTGGGGCAGGCGTCCGGTGCATCGCCCCGGGACATTCTGTTCAAGATCGAACTGCCGACCGCCGCACCGACGCTGCTGGTGGGCTTGAACCAGTGCATTCTGATGTCGCTGGCGATGGTGGTGCTGGCGGGACTGGTGGGGGCGGGCGGCCTTGGGGCTGAAGTCACCCGGGGGCTGTCACGTATGGAAATGGGCCTGGGCCTGCGCGCGGGGCTGGCGATTGTCGCCATCGCCCTGCTGCTGGACCGGCTGTCACGGGGCGCATTGCAGCGTCACGCTCCAAACAAGATGGTTTAGGCCTTAAGGACGACGTTATGAGACGCAGCTTTTTCTGTATCGATTCCCATGCCTGCGGCAACCCGGTGCGGGTGGTTGCAGGTGGCGGGCCGCTGTTGCCTTCGGTGTCCATGGCCGAGCGACGCGATATCTTCGTGCGCGACCATGACTGGGTGCGCAAGGCGCTGATGTTCGAGCCACGGGGCCACGACATCATGTCCGGCGTCATCATCTATCCGTCGGTGCGCGAGGATTGCGACTTCGGTGCGCTGTTCATCGAAGTCAGCGGCTGCCTGCCGATGTGCGGCGCGGGCACCATTGGCTTGTCCACGGTGGTGATCGAGGAAGGCCTGATAACACCCAGAATGCCAGGCCGCCTGGCCATCGAAGCACCGGCCGGCAGGGTGGATGTCGAGTACCGCATGAATGGCGACAAGGTCGAGTCGATCAAGCTGCTGAACGTGGCCAGCTATCTGCACAGCGCCGATGTGCTCGTCCAGGTGCCCGGTGTGGGCGCGCTGACGGTGGACATCGCCTATGGCGGCAACTTCTACGCCGTGGTCGAGCCACAGGCGAGCTGGCCGGGATTCGAGGGGCAGACCAGTGCCGACATCGTCGCAATGAGCGTGAAGTTGCGCGCAGCGCTGGCCGATGTCAGCCACCCCGTGCACCCGGAGAACCCGGCCATCAGCGGCGTGCACCATGTCATCTGGTGCGACAAACCCCGCAGCGAACAGGCCGATGGACGTTGCGCGGTGTTCTACGGCGACAAGGCCATCGACCGCTCGCCCGGCGGCACCGGCACCTCGGCGCGCATGGCCCAGTTGTTCGGCAAGGGGCGCCTGAAGGTGGGTGATACTTACCGCCACGAGAGCCTGATTGGCACGGTCTACGAAGGAAAAGTTGAGTCTGCGGCCAAAGTCGGTATTTTTGACGGCATGAAGCCCGGCATCACCGGCTGGGCCCATGTGACAGGCCATAACACCATTTTCGTCGATGACCGGGACCCGCTTGCCCACGGCTTTCAGCTGGCGTAAGCAGGGAAAGGTCGCCGAATCCGGGTTGGGCGATTTTTCATTGCAGGTTGTACGAGAACAATAAGTGAAGAGCATCAGACAGCAGTTTGGCAACACGGGGCGGGGCAGACGTTGAGCGAAAGACGAGAGTTCAGCGGGGGCATGAAAGGCAAGAACCTCCGCTACCTGGACGAAAGCCGCAAAGAGCCTTGCTCCCACACCCGGGCAGGGTTTCTGCTGCTGGAACACTTTTCATTGCCAGCCTTCACCCAGGCGCTGGACACCATTGTCACGGCCAACCTGCTGCGGCCCAGGCTGTTTTCCTCGAAGACCTTCGGCTTGCAGGAAGGCGAAGTCATCAGCGACCTGGGGCTGGTGATTCGCCCGGACGCGCGCCTTGATGCCCCTGCGCTCAAGGACCTGGACCTCTTGGTGATCTGCGGCGGCTATCGCACGGAACTGAAGGCCAATACCGAGCTGAGCAACCTGCTGGTGACCGCAGCGGAACTGGGCATCACCCTGGCAGGCCTATGGAACGGCGCCTGGTTTCTGGGGGAGGCGGGGTTGCTTGAGGGCTACCGCTGCGCGATTCACCCCGAGCATCGCCCGGCGCTGGCGGAAATCTCCAGGGTCACCCACGTCACCAGCGAGGCCTTCGTCGTGGACCGCGACCGGCTCACGGCGTCCAGCCCCGCCGGGGCGTTTCACATGGCGCTGGAATGGATCAAGGAGCTGCACGACAAGGCGCTGGTCGAGGGCATCGAAGACATCCTGTCGTTCGAGGAATCGCGCTATCGGCGGATCAAGCCGAGCCGGCATATCTCGGTCAGCGCGCCGCTCAAGGAAGTGGTCAAGCTGATGGACGCCAACCTCGAAGAGCCGCTGGAGATGGACCAGTTGGCGGTCTACGCCGGGCGCTCGCGACGTCAGATCGAGCGCCTGTTCAAAGAGCAACTGGGCACCACGCCGCAACGCTATTACCTGGAGCTTCGCATCACCGAGGCCCGGCGCCTGCTGCAGCACACCGAACTGTCACAGGTCGAGGTGCTGGTAGCCTGCGGATTCGTCTCGCCGAGCCATTTCAGCAAATGCTACAGCTCGTACTTCGGCTACCGGCCGTCCAAGGAAAAGCGCCTGGTCAAGTAGGCTACTCCACATCCCCGTAGCAGTCCGGCTTGCCGGCGAACCTGTGACCCTCGTCTGGTCTGGATCTGTGGGAGCGGGCTTGGTCTGGGCCGCATTCGGACGAAGGCGGTGGGTCAAGCACCCTCGTGACGTCAGGCCTGACGCATTCGCGGGCAAGCCCGCTCCCACAGGTTTTCGTTACACCCGGAATGTGGGATCGCCGACGCCGGCAAGCCGGACTGCTACGGGTGTGTGTGGTGCCCACGATCCGCTGACGTCTCACGGCTCGGTGCGGCCCTTGCCTTCCCGGTTGTGACGATAGTGCCTGGCCAGGGCAAAGGGCGGTAGCCAGGCTTCGCGTCGTTCGGTCCAGAGTTCGTAAGTGGGGATGAATTGATCGGGAGCGTCCAGCGCTCCCAGATTCACCTCCACTTCATCGCCGTTGCGGCCGAACACCGGCGAGCCGCAGCGCGGGCAAAAGTGGCGGCCGGCGTAGTCCCGTGTCTGGCCTTCGATGGTCACTGCGTCTTGCGGGAATATCGCCGAAATCTCGAACAGCGAGCCGGTGTGCTTTCTACAGTCCAGGCAGTGACACAACCCCACACGCCAAGGGCGACCGACGGCCGTGATCCGCACATCGCCACACAGGCATCCGCCCTTCACGGTTTCCATGGCTGTCTCCTGTTTCTCGAAACTGCCAGTCTAGTCCGGCCCAGCCATCGAGCAAACGCTCAGCCACAAACGGCCGTCCGTGTCTAAACTCCCATCTCCAGAAGCTTTATGCCCCGAGCTTGGCATTGCGATTCATCGGTGTATATTGAATTCAAAATACAAAAACATGCACTGGAGGTAATGATGTCTGCTTCGTCCGACCGTCCCCTGTACCCCCGATTCAAGGGCCCGACTCTGCTGGGCACGCCGCTGCTCAACAAGGGCACGGCTTTCAGCCTCTGTGAACGTGAAATCCTGCACCTGACCGGCTTGCTGCCCGATCAGGTGGAAACCATCGAACAACAGGCCGAGCGCACCTATCAGCAGTTCAAGGCCTGTGGCACCGACCTTGAGAAGCATGTGTTCCTGCGCTCGGTGCAGGACTTCAACGAAACCCTGTTCTACCGCGTCGTCGACGATCATGTCGACGAGATGCTGCCAATCATCTACACCCCCACCGTCGGCAAGGCCTGCCAGGAATTCGCCCGGATCTATCGCAGCCATCGTGGCCTGTTCATCGGCATCGGCGACCAGGCGCGCATCGACGAAATCCTCGGCAATGTCACCAAGAACAACGTCAAGGTCATCGTGGTCAGTGACTGCGAACGCATCTTGGGCCTGGGCGACCAGGGCGTTGGCGGCATGGGCATTCCCATCGGCAAGCTGTCGCTCTACACCGCCTGTGGCGGCATCAGCCCGGCCTATACGCTGCCGGTGGTGCTGGACGTGGGCACCAACAATCCGGCGTTGCTGGCGGACCCTGTGTATTTTGGTCGTCGCCAGGAGCGGGTGCGCGGCGCGGAATACGAGAGTTTCCTCCAGGCGTTCGTCGATGGGGTCAAGCGGCGCTGGCCGGGGGTAATCCTGCAATTCGAAGACTTCGCCCTGAGCAACGCCATGCCGTTGCTGGCGCGGTATCGCGATCAATTGTGCTGCTTCAACGACGACATCCAGGGCACGGCGGCGGTCACTGTGGGCACCCTGCTGGCTGCGTGCAAGATGAAAGGGCAGCGCCTGTCGGAGCAGACCATCGCCTTCGTCGGCGCAGGTTCTGCCGGTTGCGGCATTGCCGAGCAGATCATCTCGGCCATGCAGCTGGAGGGCGTTAGCGAGGCGCAGGCGCGTCGGCAAGTGTATCTGCTCAACAGCAAGGGGCTGCTGACGGACAAACAGACCGGGCTCTATGACTTCCAGGAACGTCTGTCGCACCCGACCGAATCGCTGGCGCATTGGCAGTTCAGCGGGGACTGGCCGGTGTTGCAGGAGGTGGTCAGCAACCTCAAGCCAACGGTGCTGATCGGGGTGTCGGGCAAGTCGGGGCTGTTCACCCAGGAGATCGTGGAGACCATGTACGCGCACTGTGCGCAGCCGATCATCATGCCGCTGTCCAACCCCACCTCGCAGATCGAAGCGCATCCCAAGGACATCCTGCAATGGACCGAGGGCAAGGCGCTGGTGGCGACGGGCAGCCCGTTCCTGCCGGTCGAGCTGTTTGACAAGAAATTCCCGATTGCCCAGTGCAACAACTCCTACATCTTCCCCGGCATCGGCCTGGGCGCCATCGCGAGCAAGGCGACACGGGTGACCGAAGGCATGCTGATGGCCTCGGCTCAGGCGCTGGCCGACAGTGCAGGGGCAGGGCAGATGTTGCCGCCACTGCGCGATGTGCAGGCCGTGAGCAAGAAGATCGCCTTTGCTGTAGGCAAGGCCGCCCAGGCAGACGGGGTGGCCCAGGAGATGTCCGACGAGGCGTTGCGCGAGGCAGTCGAGGCGAATTTCTGGAAGCCGGTGTATCGCGAATATGGGGTCAAGGAAGGTCAATGACCACGTGAGCCTGTGATCGGCGCCTGGCTCCCACAGGTTTTGGGCTGCACCCCGGAATTTGCGATCACCCTGGCCCCGTAGCAGTCCGGCTTGCCGGCGATGGCGATCATGAAGACGCCCCCGCCGGCAAGCCGTGCTGCTACGGGTTTGATGTGAAACCAAATCCAGCGAGCCCCCCTGTCCCGTAGCAGCCGGGCTTGCCCGCGGGAGCGATCTTGAGGACGCCGACGCGGGCAAGTTGTGCCGCTACTTGCTGACCACCGCAGACCCTCCCGCCTCAACCGTTGCAGCCGCAGGCTGGCCGTACTCGAAGCGCTTCTGCGGTTTCATCCAGAACGACAGCACGACGCCGATCGCCAGCAAACCAATGCTCACCATGAACGGCAACTGCCAGTTCGCGAACTTGTCGATCAGCAAACCCGCCGCCACAGGGCTGATGATCGCCGCCATGGCTGAACCGGTGTTCATCATGCCGCTGGCCGTGCCGCAATGATCCGGTGCGATGTCCATCGGGATCGCCCACATCGGACCAATCGTCATCTCGGAAAAGAAGAACGCCACCGCCAGGCAGCCCAGCGACACATACATGTCATGGGTAAACATCAGCGGCACCAGCGCCGCCAGGGTGCAGGTCAGGCAGATCGCGACCATGCGGCTGCGGGCGCGGTTCAGATCGCCGGTGCGCTTGTAGATGCGGTCGCTGACGATCCCGCCCAGGGTGTCGCCCACCACCCCGCCAAAAAACACCAGCGAGGAGAAGATCGCCGTGTTCTTCAGGTCCAGCCCCATGTTCATGAAATACATCGGCACCCAGCTCAACAACAGCCAGAGCGTCCAGCCATAGCAGAAGTACACGATGGTCACCGGTGCCATGCGCTTGAACAGCCGGCCCCACGGCAGCGCAATGTTGCTCTTGGGCTTGGGCGGCGGCAGCACGTCCAGTTCCTGGCGAGAGATGCGCGGGTGGTCCTTGGGCTGTTCGGTGAACACCAGCATCCACAGCATCACCCAGACAAAACTGATCCCCGCGCACACATAAAACGACTCTCGCCAGCCGTAGGCTGCCATCACCGCGACCATCGCTGCCGGCGCCAGCGCGTTGCCCAGGCGGGCAAAGGCGTGGGTGATGCCTTGGGCGAAACCGCGTTGATCCTTGGGCACCCAGCGCGACATCGCCGCCGTTGCCGCCGGGAAGGTTGCGCCTTCGCCAAGGCCCAGCAGCAGACGGGCAATGATCAATGAGACGAAACCGCCGGCCAGGCCGGTCAGCACCGTCGCGCCGGCCCAGATGATCCCGCACACCACCAGCGTGCGCTTGGCGCCAAAGCGGTCGCTGACCCAGCCGCCGATGATCTGGAACACCAGGTAGGGATAGGCAAAAGCAGAGAAGACCAGGCCGATTTCGGTCTTGGTCAGGTTGAATTCCTTGCCGAATCCGACCGCGGCGGTACTGACGTTGACGCGGTCCAGGTAGGTGATGAAGTACATGGCGCACAGCATGATGAGCACCACCGTGGTGGGGCGCAGACGTAAAGACTTCATGTTCTATCTCCAGTTTCTTGTTGTTCGCGCCATGGCGGCGCGTTGATTCGGGATAGTGAGAAAGTGCTGCGGGGGCGCTGCGGAAAAGCTCGCAAGCGCCCGTCAGGGCGATCAGTCGCGGCGCAATGGCACCGATTGGCCTCCCAGGTAGTCCATGGCGGCCAGCACGCCGCTCGATTGCAGTTTCACCCCGGCCATCTGCAGGCCCATCTCGCAACCGGTGAGCGTAGCCATCAACGTCAGATCGTTGCAGTCGCCCAGGTGACCGATGCGGAACATGCGCCCCTTGAGCTTGCCAAGGCCGGTGCCCAGGGACATGTCGAAGCGCTCGTAGATCAGCTTGCGCACCTGGTCGGCATCGATGCCTTCGGGCGTCATCACGCCGGTCAGCACCGGGCTGTACACGGCAGGGTCGGCGCACTGGATCTCAAGCCCCCAGGCATTGACCGCCGAGCGGCAGGCGTGGGCCAGGCGGTTATGGCGAGCGAACACGTTGTCCAGGCCTTCGCCCAGGATCATGTCCAGCGCCTCGGACAGGCCATACAACAGGTTGGTGTTAGGGGTGTAAGGCCAGTAGCCGGTCTTGTTCATCTCGACGATTTCTTCCCAGGCCCAGAAACTGCGGGGCAGGCCGGCGTTCTTGCTGGCTTGCAGGGCCTTGGGCGAGAGGGCGTTGAAGCTGATGCCCGGCGGCAGCATCAGGCCTTTCTGCGAGCCTGAAACCGTGACATCGACGCCCCATTCGTCATGGCGATAGTCCGCCGAGGCGAGGCCCGAGATGGTGTCCACCAGCAGCAGCGCCGGGTGCCCGGCGGCGTCGATGGCCCGGCGCACCGAGGCGATGTCGGAGGTCACGCCGGTGCTGGTTTCGTTGTGCACCACGCACACCGCCTTGATGCGGTGGCCGCTGTCGGCGCGCAGGTGCGCTTCGACCATCCCCGCATCGACCCCGCCGCGCCAGCCTTCGATCCCCGGCTTGCCAATGAACTGCGGCTTGAGGCCAAGGCTCAGCGCCATTTTCTGCCACAGCGTGGCGAAGTGGCCGGTTTCGAACATCAGCACTTCATCGCCCGCGCTCATGGTATTGCACAGCGCCGCTTCCCAGGCGCCGGTGCCGGAGGCGGGGTAGATGACAACCGGGTGTTGGGTCTTGAAGATCTTCTTGATGCCATCAAGGACCTTCAGGCCCAGCTCGCCAAATTCGGGGCCGCGGTGATCGATGGTGGGGTAGCTCATGGCGTGCAGGATGCGATCCGGCACCGGGCTGGGCCCTGGAATTTGCAGGAAGTGGCGGCCGGCAGGATGGAAGTCGAGTTTCAGCATGGGTGTCTCCTCTTGTTTTTGTATTTTGAATTCAAAATACGTTAGCACCTCGCTGAGCTACGTCAATGGACGACTTTGAGCTAATATCAGCTGCAAATGGCCCGCTTTAAGTATAAGAACCGCCCTGAAGCCAGCTTTTCGTGATGCAGTAGAGGAATCTTGCATGCAAAATTTCGAGCCGTCGGGCGCCACCCCCGACCCGCGCCTGTCGCTCAAGGTCGAGCGTCAGCGCCTTCATGACATCGTGGTCGAGCACCTGCGCAGCTTCATCACCGAAGGCGTGCTGCCGCCCGGGACCAAGCTCAATGAGCGCGAGCTGTGCGAAACCCTTGGGATTTCCCGCACGCCGTTGCGTGAAGCGCTGAAAGTGCTGGCAGTAGAAGGCCTGATCGACATCAACCCCAACCGTGGCGCCAGCGTTTCGCGCATGTCGGAAATGGAAATTCGCGAGACCTTCGAACTGATGAGCGGTATCGAGGCATTCGCCGGGGAGCTGGCCTGCGAGCGCATCACCCCCCAGGAACTGGAAGACATCAAGGCGCTGCATTACGCCATGGTGGTGAGCAAGAATCAGAACGACTTGCCCGGCTACTACCAGCGCAACCGCGCCATCCACGACATGATCAACCTCGCCGCACGCAATACCGCGCTGCGTCAGGTCTACCTGTCGCTGAACCGACGCATTCAGGCGCTGCGATACCTGTCCAACCAGCAGGCACCGAAGTGGGAGCGGGCATTGCACGACCATGAAGAGATGATCACCGCCCTGCAGGCCCGCGACGGCAAGCGGTTGAGCGAAATCCTGCGGCACCATCTGTTGGAAAAACGCGATGCAATCATGTTGATGGTGCGTTCCGAGGGCGAGCATCCCGATTCGATTCGGCGGTGAAAGCGGCGGGGCCTGCAGCCGGCCTGTCACATGCGCACTCCACCCCGTAGCAGCACGGCTTGCCGGCGGGAGCGGTGTGTCAGACACCTATAATTGACTGATACACCGCTCCCGCCGGCAAGCCGTGCTGCTACGGGTGATATGAAATTTCTATAACGTTAGTTTAACTTTTGTATCGCTAGTTAAAGTAATACTGTATTTCCAGGAATGAAATAATCGCGCTTATATCGATATGGGCAATGTTTCATATCGACCGCAAATATTTATCGCCGCGACGATAACGCGCAACAATCGCTGCCAGAAGCAAACGAATAGACGCTTTGCTCAACTTGCAGACTACTCAGATACTGGAGATCCAAAATGAAATATGTCGCCTTCGCCGCCCTCTCGTTTTTCAGTGTTTTCGCATCGGCCAACGAACTCGCTGACAACACCGCCGCCTCCAACAGCGCGCGTCCACTGACCCAGGTCGAGCAGTACAACCGCCACAAAGGCCTGGACGTAGCCAAGGTCTCCAGCGTAACCACCGCCCAGGATCCAGAGAAAGTCGACGGTCTGGTCAAGTCGAGCATGGTCTACGTTGACAGCCAGGGCGCCACTCACACCCTTGAATACACCACCATGGGTTATGGCCGTCAGAACGGATAATGAAGTCCGGTTTGATTGATGTCCGAACGGTTAAAAGAAAACGCTGCGATGATCGCAGCGTTTTTGTTTGTATGGCTTTTACCCAGTTGATTGTTAACGTTCGCGGGAAACACCTAATACATTTTCGTAAAAGTCCTTGAGCGTCTCGACAAACTCTTCAGCCAGCCGGGTCCGTGCATGGGCGGCCGGCCAGATGACGTAGGTGGGGAACAGGATGTCCGGCTTGAATGGCCGTATCACGATGTCCCGATGCTGGTAATCGCGGGCCACCAGTGGGTGGGCCAGGGTTATGCCCATGCCCAGTGCCACCATCTCGCAGTTGATCGCACTGTATTGCGCCTCCACGGCCATGACCCGTTCCACACCCGCCTGTTCGAAAAGACCGTCCACCAGTGCGCGGGTGCCGTCGCCGTGGCACAGGGAAACGAAGGTTTCGCCTTCGAGATCGGTGAAGGTGATGTGTTCGCGCCCGGCCAGAGGGTGCGAGGCGGGGAGTACGCAGACCGCAGGCACCATCGCCAGCAACTCGCTCTGGTCACTGCTGACGTCACCCGGGTGAACCACCAGGCCAATGTCGCAGAATTGCGATTTGACCCATTGCTCCACAGTCTGCGAGGAGTTCACGTGCAGCGAGACGGTCAACTCCGGACGTGAGTCGGTAAAGGCCTTGAGCGCCCGAGGGATCATGCTCAGGCCGGTGGAGGGAACTGCCGCGACCCGCAGGCGGCCGGTGCCCAGGTTGCGAATGTTCTTCGCCGAAAGCCTCAGCGAATCCATGCCGACGTACGCACGCTCCACTTCCTGAAAGAACGCCTGGCCTTCCTGGGTCGGGATCAGCCGCACCCCGGCGCGTTTGAACAGGCTAAGCCCGGTGCTCAGTTCCAGTTGCGCGATCAGGCGGCTGACGTTGGGCTGCGAGGTGTACAACGCCTCGGCTGCTGCGGTCATGGAGCCCAGCCGCATGACGCTTCGAAACGCTTCGATCTGCCTGAGGTTCATCTGGCCTTCCATATCAAATATGAATAACTAACCCGGATATCCGTATTTGACCATATGGGAGCCCTGTCGCAATACTCGAGTTGCAACCCATAGCGCACATGAAGATGCGCCACCGGGCGATGGATTCGCCCGGATATGCATGCACCGTGCATGCATGGCTTCAGCCTCGGTTGAAGCAACTGACGCATTGTTCGATCTGCCCCATGCACTTCGGAGATAGTCTGTGAATAGCCTTAACTCGTCCCCAGCAACACCGCCGTTTCGTCCTTTCCAGCGCGCCGCGCTCGCCCTTGCCGTGACCTTCGCGGGCCTTGCGAGCCAGCAGGCGCTGGCCGAACCCACCTTGTACGTCGCCGGTGTCGGTGGATCCACCGAGCAGATGTACAAGACCCAGGTCATTCCCGCCTTCGAAAAACAGCACAACGTCAAAGTGGTGTACGTGGCGGGCAACTCGACCGAAACCCTGGCCAAGTTGCAGGCCCAGAAAGGCCGCCAGCAGATCAACGTGGCGATGATGGATGACGGCCCGATGTACCAGGCGCTGCAGCTTGGCCTGTGCGAGAAGCTCAGCGATGCGCCGGTGTACAAGGACCTCTATCCCCTGGCGCGGTTGAGCCCCGAGGCGACCGGCATTGGCGTGGTCGCCACTGGCATCGGCTACAACGAGGAGGCGTTCAAGAAGCGCGGCTGGGCAGCCCCGGACTCCTGGGAGAACCTCACCGACCCGCGCTACAAACAGCTGCTGGGCATGCCGCCGGTGACCAACACCTACGGCCTGCACACCCTGGTCGAAATGGCCCGCCTGCGCGGCGGCGACGAGAAGAACATCGACCCCGGCTTCAAGGCCCTCAAGGATGAAATCGGCCCCAACGTGCTGGCCTGGGTGGCCGCGCCCGGGGAAATGGACGGCATGATGCAGAACGGCGATGTGGTCATGGCGGTGTACGGCAGCGGCCGCGCCGTGGCACTGCAAGGCACTGGCTTTCCGCTGAAATTCATCTACCCCAAGGAAGGCGGCATCGCCTTGCAGATCGCGGCGTGCGGCGTCACGCCCAATGCCCAGCCCGAGCTGTCCCAGGCGTTCATCCAGTATGTGCTTTCGCCTGAAGTCCAGGAAATCCAGGCCCGGGCCAACGGCTTCGCGCCGGTCAACCAGACCGTGAAGCTGCCGCCCGATGTGGCCTCGCGCATGCCTTACGGCCCCGAGAAGGTCAACGCCCTGATCAAGGTCGACTGGGACACGATCAACCAGCAACGTGGCGAGTGGACCACCCGCTGGAATCGCACTGTCGAGCGCTGATCTCAGGTCACGCAGACAGCGGCATCCCCGATCCTTCCGAAAACCATCCTGGAGACGCAGGCCTGGCCTGCGTGGCACGCCAATGGCATTTCTAACACTCGAAGGCATCGTCAAGAGCTACGGCAGTTTCAAGGCCATTGACGGTTTGAACCTGGAAGTCCGGCACGGCGAGTTCATCGCGCTGCTCGGGCCTTCCGGCTGCGGCAAGACCACCACCCTGCAATCGATCGCCGGTTTCGTGCAGCCCACCGAAGGGCGGATCGTCCTCGACGGGCGCGACATCACCCACGTCCGTCCCGAGCAGCGCGGGCTGGGCATCGTCTTTCAGAGCTATGCGCTGTTTCCGCACATGACCGTGGCGCAGAACATCAGTTTTGGCCTGGAGATGCGCGGCGTGCCCAAGGCCGAACGCAAGAAACGCATCGATGAAGCACTGGATCTGGTGCGCCTGGGCGGGCTGGGGGAGCGTTACCCCAAGGCGCTCTCGGGCGGGCAGCGTCAGCGGGTGGCGATTGCCCGGGCGCTGGCGATCCGGCCCAACCTGTTGCTGCTCGACGAGCCCATGTCCAACCTCGACGCCAAGCTGCGCGAAGAGATGCACATCGAACTGCGCTCGATCCAGCGCGAGTTGGGCATTACCACGATTCTGGTGACCCACGACCAGGTCGAGGCCATGACCATGAGCGACCGCATCGCCGTGATGCACAAGGGTCGCATCGTGCAGATCGACACGCCGTTCGAGGCCTACGAACGGCCCCATTCGCCGTTCGCCTCGGCGTTTCTGGGCAAGACCAACGCCTTTGCCGGCGCCGTGCAATTGCGCAACGCCCGCTGCTGCCATGTGCAGGTCCACGACACCCTGCTGCACGTACCCCACGAGGACCGCTCGCTGGGCAATGACGTCAACGTCTACATCCGCCCGGAAAAGATCCGCCTGACGGCCTCGGGCAGTGGCCGTATCAGCGGGCGCATCCGCCTGCGGGTGTTCCTCGGCAACCTGTGGCTGATCGCCGTGGAGAGTCATCTGGGCCTGGTGCACATGACCCAGCCCAACCTCGGCACGCCGCCACCGGAGGAGGGCAGCGAGGTCGGGCTTGACTGGTCCGATGACGACCTGCGGTTGCTGGATCGGGAGGTCGCCCATGGCCAGGTATGACGCCGAACACGTCGGCGCCGCGCCCTGGATTCTCAGCGGCCCGGCGCTGCTGGTGTTCATCGCGCTGCTGCTGGCGCCCCTGATGCTCACCGCCGTGCTGTCGCTGAACCTGTTCAGTGACACCGAAGGCGTGATCCCGGCCTACAGCCTGGGCAATTACCTGGAGGTGTTCAAGGACAGCTATTTCCACGACATCTTCCTGCGCACCGGCGGCATGGCGCTGGCGGTTACGGTGCTGTGCGTGCTGCTGGGCATTCCCGAGACCATCATCATCGCGCGGATGGCGCCGCGCTGGCGCTCATTGTTCCTGCTGGTGGTGCTGGGTCCGCTGCTGATTTCGGTGGTGGTACGCACCCTTGGCTGGGCGATTCTGCTGGGCAATAACGGCCTGATCAACGACGCCCTGCAAGCACTGGGCATCACCGAGCAACCGGTGAAGATGCTGTTCACCCAGGTCGGCGTGATCATCGCCCTGACCCACGTGCTGGTGCCGTTCATGGTGATTGCGGTGTGGGCGACGTTGCAGCGCCTGGACCTGCAAGTGGAGTGGGCCGGGTTGTCGCTGGGCGCCTCCAGGCTGACGGTGTTTCGCCGGATCATCCTGCCGCAGATCATGCCGGGCGTGCTCTCCGGGTCGATCATCGTGTTCGCCCTCGCAGCCTCGGCCTTCGCCACCCCTGCGATCATCGGCGGACGGCGCCTGAAAGTGGTGGCCACCGCAGCCTATGACGAGTTCCTCGGCACCCTCAACTGGCCCCTGGGCGCAGCCATCGCGATGCTTCTGCTGGTGGCCAACCTTGTCATCATCCTGGGTTGCAGCAAGCTGGCCGAGCGCCGCTTCAAGCAAGTCTTCGAGTAGACGACCATGCACAAGAACGGATTTTTCTCGCTGCTGTTTCATGCTGCTTTCGTCACCTTCATCGTTGCGCCGCTGGTGGTGGTGATGGTCATGGCGTTCACCAGCAAGGGCTATCTCTCGTTGCCCACCGACGGCCTGTCGCTGCGCTGGTTCCGGGCGTTGCTGGAAAACCAGGAAATGCTCGACGCCTTCATGCTGTCGATCAAGCTGGGCCTGGCGTCGGCCACCATTGCCGCGCTGCTGGCGATTCCCGCGGCACTGGCGATCAGTCGCTACGACTTTCCCGGGCGTGGCGCGCTGACCGGCTTTCTGCTGTCGCCGCTGATGATTCCGTCGGTGGTGCTGGGCATCGCTTTTTTGCGCTTCTTTTCCTTGGCGCACATCGGCGGCTCGCTCTGGGCCCTGACCCTGACCCACGTGATCGTAGTGCTGCCTTATGCACTGCGCCTGACGCTGGCGTCGACCATCGGCCTTGAGCGCGACATCGAGCACGCCGCGCTGTCGCTGGGCGCCACGCGCTGGAAGGCCTTTTATCGGGTGGTGTTGCCGCGCATCCGCACCGGTGTGATCGGTGGCTGGATGCTGGCGTTCATCCAGAGTTTCGATGAGCTGACCATGACCGTTTTCGTCGCCACGCCGGGCACCACCACGTTGCCAGTGGCGATGTACAACCAGATTTCCCAGACCATCGACCCCTTGATCACCGCAGTGTCCACGGTGCTGATCCTCGGCACGCTGCTGTTGATGCTGGTATTGGACCGGCTGGTCGGGCTGGATCGGGTACTGATCGGAGAAGGCAAATGAGCCAGGATGCAAACGGCGTCACCCAGGCGGACGTGATCGTGATTGGTGGCGGCCTGGTCGGCACGGCGGTGGCCTACGGCCTGGCGCGCAACGGGGCGGACACCCTGGTGCTGGATCAGGGCGACGATGCCTTCCGTGCCTCGCGGGGCAATTTCGGGCTGGTCTGGGTGCAGGGCAAGGGCCACGACCTGCCGGACTATTCGCGCTGGACGCGGTCGTCTGCGGCGCGCTGGGCGGGGTTTGCCCAGATGCTGCTGGGCGATGGCGGCGTCGATGTGCAGCTCAGGCAGCAGGGTGGCTTTCACATGTGCTTCAGCGATGACGAAATGCTTGAGCGCCAGACACGGCTGCAAACCCTGCAGGATGCGCTGGGCGACTACCCGTTCCAGATGCTCGACGCCGCAGACCTCAAGGCCCGCCTGCCGCTGATCGGCCCGGCGGTGGTGGGCGCCAGCTATACGCCCCAGGACGGCCACGTCAATCCGCTGAAACTGCTGCGGGCATTGCACGCATCGACCCAGGCCCGTGGTGGGCGGCTGATCGGTGGGGTGCAGGTGGATCGTATCGATTGCGCGGCGGGCGAGTTCTGCGTTACGGCTGGCCAGCGTCGCTTCATCGCGCCGCGGATCGTGCTGGCGGCGGGGCTTGGCAATCCGGGCCTGGCCCGACAGGTGGGACTGCATGCGCCGGTGGCGCCCAACCGCGGGCAGGTGCTGGTCAGCGAGCGGGTCCGGCCGTTTCTCGACTACCCGACCATCAATGTGCGCCAGACCGACGAGGGCACCGTGCAACTGGGTGACTCGATGGAGGAGGTGGGGTTCGACGATCGCACCACCACCGAGGTGCTGGCGAAAATCGCCCGGCGCGGCGTCTCGACCTTCCCGCTGCTGAGCCAGGTGCGGCTGGTGCGGGCCTGGGGCGCGCTGCGGGTCATGAGCCCCGATGGCTTTCCGATTTACCAGCAGTCGCCGCTGCATCCGGGGGCGTTCGTGGTCACCTGCCACAGCGGCGTGACCCTGGCTGCCGCCCACGCCCTGCGCATCGCGCCGTGGATCATGGGCGGCGAGCAACCCGAGGAGCTGGGGGTGTTTACCGGCGACCGTTTCCTGACTGACAAGGTGTTTTCCCATGCGCACTGAACCGTTGTTTCAACCGGTCATGAGTGAGGTCAGGTCGACACGCACCGTGAGCCTGACTTTCAACGAACAACCCCTGAATGTTCCGGCAGGCACCAGTGTCGCGGCGGCATTGCTGATGTCCGGGATCGGCCGGTTTCGCGCCACGCCGGTCAGCGAGTCCCCGCGCGCACCCTATTGCATGATGGGCGTGTGCTTCGAATGCCTGGTGGAGATCGATGGCGTGCCCAATCGCCAGAGTTGCCTGATCGAGGTCAGCGAGGGCATGCGCATCCGCTCTCAGGAAGGCGCTCGCGACCTGATGTTCGCGCCCGTGGATGTCGAGACGTTCGAGGTGCACCCATGAATCCGGTCAATGTCGATGTGGTGGTCGTAGGGGCCGGTGCTGCCGGTATGTCGGGCGCCGTGGCGCTGGCCCGCTCCGGGTTGCAAGTGGTGTTGCTGGACGAGCAGGGCAGCCCAGGCGGGCAGATTTACCGGGGCATCACCCTGGCGCCGCTGGGCCGTCGCGACATGCTTGGTCCCGATTACGCCCATGGCAACGAGTTGGCGCAAGCGCTGGCCGCGTCCAGCGTCCAGTACGAGAAGGGCGCGGCGGTGTGGCAAGTGACCCGCGATCATCAGGTCAGCTACCTGCGCGACGGGCGCCTGCATACCTTGCAGGCCAGGGCGGTGCTGCTGGCCACCGGCGCCATGGAGCGACCTTTTCCGATTCCGGGCTGGACCTTGCCAGGTGTGATGACCGCGGGCGCGGCGCAGATCCTCCTGAAAAGCTCAGGCCTTGCGCCGAGCGAGCCGGTGGTGCTGGCCGGCTGCGGGCCGTTGCTGTACCTGCTGGGCTGGCAATACCTGCGCGCGGGTGTGCCGATCAAGGCACTGGTCGACACCACCCGCCCCGAAGACTACTGGCGTGCGCGGCGTCACCTGTTTGCCGCATTGCGCGCCTGGCCTTACCTGCGCAAAGGGCTGGACCTGATGCGCGGCCTGCGCAGCGCCGGCATCGCCCATTATACCGGCGCCGAGCAACTGGCCATTGAAGGCGAGGAGGCCGCTCGCGCGCTGGTCTTCACCGTCGGCGGCAAGGCTCAGCGGGTGGCGACTCGTTGCGTGTTGCTGCACCAGGGTGTGGTGCCGAACATCCAGTTCAGCCAGTCGTTGCGCGCAAGTCATCACTGGGACGTGGATCAATTGTGCTTCAGTCCCAAGGTCGACCCCTGGGGCGCGCTGGATGTACCCGGCATCTATGTGGCAGGCGATGGCGCCGGTATCGGCGGCGCCCAAGCGGCTGCGGTGCAAGGCGAGCTGGCCGCATTGGGCATCGCCCGGCAAATGGGCACCCTCAGTGACGCCCAGCGCGATTATCGCGCCGAGCCGCTTCGCGCAAGGCTTGAGTCGAACCTGCGCATCCGGCCGTTCCTCGATGCCCTGTACCAGCCCAAGGAAGCCAATCGCATCCCCGCCGACGAGGTCATGGTGTGCCGCTGCGAAGAAGTCACGGCCGGCGAACTGCGCCAGTTCGTGGCGCTGGGCTGCACCGGGCCGAACCAGGCCAAATCCTTCGGACGTTGCGGCATGGGGCCGTGCCAGGGGCGCATGTGCGGCCTGACGGTCACTGAAGTCATTGCCAAGGCGCGCGGCGTATCGGCGTCGGAAGTCGGCTATTACCGGATTCGCCCGCCAATCAAGCCGATCACACTGGGAGAGCTTGCCGGTGAATAGTAAGAGCACTCGGCAAAGCGATGTGCTGGTGATCGGCGGCGGCATTCATGGTCTCAGTACCGCGTTTCACCTGGCGCTGCGCGGGGTCAAGGTGACGGTGCTGGAAGCCGATTACTGCGCCCGTCATGCCTCAGGTGTCAACGCCGGAGGGGTGCGCACGCTGGGCCGGCACACGGCGGAAATCCCGTTGGCGCTGTCGTCCCGCGAGCTGTGGCACGAACTTGGAAGCGTGCTGGGCGACGACGGCGGTTTCGTCGCCAGCGGCCAACTGAAACTCGCGGAAAACCCAGCCGAACTGGAGGAGTGCAGACGCCGGGTGCAGCAGCTTCAGGCGCTGGGTTTCGATCATGAAGTGCTGATCGACCAGCAGCAGGTGTTCGAGATCATCCCCACTGTGGCCCGTCATGTGGTGGGCGGCATCTGGGTCAAGGATGACGGCTATGCGCTGCCGTTCAGAACCGTGACGGCGTTTCGTCTGGCCGCTGAAAAACTCGGTGTGCAGGTGCTGGAAGGCACCAAGGCGCAGTACATCGAACAAAGCGGCAGTCAGTGGAAAGTCGTGACGCCTGCCGCGGTGTTCAGCGCCGAGCATCTGGTGATTACCGCCGGGGCCTGGGCGCAGGAGCTGGCGGCGCAAGTGGGCGAGCCGGTGCCTGCGCATCCCGAGGGGCTGATGCTGATGGTCACCCATCGGGTAGCGCCCTTTTGTGCGCCAACCCTGGGAGCCACCGGGCGTGCGCTGTCGTTCAAGCAGTTCGCCAACGGCACCGTGGTCATCGGCGGCAAGCTGATCGGCGCGCTGGATTTTCCGGCCCGCCATGGCGAGGTCGACATGACCCGTCTGGGCACCAGTGCGCGCACCGTGACCGACCTGTTCCCGCACCTGAAGCACCTGGGCGTCAACCGTGTGTGGGCCGGGGTCGAGGCCTTCACCGCCGACGATCTTCCGGTGATCGGCGCCAGCCGCAAGGCGAGCAAACTCAGTTACTCGTTCGGCTTCTGCGGCAGCGGATTCCAGATGGGCCCCGGCACCGGCAGACGCCTGGCCCAGCAGATTCTCGGCGAGCACTCGGACATTTCCCTTGCGGCCTTCGCCATCGACCGCTTCACCAGGACAACCAGTGCCGACGCGCTGGCCACCCATCAACACGCTGCACCCATTACCAACCATTGAGGAGTTCACATGCTGGAAATCACCCGTATCGAAACCAACCAACGCATGAGCCGCGTCGTGCAATGCAACGGCTTCACGTTCCTGGGCGGGCAGACCGCAACCGACCGCAGCCTGGACATCAAGGGCCAGACCGCGCAGGTACTGGAGAAGATCGACAACTATCTGGCCAAGGCCGGCCTGGACAAGACCCGCATTCTCAGTGCTCAGGTATGGCTGTCGGACATCGCAGCCAACTTTGCCGGCATGAACGAGGTGTGGGATGCCTGGGCACCGGAAGGCCACGCACCTGCCCGCGCCACGGTTGAATCGCGACTGGCGGCGCCTGATCTGCTGGTGGAAATCACGGTGGTGGCGGCAGGCTGATGTGCCCGCTGCCGCGCCTCTGTGCGCGGCAGCGGTTCAGCATCAATCGATGCGAGGGTGTTGCTGCACCAGCTCCTTGCGCTTGGCCTCAAGCTCGGCGATCTGGGTATCGATGTCTTCGATCTTCTGTTCGATATTGTCGTGGTGTTCCTGCAGCAGTTCCTTGGCTTCCTCGAGGTCCGAGGCTGCAGGCGCTGCACCGCGCAACGGCTTGTTGGCGGTTTCCTTCATGGTCACCCCGGTGGCCAGGCCAATCACCGCGACCACCATCAGGTAGTACGCCGGCATGTAGAGGTTGTTGGTGCTTTCCACCAGCCAGGCGGCGAGGGTGGGCGTCAGGCCGGCAATCAGCACCGAAACGTTGAACGCGCTGGCCAGGGCGCTGTAGCGGATGTGCGTGGGGAACATCGCGGGCAGGGTAGACGCCATCACGCCGATGAAAAAGTTCAGCACCACTGCCAGAATCAGCAGCCCTGCGAAGATCACCCCGATCTTGCCGCTGTTGATCAGCATGAACGCCGGAATGGCCAGGATGAACAGCGCAACGCTGCCGACAATGATGAAGGGCTTGCGGCCGATCTTGTCGCTGATGAAACCGATCAAAGGCTGCACGAACAGCATGCCGACCATGATCGCGATGATGATCAGCACCCCGCGGTCTTCGCTGTAATGCAGGTTGTGCGACAGGTAGCTGGGCATGTACGTCAGCAGCATGTAATACGTCACGTTGGTCGCGACCACGATGCCGATACAGGTCATCAGGCTGCGCCAATGCTTGGTCGCCACTTCCTTGAACGAGACCTTCGGACCATGGGACAGGCCTTCGCGGTCGCCCTGTTCGAGCTTGTCCACGTGCTGCTGAAAGGCCGGGGTTTCTTCCAGTGCGTTACGCAGGTACAGCCCGAGCATCCCCAAGGGCAGGGCGAGGAAGAACGGCAGGCGCCAGCCCCATTCCTCGAACTTCTCCTGACCCAGGAAGGTGGAAATCATCACCACCAGGCCCGCGCCGAGGACGAAACCGGCAATCGAGCCGAAATCCAGCCAACTCCCGAGAAAGCCGCGCTTGCGGTCGGGTGCATACTCGGCGACGAAGATCGACGCGCCGGTGTACTCGCCGCCCACCGAGAAGCCCTGGGCCATCTTGGCCAGCAGCAACAGGATGGGCGCCCAGATGCCAATCGAGGCGTAGGAGGGGATCAGGCCGATGGCGAAGGTGCTCAGGGACATGATGATAATGGTCGCCGCCAGCACTTTCTGGCGCCCGTACTTGTCGCCCAGGGCACCGAAGAACAGCCCGCCCAGCGGCCTGATCAGGAACGGCACCGAGAAGGTCGCCAGTGCCGCCACCATCTGCACGCTTGGGTCGGCGCCGGGAAAGAACACCTTGCCCAGTACATACGCGACGAAGCCGTAGACGCCGAAGTCGAACCACTCCATGGCGTTGCCCAGGGCCGCTGCGGTGATCGCCTTGCGCATCTTCGCGTCGTCGACGATGGTGATGTCCTGCAACCCGATGGGGCTGACTTTTTTCTTTGATTTCATACCGGTCACTCTGTTTCAGAACTGTCGATGCCATTGTTTTGGTGGCACGCTATTCCCGTTCAGATACAAAAAGACGCAAAATAATTCACCGTGAAACCCGGTTTTTGTTTCTTCACGTTTTCAAAGCCGTTGCAGATGACTCTCCACCCGGCCCGGCGACCGATCGGCACCCCGGCCTCAAAGCACGAGACTTCCCGCGCAAAACCCGGATAATGGCGGCCATTTCGCTTTCGCTATTGTGGTGCCGCCCATGGAAATCAAAGTCAACTTTCTCGACAACTTAAGGCTTGAGGCCAAGTTCGACGACTTCACGGTGATCGCCGACCAGCCCATTCGCTACAAGGGCGACGGCTCGGCGCCGGGGCCGTTCGACTACTTCCTGGCGTCGTCGGCCTTGTGCGCCGCGTATTTCGTGAAGTTGTACTGCAGCACCCGCAATATCCCGACGGACAATATCCGCCTGTCGCAGAACAACATTGTCGACCCGGAAAACCGCTACAGCCAGATCTTCAAGATTCAGGTGGAACTGCCTGCCGACATCTCGGAAAAGGACCGTCAGGGCATCCTGCGCTCCATCGACCGCTGCACCGTGAAGAAAGTGGTGCAGGCCGGTCCCGAGTTCGTGATCGAGGAAGTCGAGAATCTGGATGCCGACGCACAGGCGCTGCTGATGCCGGCGTCGACCGTAGCCGAAGGCACCTACATCCTGGGCAAGGACCTGCCGCTGGAGCAGACCATCGCCAACATGTCGGGCATTCTGGCCGAGCTTGGGATGAAGATCGAAATCGCCTCATGGCGCAACATCGTGCCCAATGTCTGGTCGCTGCACATCCGCGACGCGCATTCGCCGATGTGCTTCACCAATGGCAAGGGGTCGACCAAGGAGAGCGCGCTGGCCTCGGCGCTGGGCGAGTTCATCGAACGCATCAACTGCAACTTCTTCTACAACGACCAGTTCTGGGGCGAGGACATCGCCAACGCCGAGTTCGTGCATTACCCGAACGAGCGCTGGTTCAAGCCGGGCCCTGGCGATGCGCTGCCCGAAGAGATTCTCGACCCGCACTGCCTGGCCATCTACAACCGCGACGGTGAACTGCGCGGCTCGCACCTGTACGACACCAACTCGGGCAATACCTCGCGGGGCATCGTGTCGCTGCCGTTCGTGCGTCAGTCCGATGGCGAAGTGGTGTACTTCCCGTCCAACCTGATCGAGAACCTGTTCCTGAGCAACGGCATGAGCGCCGGCAACACCCTGGCCGAGGCGCAGGTGCAATGCCTGTCGGAGATTTTCGAGCGGGCGGTCAAACGCGAGATTCTCGAAGGCGAACTCGCGCTGCCGGACGTGCCGCATGAGGTGATCGCCAAGTACCCGGGCATCCTCGCCGGGATCAAGGGGCTGGAAGAGCAGGGCTTCCCGGTGCTGGTCAAGGATGCGTCGCTGGGCGGCGAGTTCCCTGTCATGTGCGTCACCCTGATGAACCCGCGCACCGGCGGCGTGTTTGCCTCGTTTGGTGCCCACCCAAGTTTTGAAGTGGCGCTTGAACGCAGCCTGACCGAGTTGCTGCAAGGGCGCAGTTTTGAGGGGCTGAATGATCTGCCGGCGCCGACCTTCGAAGGTCAGGCGGTGATCGAGCCGAACAACTTCGTCGAGCACTTCATCGACTCCAGCGGTGTGGTGTCGTGGCGGTTCTTCAGTGCCAAGGCCGATTACGATTTCGTCGAGTGGGACTTTTCCAGCGAAGGCGAAGAGGCCAATGCCGAGGAAGCCGCGACGCTGTTCGGCATCCTCGAAGATTTGGGCAAGGAGGCCTACATGGCCGTGTATGAGGACCTGGGTGCCACGGCGTGCCGGATCCTGGTGCCGGACTATTCGGAGATCTACCCGGTCGAGGACCTGATCTGGGACAACACCAACAAGGCCCTGGCCTTTCGCGCCGATATCCTCAACCTGCACAACCTGAGCAAGGTCGGCCTGCGCACGCTGGCCAAGGGGCTGGAAGACAGCGAGCTGGATGATTACACCGACATCACCACGCTGATCGGCATCGAGTTCGACGACAACACGCCGTGGGGGCAATTGACGATTCTGGAATTGCGCCTGCTGATCTACCTTGCCTTGCAGAAGTATGAAAAGGCCAAGGATCTGGTGGAAGCGTTCCTGCAGTACAACGACAACACCGTCGAGCGCGGGCTGTTTTACCAGGCGGTGAACGTGGTGCTGGAAATGCAACTGGACGACGACCTGGAACTGGCCGACTACGAGGTCAACTTCCGCCGCATGTTTGGTGACGAACGCATGGATGCGGCGATTGGCTCGGTGGATGGCAGTGTGCGTTTCTATGGGCTGACACCGACCAGCATGAAGCTTGAAGGGCTCGATCGGCATCAGCGGCTGGTCGACAGCTACAAGAAACTCCACACCGCGCGGGCGAAGGCAGCGGGTTTGGCGGGCTGACTTCGGCCGCGCATCTTCATCGCCAGACACGCCCGGTCGCGGGCAAGCGCGCTCCTACAGTGTACGCGCCGTGCCGCCGACGCCGGCAAGCCGGACTGCTACGGGGTTGAGGTGAAGCACCACGCGTGTCTCTGACCTAAGCCGTAGGAGCGCGCTTGCCCGCGAAGGCGGTGGTACATCCAATGCATCTCCATCGCCTGAAACGGCGAATCGCGAGCAAGCTCACTCCTACAGGACCTGTGCCAGGCGAGCTCCGGTGGTCATCACGAACCTGTAGAAGTGAGCTTGCTCGCGATGAGGACGGTACATTCAACACATCTCTGTCAGCTGAAACGCCCAGTCGCGGGCAAGCGCGCTCCTGCAGTGTATGTGGTGTGCCGCCGACGCCGGCAAGCCGTGCTGCTACGGGGTTGAGGTGAAGCACCAAGCGTGTCTCTGACCGAAGCCGTAGGAGCGCGCTTGCCCGCGAAGGCGGTGGCACATCCAATGCATCTCCATCGCCTGAAACGGCGAATCGCGAGCAAGCTCACTCCTACAGGACCTGTGCCAGGCGAGCTCCGGTGGTCATCACGAACCTGTAGGAGTGAGCTTGCTCGCGATAAGGACGGTACATTCAACACATCTCTGTCAGCTGAAACGCCCAGTCGCGGGCAAGCGAGCTCCTACAGTGTACGCGCTGTGCCGCCGACGCCGGCAAGCCGTGCTGCTACGGGGTTGAGGTGAAGCACCAAGCGTGTCTCTGACCGAAGCCGTAGGAGCGCGCTTGCCCGCGAAGGCCGTGGTACATCCAATGCATCTCCATTGCCTGAAACGGCGAATCGCGAGCAAGCTCACTCCTACAGGACCTGTGCCAGGCGAGCTTCGGTGGTCATCACGAACCTGTAGAAGTGAGCTTGCTCGCGATGAGGACGGTACATTCAACACATCTCTGTCAGCTGAAACGCCCGGTCGCGGGCAAGCGCGCACCTACAGTGTACGCGCTGTGCCGCCGACGCCGGCAAGCCGTGCTGCTACGGGGTTGAGGTGAAGCACCAAGCGGGTCTCTGACCGAAACCGTAGGAGCGCGCTTGCCCGCGAAGGCGGTGGTACATCCAATGCATCTCCATCGCCTGAAACGGCGAATCGCGAGCAAGCGCTTCTACAACGTCCAGCCCAGGCCCAGGGATTTGTGCAAGGAGGCGAAATCCTTGAGCAGTTCTGCATCGCCTGAGATGCGGCTTTCCTGGGCCTGGTAGCGGGTGCGTTCGGCGTCGAGCCAGTCCAGGGTGCTGGCGGTGCCGGCGCGGTAGCGTTGGCGGGTCAGGTCGGCGGCGCGGATGGCGGAGGCTTCGACATTGCGCAGCAGCACCACGTTTTCCCGCTGGTGGCCGTAGCGCACCAAGGCCACATCGGCGTCGCGCAGGGCGCTGAGCACCACGCTCTTGTACTGGGCCAGCGCTTCATCGCGACCGGCCTTCGCGCCTTCGACACTTGCCGCCACTCGGCCAAAATCCAGAATGTTCCAGCTCAGGCGCGGCAGCAACAGCCAGGTGCCGTTGTCCTTGCGCGCCAGATGGCCGGGATCGCCCGCCGAGAATGACAAGTCCCCGGTAAGGCTCAGTTTGGGAAACCAGTCCGCCTGTTTCTCGCCGATCTGTGCATTGCTCGACGCAAGTGCACGCTCGGCGGCGCGGATGTCGGGGCGGGCCTTGAGGATCGCCGCCGGATCGGCAAACGGCACCTTCTGCGGCATGGCGGGCAGGGGTTGGGTAGACGACAGACGAGCGTCCAGTTCACCCGGTTCCAGCCCGCAGAGCAGGCCCAGTTGGTCGATGGCCTGCACGATCGACGCCTGCAGCGGCAGACGCTGGGCGCGGGTGTTTTCAGCCTGGGTCAGCACCTGTTCCAGTTGCAACTGCGAAGCCACGCCACGGCTGCGACGCTGTTGGGTCAGGTCCACCGCCTGCTGTTCGATGTCGACACTGGCATCCACCAGCGCCAGACGGGTTTGCTGATCGCGCAGGTCGACGTAGGTCTGCACCACTTCTGCGGCCAGTTGCACCTGGGTGTCCGCCAGTTTTGCCGCAGTCGATTCGGACTGCGCCTGGGCCGCCTCGACCGCCCGGCGCGTACCGCCGAACAGGTCGGCTTCCCAGCTGGCATCGAACCCGGCCAGGTACAGCGTCAAGGGCCCGCGACCGCCGCCACCGCCACTGTCACCCAGAAAGGAGGTGTCGGGAGAGCGCAGTTTCAGCATCGCCGCATCGGCCGTGACCTTGGGCATCGCGTCGGCGCGCGAGCCGCTGAGGCTGGCGCGGGACTGGCGCAAGCGGGCCTGGGCACTGGCGATGTCCGGGCTGTTGTGCAGGGCTTGCGTGACCAGTTGATCAAGCAGCGGATCACCCAATGACTGCCACCACTGGGCGACCCCGGGCTCGCGCACGGCAGGATCATCGGCGTGTGGCAGGCGCCCGGCGGCCAGAGTCTTGGGCGCCACATCGGGCGCGCCTTGATAATCCGGCCCCACGGTGCAGGCAGACAACAGACCAACGGCCAGAAACAGCGGAATCGAACGGGAAATCATTGTCGTGGGCCTGCCTGCGCCGGGCGCGTTTTCAGGATGAAGATCAGGGGCAGGCACGCCAGCATCGCCAGCCCCAGCACATAAAAGGCGTCGTTGTAGGCCAGCACCGAAGCCTGCTGCGCGATGTCGCTGGCCAGTTGCGCAAAAGCCTGCATCTGCGCGGTGGACGGATCGCCGGTTTGCGCAAGGAAACTGGCGCTCTGGCTGGCGATCTGATCCTGTGCCAGCTGGCTGTTGGCAAGAATGCCTTCGCGCAGCACGTCGTCATGGAAGTGGCTGCGTCGGTCCATCAGCACCCCGAGCAAGGCCAGCCCCAGGGTGCCGCCCAGGTTGCGCGACATGTTGTAGAGCCCGGCAGCGTCCCCGGCATCGCGGGCATCCACCGAGCGCATGGACAACTGGCTGAGCGGCATCATCACCAGAATCTGGCCGAAACCCCGCAGGATCTGCGACAGCACGAAGTCATGGCCGACACTCTGCGAGGTCAGCTCGGTGTCGACGAAACAGCTGGCCCAGTACAGCAACAGACCCAGGCCGACCATGGAGCGCAGGTCGTAGCGGCCCAGCATCTTGGGCAGGATCGGCATCAGCGCGAACGCCGGGATGCCCGACAGCAGCATGATCGAACCGGCCTGTTCGGCGTTGTACCCAGACAGAATCCCAAGGAACTGCGGCACCAGATATGCCGTGCCATAGAGCCCTGCGCCCACTGCCGTGGCGATCAGCAGCACGCTGCCAAAGCTGCGGTTGAGCACCAGTTGCAAGCGCACGATGGGCGTGGCCGAGCGCAGTTGGCCCAAAGCGATGAGGAAAAAACCGACCAAGGTCGCGATGCTTAGCCAAATGATCAGCAGCGAATCGAACCAGTGTTCGCGCTGGCCTTCCTCAAGCACCACGGTCAGCGAACTGAGCCCCAGTGCCAGGCCGACAATGCCTGCCCAGTCGGCCTTGATGAAACGCTCAAGGTTCATTTTTTCCGAGGGCAAGCCGGTGAGCAGCAGGGTGATGAGGGCGATGCTGATCGGCAGGTTGAGGAAGAAGCACCAGCGCCAGTCAATGTTTTCCGTGAGCCAGCCACCGACCACCGGCCCCAGCAGCGGCCCGAGAATCGCGGTCATGCCGAACAGCGTGGTGCCGATGGGCAACTGATGGGCAGGCAGGCGCGTGCGCACGATGGTCTGCGCGGTCGGGATCATCGCACCGCCAGCGAAACCCTGGCCGATGCGCCCGGCGATCATCGCCCCGAGGCTCGACGACAATCCGCAGAACATCGAGAAGAAGGTGAACATCAGCGCCGTGCCCACCAGGAACCGGCGCAGGCCGAAGACCCGCGTCAGCCAGGCGGCGAGGGGGATCATGACGATTTCCGACATCAGGTAGCCGGTGGCGATCCAGGTACCCTCGGTGCCGGTGGCGCCGATCTGGCCCTGAATCTGCGGCAGCGCCGAGTTGGTGATCGAGATGTCCAGGGTCGCCAGCAATGCTCCGAGCGAACCTGCGGCGACGGCGATCCAGTCGGTCAGCGAGGCGTTACGCGGCTGGCTGGCCTGTGCTCCGGCGTTGCTGCCGGCGGCCAGGGCCTCAGCCATGATCGGCGTCTGCCTTGGTCGAGCGGATGTCCACCTTGACCGTGGCCGACAGCCCCGGAACCAGCGCCGGACGCACGTCGTCGGTCACATCCAGAGCGATACGAACGGGCACCCGCTGGACGATCTTGGTGAAGTTGCCGGTGGCATTGGACGGCGGCAGCAGGGCGAACTGCGCGCCGGTGCCGGGGGCCAGACTGTCGACGTGACCGTGCAGCTCGCGGCCCGGCAGCGCATCGACCTGCACGCTGACCGACTGGCCGGGGCGCATGTCGCCGATCTGGGTTTCCTTGTAATTGGCGGTCAGGTAGATGGCGTCCACCGGCACTACCGTCAGCAGCCGGGTGCCGGGCTGCACGTACTGGCCGACGCGCACGCCACGGTCGGCGATGCGGCCATCCAGCGGGCTGCGAATCACCGCGTCATCGACATCGAGCTGGCTCTGCGCTTCGCTGGCCTTGGCCACCCCGAGTTGCGCCTGAGCTTGTTTGAGTTGAGCCTGCAGGGTGCCGTTGCGGGTTTCGCTGGAGCGCAGCGCCGCTTGTTTGGCGGCAACCGTGCTGCGGGCCTGGGCAAGCTGGTTGTTCAGTTGCGCCAGACGCTCTTCAGGCTCGGCGCCGGAGCGGGCCAGCGGTGCATAGCGCGCGACCTCGGTCTGGGCATGACGGGCGTCAGCTTCTGCACCCTGCAATTGCGCGCGGGCCTCGGCAATGGCCGAGTCCTGTTGCACAAGATCAGCCTGGGCCTTGGCCAGGTCCGCGGTGCGGGCCGCAATGGTGGCCGAGGCTTCGTCGCTGACTGCCTGGTATTTGCGTGCGTCGAGGCGCACCAGTACGTCGCCGCGTTTGACCGTCTGGTTGTCCGCCACCAGCACTTCGCCGACGTAACCACTGATCTTCGGCGCGACACTGATGCTGTCCGCTTGCAGATAGGCGTCGTCGGTGGTTTCGATGAAGCGTCCGGCCAACCACCACCAGGCCGCCCACGCCAACGCGATGGCCAGCGCCACCGTGACCAGCGCCAGCAGGATGCGCCGCGCTTTGCCGCGCTGGCCGTTGACGGTTTCATCAGGCGCCGCCTGTGGCACGGCTGGAGGGGGAGGCGTTGCGGCGGACATCGGGATGCTCCGAATTTATATCAGTCGGTATAAATTCGTTTTTTCGCCAAATTTTGTCAACTGGTATATTTTGCCGGGGTATCGAACGGGAGCTGCACATGGCACGACACAAACCTGCCGCCGAGGGTGGTTATCAACGCGGCGAAGAGACCCGCGCGCGCATCGTCGAAGCGGCCGTGGCGGTCTTTGGCGAGCGTGGCTACGAGGGCGCCTCGACCCGCGACATCGCCACTGCGGCCGGGGTCAATGCACCGGCGATCCAGTATTACTTCGACGGCAAGGAGGGCGTGTACCTGGAGTGCGTCGAGCACCTGATCAGGCTGCTGTGGCACAAGATGGGCGACAGCGTCGAAGCGGCGGAGGCGGCCCTGGCGCAGACGCCACTCAAGGACCAGGCGCTGATCGACGCCTCGCTGGGGATTCTCGGCGCTGTGGTGTCGACCATCCAGGACAGCCCGCAGACGACTGCATGGCGGGCGTTTCTGGACCGTCATCAAACCGGCCTGTGCCCGGAAAGTGCGTCGATGGCCTTCGAAGACCGCTTCAAGAAGCGTATTGGTGTGGTGGTTCGGTTGCTGATCGCCGGGCTTTCCGGCTACGCAGTGGAAGACGAGCGCACGGTGATCCACTCCATGGCGCTGTTCTCCCAAGGACTGGCCTTCCGGGTGCAGAAGCCCAAGTTGCTCGAAGCGCTGAAGTGGGCCGAAGTCGGCCCGCAGGAAATGGAGCAGGTCAGGGATGTGGTGCTGACCCAGGCGCGCTTTACGCTTGAGGGGCTGGTCAGGCAGCGGGATATCAGTTAGCCGGGTTGTCGCAGTCTTTCTCGACTGTCTTGACCAGCTCGCTGCCCTGGAACAGTTCCAGGCGGATGTGGCAGGCCGCTTCAGGGGGAATGCTCAGTTGTACCAGAGAGGCGGTGGCGCCGGTCTGGATGTCGCCCGACTGGCTGATGCTCGATGTCCCGGCCGTACTGCGCTGGCTGACCGCCATGCGGTAGCGCAAGGTCAACGGCGTCGGGTTTTCGATGTGCGGGCGAATCAGCACCGCGGCACCCTGGCGCTGGGTGTCGATGGCTACGACCAGTTGCGACAAATCGATCATGGGTTTCACTTCTGAGTCACGGTGGCATTCATGTTGTTGCCGTACTGCTGGACATTGACCGTGCCGCCGAAGCCGTTCTGGCTGACGTTGGCCTGGTTGCCCTGGCCGTACTGGCCGATGTACGCCTGATTATAGGCACCACTCTGCACGACGTTGGCCTGGTTGTTGGTCCCGGCCTGGGTAATGGCTGCCTGGTTGAAGCGCCCGGCCTGATCCAGGCTGATCGAGTTGTTGTAACCCGTCTGCTGGGCGGCTGCGGCGTTGTAGGCGCCACTCTGGTTGATCGTGGCAGTGTTCGCATTGCCGTTCTGGATCTGCACCAGGCGCTGGCCGGGGCCGGCCTGGTCGATACGCGAGCGGTTGTTGGAGCCGATCTGACTCACGTCCACACGGCTGCCGCTCACGCCAATGCCCGAATAGCGGGCCTCGGGCATCAGGTCGGCGGCGTGGCTGATGGCGCTGCCCAGCAGCAGCGCCGTGGTCAGAGCGATCAGCGCAGTTCTTTTATTACTGTGCATGGGTCTCCCCCGATAGTTTGCTTTGTTCGGCGGCGGTCATGGGCGTACTCATGGTTTGCTCGTCATACGCTTTCAGGTAGCCGGCCAGCAGTGGTTTTTTCAGGTCTTCCGGGTTCTTCAGGTTCCAGCTGCCATCCCGCGCGCCCTGGGCGATCAGGTGGATCAGGCCGGCCTCGATGGCTTCACGCACGCACTGCTGCACCGGTTCGTTGCGCGAGAGGCCGGTCTCGACCTCCAGCAGGTGACGCAGGGAAACGAACTTGAACACGCCGAAATCGAGCTGGATCGAGAACACGGTCTTGGTGGTGGTGACGCTCTGGATGATGTCGCCGGTGCGGATGTCCACCGCACGCAGGTTGATGGTCACCTGGTCCTGGCGATACAGATCCGACGGGCCGATACCCAGGTAGCGCACACCGAAACCGCCGGTGCGCACGTTGCTTTCGTAGGCGACGATGGCGCCTTCGACAATCATGTTGGCCGGGCGCAGCGGTGGCAGTTGCCCCTGGGCCTGATCCTGCGGCTGCTCCAGGGCGCGGACGATCTTGCGCTCGGTCAGCAGGTCCTGCAGGTTTTCGCGTTCGACCGGTTTGAACCAGCGCGAATCGCGCAACGCGCTGACCAGAAGCGACGCTGCGCCCTGAGTCACCGACGTGGAGAAAGAACTGTCCGGCGAAGGTTTGTACTGGCCGGTCTGGTCACGCATGCCGTACACCGCCACGGGGATCACGCCTGCCGGTGGGGGCAGGTTGGCCAGGTCGCGGGTCGATTGCGTTGGAGGCGAAATGGTCGCCGGAGAAATGGTGCCCGCCGGGCGAGAGGTGGCACAGCCACTCAATACTGCGGCAGCGATAATCATCAATGAAAGCGTGCGGGCGCGCATGGTATAGCTCCGAAAAAACCCGCCGGCGAACCGGCGGGTACGACCTGGATTAGTGCTGGGTGATCGAAACGGTGTTGTTGCTGCCGCCGGTCTGAGTGACGTTGGCAGTCAGGTAGCTGCCGGACTGAGCCACAGTGGCCTTGCTGTTGTAAGCGGTAGTGGTCTGATTCAGGTCGATGACGTTGTAGCCGCCGGAGTTCTGAGTCAGGTAAGCGTCGTTGTCTTTGCCAGACTGGTTGCTGGTGACCTTGTTGCTGGTGCCGTCCTGGATGATGGTCGCTTTCAGGTTGCTGTCACCAGGGTTGCCGCCGTGTGGGCCGTTCTGGTTGGCAACGATGCTGTTGTAGTTGCCGCTCTGAGTGGCGGTGATGGTGCTGTGGTCAGCCTGATCCTGGTTGAGGGTGCCAACGTTGTTGGAGCCGGTCTGGGTCAGGTAGGCCCTGGAGTAGTCGGCATCGTTCTGGTTGATGGTGCCGGTGTTGTTGTTGCCACCTTTCTGAGTCAGCTCGGCGTTCGAGTTCCAGGCCCAGGTTTGAGTGACGCTACCGATGTTGCCCTGGCCGTTCTGGCTGATGGTGGCGCTGGAGTCACGAGTGTTGCTCTGCTGGGTGGCCCAGGCTTTGTTGTAGCCGCCATCCTGAGTAACGGTCGCAGTCACTTTGTACGAGTCGTTCTGATTGATGGTGCCTTCGTTGTTGTTGCCGCGCTGAGTCAGAGAGGCAGTGGCCTGATCGTTGTTCTTCTGGGTGACCCAGGCCTGGTTGTTATTGTTGAACTGGCTGACGGTCGCGGTGGACTTGGTGTTGTTTTCCTGAGTCACCCAGGCGGAGTTGCCGGTGCCGTCCTGTTTCAGGGTGGCTGCGGTATCGCGACCTTTGTTGGCGTTCTGGGTGATGGTGCCGTTGTTGTAGCTGCCAGCCTGGTTCAGGGTGGCCGACTGCTGGTTGGCGCTGCTGTTGCCAGCTGCGCCAGTCTGGTTAATGGTGCCCTGGTTTTGCTCGCCGCCAGTCTGACGGGCAGCGGCGGTGTTGTAGGAGTTGGTTTGCAGCACGGTCAGGTTGCTGTTGCTCGAACCCTGGTAGATCGGTTTGGCAGGCTGGCTGCCCCAACCGAACCAACCGCCGCTGGTGGCGGGGGTGCCTGCGTTGTTGTTGCTGCCGTTCTGGGTCACGTTCAGGTTGGAGTTGATCGCGCCACTTTGCTCCGCGACGATGCCGTTGTCGGAACCGTTCTGGTAGGTGGTGGTAGTGCCGTTGCCAGCGAAGGCAGCGCCCGATACCGAAGCCAATACAGCGAGAGCGAGGAGGGATTTACGTGCTTGCATGGTTAATTCCTTTTTACGATGTTTTTAGGCAGCTAGGTTTGTTGCAGGCGAACGAGCCCTGCGAGTTGATTGCACTTGGCACAACAAGTCTTACAGTGAGCATTACAACGAAAGCGTTATTAAGTTGGAGCGAACTTACTGGTTGATCTGAAACGACGTGGTCTGGCCGGTGGTTTTGTCGGTTGTTGTAATTTGCAAAAGCCCCGGCGACAAGTTGACGATGGAAATCGTGAAGTCCGTAGTTTCCACAACTCCTGGCGTCAGTTTTCCGTCGGTGCCAACAATGCTTGAGGTGACCGCCGACGACACACGACTCAGAATTGCACTTTGCAACATGCTGTTGAATTGGTTCAGCGTGCTGTTCGCCGAGGACGCCGAGGAAGACGAGTGTTCCTTGAAACTGTTCTGCGCGTTCGCCTGGTTGAGCAGCACAGGACCGTTCAACGGGTTGCCGCCAAACGATGGGTTGACCGGCACGTAGACCAGTTCGCTGGCCTGCACCGAGACTGCCGAAAACGCCATCAGACTCGTGAGTACTACAGATAGACGGTTCATGATAATTCCCTTCATAGCTCGTCGCGGGCCAGGTCCCGGTCGCCGAAAAATTGCGCCAGTTGATAATCCAGAATGGCTTGAAACACTTGTGCGGCAACGTCTGCGCCCAGTGCGGGGATCAGGCTGCGGTTAGGCGGCAGTTGCAACTGGGTCATCCGGCGGTTGCCGTAGTTGATGAAGATCTGGCTGCCCAGACGTGCGGTGGGGCGTTCGACGACCGAGATACTGAAGCGTCCGGATTCGTCCTTTTCATTCCACGCCGCGGCAAAACTGTCATAAAAGGCACGCCCGTTTTGCGTCACCGTCTGCCCGACTACAAGCCCGCCAACTTCGACCGGACCCAGGGTCCGGTGGGTGGAAAGGGACTTGGAGGTGTTGACGCCGGTATCGGCAAAAGCCGTGGCAGCCAGACACAGGGGAAGCACCATCATCATCCGTAAAGTGGTGTGTTTCATCGGTGGACATACCGGGTGTGTTCAAGAGTTGACACAGTGTAGTTACAAACAATTTGAAAAGGCCACTAGTATTTTAAACTTTTATTTAGTTATTTCTTGGCGTCAGAAAGCTGGCAAGCAACTTTCTGAGCTATAAAAGAGTTTATCGATTTCAATAAGTTTGCAGCCCTTGAGTTTGAGCGGTCCTGCCTCTGGGGTAGTCGTAAAGTATGAATGTTTTGTGATGAGGGCTACGAAAAGGCCCTGCATTCACAGGGTGTTTCAAAGTTTTTCTTGCCGACAGACGGCAGGTCACAGGTGGCGGGCTTTAGCGTGGTCGCATTCAATTGAATGGGTCCGCACGCCCGTTTACTTGTTTATGTTGCAACTAAAAAACGCGACTGCATTTGCTTGGGTATCTGTAGTTAGATGGCTTTGGCGGACAGCGGATTGTCCTTGAAGAACGCCGTCGGGTGCTCAGATCTGTTCCAGCAGCCAGGCACGAAATGCCTGCAACGATGGCAGCCCTTCGTTGCGGGGCGGATAGGCCAGGTAATAGCTGCGCTGGCTGGCGAAGGGCAGGTCCAGACTGGTCAGTTCGCCCTTGGCCAACTCATCGGTGACAAGGATGCGCGGCACCAGGCCGATGCCGATGTCGGCTTTGACCGCCTGGATCAAGTGTGACGTCAGCTCGAAACTCGGCCCCAGACGCATGAGCCGATGGGGCAGGCGATGATGGCTGAACCAGTCGGCCCAGACGTTGGGATTATTGGCGACGTTGAGCAGCATCTGTTCGGCGATCTGCTCTGGCGCCCAGTGCCGATAGGCGAGGGCGGCCTGTGGGGATATGACCACCACCAGTTCTTCAGCGTGCAGGCGGTGACTGACCAGCCCCGGCAGGTCGGCGTTGCCCACCACGATGGCTGCGTCGATGCCGCTGGTGTCGAAGTCGATGGCGTCAATTCGCGAGTTGATGTGCACCAGCATGCCGGGATGACGCTTGTAGAAATCATGCAGGCGCGGCATCAGCCACTTGGAACCGAAGGTTGGCAGCGTGGCCAGACGCAGGGAACCGCCGCCGGACTGATAGGCCATGGCCTGCAGCGTGGCGCTGCGAATGCGGCCAAGGGCGTCGCTCATCTCTCTTTGATACAGCCGGCCGACATCGGTGAGCTGCACCTGGCGGCCTTCGCGGCGAAACAGGGTCAGGCCCAATTGCTGCTCCAGCGCCTGCACCTGGCGGCTGACCGCGCTCTGGGTCAGGGACAACTCGACAGCGGCGCGGGTGTAGCTTTCATGGCGTGCAGCGGCCTCGAAAGCCAGCAACAGAGACATGGACGGCGTGAGATGGCGGTAATTCATTCAGAAAAGTCATCGATAGCGGCAGGAATATCCGTTTGTCCCGAGCGCGGGCCTGCAGGATCATTGGCATCATAACGATCCGAGGCTGACCGATTAATGCCCCGGCGACAAGTATTTTGCTTTTTTCCGTGATCAGACCGACAAGAGGCCATCCTTTGATGATCGCCCAACTGCCTACCGCCGTTCCTGCGGCGCAATACCCGGACTTTCTCGACGCATTGCGCGCCAGCGGTTTTCGCGGCCAACTGAGCGCCGACTACGCCACCCGCACGGTGCTGGCGACCGACAACTCGATCTACCAGCGCCTGCCCCAGGCGGCCGTGTTTCCCGTTGATGCCGAGGATGTGGCGCGCATCGCCACGCTGATGGCCGAGCCGCGTTTTCGCCAGATCAAGCTGACCCCGCGCGGCGGCGGCACCGGCACCAACGGCCAGTGCCTGACTGACGGCATCGTGGTCGATCTGTCGCGGCACATGAATACCATCCTCGAAATCAACGTCGAGGAACGCTGGGTGCGGGTCCAGGCCGGTGTGGTCAAGGACCAGCTCAACGCCGCGCTCAAGCCTCACGGGCTGTTCTTCGCGCCGGAGCTCTCGACCTCCAACCGCGCCACCGTCGGCGGCATGATCAACACCGACGCCAGCGGGCAGGGCAGTTGCACCTACGGCAAGACCCGCGACCACGTGCTCGAACTGCACAGTGTGCTGCTGGGCGGCGAACGGCTGCACAGCCAGCCGATTTCCGATGCCGAGCTTGAGGCGGCGTGCGCGCAGCCTGGCCGTGTCGGCGAGGTGTATCGCATCGCCCGCGGGATTCAGGAAACCCAGGGTGAATTGATCGAGAAGATCTTCCCCAGGCTCAACCGCTGCCTGACCGGCTATGACTTGGCGCACCTGCGCGACGAACAAGGCCGCTTCAACCTCAACAGCGTGCTGTGCGGTGCCGAAGGCTCGCTGGGGTACGTGGTCGAGGCCAAGCTCAACGTGTTGCCGATTCCGACCTATTCGGTGCTGGTCAACGTGCGCTACTCAAGCTTCATGGATGCGCTGCGCGACGCCAATGCGCTGATGGCGCACAAGCCGCTGTCGATTGAAACCGTCGATTCGCGGGTGCTGATGCTGGCGATGAAAGACATCGTCTGGCACAGCGTCGCCGAGTATTTCCCCGCCGACGCCGAGCGTCCGACCCTGGGCATCAACCTGGTGGAATTCAGTGGCGATGACGTCGATGAAGTGAACGCGAAGGTCGCGGCATTCATCGAGCATCTGCGCAGCGACACCGGCGTCGAGCGCCTGGGCCACACCCTGGCCGAAGGCGCGGCGGCGGTGAACAAGGTCTACACCATGCGCAAACGGTCGGTTGGCCTGCTGGGCAACGTCGAAGGCGAGATTCGTCCGCAGCCGTTCGTGGAAGACACTGCCGTGCCGCCCGAGCAACTGGCCGACTACATTGCCGAGTTCCGCGCGCTGCTGGACGGCTACGGCCTGACCTACGGCATGTTCGGCCACGTCGATGCCGGCGTGCTGCACGTGCGTCCCGCGCTGGACATGAAAGACCCGGCCCAGGCCGCGCTGGTCAAGCCGATTTCCGACGCCGTCGCCGAGCTGACCCAGCGCTACGGCGGCCTGTTGTGGGGTGAGCACGGCAAGGGCCTGCGCTCGGAATACGTGCCGGCGTTCTTCGGCGAGCTGTACCCCGCGCTGCAATCGCTCAAGGGCGCGTTCGACCCGCACAATCAGCTCAACCCCGGCAAGATCTGCACCCCGCCGGATGCCGAGCAGGGCTTGCTCAAGGTCAACGAAGTCACCCTGCGTGGCGATCTTGACCGGCAGATCGACGAGCGCGTCTGGCAGAGTTTCGGCAGCGCCGTGCACTGCAACGGCAACGGCGCCTGCTACAACTTCGACCCCAACGATGCGATGTGCCCGTCGTGGAAGGCGACCCGCGAGCGCCAGCATTCGCCCAAGGGCCGCGCGTCGCTGATCCGCGAGTGGCTACGTCTGCAAGGCGCGGCCAACATCGATGTGCTGCAAGCGGCGCGGGGCAAGGTGTCATGGCTCAAGGGCCTGCCGGCGCGGCTGCGCAACAACCAGGCCCGTGCCAGCGGCCAGGCCGATTTCTCCCATGAAGTCTACGACGCCATGGCCGGTTGCCTGGCGTGCAAGTCCTGCGCGGGGCAGTGCCCGATCAAGGTCAACGTGCCCGAATTCCGTTCGCGGTTCCTTGAGCTTTATCACGGCCGCTATCAGCGTCCGCTGCGGGACTACCTGATCGGCTCGCTGGAATTCACCATCCCGTACATGGCCTACGCGCCCGGCCTGTACAACGCCGTGATGGGTTCAAAGTGGGTCGGCGGCTTGCTGGAGCGGCATGTCGGCATGCTCGACAGCCCGTTGATTCATCGCTACAACCTGCAATCGACTCTGACCCGCTGCAACGTCGGTGTGGCCAGCGTTCCGGCGCTGCGCGAGCTGACTGCCGAGCAGCGTGGACGCAGTATCGTGCTGGTGCAGGACGCCTTCACCCGGTACTTCGAGACGCCGCTGCTGGCGTCCTTCATTCAGTTGGCGCATCAACTGGGCTACCGCGTGTTCATGGCGCCCTACAGTGCCAACGGCAAGCCGCTGCATGTTCAAGGGTTTCTGGGAGCGTTCGCCAAGGCCGCGATCCGCAACGCCACGCAGCTCAAGGCCCTGGCCGATTGCGACGTGCCGCTGGTGGGGCTGGACCCGGCCATGACCCTGGTCTATCGCCAGGAATACCAGAAAGTGCCAGGGCTTGAGGGCAGCCCGAACGTGCTGCTGCCTCAGGAGTGGCTGATCGATGCACTGCCCGACAAAGCCAACGCTGCGCCTCGCAGCTTCCGCCTGCTTGCCCACTGCACCGAGAAAACCAACGTCCCGGCCAGCACCTCGCAGTGGGAAAAGGTGTTCGCGAAGGTGGGGCTCAAGCTTTCCACCGAGGCCACTGGTTGCTGCGGGATGTCCGGCACCTACGGCCACGAGGCGCGTAATCAGGAGACGTCGAAGACCATTTTCGAGCAATCCTGGGCTGGCAAGATCGACAAGGAGCACGAGGCCTTGGCGACCGGTTATTCCTGCCGCAGCCAGGTCAAACGCATGGCCGACAAACAGCTGCGCCATCCGCTGGAAGTGGTGTTGGAGCAGTTGGTGGTGGGGTGACCGGCCGGGGGCGTTCCGTAGATCGCCCCGCCGGCAAGCCGTGCTGCTACGGATCGTGTAGACGACAATCCCTGTAGGAGCGCGCTTGCCCGCGACGGCGCCCGCAAGATCGCCCCGCCCTCAAGCCGTGCTGCTGCGGTCGGCGTGCTACTGGTTGCGGCGAGGGTCATCCTTTGGGTTCAGATACTCGATCCCCAACGGCCCGATGCCGTACACCTGCGTCACGTATTCACCGGATCTTGCCCAATGAAAATGCGGAGTATTGGCGGGCAGCACCACCACGCTGCCAGGCCCGTACGCCACCAGTTTTTCAGGGTCGAACGTCGTGCCCTGGCCGATGTAGAACACCCCGGAGATAACCGTGTAGATCCGGTCTTCGGGATGGGTGTGGGGCATCAGCTTCACCCCGTTGGGCACCTTCACCCTCACCACATACGGCCCAGGCTGCGTCGGATTGCCGACGATCACCGCAAGCTTCGCCGCAGCCGGAAACGCGGGAAAGCTCTGCCACTGCACATCTTCACTGCGAATCGAGTCATATGTGCCCGTGGGCAACCCTGCCGACAGCGCGGGGCCTGCCAACAGCGCGCAAGCCGCCAGGGCCAGTGCGCCGCGTACCGATCTGCTGCGTAACCATTGGATCTTCATTGAAGTACTTCCTGTCAAAAACGGTGGAGCGATGGTAGGCAGGAAGACCACCCCGATAAACCGCAGCCGGGGCACTTGAGTTGATACATGGTGTAATCAATCTACACCGCAGCAGTCGGGCCCATTCGTGGGCAAGCCCACTCCCACAGAATGTGTGTCCGCAACCCTGTAGGAGCGCGCTTGCCCGCGAAGGCGTCCGCAAGATCGCCCCCGCCGGCAAGCCGTGCTGCTACGGATCGCGTGGACGACATAAATCCCGCTATGATCGGCCGATGCATCCTTTCACGAGGCCCGATTCATGAACGCTGATCAAAACGAATTCGATGGCCGTTGCCATTGCGGCACGGTGCGTTTCCATGTGCGCCTCAGCGACGGCCTGAACAGCGCCCGCCGCTGTGATTGCTCGTTGTGCCGGATGCGCGGGGCGGTGGTGGTGAGTGCGCGGTTGCAGGATCTGCAGATCACCGCAGGCGCCGAGGCACTGACGCTCTACCAGTTCCACACCAAGACGGCGAAGCACTACTTCTGCTCGAAGTGCGGCATCTACACCCACCACCAGCGTCGCTCCAACCCCGAACAGTTCGGCATCAATGCGGCGTGCCTGGAAGGCGTCAGCCCGTTTGACTTCGCCGAGGTCGTGGTGTGTGACGGCGTTCAGCATCCGTCCGATGAGCAGACTTCCGAAAAACGCAGCGAGACGGTCGGCGTCTTGCGATTCGTGCCGGATGACGGCAGTTCATATCAGGAACACAGGTGAATGGATTCATTCAAGGTCAGAGAACTGCAAGACACCGATGCCCAGGCATTGCTCGAATTCGAAGTGCGCAACCGGCAATGGTTCGAATCGCACATCGAACCACGGGCGCCTGAGTTCTACTCGTTGCAGGGCGTTGCCGAACACATCGCGTCCTGCCTCGGCGGGCTTGCCGCAGGAAACTGGCACCCCATGGTGATCCTCGATTACGACCAGCGCATCATCGGCCGGGCCAATCTTAAAAGCATCAACGCGGCCGCTGGCTGCGCCGAGGTGGGTTATCGCATCGATCAGCAAGCGGCCGGGCAGGGGCTCGCCACCTTTGCCTTGAAACGCCTGATCCACGAGGCGCGCAACCGTTGGCAGCTCGGGCAGCTGGTGGCCTTCGTCTATGAACAGAACCTGGGCTCGCAAAAGGTCCTGGCCCGCTGCGGGTTTCTGCCTGCTCCGGACGACGCCGATCACAGTACGGCAAACGAGCGCCGGTTCGTGCTTTCGTTAGAGGCGCAAGCTGCCACGGCTTGAGCCGCGCCGGTTCAGGCAAACCCACCATTGGCGCGCAATACCTGCGAGTTGATCCAGCCGCCGTCCGGGCCGGCCAGGAAGGCCACCGCCGCGGCGATGTCTTCGGGTGTGCCCAAGCGTTCCAGCGGCGCGAGGCTGGCGATGTGGTTGACCTGCTCCTGGCTCTTGCCTTCCAGAAACAGCTCGGTGCCGACCGGTCCCGGTGCCACGGCATTCACCGTGATCTGCCGACCGCGCAGTTCGTTGGCCAGTACGTGCACCAGGCCTTCGACGCCCGCCTTGGAGGCGATGTAAGGACCGTAGGACGGGAATGACTTGGCGATCACGCTGGTGGTCAGGGCGATGATGCGACCACCGCTTTCCACATCGGCCGCCGCCCGGCCCAGCACCAGGAAGGCGCCGCGCAGGTTGATGGCGATCATCCGGTCGAAGTCGTCGAGGCTGGCTTCGCTGATTGGCGCCATGCTCATGATGCCAGCGCTGTTGACCACCACGTCGATCCTGCCAAATGCGCTTTTTGCACCCTCGAACAGCGCGGCGACGTCCTGGGCATTGCCGACATCGCCCTTGATCGCGATGGCCTGGCCGCCGGCAGCTTCAATGGCGCTCAGGGTGTCCCGGGCCTTGCTTTCGTTGCTGTTGTAGCTGATGACCACCGCAAAGCCGTCAGCGGCCAGACGCAGGGCGATGGCCTTGCCGATGCCACGGGAGCCACCGGTGACAATGGCTGTCTTGCGCGTTTGATCGTTCATGGGGTTCTCCGGATTTGAAATGGGTGCGATTGCCTTGGAAATGATTCTGCTTGTTTGCGCCTGCCGGATAAATCCCGCTAAATTGCCAACACAATTCAACTGCGGACAACAATCGATGGACCGCTTCGAATCACTGCAACTCTTCACCCGGATCGTCGAGCTCAGCTCATTCAGCCGCGCGGCAGCGGTGCTGGGCATTCCCCGGGCAACGGCGACCCACGCGATCAAGGAGCTTGAGGCCAGGCTCGGCATCCGCCTGCTCGAACGCACCACCCGCCACGTCAGGCCCACGGTGGATGGCCAGGCGTTCTACGAGCGATGCGTGTTCGTGCTCAGCGAACTGGACGACGCTGAGTCTTCCTTGCGCCATGTGGCGGCCAGTCCGCAGGGCGTGTTGCGGGTGGACATGCATGGCACCCACGCCACACGGGTGGTGTTGCCGAGGATCAATGAGTTTCGCGGCCGTTATCCGGGTATAGACCTGACGGTCAGTGGCGGCGACCGCCTGGTGGATCTGGTGCGCGAGGGCGTGGATTGCGTGATTCGCGCCGGCGCTCCCAAGGATTCGGCACTGGTCGTCCGGCCCCTGGCGGTCATGCCCCAGGTGATCTGCGCCAGCCCCGAATACCTGGCGCGCGCCGGCACCCCACGCACACCCGAGGATCTGGCCGGGCATCAGGCGGTGAGATTCTTCGCCAGCAACGGGGCGGTGGATTACCCGCTCGAATTGCTGATCGAGGGCCAGATCCGCGAGTTCCACCTCGGTGGCTGGATGGCCGTGAACGATGCCGAAAGCTACGTGGTGTGCGCGCTACAGGGTTGCGGCCTGATCCAGGTGCCGCGTTTTCACCTGGAGGCGGACTTGCAGGCGGGGCGTCTGGTGGAGGTTCTGAGCGACTGGCAGAGCCCGGGCCTGACGCTGTCGGCGATGTATCCCCACCACCGGCATCTGTCGCCACGGGTGCGGGTGTTCATCGACTGGCTGTGCGAGGTCTACACCGACGTATTCGGGCCGTTGCCGGCGGATTATCGGTTGGTGACTTGACGCCACCAGGACTCCGGCCACTGACCCGTAGCAGCACGGCTTGCCGGCGGGAGCGATCTGAGAATGCCCCCGCCGGCAAGCCGTGCTGCTACGGGAGTGTTTCGGTGGCACTTGTGCCAACCCATCCTTGAGTGCATCATGCGGCCCTATATAGGGTAGGGGGGTATGCTATGTCGCACACCAAGGCAGGAAGAGACGATCTGCTCAAGCGCGTTCGGCGCATCTCGGGGCAAGTCCAGGCCATCGAGCGCGCGCTGGAGGGTGAGGCCGACTGCGCCAAGACGCTGCATCTGGTCGCGGCCACCCGTGGCGCCATCAACGGGCTGCTCGACGAGATCATCGAAGACCACGCACGCGAACACGTCGCCAAACCGGGCCTGACCGATGAGGAACGGGCGCAAGGCGTCGAAGAGCTGCTTGAAGCCATTCGCCGATATTCCAAGTGAGGTGGGTATGAGCACAGCCGATTACAGCCATAGCCACGATTTTCTCGGGGCAGGGCACGATGAAAACGCCCGCCGCACCCTGTGGGTGGTGGTTCTCACAGTGGTCATGATGGTGGGTGAGATCGCGGCCGGATACATCACCGGCTCCATGGCGCTGCTGGCCGACGGGTTCCACATGGCGACCCACGCCGGGGCATTGGGGATTGCCGCCGCTGCCTATGCCTTCGCCCGCAGGCATTCGACCGATAATGCCTACAGCTTCGGCACCGGCAAGGTGGGGGATCTTGGCGGGTTTGCCTCGGCGCTGATCCTGGGTCTGATTTCCCTGGGGATCGGTGTCGAATCGGTGCTGCGACTGTTCGAGCCCACCCAGGTGCAGTTCGGGACCGCAACCCTGATTGCCGTTGTCGGCCTGGCTGTGAACGTCGTCAGCGCCTTGCTCTTGGGCCACGGCCACGGCCACAGCCATGGACACAGTCACGAGCATGAGCATGAGCACGCCCATGAGCATCATCACGAGCACAGCCACGAGCAAGACAACAATTTCCGGTCGGCGTACGTGCACGTGCTGGCCGACGCCGTGACCTCGGTGCTGGCCATCGTCGCGTTGCTGGCGGGCAAGTTCCTGGGCTGGGTCTGGCTTGATCCGGTCATGGGCATCGTCGGTGCGGTGGTCATCGCGCGCTGGGCGTGGACCTTGATGCGCGATACTGCTTCTGTCTTGCTGGACCGCACCGATGAGCACGCGGCCGAGGAGATTCGCGAGTTGCTGGAGCACAATCCCGCACTGCGGATCACTGACTTGCATGTCTGGCGAGTAGGACCTTCGGCTCGCGCTGCCATCGTCAGTGTCCAGGGTTCGTCGCTGCAATCGGCCGAAGACGTGCGTGTCGCGCTCAAGCCAGTGCATGAAGTGACCCACCTTACCGTTGAATACAGGGTCGCCTGATGCCTTCATCGAAACGGAAACATGCCGGTATCGAGCGCGAACTGGTGAGGGCACTGACCTGGGCCTGCGAAACGGCAAAAAGCGAGATTGCGGGCTTTGAATGGCTCACCCATCGCGTGGATTACGAGCGCCTGGCGGACAGCCTGGTGGTCACCTGGGTGTTCGACAGTGATGCGAGCATGAATGCCGCGCTCGCCAGCCAGGACAAACAACGGATGCAAGCCCTGACTCAGGCGGCATTTGATGATGTCGGAATCAGTGTTTCGGCCATCGCTTCCCACGTCGAATTCGATTCCGAAGAGCGCTGCAATGCCCAGCACGGTGGGGACTGGGTGGCTCGGCTGAACTCACGGCAGCGCGCGGGAGGCAGGCATGGCAAAGGACATTGAAAACCCCTGCGTGTCGCTGTGTCAGCTCAACAGCGAGATGTGCGTGAGTTGCGGACGCAGCCGCGAGGAAATCCGTAAATGGCGCGGCATGAAGCGCCCGGAGAAAATGGCCGCGGTGCAGAACGCGAGTGCGCGGTTGAAGGCGTTTAACAAGAAGAAAAACAAGAGCAAGAGTTAGCGCCCCACGGGTCGAATTCACATCCCGCGCGCATCCCGCGTAGCAGTCCGGCTTGCCGGCGTCAGCGATCTTGCCTACGCCCCCGCCGGCAAGCCGTGCTGCTACGGGGTCGGTGTTCAGATTCCCACCTGTAGGAGCGCGGATGGAACGCGAGGTTTGTGACCGGCGATCCTGTGGCCGCTAGCGCCATCCCAACCCAGGCGCGACATGCTTGAGGATCGACTCGATCACGTGGGCGCAGTATTCCACCCCCAACTGGTTAGGCACGGTCAACAGCAGGGTGTCGGCGGCCGCGATGGCCTCATCCCTGGCCAGTGCCTCGATCAGCACATCCGGCTCGGCCGCGTAATTACGCCCGAAAACGGTCTGGATATGGCCGTCCAGCAGGCCGATGGTGTCCTGGCTTTCGTCGCTTGAGCCAAAGTACATACGGTCCATGTCATTGGTGATCGCAAAGATGCTGCGGCTCACCGACACGCGCGGCTCGCGGGTATGCCCGGCTTCCTTCCAGGCCTGTCGATACAGGCGGATCTGCTCGGCCTGCTGGATGTGCAGGGGCTCGCCACTTTCGTCGACCTTAAGGGTGGATGTCTGCAGGTTCATGCCCATTTGCGCTGCCCACACGGCGGTTGCGTCGGATGCCGAGCCCCACCAGATCCTGTCCCGCAGGCCTTCGGAATGCGGCTCCAGGCGCAGCAGCCCCGGTGGGTTGGCGAACATGGGCCGTGGGTTGGGCTGGGCAAAGCCCTTGCCGCGCAGCAACTCATAAAAGACTTCCGTATGCCTGCGCGCCATGTCGGCGTGGGTCTCGCCTTCATTGGGCGCATACCCGAAATGCCGCCAGCCTTCGATGACCTGTTCCCCCGAGCCGCGACTGATGCCCAGTTGCAAGCGACCGCCTGCGATCAGATCGGCGGCGCTTGCATCTTCGACCATGTAATGCGGGTTCTCGTAGCGCATATCGATCACACCGGTGCCGATTTCGATGCGCCGGGTTTTTGCGCCTACCGCCGCCAGCAGCGGGAAGGGTGAGGCCAGTTGCCGGGCGAAGTGGTGGACGCGAAAGAACGCGCCGTCCGCGCCCAGTTCTTCAGCCGCGACGGCCATGTCGATCGATTGCAGCAGCACATCAGCGGCGGAGCGGGCCTGGGAATGGGCGGACGTGGACCAGTGCCCGAAGTTGAGAAAGCCGATCTTTTTCATGGGATGCTTCCGGTAAGGCTGGATTTGGGCAACAGGCTAACCCGCTGCTGGCCAAACCTGTAGTCGCCAGATGGCAGGTTCAGCATCAACCAATGGTTGTAAATTCACCACTTGTTGAAGCGGGCCACGTGACCGCTGGCGCGAAACCCTTCGACGATGAAATCCACGAACACCCGGACCTTGGCGGGTACCAGTTTGCGGCTGGTGTAGTAGATCGACAGCGGCAGTGAGTCGGCGTACCAGTCGGGGAGTATCCGCACCAGTTCGCCGCGCTCAAGCATTGGCAATACATGGGGGATCGGCAGCATGGCGATGCCCATGCCGGTCGCGGCTGCACGAGCCATGGCCTCGGGGTCGTCCAGGATCATCACCGGGCGCACGCTGGCCACCACTTCCTCGCCGGCATGACTCTTCAGCTTCCACGGGGCCAGCCGGCCGGAACTCAGCACCCGGCGCAACAGCCCGCGATGGCGCGTCAGCTCCTGTGGGTGCTCCGGCGTCGGATGTTCCTTCAGGTAGGTCGGGGAGGCCACCAGCACGATGCGCAGACGCGCCAGCTCCCGTGCGATCAGGGCGTCGGTCAACTCGATGCCGCCACCGATGGCCACGTCGAAGCCTTCGTTGATCAGATCGACCTGGCGGTTATCGAAATGCAGATCGGGCACCACGTCCGGGTAGCGACGCACGAACTCGTCCATCATCGGCACGAAGTACTCGCGCCCGACCGTGTAGGCCAGCGACACCTTCAGCGTGCCCGCCGGCTTGCCCGCGCCCTGGCGCAGGTCGGTGAGGGCATCGCCGATCTCGCCCCAGGGCAGGCGCACCTGGGCATAGAGGCGTTCGCCATCGGACGTCAGCGCCAGGCTGCGGGTGCTGCGCTGGAACAGCCGCACGCCGACCCGCGCCTCCAGTTGCCCGACACTCTTGCTGACTGCCGCCGGCGTCAGCCCCATCCGCCGGGCAGCCGCCGAAAAACTGCCCTCGTCGGCGGTGGCGATGAACGCGTCGAGGTAGCTACTGAGTTCGGTCAGCATGGCCTGTTCTTCTTACCCTGGGTTGAAACCGAAGGCGAAGTCTAGCGACTGCCAGACGAAAGCGCTCGTGGCCTGAATCATTCGCAGTGCCGTAAGAGTGTGTTGAGAAATCGACGATTGATTTCTCCGGGTGAAACAGTCAATTGCCCAAGCCGGGAATTCTCAACATTTCTGGCGGGATCGATACTGGATTCAACGGCGAATACCGCCTCGGTCCGCTACTTCTGCGGACTATTGAAGCTGCAGCCACCTTTTCTCCCCGGAGTTTCCCATGAGCAACACTGCACTGATCGTCGTCGACATCCAGAATGACTACTTCCCTGGCGGCAAATGGCAGCTGGCGAACGTCCAGGCAGCGGCCGATAACGCTGCGCGCATCATTGCCGCCGCGCGAGCGCAGGGTGATCTGGTCATCCACATCCGCCACGAAACGCCGTCCCCGGATGCGCCGTTCTTCGTACCCGGCAGCGAAGGCGCGCAACTGCATCCCAAGGCTGCGGCCCTGCCTGACGAAACGGTGATTCTCAAGCACTTCATGAATCCGCACCGCGAGACCCGGTTGTTGGCGATCCTGCAGGCTCGCGAGATCGAGAACGTGACCGTCATCGGCAACATGAGCCACATGTGCATCGACGCCGTGACCCGCGCCTCTGACGATTTCGGCTTCAAGACCACCGTCATCCACGATGCCTGCGCAACCCATGATCTGGAGTTCAACGGCGTCAGCGTGCCGTCGGTCCAGGTCCATGCGGCGTTCATGGCGGCGCTGCGGTTTGGCTATGCGAAGGTGGTTTCCACGGAGGAGTTTCTGCGCTGAGGGCAGTGAGGGCCTAAGGATTTTGCGGTTGCGGACGATACCGTCTGGTGGCCTGGCCAGGCATCGGTCCTGCGCAGCCGCACCTATCCTTGAGGTTCAGCATGACAGGAAGCTTTGCATGATCCCCCGATCTCTCGCCGTGTTAGCGGTGTCCCTTGCCGCGACGTCGGCTTTCGCGGCGCCCGCCGCGCCGAGTGCGCAAGCCACCGGTGAATACCACGCAGCGTTGAAGGCCCTTGACGATCTGGTTGACGAGAAAGACGCGCTGATGGCGCTTTCGCAACAGGAAGGCGCCGACAAGCAGCAGGCCGAAGCGATCATCACGCGGATGACCGAAAGCCACCAGCAACTCAAGGCTCACCTGGACAACGCCGCTGCGGCGGGGCACGCGGTTGCCTTTCATTTGAAGGCCAGGTTGCTGTTTGCCGAAAAACCGTTGGGCAGCAAGGACGCGGTGTGCGCACTGTATGGTCAGGCGGCGGCGCTGGGTTTGACAGCCGGCGCGCTGGAGTACGCCAAATGCGCCCTCAGCTACCCGCCAACCGATGAGTTGAACAAGCGTCTGGCCCTTCTCGAGACGGTTGTGCAGGGCGACGACCCCTATAAGGCGGACTATCCGCTGCCAACCACGTTCCCCTATTGCTATCCCAAGCACAAGCCGGCCCTGCAGCCGGGCGAGGACCCGATCGCCTGGGTTCAGGACAACGCACGCCCTTTGAACCTGAGCCTTGAAGAGTTCCGCGCCGAGGGCTACTACGGGTTGGCGATGTCGTCGTCCGAACCCAACGAACGCCGCCGGGAATGGCTGACCTCCGCGTTTGCCCACGGATGCCGTGAAGACTCGGCGCGGGTGAAGAACTGGTTGAAATAGCGGGTTCGGGGTGGAACGTCCGCGAGGTTTGCAGCTGGCCTGTAACCCCGTAGCAGCACGGCTTGCCGGCGTTGGCGATCTTGCGGATGCCATCGCGGGCAAGCGCGCTCCTACAGGGCCGGTGGAGATCATTCGTAGCAGTCCGGCTTGCCGGCGGGGCGGTGTATGCGACAGAACCCGCGACGCTATTTGCCGGCCTTGAGTTTTTCGAAGCTCAGGCGCATGTCGGTGGCCCAGGCGTCGAGCACCGGTTTGACGTCGTCCAGGGTCAGTTGGGTCTTGTCGTTTTCCAGCGGCTTGCCCGCACCCTTGCGCACCACCTGGGCCAGCACTCTGTTGCTGTCGGCATCCAGAAACGCCGCTTCGGTGGCGATGTCGACGCTCTGGTCGCGCCCGCCGGAAGCTGTGTTCACAGCCGCCGCCACCAGCGCGATGGGAACGACCTCATACGGTTTCAGGCCTTCGTTGTGGGTCGATACTGCGGTGATCGCCGGGCGTACGATGATGGTGCCGGGCCCCGGACCCTGCGCCAGTGCCAGATCCTTGCCCAGTTCGCGCTTAAGCGCGGCATCAAAGTAGCGGGTGATCGATTGCAGCGTCTGCGCGGAGATCACCGCCGTGGGCTGGGGCTTGGGATAGAACTGGCTCGGCTCGATGTACACCCGGCTGTATTGTCCCGGCCTGATGTCCGGATCGATCCAGCGCATTACCGGCGCCCCAGTGGCGCTTTCAGCCGGCTTGAGACGGCTGTAGTCCTTCAGAAAACCTGAGTACTGGCTCGGATCGACCCGGGAACTGGCGCAACCGACCAGTACCAGCAGGGTGCAGCACAGCAGCGTGTTGAACACAGATGTTTTCATCGCGTGACTCCCTTCATGAGGATCTTGAGGCTAGTACAACGCTCGGGATCTGTCGGGTTCAAAGCGATTTATCGGGGTTCGAGTCGCGCCCTTGGGATCGGGCGGGCAGGGGTGAACTGATGAATGCTGGATCGATCGCCAGCACCTGGCCTGCCGGCGTGGCGATCAACGATCACCCGCGCCGACAGGCCGCTGCAACTGGATCAGAACTTGAAAGCCTGACGGCCGATCAGCAGCCACTGGCCTTTCTGTTTCTGCCAGATCTGGAAGTTCTCGATCTCGGTCGGGACTTCCACGCCACTGTTCACCGCCTGGGCGGAGAAGTGGTTGCGCACCAGGGCGACGTCGCCGTCCATGGTGATTTTCTGGTTGAGCATCTGCAGCGTCTTGAAGCCGCTGCGGCCGGTTTCGATGTCGGCGATGAATTCATCCTTGTTCTGGATCTTGCCGCTGGAATGGCCATAGGTGACCTTCTCCGAGGTCAGGGCGGCCAAGGCCTTGGTGTCCTTGTGCAGCATCGCCTGGGTCATTTTATCGACAGCCTTGGCGACATCCTGTTCGTCCGCAGACGGTGCTGCGGCGACATAGCCCGAAAACAAACATACAAAACCCAACAGCAGTCTGGACCTGGTCATCGATATTTCCTTTTTGTTGTAATCGGGGCGATATACGCCCCGCCTGTATCCACGGGCGACCGTGAGAATCCGGTTGTAGAGGGCCGATCAGAGATCGGTGATTTCCTTGTGGCGCGGCACCAGGGCTTTCATCACGCTCCACGCCACCAGGTAAGCCAGGGCGCAGATGGCGAACATGATCATGTAGCCGGTGTGGATGTCATTGATCGACTTGTAGTAGTCGAACACCCAGCCACCGATCTTGGTCATGACCACGCCGCCCAGGCCGCCCGCCATGCCGCCGATGCCGACCACAGAGGCGACGGTCTTCTGCGGGAACATGTCGGACACGGTGGTGAAGATGTTGCAGGACCACGCCTGGTGTGCCGATGCGCCGATGCCGATCAGTAGCACCGGCACCCAGAAGCTGATGTAACCCAGGGGTTGCGCCAGCAGCACCAGCAGCGGGAACAGGGCGATCACGAACATGGCTTTCATGCGGCCGTCGTAGGGCTTGTCGCCACGGGCCATGAAGTAGCTCGGGAACCAGCCGCCGCCGATGCTGCCGACCATGGTCATGCTGTACAGCACGAACAACGGCATCACGATGGCCGCGCCTTTCATGCCGTATTGCGCAGACAGGTATGTTGGCAGCCAGAACAGGAAGAACCACCACACGCCGTCGGTCATGAACTTGCCGAAGGCAAAGGCCCAGGTCTGGCGGTAGGTCAGGAGCTTGAACCATGAGACTTTCTTGGCAGGCGCGCCCGGCACCGGAGCGGCCTTGACCTGCTCGGCCTCGTCGCTGCGGATGTAGGCCAGTTCATCTTCAGTCAGACGCTTCTGCTGATCCGGTTTGTCGTACATCGCCACCCAGAAGCCCAGCCATACGAAGCCCAGCAGGCCGATCACGATGAACGCCGATTCCCAACCCCACATCGCTGCGATCAGCGGCACGCAGATGGGCGCTGCGATCGCGCCGACGTTGGCGCCGGAGTTGAAGATCCCGGTGGCGAACGAGCGCTCTTTCTTCGGGAAATATTCAGCCGTGGCCTTGATCGCAATGGGGAAGTTACCCGCCTCACCGATGGCCAGCACCGCCCGTGACAGCATGAAACCTGCAATGGACACCGGAATCGCCGCGAAGCCCAACGCCGTGGTGATCGCGCCGATCCCCTGGCCCAGCGGCACCGCGAACGCATGCATGACCGCGCCGGTGGACCAGACGCCGATGGCCACCACGTACGCGGTCTTGGTGCCGATCTTGTCGACCACGCGCCCGGCGAAAATCATCGCGATGGCATAGACGAACTGGAACACCGAGGCGATGTTGGCGTAGTCGGTGTTGCTCCAGCCAAACTCCGTGGACAGGTCCGGCGCCAGCAGGCTGAGCACCTGGCGATCCAGATAGTTGACCGTGGTGGCGAAAAACAGCAGCGCGCAGATGGTCCAGCGGTATTTACCGACAGACCGGGTTGCCGCCCGGGTGAGGCTTTGCGGATGGGTGGATTCGTTCGGGTTCATGGCATCACTTTTATTCTTGGAGGGGTGATGGTCTCTCGGCTGTTTACGAGAGTGCACGTGTACGTCTCCGGAGCGCGAGGCCCTGGAGTCAGACGTCTAACAAGTGCGGTGCGGCGGGGTGGCAACCAGATTCTCGGGAGGACCCGATATGGCATAACGCTGACGTAGCAAATGAGTGGCCCAGGGCAGGGCATTCGGGGAGATGAACAAGGAAGTCGAATTCATGGTGGTGACCGACACTCATTTTTTATTTTTAGAGGTGAACGGACGATTTATCGTCTGTCGTCGTACAACACCCTATTTATAGCCAGCGATCCCTGCGGCTGTCAATCTTTGGCAGTGAGAAGGCTGCGACTTTTCAGCCTGGGCCCACGGCTCGTTTGAGGGTGATCCGCGTCAACTCCGAAGGGACGCCCAGGCGCAAGGCGAATCCGGGCCAGAGGGCGGTGCCGTTGTTGACGTAGAGCTGCATGCCGTCGACGTCATAAAACCCGGACACGAAGCCTTCGTTGGCCCGGGCGATGAACGGGGCGAGGGGGCGGATCATGCCGCCGTGGGTGTGGCCCGACAACTGCAACGCCACGCCTTGGCGGGCGGATTGCCGGGCGTTGCGTGGCTGGTGGTCGAGCAGGATGATCGGCGTGTTGGCGGGGGCGTCGGTCAGCGCTTGTTTGAGGTCCGGGCCGGGCAGCCCCGCCCGTGGCGCACTGAGGTCCGTCACGCCGGCCAGTATCAGCTGCGCGCCGCCCCGTTCGATCAGCGCATGGCTGTTGTTCAGGCGCGTCATGCCCAGTGACACGAAGTACTGCATCCAGGCTTCGTTATCGAAGAAGTATTCATGGTTGCCCGGGATCACGAACACCCCGTCGGTGGCGTACAGGTCGTGCAGCGGCGCCACGTCTCGGGTACGGGCGCTGATCGGGCCGTCAATCAGGTCACCGGTGACCACGATCAGGTCCACCCCCAGCGCGTTGGAGCGCTTGACCACCGCGCGCGCCCACGGCTCGTCGAACAGCCGGCTGATGTGCATGTCGGTGAGTTGCAACATCTTGTAGCCCTCGAACTGCGGGGGCAGGTTCTTGATGGCGACCTCGATGTCCTTCACCGGCGGCACGCGCATTGCCTGATGCACGCCGATGGCCGCCAGCACCAGTGCTGCGCCGCCTGCGGCGTAACGCAGGGTGGCAGGGATGGTCAGCCAGCGCTGGCGAACCAGCATCGTCAACAGCGTGCCCAGGTCCAGCACGATCTGCAGCACCGCGATGAGCAATATCGCGCCAAACGCCCAATTGAAGAGAATCACTACCGCACGGGGAAATTCCGGGTCGAACACGCTGCCGGACGAGAGCCGGGAATACAGGTGATATTGCGAGGCGAGCAGCAGCAACAGCGCACCGGCCAGCCGAGCTGCCAGCGGCCAGGGCATCGGCCAGATGAACCGCACGGTCACATACAGGCAAGGGGTGGTGAACATCAGGTGAAACATCGGGTTGCTCCAGTGGCCGTGGTGGTCCGTGCGCTCGCTTCGCAACAAAGCTCTGAAAACGTCCAGTGAGAGAGGTTCCCCGTTTTCATTGCCTGCATGCTGGCAGATTACACCGTCCCGTAGCAGCACGGCTTGCCGGCGGGGCGACCTTGAGGCCCACCCGCGGGCAAGCCCGGCTGCTACGGGGTCGCGGTCAGCCTCCTGAAAATCGACCCCCTTTGCGCTGTCGCCCTTTATGATGGGCTTTCACCCACGGCCAGGGGCCAGGACCTTGATCAACAAATTGCTGGCAATGGAAGTCTTCGTCCAGGTCGTGGACACGGGAGGATTCACCCGCGCGGCGGAAAACATGAAGTTGCCGAAAGCGACTGTTACCACTCTCATTCAGTCGCTGGAAGCGTCGCTGTCGGTCAAGCTGCTGAACCGTACGACACGCCACGTCAGCGTCACCGCCGACGGCGCATCGTTCCACGAGCGCTGCCTTCGCATATTGCGCGAGGTGCGTGACGCCGAAGAGGCCGTCTCGCAAAGCCGTCTCAGCCCTTCAGGGCGTTTGCGGGTCGATGTGCCAACCGGCCTTGCCAGCGAAGTGATTGTCCCGGCGTTGCCGGATTTCTTCGAGCGCTATCCGGACATTCAACTGGAACTGGGGTGCAGCGACCGCCCGGTGGACTTGGTCGAAGAGGGCGTGGACTGCGCCATACGCGGCGGCCGACAGCTTGCCGATTCGCGCCTGATCGCCCGGCCTGTCGGGACGATGCACTACGCTACCTGTGCCTCGCCGGCCTACCTGGAACGCCATGGCCGCCCGCTGCACCCCAACGATCTGGCGCAGCACCGTTGCGTGAATTACTTCTCCGCGCGCACCGGCAAGATGTTCGACTGGTACTTCACCCGAGATGAGGAGCGTGTGCATGTGGCCCTGTCCAGCCCCGTCGCCTTGAGCGACAGCTATGCCTACACCGCAGCAGGCCTGTCGGGACTGGGTATTATTCAGATGGCGGATTTCCTGCTGGCGCCCTGGGTGCGGGAGGGGCGTCTGGTTACCGTGCTCGACGACTGGGCCAACGAGCCGCTGCCGCTGTACGCCGTGTACCCGGAAAACCGTCACCTCTCGACCAAGGTGCGGGTGTTCGTCGACTGGATCGCCGAGCTGTGCGCGAACACCAGCACCCTGCACTGATCACGGCCACACCGGAGTGGCTACTTGAAAAACGGCGCGAAATCAGCGGCGTCGTGACGCTCGCGCAGAAAGGTTCCCGGTGCATCGGACGTGCGATTGACGATGCGGCCCCGGGCCACGGCGGGGCGTGCGGCAATGGCGTGATACCAGCGCAGCAGGTGGCTGTACTGCTCGACTTCGAGGTACTGGTGAGTGTTGTAGACGCCAAACAGGCTGCCCGGATGCCACGGCCACACCGCCATGTCGGCGATGGTGTATTGATCGCCCGCCAGGTATTCCCGCGTTGCCAGATGGGTGTCCAGCACGTGCAACTGGCGCTTGGTTTCCATGGCGTAGCGGTCGATGGCGTATTCGATCTTGATCGGCGCGTAAGCGTAGAAGTGGCCCAGCCCGCCGCCCACGAAAGGCGCGGTGCCCATCTGCCACATCAGCCAGTTGAAGGTCTGCGCCCGTGCTCGTGGCTCTGTCGGCAGGAACTCGCCGAAGCGCTCCGCCAGATAGACGAGGATTGAGCCGCTTTCAAAGACGGGCAGGGCCGGGTTCATCGAACGGTCCACCAGCGCCGGGATCTTCGAGTTCGGGTTGATGCCGACGAACCCGCTGCCAAACTGATCGCCCTTGAAGATGTCGATCAGCCAGGCATCGTACTCGGCGCCCGTGTGCCCCAGCGCCAGCAATTCCTCCAGCAGAATCGTCACCTTCTGCCCGTTGGGGGTGCCTTGGGAATACAGCTGAAGCGGGTGCTTGCCGACTGGCAGCGGCTGGTCGAATCGCGCGCCCGAGTCAGGGCGGTTGATGCTTGCGAATTGGCCGCCGTACTCGGTCTTCGGTTGCCATATCTTGTCAGGCATATAGCCGGCGGGCTGATAGTCTTGCGCGGTGTCTGCCATTGGAAACTCCTGGGGTCCCGAATGACGGGAGATAGGGGAAATCGAGATGGCAGGACTCTATCCAGACCGACCGTTCGCTTATACGCCCCGGCGCCGAAATGAGTTTTCAGCAGGCTGAACAATGAGGATCGGCTGTCCGCCTTGTTGCTGTCTACGCTGCCGATTACCCCCCCAGCATGTAAAAACTGTTTGTCCGCAGCCCCGCTATTTGCCGCTCGCTGCCTGCTCTAGCCTTGCTCCGCCACAGCCTCTGACCGGTTGGGCACTGCGCCCATCGCGCAGCACCCGAACAATAAATGCGGCGGTATCGGCTGCACGCACACAACAAGAGTGAGCAGGACAATGAGCACAAAGAGCAGATTCCCCGCGCGCCTGATGATGACCACCGCGGCGCTTGGCGTTGCACAGGTGGTTCACGCAGGGTTCATCGAAGACAGCAAGTTGACGGTCAACGCGCGCAACTATTACTACGACGTCGACAACCACGAAGGCGGCAAGGACCAGCGCGAGTGGGCGCAGGCCTTCAAGGTCGATTACCTGTCCGGTTTCACCGAGGGCACCGTAGGCTTCGGTCTCGACCTGCAGGGCCTGGTGGGCATCCACCTGGATGGCGGCAAGGGCCACCACCCGGACAGCAACACCTTCACCCCCAGCGACAGCGATGGTTCGGCGCCCCATGAGTGGAGTGCCGGGGGTGCCACAGCCAAGCTGCGGTTCTCGAAAACCGAACTGCGCTACGGCAACACGCTGTCGCCGAACCTGCCGATCCTGATCGCCAACGAAAGCCGGCTGCTGCCGCAGACGTTCGGTGGGTTCATGTTCACCTCAAGGGAAATCGACAACCTCACCCTCACGGGTGGCCAGATCGAGAGCGCTCGGGGCCGAGCCTCGACTAACAGTTCGGGCCTATCGGTAGCCGGTGCTACACGGGACAGCAACAAATTCCGCTTCGCTGGTGGTGACTGGAAGGCTACGAAAAACCTCACGCTGCAGTACTACTACGCCAACCTTGAAGACTTCTACACCCAGCATTTCTTCGGCCTGCAGCATGTCCTGCCGATCAGCGAGAGCCAGAGCTTCAAGACTGACCTGCGCTATTTCAGAAGCCGCTCGGACGGGGCCAACGGCGATGTCGGCTACCGCTTCAACAACAACGGTGGCTACGCGAAGGATCCGGGCGAGGTGGACAACGACACTGGCATCGCCACCTTCACCTACACCCTGCACGGCCATAGCCTGAGTCTGGGTTATCAGCATGTGTCAAGTGACGGCGGCTTCGTCTGGGCCAACCAGGCCAACGTGGTCGATGGTCGCGGGCGCAACGACGGGGAGGGCGGGGCGTCGTTCTATTCCTGGTCGGACGCGGTGGTGGGCAACTTCTCCCGCGCTGGCGAGAACACCACCATGGCCCAGTACGCCTATGATTTCTCCAGCGTCGGGGTGCCGGGCCTGAAGACCTCGGTGGCCTACCTGCGTGGTGAAGACGCCAGGGCCGCCAATGGCACCGGCCCTGACACCCACGAGTGGGAAACTGACATGCGCGTCGATTACGTGGTGCCATCCGGGCCGTTGAAGGGCTTTGGGACCACCCTGCGCCACGGCATCTACCGTGGCGGCGGCAGTCCGATTGTCGACACCAACCAGACCCGACTGATCTTCAACTACACCTACACGTTCTTTTGATTCAAGGCAGGCAGGACCGCATCCTGTGGCGCTTGAGCCAGGAAGTTGCCCGTGCCCTGCACGGGCTGTTTGTGAATGCGGCCCCGACTGCCAAGCTTGGTGGCGATATGGCTGAACGCCTCCCCATCACTTGTTGACCATTTCCTTGATGGTGCCCGTCGGCACACTGATCAAGGCATATTTGCCGTTGATTTGCACCCATTGCTCGTGCTCGGCGGGCGCCTTCAAGTGCCGACTTTTCCAGTCTTTGACTTCCATGCTTTCACGTTGATATTCGTCAGGCACGGGATCGCCCACTTTGTATTCCCTGTCCCCGGTTCCAGGGCGATTGAGCGTCACGCCAGGTTCATCAGCCGCGTAGGAAACGCTTGAAACTGCGCAGAATAGAGTGATGGATAAAGCAGCGATTGAGAGTTTGGACGTCATGGATCATTCCTTTGGTGGGGAAATTTGAGGATGTCGAGGCATCAGCTTTCAGGACCATCGCCCAGCGGGAGAGATCAGAACCCGGAGTATCCAGGCGAAACTGGGAGATTCTGATGTCGCATCCGTCCATTAAGCTGAGTCCTTCAGCCCTGTATGGTTCAGAATAAAAAGATCACCGGACCGAGCGTCTGACATCGACATCGACTCGCCAACCGAGTGACAGGCCGCGCCGACGAGTGCGAAAGGGGCGCCCGCCGGCTTGCCAACGGGCAGGGCGGAACCGGGGCGTGCAGAGGCCTGGATCAGGTGCGGCGAGATGCAGGGATCAACGCCTGCGGCATTGTCTGCAGTTTGCCCACGGCGGGTTTGGCAAAAAGAAAGCCCTGCATGAGATCGACGCCCAACGCCAGCAGCGTGTCTCGTTCTTCAAGCGTCTCGATGCCTTCGGCCACGACGGTAATACCCAGCCGCTCAGATACCAGTACGATGCCTTCAACAATGGCGCGCCGTACTCCATCCCGGTCAATACCGCGTGTCAGCGCCATGTCGATCTTGAGAACGTTGGGCTGAAACATCGCGAGGAAGTTGAGTCCGGAATACCCTGATCCAAAATCATCGATTGCGGTCGTGAAACCCTGGCGCTCGTACTCCTGAAAGATGGATTTCAGGTGATCAGGGTCGTCGACTCGCTCCCCTTCGGTGACCTCGAACATCAGGCGCTCAACCGGGAAGTCAAACGTGCGGGCAGCTTCCAGTGTTGCACGAATGCAGGTTTCGGCCCTGTACACGGCATTGGGAAGGAAGTTGATGCTGAGCTTGCAGTCCGGGATCGCGGGGAGGCCCAGTTCCGCCGCGAGCTCAATGGCTCGCACCCGGCACGCCTGATCAAAGCGGTATCGGTTTTGATCATTCACCAATCCCAGGATGCTGGCAGCGGATTCGCCATTGAGACCACGAACAAGGGCTTCGTAGGCGTACGGCAAGCCTGTCCTGACATTGAAGATTGGCTGGAACGCCATGGTGAAGCTGAAACCCAGGTTATCGAGGTTCCGACACTCAGCGCACCCAACCGATTTGAATGGAGTCAACGGTATTTGTTCTGCCATAGGTTTTCCAGATACGACGGCCAGTCACAGTGCGCTTGCACAGGATATTCAGCACGCTCACTTTACAGTGAAAACCGGCCTTGGGTAGGCCTCTCGTTCAACGCTGCGGACCGCAATCACGAATGTATGTGTCTGAACAAATGGCTGAAATACAGGGGTTTATGTCCTATCGACCTGCGCGGTAACTTTTTACAGTAGGTCGCCTGTACATTCGCCTGGCGCGGCGACAGAAGACAGTGCGTGAGTGGGGGTAAGGGGTGATGTCTGCAACTGGCCTGCACTCGCCGTACACCACTCAGAGGCGTTGCGCGTTCCGGGCGTCAGGCTCTTTACGAACAAGGAATGATAACCGTGGGCACACTTCAGGCCGTTGGCGAAATGACTACCCCAGCCTCTATTGTCTACATTGTCGATGACGATCAACTGCTGCGCGAGTCCTTGAGCAGCTTGCTTCGTTCCATCGGCCTGCGCGTGGAAATCTTCGCGTCAGTGGCGGACTTTCTTGATTTCAAGCGGCCAGATGCGCCGTGTTGCCTGGTTCTGGACGTGAGGCTTCAAGGTGTCAGCGGGCTGGATTTCCAGAACGAACTGGTCAGGAAAGAGGAAACCGTGCCAATCGTCTTCATGACCGGGCATGGCGACATCGCCATGACGGTACGTGCGATGAAAGCCGGCGCGATCGATTTTCTGGCCAAGCCGTTTCGCGAGCAGGACCTGCTGGATGCCGTCGCGCTGGCATTGAGCAAGGATCTGGAACAGCGCGAGGTCAACAAAGGGCTGGCCGGCCTGCGCAGCCGCTACCAGAGCCTGACGGTGCGGGAGCAGGGCATCATGGCGCTGGCAGCGTCGGGATTGATGAACAAGCAGATCGCAGGTGAGGTGTGCCTGAGTGAAATCACCGTGAAAATCCATCGGGCCAGTGTCATGCGAAAGATGCAAGCCAAGACCTTCGCCGAACTGGTGCGCATGGCTGAGACATTGAACCTGGCCATCAAACGTTGATTTATACGCAAGTATGATTAAGCGGGAAATGTGAAGGCGTATTGTGCGAGCAGGCGAAGTCATTTGACTTGTACCTTATCAACGCAAGGTACGTAAATTGCCCACTCCTGCGATTATATCGATTGTCGACGATGATGATTATGTTCGGCTCTCTCTCGGCAGTCTGCTGCGTTCGTATGGGTACACCATTCAGTTGTTCGACAGCGCCGAACACTTCCTCTGCTCTGAACTCATGGGAGTCACCGATTGCCTGATATCTGACATACAGATGCCGGGCATGAGTGGCCTGAACATGTGCGAGCACCTCATCGCGCAGGGCGTCCAGATACCGGTGATCTTCATGACAGCCTCCGCCGAGCCCGCGCCCAGGCTCGCGGCGCAACGCCTCGGGGCTGCGGGGTATCTGACCAAGCCGTTCGACGAACAACCCCTTGTCGCGTGCATCCAGGCTGCCTTGAATTCCGGACGTTCCGAGGCGTGACCCCACGCCTCGATGTCGAATGACCCACCGCCGTCGCGGGCAAGCGCGCTCCTGCAGACTTCTGGTCGTGCGCCAAGAACGGATAAAAATCAATCCGCTCGAGTGCGAACTTCGTATCTTTCCATTCATCCAGCGGCCTTGAAAAACGTGTTGAAGATCATGTCTGCGCCTTACTTACGAACGGTCTTCAGAAATGAGCAGGCAAGCCGAGTACACAGGAATGATCCTGAACAACGTCGATAGAACCGGTGGAAAGTTGAAATGGTAACGGTTGTGAGCGCTGCGGGACTTCCCGATCAATGAGAGACAACCTTTTCTCGCGGTTCAGGGCACTGTTTTCCGTGGACCGTGACAACGCAAAACTGCTGAATGCGCAGTACGTTGCACTGTCCCGGCAACTGCCGGTGATGTACGTCATCCTGCTGGTGAACACCATCGCCCTGGCCTTCACCCACGTGCATCTGGCCCCGCGCTGGCTCGCGGTGTACCTGCCTGCGCTTCTGACCGGGGTCGGCAGCCTGCGGGCCATGCTGTGGTGGCGCAAGCGCGGTGTGCCGGCCCACCCTGACGCCATCCTGCAGACGCTCACCCGCACCAATCGGCTGGCGGTGTTCCTGGCGTTTGGCTTCACGGCCTGGGCGTTGGCGCTGTATCCCTACGGCGATGCCTACTCCCGTTCGCACATTGCGTTCTACATGGCGATCACCGTGATAGCCTGCATCTTCTGCATGATGCACCTGCGTTCCGCCGCCCTGATCACCACGGCCGTGGTCAACATCGCCTTCATCGGCTTTTTCGTGTCCACCGGCACTTACGTTTACATGGCGATGGCAGTCAACGTACTGCTGGTGTCTGCCGCAATGATCTGGGTGCTTCAAGACCATTACAAGGATTTCACCCGGCTGGTGAACATCCAGGCCCATACCGAGAAACTCAGCGCCGACAATGAACGGCTGGCCAATCAGGACAGCCTCACCGGGCTGCCGAACCGTCGGCAGTTTTTCGCTTTGCTGGACGATCATCTGGCCAGTGCCTCCGAGCAGCAGTCACGTTTTGCCGTAGGCCTCATCGATCTCGACGGCTTCAAGCCGGTCAACGATCTCTATGGCCACAGCGTCGGTGACAAGCTGCTGTTCCAGGTGGGGCAGCGCCTGATGGGCTACGAAAGCGACGGCCTGCACATGGCGCGTCTGGGCGGCGACGAGTTCGGCCTGCTGAAAAAAGATGCGTCACAAGACGTGTTGGCAGCGCTGGGGACTGACATCCAGACGTTACTCCAGGAGCCCTTCAGCATCGGTGACATTCAGGTGTCCATCAGTGCCTCGTTGGGCTTTGTGATCTACCCGGACATGGCCAGCGATGCCACCCAGGCCTACGAGTTCGCCGACTACGCGCTGTACCAGAGCAAGCGCGAAGGGCCGGGCAGCATCTGCCAGTTTTCGGCGGCCCACTACCTGGACCTGAACCGCGATATCCGCACGGAGCAGGGGTTGCGCAAGGCCGATGTGGCGCAGGAATTCAGTGTCGTCTACCAGCCGATTCTCGACATCCGCTCGGGCAACACGGTGGCGTTCGAAGCCTTGGCTCGCTGGACGAGCCCTCAGCTCGGCCCGGTGGCCCCCGGTCAATTCATACCCGTCGCTGAACGTCTGGGGCTGATCAACCGCTTGACCGTGCCCTTGCTCAGGAAGGCCTTGGCCGGGGCGATGGCATGGCCGCACGATGTGCGCCTGGCGTTCAACCTGTCAGCCCATGATTGCGGCTCCAGGGAAGCGGTGCGCACCCTCGTCAGGCTGATCGAGGAAAGCGGAATCGATCCGGCTCGCATTGATTTCGAGATCACCGAGACAGCCGTGATACAGGACATCGAGCAGGCCCAGTGGGCTGTCCAGACCTTTCGCACCCTGGGCTGCGGCATCTCGCTGGATGACTTCGGCACCGGCTATTCCAGCCTCAGTCAGTTGCACGGGCTGGCGCTGACCAAGCTCAAGATCGACCGCTCATTCATTACCAACATTCAGAGCAATCCGGCCAGCTACAAGATCGTCAAGTCGCTGCTGGCGCTGAGCGCCGACATGGGCCTGGAGTGTGTGAGCGAAGGCGTGGAAACCGCGCAAGAACTTGAAGTCTTGAGAAGGTTGGGCTGCGTGCTGGTGCAGGGCTATCTGATCGCCAAACCGATGTCGCCCGAGGACTCGGTGGCCTGGCTGCGCGACAGGGGCCGAATCAATGTACAGGCCCGGCACCCTTGAGCCATTTGTCGAGGATGGCTGCATAGGTACCGTCGCGCCGGATCCTTTCAAGCTCGGCCTTGAAGCGGTTCACCGTTTCGTCCGGCGTGCCCGGGCTGAACGCCATGTATAGCCCGTTCTCACTCGACAGTTCAGGCAGGGGCAATGAGCGCACCATGGTGGTGTCGGGATCGTCACCGTTCTTGCGCATCAGGTTGATGGCGTTCAACTCGTTGGAAATCCACAGCTCGACGTGATCCACTTTAAGCTTGCGGTAGTTGTTTTCGTACATGCTGCTGGACTGCAACTCCTTGCCCACTACGAATCCATGGGCGATCAGGTATTGCTCGCCGACGTCCTGGTTGACCGTTGCGATGTGGTAGCGGCGAGCATCGTCCAGGGTCGTCAACTGGATCGGGCGATCCGACAGGCTGAAGAGGTACCATCGCGTCGGTGCAATGGCGCCGACCCATTTGAACAGAGGCTCGCGCTCGGCCGTCCTGGCGATGGAGTAGATCAGCACGTTTTCGGTGTGCAGCGCCAGGTCATAGGCCCGTGCCCAGGGCAGGATCTCGATGTTCGCAGAGGCCCCCACGCCTTTCATGACCGTCCGCACGATCTCCGTGCTCAGCCCCGTTACGCTTCCGTTCTCTGACATGTTGTACGGGGGAAGCTCTTCGGTGACCACCCGGATCGCGGGCTCATCCGCAGCCGCCAGGCTCGTGGCGCCCGCCAGCAGGATCGCGACCAGGCCTTTCAGGAAAGCGTGAGCCATTGCATACCTCTCATCGCCGGGGCTTGCGGGTACAAGCGCAACCAGCGTTGGATTTCAGGTGGTTATTGTAGGTGTTTCTGGTTAGGGGGCTGCGACTTGCGGGAGTTCATTTTAGGAAGGCCTCGGGAAATGCGTCTGCGGGGGTGCAACCGGCGCCGGGACCACGGATAATCGCGCCCCCCTTGATCATCGCCTATGCGCTGCCCGCTAAAACAGGAAGTTTCAGATGTCACCTCGCTTTACCCGCTCCAGCTTGAGCGTCCCCCTCAACCTGACCCTCTTTTGCTGGGGCGTAGGCACGAGCAGCCTGGGCTATGCAGACTCCACTGCCTCGACGGTCGAAATTGCCGAGCCCACAGTGGTCACCGGCAGCTATGCGCCGACCTCCAGTTTCGAGCTGCCGTTTTCCATCGACACCGTTGACCTGTCCAGAGGCACCGACGGCCAGCTCGGCGTGAACCTGTCCGAGGTGCTGTCACGGGTGCCGGGGCTGGTGGTGCAGAACCGTCAGAACTACGCCCAGGATCTGCAGATTTCCTCGCGGGGATATGGCGCACGCTCGGCCTTCGGCATCCGTGGCTTGAAGCTGTTCAGCGACGGCATCCCGGCCAGCACCCCCGATGGCCAGGGGCAGGCGGCGTCTCTTAACCTCGATGTGGCGGACCGCATCGAAGTCTTGCGCGGCCCGGCCTCGACCATCTATGGCAGCAATGCCGGCGGCGTGATCCAGATGTTCACCCGCGACGGCCAGGGGCCGGCCACTGTCGGCGCAGAAACCACCTTTGGCAGCGACGGCTTCAACAAGAATCATCTGTCGGCCCAGGGCGGCAACGAGACGGCAGGCTTTGTGCTGGATGCCTCGCGCATGGACACCGATGGCTATCGCGACCACAGCGCGGCCCGGCGTGACCAGACCTTCGGCAAGCTGACGCTCAACCCTGACGAAGACTCCCACCTGGCGCTGATCTACAGCAGCCTGGAGCAGAACAATACCCAGGACCCCCTCGGCCAGACCTGGGATGCCTACAAGCAAGACCCGCGTTCGGTGGCCTCGGTTGCAGAGACCTACAACACGCGCAAGAGCATCGATCATCAGCAACTGGGCATGAACTACGAGCGTTACTTCGGCGACGCCACCTTGCAGTTCAACCTGTACGCCGGGCAACGCAGCGTCATCCAGTACCTGTCGATTCCGCGCACGGTGGCCTCCAACAGCCAGCGTGGCGGCGGTGTGGTGGACTTCGACCGCGAGTTTCACGGTGGCACCCTGCGCTGGATTCAGCCGGTGTCCGCGCTGCCCGGAGATTTCAAAGTGACAGTGGGTGCGGACTACGACCGCAGCCAGGATGATCGTCGCGGCTACCAGAACTTCAGCGGCAGCCAGCTGGGCGTCAAAGGCCAGTTGCGCCGCGACGAACAGGACACCGCCACCAGCCTCGATCCTTACGTTCAGGCCCATTGGGCGCTGGGCAACTGGGTCATGGAAGCCGGCGTGCGCCACAGCACCATGACCATGGATGTGGATGATCATTACCTGGCCAACGGAGATGGCAGCGGTTCGAAGAAATACCAGCAGAACACCCCGTCGCTGTCGGTCATGTATGCATTCACTCCCGACCTGCATGGCTATGTCAGCGTCGGCAAAGGCTTCGAAACCCCGACCCAGGCCGAGATGGCCTACGCGCCGGGGCTGGCGGAAAGCTTCAACTTCGGCCTCGATCCGGCCACCAGCACTCAGTACGAAATGGGCCTCAAGGCGCGCCTGGGGGAGGGCACCCGCCTCAACGCGGCGGTGTTCGAAATCCACACCGAGGACGAGATCGTCGTTGCCAGCTCAGCCGACGGCCGCACCAGCTATACCAACGCCGGGAAAACCCTGCGCCGGGGCGTCGAGATCAGCCTGGAAAGCCAGCTCAGCCAGCAGTGGCAGACGACCCTGGCCTACACCCGCACGGACGCGACCTACGACGAGGACTTCATCCAGAGCGGCAAGCTCATCGAAAAGGGCAATCAACTGCCGGGCGTGCCCCTCAACAGCCTTTTTGGCGAACTGGTGTGGAAGCCTCGCGACGGGATGAGCACCGGCCTGGAGGCCCAGTACCGCAGCCAGGTGTACGTCGAGGACAGCAATCAGGACAAGGCGGCGCCCGCGTACACGGTGTTCAACTGGCGTGCACGTTTCGAGCAGGATTACGGTCACTGGACCTTCCACCAACTGCTGCGTCTGGACAACCTGCTGGATCGGCAATACGTAGGCTCGGTCATCGTCGGCGACAGCAACGCGCGCTACTACGAAGCCGCGCCGGGCCGGTCCTGGTACGCGGGGGCGGGGTTCGATTATCGGTTTTGAGGGTAGAGGGGTCTGCGTTTGAGGATGCATCCCCCTCAAAACCCTTTAGCGGTTATGGCGCATGATCGAGAAGTTCAGCGCTGCAGCGACCGTCAGCCAGGCCAGATACGGGAACAGGATCAGTCCCGTGATCAGGTCCAGTTCGATGGCCAGCACCACCATGACCGCCACCACCAGCCAGAGGATGGCGAGAATAACCATGCTGGCGACGATGCGGTTGGCGCCGAAGAATACCGGTGTCCACAGGGTGTTCAGCGCGATCTGCGCCGCCCACAATGCCAGGACCGTCTGGCTGCCGGGTATCAGAGTCAGGCGATACCCGGCCCAGGCGATGAGCAGGTAGATGGTCGTCCAGGCCAGCGGGAACAGCCAGTTGGGTGGCGTGAACGACGGCTTCTGGAGCGATTCGTACCAACTGCCGGGTTTGAAGATGATGCCGGTGCTGGCCGCAGCGCAGCAGGCGATGAGGAAGATATAGAAAGTCATCTGCAGTCCTATGCCGAAGTGATCGGGTTCGAGGGCCGGCCGGCCCTCTGGACGTTGGATGCCATTGCGGCAAAAAAGTCGTTTCTTATTGCAGCAAATACCTGCTCATTGCTCTCGCGCTCCCTCAACTCAGCCAGGGATTGGCGGCGTAGTGGCGGGTTTCGAAATCACGAATCTGGGCCTCCCGTTGCAGGGTGCTCCCGATGGCATCAAGGCCGAGCAGCAGCGACTGCTTGCGCAACTCGTCGATGGCAAAATCGATCATCGAGCCGTCGCTCAAGCGAATCTGCTGGTTGGGCAGGTCCACGCTGATCGTGGCGCTGGCGCCGTCACTGACCATGCGACCCAGGGCCTGCAACTCTGCCTCAGGCAGTTGGATCGCAAGCACCCCGTTTCGTTGGCAGTTGTCGTAGAAAATCCCGGCGAAGCTGGTGCCGATCAGCGCGCGGATCCCCAGTTGCTTGAGGCCCCACACCGCATGCTCACGGCTGGAACCACAGCCGAAGTTCGGCCCGGTCACCAGAAAGCTTGCGCCATTCCACTGAGGGCGGTTGAGCACGAACGCCGGGTCAGGCTCGCCGGATTTCAGGAAGCGCAGATCGAAGAACACTCCTTTGTCCAGGCCGCTGCGATCGATGCCCTTGAGGAACTGCTTGGGCATGATCACGTCGGTGTCGACGTTCGATGCGAGAAAGGGTGCGGCTTTGCCGGTCACGATATCAAAGGGTTGCATGGCTCAAGCCTCCTCGGCAAACAGGCGAACGTCGGTCAGATGGCCACGGATCGCCGCCGCAGCCACCATCGCAGGACTCATCAGGTGAGTGCGCGCACCCGCGCCCTGACGCCCTTCGAAGTTTCGGTTGGTGCTCGACGCACAGCGGTCGCCCGCAGCCAGCACGTCATCGTTCATCGCAAGGCACATGGAGCAGCCGGACTGACGCCACTCGAACCCTGCGTCGAGAAAGATCCTGGCCAGTCCTTCTTCTTCCGCTTGGTCACGCACCAGGGTCGAACCCGGCACAATCATCGCCCGAACGGTCGGCGCGACCTTCTTGCCCTTGACCACTCGTGCCACGTCGCGCAGATCCTCGATGCGCGCGTTGGTGCATGAGCCGATGAAGGCGTGGCTGATCTGCACATCACTCAAGCGCATGCCGGCTTCCAGGCTCATGTAGGTCAGGGCACGCTGCATACCCTGGCGCAGGATCAGGTCATCGATCATGGCGGGGTCGGGCACCGTGCTGCTCACAGGGGCGGCCTGGTCGGGGCTGGTGCCCCAGGTCACCATTGGCTCCAGGGCGTTTACATCGACACTGACTTCGCTGTCGAACACCGCGCCGTCATCGCTGAACAGCTCACGCCACTTCGCTTCGGCCGCTTGCCACTGTTCTCCCTGAGGCGCACGCGGCCTGGACTTGACGTAGGCATAGACTTTTTCGTCGGGCGCCATGAAGGCCCCACGGGCACCGGCTTCCACCGCCATGTTGCAGATGGTCATCCGGGCTTCGACGCTCAACGCCCAGATAACCGGCCCCGTGAACTCGATGGCGTAACCCGTGGCACCGGAGGCACCGATCTTTTCGATCAGGGCCATGATGACGTCCTTCGAGGTGACACCCATGCCCAGCTCGCCGGTCACGGTGACGCGCATGGTTTTCAGGCGTTTGTAGACCAGCGTCTGGGTGGCCAGCAGGTGCTCGATTTCCGAGGTGCCAATGCCAAACCCGAAGGCGCCCAGTGCGCCGTACGTCGTGGTGTGGCTGTCGCCGGCAGCGACCACCATCCCCGGAAGGATGAAGCCCTGCTCGGGCGCGACCACATGCTCGATGCCCTGGCGCTTGTCCAGCACATCGAACAACTCGATGCCGAAGTCGCGGCAGTTCTCCTCGAAGTACGACACCTGCAGCGCGCCGCCGGCGTCCGGCATCCGGGCGACGCGGTTGGCCGCGGTCGGGTTCACATGATCGACCACCGCCAGCGTCGCCGATGGCCGCCACACCGTGCGCCCGGCTTCCCGCAGGCCACTAAAGGCCTGGGGACTGGTGTACTCGTTGGCCACCTGACGGTCGATGTAGAGCAGCACATGCCCTTGATCGTCCAGCGTGCACACAGTGTGGCTGTCGATATGTTTCTGGTAGAGGGTACGAGGGCTGTTCATGGCAGGTCGCTCTTTCTCATTATCAAGGCAGGGTCACGGTTGCGGATGGCCCCAGCATATTCACAACGAAAAAGGCATCAATAGCGCAGGGGTGAGGGTAGAGGACACGAATCGTGGTTGATTCGGGGGGATTGCCACGCATGAAGTCCGTAGCAGTCCGGCTTGCCGGCGTCGGCGTCGGCGTTTTCAAGATCGCCGTCGCCGGCAAGCCGGACTGCTACGGGGGGGGGGGTGTGCTCAGGTGGTGTGACCACCGATCCCTGTAGGAGCGCGCTTGCCCGCGACGGCGGCCGTGAGATCGCCGCCATCGGCAAGCCGTGCTGCTACGGGTGGCCGCCGCCTTTCCGACGAGCAACGCGCTATCAGACCGTGAGTCGCTGGCGCAGGCGCAAACAGGGGCCATACTGACTGGCCCCAAACCCAATACCGACCTTCGTTGCGCTGTGCGGTTTTCTTCGAGGGATGATGAACGACTCAGAGGAGACCTGTGCATGGTTATCACGATCGAGAAGGCTGTTTGCGGTCCTGACTGGCTGGTGATGCTGAACGATTACCCGCTGACATTTCGCAGCATGGCAGAGGCGCAGTCCTTCGTTGACCGCCTAAAGGCCAGGATCGAGGCGCCGCATATCATTCCGGTCTGGTGATCCCGGGGACTGAGATCCCCTTCGAGCCTGACCCGGCAACTGGTCCATTTCAAAACTTCAAAACTGGCACTTCTTTCAACGCTGGGCTGAGTCGACATTACGCCGACCACAGCCTTGAAACGAAAGGAGTCCCCCTTGGAACTGACTGCCGTCACCCTGATCGTCGCGTTCGCCGGCGTCTTTCTGATCTGTTTCATGAAAGGCGCTTTCGGCGGTGGCTTTGCGATTGTCGGGATTCCGATCCTTTCGCTGGTGATGGACCCGATCACCGCCGGCGGCCTGCTGGCGCCGCTGTTCGTCGCCATGGATATCTACAGCCTGCGTTACTGGAAACCTTCTACATGGTCGCGGCCGGATCTGTTCCGTCTGGTCCCAGGGCTTGTGCTGGGGATCGGTGTGGGCTTTGTGCTGTTTCGCGTGCTCGATCATCGGGCCATCGCTATCGTGATGGCGGCGGTGACCCTGGTGTTTGTCAGCCTGTGGTTCAGGGCGGGCGGGGAGGTCAAGGTGCAGCCGCGCTCTTCGGGCAAGGCGGTGGCCGCCGGGATCACTTCCGGGATCACGACGATGGTGGCTCACTCCGGCGGGCCGCCGCTGGCGATTTACCTGCTGCCGCTTGGGCTGAGCAAGCAGGTCTACGCCGGGACCACGAGCATGTTCTTCACCGTCGGTAACCTGCTCAAGGCCGGGCCCTGGCTGCTGCTCGCAAGACCCACCGGCAACGTGCTGAGCCTGACCGGCGTTTGCCTGCTTGCGGTTCCCTGTGGCGTGTGGCTGGGCTGGCGGCTTCACGCCCGCCTGGACCAGCGCCAGATGTACCGCGCCTGTTATGGGCTGCTGGTGGTCACGGCGCTCAAGCTGCTGTGGGATGGTATCAGCGGCTACCTTGGCTGATCCCCTTGGGCCAGATGGTCGCGAACCACCGCTGCGAGGATGCGCACGCCTTCATCGATCTGCTCCGACGTCAGCCCTGCATAGCCCAGGATGAGTGCGGCGGGGCGTTCGCAGTCAGGCGAGACAGGTGTGGCGAACAGCGGGGAGAGGGGGTACACGCCGACCCCGCGTTCAAGCAAGGCGGCCTGCAACGAGGCCTCGTGCCTGGCACTGAGTGTCGGCAGGCGCAGCACCCCATGAAGCCCGGCAGCCATGCCGCGCAGCTCGCTGATCCCTCCCAGGTGCGCCTCGACCGCTTCGAGCAGCGCCTTCCTGCGGCGTTCGTTCTCGCGTCGCAGCCGGCGAACATGACGCTCGTAGGCGCCGCTTTCTATCATCGAGGCGAGGACATTCTGCTCCCAGCTCGCCGAGTGGCGATCGGTCAGACGCTTGGCCTCGCGGAACACCTGCACCAGCTCGCGGGGAAGCACCAGATACCCTAGCCGCAGTTGCGGTGTCAGTGCTTTCGAAAACGTGCCGACGTAAATCACCCGACCATCCGTGTCAGTGGATTGCAGCGCATCGATGGGGCGCTGGCCATAGCGAAACTCGCCACCGTAGTCGTCTTCGATGATCCAGGCGCGATTGCGACTCGCCCAGGCCAGCAGCTCAAGACGACGGGTAATGGGAAGCACCGCACCCATCGGGAATTGATGGGAGGGTGTGACGTAGGCCAACCGCACCTGATCACTGTCTGGCAGGCAGCGGGTATCCAGCCCTGACGTGTCTACAGCAATGGCAAGCGGGCTCGCGCCCGTGGCCTCGAAGCACTGCCTGGCCATGCGATAGCCGGGGTCTTCGAAGACGAATGCATCCCCTGGGTTGAGCAACAGGCGCGCGCACAGGTCTAGCCCCTGCTGCGAGCCGTGAACCACGAGAATCTGTTGCGGATCGCAGGTCAGGCCTCGTGCTCGCCGCAAGTAACCCTGTAACGCGGTGCGCAATCGCGTCTCGCCCTCAGGCACGCTGTGATAGCCGCCAGGCTGGCGCTTGATCAACTCGTCGCGGTAAGCCCGCTGCCAGCTCAGGGCTGGAAAATCTCCAGAAACGATCGCGCCAAACCTGAAGTCGATGCGTGCCTGGGCGTAGGCCATGCGGTACGGCTGCATGGCAGCAACCCGCTGAGCATATCGGGACAGCACGGGCGCCGTTTCCCTGGGCAGCGTCGAACTGGCCTTCGCGGCGCTGGACGATGCACCCGCCACGGCCATCACGCGGGCGGCCTTGCCGGACGAAGTCTGCACGAACCCTTCTGCGGCCAATTGTTCGTAAGCAGCCGTTACCGTGGTGCGAGACACGCACAGCTCCGCCGCCAGCGCCCGGGTCGACGGCAGCTTCTGACCGGCTGCCAGGGTTCCATCCTCTATCTGCCTGCGCAGCTCGGTGTAGATCCCGCGCTCCGAGCCGCGGTGCCCCGCACCTGGCCTGCCGGAAAACTGGTTCATGGAAAAACCTCCAAACTGGTACTTATGGTTGGCCGGGCCCTGAGTGAAATTATGGGTGCTGATCGCTTGAAATCTCTATGGTCAGCCCATGCATTTTGCAGAAATCGTGAGGAGAGGGTGCCCATGCAACAACTCGTCGCTCCTGAACTGCCCGAGGCAGGGGACCTGCCGGGGCCGGTCTTGACCATGCTCGCTGCCATCTCCCATGACCTGATGACGCCCATCACACGCATGAAGCTGCGCGTCGAGCAGATGGACGACAGCCACGAACGGCAGCGACTCTGGAAGGACCTCAACGAAATGCAGCATCTGGTGCAGACCGGCGTTGCCTACGTGCGTAACGTGAACAGCCTCAGCGAGCCGCCATGTCGTGTCGATCTTGACGCTTTTCTCGACGGGCTGGTCAGCGACTACCAGGATTGCGGCCGGGCGGTGACCCGGGGCCAGCGCTGCGGCGTGCTGCTGCAAACCCGCCCCCATGCGCTGCGCCGGGTGCTGACGAACCTGATCGATAACGCACTGAAATACGCCGGCAGCGCGCATGTTCAAGCCCGGCTCGAAGCGCAGGGCTATGTGCAGGTGCGGATACTGGATGAAGGCCCCGGCATTGCCGAAGCCAGTTTGGAGGAGGTATTCAAACCCTTCTTTCAACTGCCGGGAGAGCCGCATCGCAGCGCCGGGGGCGCGGGGCTGGGGCTGGCAATCGCTCATCAGTTGAGTCGGGCGCTCGGCGCCTGCCTGACGCTGCACAACCGTACACCTGTGGGGTTGTGCGCGCAGTTGGCGCTTCAGGTCGAGTGCCCACTCCCGACGGCGGCAGTATTTCAGACCTGCGACAGGCCGGCTGAAGATTCAAACGCCATCACCAGATAATCAATCACCTTGCTGACCCGTGCGGTATGGCGCAGGTCCTTGTGGGTCACCAGCCAAACGTCGTAGGTCTGCGCGCGGGTCTGGTGGGGCCACACCTGTACCAGCCCGTCGCGCTCGCCCATGTGGATCGGGATTTCTCCAAGGCCAAGTCCCGCTGCCAGCGCCGTGCGCACCAGCAGGCTGCTGTTGGCGCTGGCAACCAGGCGCGCGCTCTGGGTGGATTCCTGCGCCAGGTTGTAGCGCTCGCCGGCATCGACGTGGGCCTGGAAGGCGACGATGTCATGGCCGGCAAAGCCGCTGCCGGGCTTGGGCGTGCCTCTCTTGTCGAGGTACTGGCGTGAGGCGAACAGCCCGATCGGCCAACTGACCAGCCGACGCACCAGCAAGTCCGGGTTGTCGGGCTTGATGGTGCGCAGGGCGATATCGGCTTCGCGTTTGGCCAGGTTCAGCATGTCGGTGCCGGCTTTGATTTCCACCCTGACGTCCGGGTACACCTCATGCAGACGGGCAATGGCCGGAATCACGAATTCCACGGCCAGGGAGTCGGTGGAGGCGATGCGCACCAGGCCCGTTGGCCGCTCATCCAGTCCTTCGATGCGGCGTTGCAGTTCGTTGCCTGCCTGCTCCATTTTCTCGGCGGCATCCAGAGCGGCTTCTCCCGCCGTGGTCAGGGCATAGCCGTCTGAGGTGCGCAGGAACAGCGTCGCTTTCAGCGCTCGCTCCAGCGCCACGATTCGCCGCCCGACGGTGGCCTGGTCTACGTTCAGCGCCCGAGCCGCACCCCTTAACGTCGAGATGCGCGCCACGGCCAGGAAAAACCTGGCGTCGTCCCAATTCATTTCAGCTCCAGATGATGCACTTATGCATCGCTATAATGACGAATCGCTGCATTATTGCACGCAGCAAAGTCAGTATGCTGAATGCCTTCAACGGGCTGATGTCCAAGCCTGCACTCACTGTTCACAAAAGGTATTCCCATGAGTCATCCAGCTCGCATGAATTACATCCAGATCACCCAACCCGGTGGGCCGCAGGTGCTCCAGTTGCAGCAGGCCGACGTCCCCCAGCCTGATCAGCACGAGGTGTTGATCAAGGTTCACGCCGCAGGGATCAACCGTCCTGATGTGATTCAGCGGGCCGGCAAGTACCCGATGAAGCCCGGCATGAGCCCGGTACCTGGCCTGGAAGTGGCGGGTGAGGTGGTCGGGAGCGGTTCGGCGGTATCCGGATTCAACCTCGGCGACAAGGTCTGTGCGCTGACCAATGGCGGTGGCTACGCGGAATATTGCGTGGTGCCCGCGACTCAGGTGCTGCCGATTCCCGACGGCGTGGACATGATCCAGGCCGCTGCCATCCCGGAAACCTTCTTCACCGTGTGGGCCAATCTGTTCGAGCTGGGCCAGGCCCGCGAAGGCGCCACCGCGCTGATCCACGGCGGCACCAGCGGCATCGGCACCACCGCCTTGATGCTGTGCAAGGCGCTGGGCATCAAGGCATTCGCGACCGCGGGCAGTGAAGAAAAATGCGAGCAGATTCGCGCCCTGGGGGCCGAGGCGATCAACTACCGTGAGGCCGACTTCGCCAAGGTCATCGCCGAAAAGACCCAAGGCAAAGGCGTGGACGTCATCCTCGACATCATGGGCGGCAGCTATTTCGACGCCAACGTGGCTTCCCTCGCACGCCGTGGCCGGCTGGTGATCATCGGCTTCCTGGGCGGCGGCTCGGTGAAGGATTTCAACCTGCTGTCGCTGATCGACAAACAGGCCTCGGTGACCGGCTCGATGATGCGCTCGCGTAGCGCCGCAGAAAAAGCCGAAATCGCCCGGGCGGTGCAGGCCAATGTCTGGCCGTTGCTCAGCCAGGGCCAGTGCCTGCCGATCATCGACCGGGTGTTCCCGCTGGCCGATGCCAGCAAGGCGCACCAACGCATGGAAGACGGCGAGCACATTGGCAAAATTGTGCTGAAGGTGCTGTGAACCTGGCCAGCACCTCACTGTAGCCGTGACAATGTCAGGGAAGGGTACTGTCCGGCTGGACAGGCTCTTCCTTGGTCGCAGGCTCGGGCTTGGCGGCCGTCAGCTGAGAACGGTGGTCCAGCAGGCTTATCAGGCTGCCCACTACCGCGATTCCTATCAGCATTAACAAGCCGATACTTGAAGCTTGCATTGTCTACTCCCTGAATCCACGTACGTTGGAAAACCCCAGAAGCGCTGCGTCAGGCCATCCTGCGCAGCGCGACGACCATTGCCGCGCCAAGCAGCGTCATGCCGGCAATCAGTGCCGGGAATGACCACCACCAGGGCACGCCCGATGTCATCATGCTGAATTCGGACATCCCTCCGATGCCCGCGATCAGGTTCAGCGGCAGGAACACGACGTTGATCAACGTGAGCTTGCGCAGCGCCAGGTTCATGCCGTTGTTTGCAAGATTCCCGCGGGACTCGATCAGGTTCGCGAACACCTTGGCGTGGATCCTGGCCTGCTGATAGCTCTGCTCGTTTTCGATGACCAGATCGTTCAGCGCGTCGAGCTGGCTCGAACTGAAACCGTGCCGCTGACCGTGGCTTCGCAGCAGGTTCAATACCGCACCGTTGCTCTGAATCGCGTTGACGTAGTACACGAGGCTTTCGCTCAGGTTGTACATCTGCGCCAGTTGCTGGTTGTCCATGGTTCGGGTGAATTGCTGCTGAATCTCCCGAGCCACCTGTTTGACCACCCGCAGGTGCCCCAGATAGTGATGAACGCTTTCTGCGAGCAGGGCCATCAGCACATCCAGCGGGCCCTTGAGCGCCGTCTCACTCGCAAGGCTGGATAACAGCGAGTTGCTGGCGCAGATCACCACCAGCCGCTGCTCGCTCAGCACCACACCGAACGAGGAGACGTTGAACGCCCGGCCATCGAAACTCTCCGGGCGCTTCCAGATCAGGAACAGGTGATTGGCCTTTATCTCGATCCGTGCGACCTCATCCGGATCCAGCGAAGACTCAAGCGCCTGGGCGCCGATCCCCAGAGACCCCTGCAACACCCGCTGTTCGGCTGCATCAGGTGCAACGCACAGCCACACACTTGCCTTGTCCTGGGGCGCCTGCTGCAGGGCGCCGGACTGGATGCCGTAACCTTCGATCATCTGCTAGAGCGCCTGGCCACGGTGTTTGAGTTCCAGTCTCTGGGTAAAGGCATGCAACACGCGCCGATACAGCTCATCCCCCAGCACGGCGTCTTCGATGCCTGCATCCAGGTTGGGGTTGTCGTTGACCTCGATGACCAGCACGCGGTCGCCGGCCTGCTTGAGATCGACGCCGTACAGGCCGTCACCGATCAGCCGGGCGGTGTCCAGGGCGAGCTTGATGACCTCGGCCGGGGCCTGATCCACCGGCACGGCCTGGCACAGCCCGTTGACCTCGCCGGGCACGGCCTTGTGGTTGTAGATCTGCCAGTGCCCCTTGGACATGAAATACCGGCAGGCGTACAGCGCCTCACCGTTGAGCACGCCGACCCGCCAGTCGTATTCGGTGTAGCAATATTCCTGGGCAAGCAACAGCACCGAGTGCTCGAACAACTCTTGCGCCGCAGCCGACAGCGCCTGGGCATCGGCGACCTTGATCACCCCGCGGGAGAAACAGCCGTCCGGAATCTTCAGTACCAGCGGAAAGCCCAGGCGCCGGCCTGCCTGTTCCAGCTCCTGAGGCCGGTCCTTGTAGAGGATTTCGGTGGCGGGCATGCCCAGCCCCCGCCGCTTCAAGAGGTCGGCCAGGTACACCTTGTTGGTGCAGCGAAGAATGGACGATGGATCATCGATGACCACCAAACCCTCGCTTTCCGCCTTTTTGGCGAAGCGGTAGGTGTGGTCGTCGACCCGGGTGGTTTCGCGGATGAACAGCGCGTCGAATTCGGCGAGGCGTGCGTAGTCTTTTTTCTCGATCAGCTCGACATCGATACCCAGCTGCCTGCCGGTCTCGACAAAGCGCTGCAACGCCAGCGGATTGGACGGTGGCAGGGCTTCGTGGGGATCGTGCAGGATCGCCAGGTCGTAGCGGGCAACCCGTTTCGAGGCCGGTTGCCGCCAGGTCCGGCGGCTGAAGGCATCGAGGGCATCGGCGAAGGCATGCTGCTGTTCGTCCCGCAGCCTGTGCAGGGCACCGGCCTTGATTCCGGCGATCTGCCAGGTTTCGCCACGGCGAAACTCCACCAGCAGGATGGGGCAGGGGAAGGCTTCAAAGAGCTGGCGACCGATCTCCTGCAATGGCGCAATGGACGCCTTGCCGAAATACAACGAGAGGGTGAACGCTTCGGTCTGGCCATAAGGGTGGTTGGCCAGCGCCCGCTCCAGTGTGCGCTCGAGGTCATCCAGGCCGACTCCGTACAGCGCTTTGCGCGCCAGTTCGCTGATGGTGCGCACCGACGGGAAAACCTTATGTCCCCGGGCCTCGGCGAGCAACGAGCAGTAGTAGCCTTGCCCTAGGTATTTGTAGTGACGGCACAGGTTGATGACCTGGGTGCGGTGAGGGAATTCGTCACTGTGCTCAAGGTAATCCTGAGCGAGCATCAGGCTTTCGCTGGGCAGGTAGTCGGCCCAGTCTTCCTTGCGTTCGACGAGAATCAGCAAGCGGTTGCCCGCCGGCTTGCGACTGGGAGGTTCCTCGCTCGGGGTGATTGTGGAACGCTCGGATTTATCCAATACTTCGTGCACCTTGGCTAGCACCGCTGACATGAGTAATCGATCTCTATTGAAGAACAGGCCGCTTCAATAAATCACGGGCATCTGCGTGTGTCCCGTCTCGTTACTCAAACATTACGGTGTTGCCATGCTTTTTGATTTTCGCTTTGCATCGACCGACGATGTCGATGATCTGGTTGCGCTCGAGCAGGCATGTTTCACCCTGGACCGATTGCGCCCGCGCCACTTTCGCTGGATGCTCAGCCGGGCCAATGCCAGCCTGATCGTCGCCACTGTCCAGGAATCTCTCGTCGGTTACGCCCTGGTGCTGTTTCGTAGGGGCAGCCCGCATGCGCGTCTGTATTCGATTGCCGTAAGCCCCCAGTGCCGAGGTCACGGCCTGGGGCAACGTCTGCTGGAACAGGCGCAGGACTGCGCGGTTGGGCGACGTTGTGCGCGGCTGCGTCTGGAAGTGCGCGCCGACAACCCTGCCGCCATCCGCCTGTACGAGAGCAATGGCTATCAGCGCTTTGCCACTGTCGATGACTTCTACGAAGATCACGCCCAGGCGCTGCGCTTCGAGAAACCCATGCTGCTCGGGGATCCGTCGGCTCAGAAGGTCGGCGGCGTAATCACCCAGATCACCACGGCGTCCACGTCGCCGGGGTTGCCGTAGCGATGGGGTTCCTGGCTTGAGAAGCTGAAACTGTCGCCTTCGTTCAACTGGAAATACCGCTCTCCCACCCACAGCTCGAAGGTGCCGGAGAGCAGGTAGCCGGCTTCCTCGCCTTCATGGCTGTAGCTGGTCTGGCTGTAGGTGCCGGGAGGGAAGCGCGAGTGGAGGATTTCCAGTTCGCGGTTGGGTTGCGGGGTCAGCAACTGATCGACGATGCCGTCTTCGTAGTGCACGCTCAGGCGGCTGTTCTTGCGCACCACGTAGCCTTCGTCTTCAGGGGCGGTCACGGCTTCGCTGGCGAAGAACCACTGGATGGTCACGCCCAGGCTGCGGGCAATGTTGAACAGCGCCGGGATCGAGGGGTAGGACAGGTTGCGTTCCAGTTGGCTGATGTAGCCGGCGGTCAGCTCGCTCTGTTCGGCAAGCTCGGCCAGGGTCATGCCACGGCGTTTGCGCAGGCCGCGAATCCGGGTTCCGAGAAACTGCGGTGCAGCGCTGCCGTCTTCGGAACCGGGTGTTCTGGATTTGATGCTGGTCATCAGGCGTTCCGCTCGGCCGTGCAAAGTGCCGAAGTATAAACAGGGTCACAGGCTGGCGGCGACCTTCAACCCCTCATAGATCGCTTCTTCGGCGGTACGTGGCGTTAGGCAGTCGCCGATGCGGACCATCCGGGCCAGGTCCTGGATCTGCCCGGCCAGTGTATCCACGGACTGATGGCCCTGGCACAGGACCAGGGTGTCGATGTCCTCGAAGATCATCGCCTCGCCGCTGGCGGTATGTTGCAGGTAGACCGTATTGTCGTCGCACCCGTACAGGCGCGCGTATGGGGTGATGGGGATGCCGAGCTTGTGCAGTTCGCCCGCCATCTGGTCACGCACGTACAAGGGCAGGGCTTCGCCGCAGTGGGTGCCGTTGACCGCAAGCTGCACCTGATGCCCGGCGCGCACCAGACGCTCGGCGATACCGGGGCCGATCCAGTCGCTGCGCCAGTCGACCACCAGAACCGAACGACCAGGCTTGACCTCGTCGCGCAGCACCTGCCAGGCGTCGATCACCTGCAATTCGCCGCCACGCTCGAAGGCCGGCCAGTAGGGTTCTGCCCCGGTGGCGACGATCACCGTGTCGGGTCGCTCCCGCTCGACCAGCGCACGGTCCACCCGGGTATTGCGCACGACCTCGACGCCAGCCAGTTGCATCTCGCGCTGCAGGTTGGTACTGGCGCCGCCGAATTCGCTGCGCCGGGGCAGCAGTTGCGCGAGCAGGACCTGGCCGCCCAGTTGTGCATTGGCTTCGTACAGGGTCACCTGATGCCCTCGCGCTGCGGCGACGGCGGCGGCTTTCATGCCGGCAGGGCCGCCACCGACCACCATCACCCGCTGACGAACACTGGCCGGTGCCAGACGGCCGAACTGTTCCTCGCGGCCGGTTTCCGGGTGCTGGATGCAGGAAATCGGCAGGCCGCGATGAAAATGCCCGATGCACGCCTGATTGCAGGCGATGCAGGCGCGCACGTCCTCCACATGACCGGTGTCGGTTTTGTTCGGCATCTGCGGGTCGCAGATCAGCGCCCGGGTCATGCCGCACACGTCCGCCTGGCCACGGGCCAGAATCAGCTCGGCCTCCTGGGGCTGGTTGATCCGGCCGGTGACGAACAGCGGAATGTCGAGATGCGCCTTGAAGGTGCCGGCTTCACGGGCCAGGTAGGCGGCCTCGATGGCCATCGGCGGCACGATGTGCACCGCGCCACCCAGAGAGGCCGAAGTGCCCGCGACGATGTGAATGTAATCGACGCTGGTTTGCAGGGCGCGCGCCGCACCGAGCGATTCGTCCTCGCTCAGGCCTTCGCTGTCCCGTTCATCGGCGCTGATACGCAGGCCGATGATGAACTGCTCGTCGGTGCTGGCGCGCACCGCAGTGATCACTTCCCGCACAAAGCGCAGCCGCTGTTCAAGGTCGCCGTTATAGGCGTCGGTGCGCCTGTTCACCCGCGGATTGATGAACTGCGCCGGCAGGTAACCGTGGCTGGCGACCACTTCAACGCCGTCGATGCCGGCCTGATGCAGGCGCCGCGCAGCCGCTGCGTAGCCGGCGACAATCTCGTCGATCATGGCCTGGTCCAGTTCCCGGGGCATCACCCGGAACCGCTCGTTGGGCACCGCCGACGCCGAGTAGGCGACCGCCAGCAGCCCGTCGCTGGACTCCATGATCTCCCGCCCCGGATGGAAGATCTGCGACAACACCACCGTGCCCTGTTCGTGGCAGACCTCGGCCAGGCGCCGATAGCCGTCGATGCAGGCGTCATCAGTGGCCATCAGCACGTGGGACGTGTAGCGCGCACTTTCATGCACTCCGGCCACCTGCAACACGATCAGCCCGACCCCGCCCTCGGCGCGCGCCTTGTGATAGGCCACCAGCCGGTCGTTGACCAGGTTGTCGGTGGGCATGGTGGTGTCGTGGCCGGTGGACATGATGCGGTTCTTCAACCGCTTGCCACGGATCTGCAGCGGCGCGAACAGGTGCGGGAAGGCGGTCGACATGGTTCAGGCTCCGGTGTTGTTATTTTTTACTCATAAAAATGTACCTGTAGTAAAAAATCAACTTGTTTTTTTAATTGTCCGACGCTAGCTTCCAGTCACTCCCATTTCATGGGGGCACCTCAAAACAACAACAAAGAGGGTTCAGCGATGAGATTTTTCGCACGAAAGACTTGCCTGCATGCCGTGCTGCTGTGCCTGGCCTCGGGCGTGTCCCAGGCCGGATCGGACATGGTGGTGGTCGGCTATGGCGGGGCGGGGCAGAAAGCCCAGGACCTGGCGCTGTTCCAGCCCTTCAGCGCCCAGGACAAGAGCAAGCTGATCCAGAGCGAATACAACGGTGAGATGGCCAGGATCAAGGTTATGGTCGACACCGGCAATGTCGATTGGGACGTGGTGCAGATCGAAGGGCCGGACCTGATGCGCGGCTGCGACGAAGGCATGTACGAGCGCCTGGACTGGAAAGCCCTGGGCCATGCCGATCAGTTGATTCCCGATGCGGCCGAGGAGTGTGGTTCGGCAGCCCTGGTGTGGAGCGTGGCCATCGCCTACGACCGCAACAAGCTGGCCCAGGCGCCCACCTCATGGGCCGACTTCTGGGACGTGAAGAAGTACCCCGGCAAGCGCGGCCTGCGCAAGCGTGCGGTGTACAATCTGGAATTCGCCCTGCTGGCCGACGGCGTCAAGGTCGAGGATGTCTACAAGGTGCTGGCGACCCCGGCCGGTGTGGACCGGGCCTTCGCCAAGCTCAGCCAGCTCAAGCCGAACATCCAGTGGTGGGAAGCCGGCGCTCAGCCTGCGCAGTGGCTGACCTCCGGTGATGTGGTGATGACCTCCACCTACAGCGGCCGCATCGCTGCCGCCGCGCAGGCCGGTGCGCCGCTGGCGGTGGTCTGGCCGGGGAGCCTGTACGGCATGGATTACTGGGCGATCATCAAGGGCTCCAGGCACGTCGATCAGGCCAAGCGTCTGATAGCCTACGCCAACCAGCCCGACGCTCAAGTGCGCTATGTCGAAGCGATCCCGTACGGCCCCACCAACACCCTGGCGGCGGCGAAGCTGGATCCGGCACTGGCCAGGTGGGTGCCCACCTCCAAGGAGAACATGGCGGGTGCGTTGTCGATGAATGTTGGTTTCTGGGTTGACCACGGCGAAGAGCTGGAAGAGCGCTTCAACGCCTGGGCCAGCCAGTAGTAGCGCGGGGTGCCGGGTCGCCTGGCGGCCCGGCGGCTGTCTTTTACCCTCCGGATTGTGAGCCCGTACCGATGAAAACCGAACAGCAATTGCGTGAAGAACTGGCCGCCTGTTACCGGCTGATCGCGCACTTTCGCATGACTGACCTGATCTTCACCCACATCTCGGTGCGCCTGCCGGGGCCGGAGCATCATTTCCTGATCAACCCCTACGGACTGATGTTCGACGAGATCAAAGCGTCCAACCTGGTCCGGATCGACCTGGCGGGCAACCCGGTGGAGCCGACGCCTTACCCGGTCAATCCGGCAGGCTTCGTGATCCACAGCGCCATTCATGGCGCACGGGACGACGCCCAATGCGTGCTGCACACCCACACTCGCGCCGGTTGTGCAGTGGCGGCGCTGGAGTGTGGCTTGCTGCCAGTGAACCAGATTTCCATGGAGTTCTACGGGCGCATTGCCTATCACGATTACGAAGGCATTGCCCTGGACCTGAGTGAACAACAGCGCCTGGTAGCCGACCTTGGCGACAAGTCAGCGATGATCCTGCGCAACCACGGCCTGCTGACCGTGGGCCGCAGCGTCAGCGAGGCTTTCCTGCGCATGTACTACCTGGAGAAAGCCTGCGAAATCCAGTTGGCCGCACAAGCCAGCGGTCAACTGGTGCTGCCGTCCCATGAGGTGTGCGCGCACACCGAGCGGCAATTCAACGACCCGCAACGGCCACTCCAGGAAGGCCAGCTCAACGACCCGGACGGCATGCAACTGGCCTGGTCCGCATTGTTGCGGATGCTGGACAGGGTTGCGCCTGGGTATCGGGATTGACGGCCATGGGGTGTTTTGCAAGGGATGTCTGAAGTGCAACACAGAAGCGGGGCAGTCATTGACTGCCCCGTTTTGTGTTGCACGCAGTTATGCAGGGATGGCTTCGGAATGCGCAGCGAAGAGCGCGGCTTCCTCTTTCAAGGCCTTTTGCACTGACGGCAAAGCGTCCATGCGTGCCTTGTAGGCCATCAGGTGTTCCAGGTGTTCGATCTGCGCCCCGGAGCGGGTGTGCCACCAGGTGCCGAAGACATAGGCATCGGCCACGGTGAAGGTGTCGCCTGTCAGGAATGCGCGGCCATCGGCCAGGCGCGTATCCAGCGCAGAATAGGCGGTGACGAGTTTGGCGCGGGTCCAGGCGGTGCCTTCCTCGGTCAGCAGTTTGCGCATCAGCGGGATGTGTTTCTGGGCGATTTCGGTGGCGATGAAGGTCAGCAGCTGATCGAACTTCACGCGCTCCAGCGTGCCATGGGCAGGAATCAGGCCGGCTTGTGGATGCTGGTCAGCCAGATACGAGGTGACGACGATGGTTTCGGACAGGATGTCTTGCTGGTCGTTGTTCAACACCAGCGCCGGTACGTAGAGCAGGGGGTTGATCTGCGCGAAATCGTCGCCGTTGGAAGTGCTTTTGCCGAACACGTCGAAGTGCACCAGTTCAAGTTCCAGGCCCAGCTCGTTGGCGATGATTTGAACCGCTTGGGAACAGGTCTGGTTGGCGATGTAGAGTTTCATGCTGTGCTACCTCGAAGGGGGATTCGAACCCGGGTATCGGGTCGGTGAGCACAGTCTGTTCTCGGCCAAATCAATGATAAACACCGCTGTTCGAGACTGTCTGTAGCCTCTGGGGAGACAGTGAGCAAAATCGCCGCACACTCTTTTACGCCACGCATTTGCGCGACTCTCGTGACCAAACCGCTGGATTTGTCGCTCTCAGGGATACAGAGCGTCGCTTTATTCCTGGCTTATCGCTTCAACGTATCCGGGCATAGTGGAGGCCAGTAAACGACGGCTGCAACGGCGTCGTTCCACCGACAGGTCCGGAGTTCATCATGTCCGAGCATACGCAGGGCATCCCTCTTCAGGCGATGCTGACCAAACAGATGATTGCTTCTGGTGACTACTTGCTGAACTTCGGACATATACCCGAGGGCATCCTGTGGACGCTGGAGCGCATCGAACAGTCCATGCACGACACCCTCAGCCGACGTCCCGATCAGGGTGACTTCTGGATCTTCGGCTACGGCTCGCTGATCTGGAATCCGCTGTTGAGCTTTGCGGGACAGCAGGCCGCGACGCTCCACGGCTGGCACCGAAGTTTCTGCCTGCGGATGATCGCCGGGCGGGCGACGGCGGAGCGGCCGGGGCGGATGCTGGCGCTTGAACCGGGTGGCTCGACTCAAGGTATCGCGTTTCGCCTGACCGAGGCGATGGCGGATGAAGAGTTGCTGCTGCTGTGGATCCGGGAAATGCCTACCGGAGCCTACCAGCCGGTCTGGACCCGGATCGAACTGGAGGATGGCCGCGAAGTGACCGCTCTGGTGTTTGTCGCAGCGCCCGATCACCCCCTCTATGAAAGCGATTCAACCGTGGCTGCCATCGCCAGCAGCATTGCCCGGGCAGAAGGCCCCATGGGCAGCAACGCGGACTACGTCCACAAGCTGAGCGCCGCACTGGCTGACAGTGGAATGACCGATGAATACATCGACACGTTGTCCGCCCACATCATGTTTTAGATGTTGCAACTGACAGCGGACTCACAGGGCTGCCAGGTTGCTGGCCTCTGACTTCCGCGTTCTTACAACGATGCGCTGATCGACATTTTCAGTAATGGCCGAGCGGCACTGTTGCGCCCGCAGTTTGTGTTTTTTCAGTGATATTCATGAGCAGTAGAGAGTCAATGAACGCCAATCCCAAACGGCTATCCGTCGTGTTGAGTGCGCTCTTGGTGGCCGGCACCGCCGGTATCGTCGTGAAGTATGGCGATCACCTTGAGCCTGTCAGTTCGGCCCATGCGGCCTCGGACGTGATGCCTGCAAAGACCGAAGTGGATGTGGCCACCGTGGTCTTCAAGACGATCAGTGAGTGGCAGGGCTATTCCGGTCGGCTCGAAGCGGTGGACAAGGTCGACATCCGTCCCCTGGTTTCCGGCACGATCGTCGCGGTGCACTTCAAGGATGGTGCCCTGGTGAAGAAGGGCGACCTGCTGTTCACGCTGGACGAGCGTCCTTACCTGGCCGAAGTGGATCGGGCGAGCGGGCAACTTGCCGCCGCCGAATCCCGCGCCGCCTGGACCGCGACCGATGCCGCACGTGCCCAGCGTCTGGTTGAACAGAACGCCATTGCCCGACGAGATTTCGATGAGAAACAGAATGCATCCCGCGAGGCTGTGGCCAACGTCAAGGTGGCCAGGGCTGCGCTGGACGCTGCCCGGGTCAATCTGTCGTACACCCGCATCACAGCACCGGTGGCCGGCCGGGTTTCCCGTGCCGAACTGACGGTGGGCAACATCGTGGCGGCCGGTACCTCGCCGTTGCTCACCACCCTGGTGTCGGTGTCGCCGATCTACGCCTCGTTCGATGTCGATGAACAGACTTACCTGCGCTACCTGAATCAGGCGTCCGGCAGTGCGGCGCCTGTGTCTCTCGGGCTTGCCGACGAGGAGGGCTACTCGCGCAAGGGCGCTGTCGATTCCATCGACAACCAGCTCGATACCCAGTCCGGCACCATCCGGGTCCGTGCCCGCTTCGACAACGCCAGTGGCGCGCTGCTGCCGGGCTTGTACGCGCGGATCAAGGTCGGCGGCGGCAAGCCCTTCGATGCCGTGCTGGTGGACGACTCGGCCATCGGCACCGATCAGGCGAAGAAATTCGTGCTGGTGGTCGGCGCCCAGGACCGGGTCGAGTACCGCGAAGTGACCCTGGGCAACCTGCATGAGGGGTTGCGCGTGGTGACCTCGGGGCTCAAGGCCGGTGACCGCGTGGTCGTCAACGGCATCCAGCGCGCCCGTCCCAACGACACGGTTCGCGTCAACAGCGTGGACATGGCCGCCGTCGGCCGTGCTGCCAAGCCTGCGGCCTAACGAGAACTCATCATGAACATTTCGAAATTCTTTATCGACCGGCCGATCTTCGCCGGCGTGCTCTCGGTGCTGGTGCTGCTTGCCGGCCTGATCGCCCTGACCAGGCTGCCGACCGCCGAGTACCCTGAAGTCGTACCGCCTTCGGTGGTGGTGCGCGCCGAGTACCCGGGAGCCAACCCCAAGGTCATCGCCGAAACCGTGGCCTCGCCCATCGAGGAGCAGATCAACGGCGTTGAAGACATGCTCTACATGCAATCGCTGGCCAACAGCGACGGCAAGCTGACCACCACGGTCACTTTCAAGCTCGGCACCGACCCGGACAAGGCCCAGCAGTTCGTGCAGAACCGCGTGGCGCAGGCATTGCCACGCTTGCCCGAAGACGTGCAGCGCCTGGGCGTGACCACGGTCAAGTCGTCGCCAACCCTGACCATGGGCGTGAGTATCCTGTCGCCCGATCAGCGTTACGACCTGACTTACCTGCGCAACTACGCGCTGATCAACGTCAAGGACCGGCTGGCACGTATCCCTGGTGTCGGCGAAGTGGTGATGTGGGGCGCTGGCGATTACTCGATGCGCATCTGGCTCGATCCGCAGAAAGTCGCTCGCCTGAACCTGACGGCCACCGACGTGGTGAAAGCCATTCGCGAACAGAACGTGCAGGTCGCGGCGGGTATCGTCGGCGGCGCGCCGATGCTGACTGACGTGCCCTTGCAACTGAGCGTCAACGCCCAGGGGCGTTTGAAGACCGAGCAGGAGTTTCGCGACATCATTCTCAAGACCAGCGGCGGGGCGGTGACCCGGCTGGCGGACGTCGCGCGAGTGGAAATGGCCGCTTCCGAGTACACCCTGCGGGCGATGCTCAACAACAAGCCGGCCGTGCAAATGATCATCTTCCAGCAGCCCAACGCCAACTCGCTGCAGATTTCCGATGACGTGCGCAAGGTCATGGAAGAGATCAAGCAGGACATGCCCGAAGGTGTCGATTACGGCATCAAGTACGATCCGACGCAGTTCGTGCGCGACAGCATCCATGCGGTGATCCAGACCCTGCTCGAAGCCATCGCCCTGGTGGTGCTGGTGGTGATCGTGTTCCTGCAGACCTGGCGCGCCTCGCTGATTCCGTTGCTGGCGGTGCCGGTGTCGATCGTCGGTACCTTCGCGCTGCTGCTGGGCTTTGGCTACACCATCAACGCGCTGTCGCTGTTCGGCATGGTGCTGGCCATCGGTATCGTGGTGGACGATGCCATCGTGGTGGTGGAGAACGTCGAGCGCAACATTGCCGACGGTCTGTCACCGCGTGACGCCACCTACAAAGCCATGCAGGAAGTCAGCGGGCCGATCATCGCCATTGCGCTGACTCTGGTGGCGGTATTCGTGCCGCTGGCGTTCATGTCTGGCCTGACCGGACAGTTCTACCAGCAGTTCGCGATGACCATCGCCATTTCCACAGTCATCTCGGCGTTCAACTCCCTGACCCTGTCGCCTGCGCTGTCGGCGATCCTGCTCAAGGGCCACGATGCGCCCAAGGACCGCCTGACGCGCGTGATGGACGCGCTGTTCGGCCGTTTCTTCAGGGCGTTCAACCGCGTGTTCCATCGCGGCTCTGAGCACTATGGCAGCGGCGTGCGCGGTGTGGTCAACCGCAAGCTGGTGATGCTGGTGATCTACGCCATCCTGCTGGGTGGAGCGGTGTGGATGGGCAAGATCGTGCCGGGAGGTTTCGTGCCGGCGCAGGACAAGGACTACGTGGTTGCCATCGCGCAGTTGCCCAGCGGTGCGACCCTGGATCGCACCGACAAAGTGGTGCATGAAATGGGCGACATCGCCATGGCCATCCCCGGCGTCAGGGACTTGCCACAGTTTCCGGGGCTGTCGGTCAGCCTGGCCAACTCCCCGAGCAGCGCGCTGGTGTTCCCGGTGCTTGAGCCGTCCAAGTTCCGCTCGAAGGAAGAGTCGGCAGCCGCCATTGTCGGGAAGTTGAATGCTCAGTACGCCGGTATCAAGAACGCGGCCATTGCCGTCTTCCCGCCACCGCCGGTGGCCGGCCTGGGCACGGTGGGCGGGTTCAAGCTGATGATCGAGGACCGTGGTGCGCTGGGCTATGAGGCGCTCAACAAGGTCACCCAGGACTTCCTCGCCGCTGCGGCCAAGGCACCGGAACTGGGGCCGTCGTTCTCGACTTTCCAGATCAACATGCCGCAACTCAATGTCGAGCTGGATCGGGTCAAGGCCAAGCAACTGGGCGTGTCGGTGACCGACGTGTTCGACACCCTGCAGATCTACCTGGGCTCGATGTACGTCAACGACTTCAACGCCTTTGGCCGGGTGTATCAGGTGCGGGCCCAGGCCGACGCGCCATTCCGCGCCACCGCCGACAGCATCGGCCTGCTGAAGACCCGCAACGTCAGGGGCGAGATGGTGCCGCTGTCGTCGCTGGTCAAGGTCAGCACCACCTACGGACCCGAGATGGTCGTGCGCTACAACGGCTACACCGCCGCCGACATCAACGGCGGGCCGGCACCCGGCTATTCGTCCGGGCAGGCCCAGGCTGCGGTCGATCGCATTGCCAAGGAGGTGTTTCCCCGCGGCATCAAGTACGAATGGACCGACCTGACCTATCAGCAAGTGCTGGCGGGCAACTCGGCGCTGTGGGTCTTCCCGATCAGCGTGCTGCTGGTGTTCCTGGTGCTCGCTGCCCTGTATGAAAGCCTGACGCTGCCGTTGGCGATCATCCTGATCGTGCCGATGAGCATCCTGTCGGCGCTGCTGGGCGTGTGGCTGACCAATGGCGACAACAACATCTTCACCCAGATTGGGTTGATGGTGCTGGTGGGGCTGTCGGCCAAGAACGCGATCCTGATCGTCGAGTTCGCCCGCGAACTGGAAATGCAGGGGCGGACCATCGTGCAGGCCGCCATCGAGGCCAGCCGCCTGCGCCTGCGGCCGATTCTGATGACCTCCATCGCCTTCATCATGGGCGTGGTGCCGCTGGTGTTTTCCAGCGGGGCAGGGTCAGAGATGCGCCATGCCATGGGCGTTGCGGTGTTCTTCGGCATGCTCGGCGTAACCCTGTTCGGCCTGCTGCTCACCCCGGTGTTCTACGTGCTCCTGCGCAAACTGTCGGGCGTGGAGCATCTGATCGACAGGCACGGCCGGCGCCCGCACCTGGCCGCGGACCTTGAGAGCCATGACACAGCTGACTACGCCGCTTTCGTCGCTGGCCACAGCACCCATTCCACCACTCGCGCGCCGCAAGCCGCGCTCGAGAAGTAAGGAGAATCACATGAAAACCTTTGCTCTGAGCCGGATGTTCTTCGGCTCGGTATGGCTGACTGCGGTGCTGGCCACTGCGGGCTGTTCACTGGCTCCCACTTACCTGAAGCCGAACGTTTCGATGCCGCCCGCCTACAAGGAAGAAAAGCTCCAGGAGCCGCCCATGGCCTTGTCGGCGGCCGAAGCCGGTTCATGGAAGACCGCCGAGCCGTCCGAAGAGATGGCCCGAGGCGACTGGTGGACAGTGTTCAAGGACTCGACCCTCAACGATCTGGAGGCCCAGGCCGCCAGTGCCAACCAGAGCCTTGCCGCTGCCGCCGCCCGCCTGAAGGAGGCCAGGGCGCTGAACGTGGCGGCGCGGGCCGGTCTGTTCCCGACGCTGGACGCGGGGATCGGCCCGACCCGGCAGAAAGTTTCCGGCGCATCCCAGGGGCTGTCGAACAACGCCAACTTGCCCGCGCAAACCCTGTGGCGTGCGCAGGCCGGGGTCTCCTACGAGGTCGACATGTTCGGGCGGGTTGCCAATACGGTGGTAGCGGCCAGGGACGACCTGCAACAGAGCGAAGCGTTGCTGCGTTCGGTGCAGCTGGCGCTGCAGGCCGACGTCGCGCAACACTACTTTGCGCTGCGTGAGTACGACGCTGAAGCCCAGGTGTTTGCCGATGCGGTGGCGCTGCGCGAACAGGCGCTCAAGCTGGTGCAGCAGCGCTATGACCTGGGCGAGATCAGCCAACTGGATTTGGCCCGGGCCCAGGCCGAACTGGCCACGGCGCGCTCCGACAGCATGACGGTCGAGCGCCTGCGGGCAACCTCCGAGCACAGCCTGGCGGTGCTGCTGGGCAAGGCACCGGCGCAGTTTTCCATCGCGCCGAATCCGTTGGTTGCGGTCAAATTGCGCACCCCGGCAGGCTTGCCGTCATCGCTGCTGGAGCGTCGCCCGGACATCGCCGCAGCCGAACGCGCGATGGCCGCCGCCAATGCACGGATCGGCGTGGCCAAGGCGGCGTTCTTCCCGTCGCTGACGCTGACCGGTGCTGCAGGGTTCGAGTCCGATTCCCTGGGCAGCCTGTTCAAATGGAGCAGCAGGACCTTCCTGCTCGGGCCATTGACGGGCACCGCGCTGAACCTGCCGATCTTCGACGGCGGCAAACGCAAGGGCGACCTGGCCAACGCTCGCGCCGTATACGAAGAAAATGTCGCGACCTACCGTCAGCAAGTGCTGGTGGCGTTCCAGGAAGTCGAGGACGGGTTGTCCGACCTGCGCATTTTCGAGGAACAGACCCGCACCCAGGCCGTGGCCGTCGATGCCACGGCCCGTGCCGCGCAGTTGTCGCGTTCGCAGTACAACGAAGGTGCGGTGACTTACCTGGACGTGATCGACGCTGAACGCAGCGTACTCCAGGCCCGCCGCGCAGCCGTGCAGCTGCAGGGCTTGCAGATGGCCTCGACGGTGAATCTCATTCGCGCCCTCGGCGGTGGCTGGGACCACAAAACCCTGTAAGCGCGCCGCCGTGCTGTAGCAGTCCGGCTTGCCGGCGATGGCCATATCTGAGCCGCCGCTGACAAGCCGGGCCGCGCCAGTCATGGTTTTTTTCAGCGCAGCCGGTCCGCCAGATAATTCAACACCGCCCGGGTCTTGGCCGGCATGCGCTGACCCAGCGGGATCAAGGCATGCACCGGCGGCCCGGGAGCATCCACGGCAGGCAGCACCCGCACCAGCCTGCCGCACTCGACGTAAGGCTGGGCAACCTTGTCGTAGAGTTGCGCGATGCCCAGGCCGAGCACGGTCGCATCGATCACCCCCTGACCATCGGACACGATCAGCGCTGGCGTCGGCGAGAATTCGCGGGCGTGGCCATTTTCCACCAGCGACCATGGCCGCAGACGCCCGGTAAAGCCGCGAAAGATCACCGCTTCGTGGTTGACCAGGTCCGCGGCCGATTCGACCGGGGCATGACGCGCCAGGTATTCCGGCGCCGCATACAGGCTCAGGGTGATGTCGCACAGCTTGCGCACGGTCATGTCGCTGTCCAGCGGCAACTCCCCGGCACGCACCACGATGTCCCAGCCTTCACCCACCGCATCGGACATGCGGTCGGTCATGGACATCTCCAGAGTGACCTTCGGGTAGCGGGTACGCAGGTCGGAAATGTTCGGCAGAAACAACTGGCGGAAACCCGAAGGGATATCCAGGCGCACTCGGCCCGTGGGCTCTTCCTTGCGTGCCGCCAACGCCTGGGCCGCATCACGCAGCCCGTCGAGCGCAGCCTGGGCGGCGATCAGGTAGGTTTCGCCGTCCTCGGTCAGGCGCACTGCCCGTGTAGTGCGCTGAAACATCCGCGTGCCGAGCCGGCTCTCCAGGCGCTGTACGGCCTTGCCCACGTTGGATTTGCTGGTGGCCAGGTTCTCCGCCGCGCGCGTGAAGCTGCCAGTCTGGGCGACGGCGACGAAGGCGGCGATGTCGGGAAATGACGTGTCGGCACGTTCCATAATTGTCTCTCTTCAAGCGACTAAGTGTCTCTCGATGGCGCGTTTATCGATGAATCTGCGCCAGCAACAATGACACATCTTTTCGCACAACAGGTATATCCCTCATGACAAATATTGCCCACCAGGCAACTGCTCGCGACAGGCTGCTGATTCTCGCGGCCATCTGCCTGTCAGCGCTTGTCCTGCCGCTGAGTTTTACCGGTGGGGCTGTCGCAACCCCCGCGATTGGCCGTGAACTGGGGGGCAGCCCGGTGGCGCTCACCTGGATCACCAACGCGTTCATGCTGTCGTTCGGCAGCCTGCTGATGGCTGCAGGCGCACTGGCCGATGTCTATGGCCGCAAGAAGCTGTTCACCCTTGGCATGATGCTGTTTACCGCCGCCTCGATTGCCCAGAGCCTGGCACCGACGGTGTTCTGGCTGGATATCCTGCGGGCGGTGCAGGGCGTAGCCGGTGCTGCGGCGCTGGCCAGCGGTTCGGCGGCCATCGCCCAGGAATTCGAGGGGCATGCGCGCACACGGGCCTACAGCATGCTGGGCACCACGTTCGGCATTGGTCTGGCATTTGGCCCGCTGCTGGCGGGCGGCCTGATCGAAGCATTCAGCTGGCGGGCGATCTTCGTGTTCACCGCCGTCATCGGCGTGATCTCCATGGTCTTCGGCCTGCCGCGCATGCGTGAAACCCGTGATCCGAACGCCCAGGGCCTGGACTGGCCCGGCACTGTCACCTTTACCGGTGTGCTGGCGCTGTTCACCTTTGGCGTGATCCAGGCACCGGAGAGCGGCTGGGGCAGCCCACTGGTGTCCGGACTGCTGATCGGTTCGGCGGTTCTGCTGGCCCTGTTCGTGATGATCGAAATGCGCGTCAAGCGCCCGATGCTCGACCTGACCCTGTTCCGTTACCCGCGTTTCATTGGTGTGCAGATGCTGCCGATCGGCACCTGCTACTGCTACATCGTCCTGGTGGTGATGCTGCCGCTGCGTTTCATCGGTGTCGAAGGGCTGAGCGAAATCGACGCCGGCCTGCTGTTGCTGGCGCTGTCCGCCCCGATGCTGGTGGTGCCGATGATGGCGGCATCGCTGGCGCGCTTTGTGTCCCCCGGCATTCTGTCCGGCGCGGGATTTCTGATTGCGGCGGTGGGCCTGCACTGGCTGAGTTTGTATAACGTCGGTGAGCCAAGGTTCGGTCTGGTGGGCCCCATGTTGTTGATCGGCATCGGTGCCGGGCTGCCCTGGGGATTGATGGACGGGCTGTCGGTCAGCGTGGTGCCCAAGGAGCGTGCCGGCATGGCCGCCGGTATTTTCAACACCGTACGGGTCGCCGGGGAGGGCATTGCACTGGCCAGTGTGGCGGCCATCCTGGCCTCGTTGCTGCACACTCACCTCAGCGACATTCTGCAGGGCGTGCCGGGAAGCCTGGACACTGTCGCCATCGCCGAAACCGCCCAGCGGGTCACCACCGGCGACATGGCCCATGCGATCGACCGCATCCCGGGGTTGGCCAATGAAGCGCTGATCGCCGGTTATGCCCAGGCCTTCCAGTACCTGCTGCACATCCTGACCGTCATCACGCTGTTTTCAGCGGCGGTGGTTCTGGGGTTGCTGAGTAAGGATCGTGTGGCTGTGGAGGACGCTGTCCAGAAGCCAGCCGTGTGACGCTGGATGTCTGAAAAACGGCCGGTCTTGCGCAGGCAAGGCTCGGCCGCTTCGGTGATGCCCACACCCGCGCTTTCAGCGGCTGGCCACAGGCGTCGGCGAAGACGTCACTTCGGACTGCCCATCCCATCCACCGCCCAATGCGCGGACCAGCGCAACGGTGGTGACGGCCCGACTGCCGCGCAGTTGCACGGCGCTGCGCTCAACCGTGGTGAGGTTGCGCTGTGCCTCCAGCAGGTCCAGGTAGCCCGTGCGACCGGCTTCATACAGCATCTGGGCCAGTTGTGCCGAACGGCGTGCCGAGACGACGGCCTCGTCGGTCTGCTGCGCCTGATCGGCCAGAATGCGCAGGCCCGCCAGGTTGTCTTCGACTTCGGCAAACGCCACCAGTACCTGTTGACGGTACGTCGCGACCGACTCCTCCAGCGCGGCCTCACTGCGCTTGACGTTGTTCTTGTTGCGGCCGCCATCGATGATCGGCATCGACATCAGCGCACCCAGGACCCAGGAGCGACTGCTCCAGTTGAAGATGTCCGCCACCGAAGTGCCGACACCACCAATCCCGCCGTTGAGGTTGAGCGCCGGAAACATCGCGGCACGGGCAACGCCGATACGCGAGTTCGCCGCTTCCATCTCACGCTGCGCGATGACGATGTCCGGGCGGCGCTGCAGCAGGCTCGACGGCATGCCCGAAGGGATCTGCGGCAGCGAGGCGATGTCATCGAGGGGTTGGCTGCTGGCCGAGAAATTCGATGCCGGCTTGCCCAGAAGCACCGCGAGCGCATGCTCATGGGTGGTTCTCTGCTGTTGCAGGGCAACCGCTTCCGCGCGCGCCGTCGACAGCTCTGTCCTGGCCCGCGACAGGTCGAACTCGCCTACATCTCCCAGATCGAACCGGCTCTGGGTGACCTGCACGGTTTGTTCGCGCAAGCGCACGGTTTCATTCAGGGTTGCCAGTTCGGCATCGGTTTCGCGCAAGCGGAAATAGGTTTGCGCGACGTCCGCTTGCAGCGACAGCAGCACCGAGCGGTAACTGGCTTCGCTGGCAGCCGCGTCCGAGTTGGCGGCGTTGACGTTGGACGACACTCGGCCGAACAGGTCAACTTCGTAGCTGGCGGTCAGGCTGGCCTGATAGGTCGTGCGGGCCCCTACAGCACTGCCACCAGGCAGGCTGTTGGGGGATTCACGGTTTCTTTGCGCGCCAGCGTTGACACCGATCTGTGGTATCCGGTCCGCTGCGGCGATGCCGGCAATGGCACGGGCCTGTTTCAGACGCGCTGTGGCTTCTGCCAGGTTGTTGTTGCCCCTGGCTGCTTCATTGATCAGGGCGGTGAGCGCCGGGTCGTTGAAGGCCAGCCACCATTCACCGCGTGGCTGTGCTTCGGCTGCCCTGGCGGCCTGCCAGCGGGTGCCATCTGGCGCGGTGACGGGCGTATCAGGGGCTTCCTTGAATGCCTGTGGCACATCGATTTCCGGTTGTTTGAAATCGGGTGCAGCACAGGCGGCCAGCGCCAAGGCAATGAGGACTGCACCGGTACGTTTGATGAAGACATTGGCGTTCATGTTAGTGAGTCTCTTCAAGAGCGTGAGGAACGACCGCCGAGTTAGTGGCTTTGCTGCGGCTCAGGAATTTGGCGAGCGAGCGCATCAACACGTAGAAAACGGGTGTCAGGAACAGTCCGAAGAAGGTCACGCCGAGCATGCCGCCAAACACGGCCACACCCATCGCATGACGCATTTCCGAGCCTGGGCCATGGGAGAACACCAGCGGCAGCACACCCATGATGAACGCGATCGAGGTCATCAGGATCGGACGCAGACGCAGGCGGCATGACTCCAGTGCTGCCTGCACGGTCGTGCGGCCGTGGTGCTCCAGTTCGCGAGCGAACTCGACGATCAGGATCGCGTTCTTGGAGGCGAGTCCCACGAGTACGAACAGCGCGATCTGGGTGAAAACGTTGTTGTCGCCGCCGGTCAGCTTCACGCCCAGCAGAGCACACAGGATCGACATCGGCACGATCAGGATCACCGCCAGTGGCAAGGTCCAGCTTTCGTACTGCGCGGCGAGCACCAGGAACACCAGCAGCACACAGAGCGGGAACACGTAGAACATGGTGTTGCCGGCGAGGATGTCCTGGTATGCAAGGTCGGTGAACTCGTAGGTGATGCCTTTTGGCAGCACTTCTTTGGCCAGACGTTCGATGGCGGCCTGTGCCTGGCCGGACGAATAGCCAGGCGCCGGGCTGCCGTTGAGGTCTGCCGACACATAAGCGTTGTAGCGTTGTACCCGTTCCGGGCCGTAGGTGTTGGACACGCGCATCAGCGAGGCGAGGGGAATCATGTCGCCGTTGGTGCTGCGGATCTTGAGCTTTTTCAGGTCTTCCACGTGGTTGCGGAACTGCTCGTCAGCCTGCACCCGCACCTGATAGGTACGCCCGAAGCGGTTGAAATCGTTGACGTACACAGAACCCAGGTTGACTTGCAGCGTCTGGTAGATCGTTTGCAGCGGCACGTTCAACTGCTTGGCCTTGTCACGATCGATGTCGGCGTAGATCTGCGGCACGTTGATCTGGTAGCCGGTGAAGACACCCGCCAGTTCAGGCGCTTTGCGCGCACGGGCCTGGAGTTCCTGCGTCGCTTTGTTCAATGCGTCGTAGCCGACGTTGCCGCGGTCTTCCACCATCAGCTTGAAGCCGCCGAGGGTGCCCAGGCCGTCCACTGGAGCCGGTGGCACGACGAGGATGAACGAGTCTTCGATCGACGTCATGCGTTTGTTCAACTCACCGGCGATGGCGCCTGCGCTCAGGTCTCTGGAGCTGCGTTGAGCGAAGCTCTGCAGGTTGCTGAACTGGATACCCGCGCTGGACGAGGCAGTGAAGTCGTTGACCGACAGGCCCGGAAACTGCACAGCGTCGCTGACGCCGGGCGTTGCAGTGGCGATCTTGCCCATGCGCTGGATGACGGCATCGGTACGGTCCAGCGAGGAGGCGGTCGGCAGTTGCGCGATGCCGATCAGGTAGCCTTTGTCTTGCAGCGGCACGAAGCCCGCAGGCACCAGTTTGAACATCAACCCGGCACAGGCGGCCAGCATCAGGTAGACGGCGATGGCGCCGGACTTGCGTTTGAGGGTGCCTTTGACGCCCATTTCATAACGCTCGGACGAGCGCCCGAAGAAGCGGTTGAACACCCGGAAGAACCGGCCGAACAGCGTGTCCATGATGCGGGTCAGGGCATCTTTCGGCGCGTCATGGCCCTTGAGCAACACAGCGGACAATGCCGGCGCCAGAGTCAGGGAACTGAATGCCGAGATCACGGTGGAAATGGCGATGGTCAGCGCGAACTGCTTGTAGAACTCACCGGACAGGCCCGGCACGAAGGCAATCGGCACGAATACGGCACAGAGCACCAACGCGATGGCGATGATCGGACCGCTCACTTCCTTCATGGCCTGTAGTGTGGCTTCACGGGGCGACAGACCGCTCGCGATGTTCCGTTCGACGTTTTCCACCACCACGATGGCGTCGTCCACGACGATACCGATAGCCAGCACCAGACCGAACAGCGACAGGGTGTTGATCGAGAAACCGAATGCGAGCATCACGGCAAAGGTGCCGACCACGGAGACCGGCACGGCGAGCAGCGGGATCAGCGAGGCGCGCCAGGTTTGCAGGAAGATGATGACCACCAGCACCACCAGCGCGATGGCTTCGAGCAGGGTGTGAATCACCGCATTGATCGAGTCCTGCACGAAGCGGGTGGTGTCATAGACGATGCTGTATTCCATTCCCGGCGGGAAGTCAGCCTTCAACTGTTCCATGCGGTCGCGAATGTCGCTGGACATCTGCAGCGCGTTGGCGTTTGGCGCTTCGAAGACGACCAGCGCCACAGCCGGCTGGTTGTTCAGGCGGGCACGCAGGTTATAGGCGTTGGCACCCAACTCGATGCGGGCGACGTCACGCAGGCGGGTCAGGGCGCCATCGGCACCGGTGCGCACGATGATGTTGCCAAACTCTTCAGGGGTTTGCAGCCGGCCTTGGGTTTTCACGGACAACTGGAAATCGCTGCCTCTGGACGGCGACTGCCCGATTGCACCGCCTGCCACCTGTACGTTCTGCTCGCGAATGGCGTCGGTGACATCCAGGGTGGTCATGTTGCGCGCGGCGATCTTCACCGGGTCGAGCCAGATACGCATGGCGTAGTCGCCCGAGCCGTTCAACTGCACCTGACCGATGCCGGCGATGCGGTCGAGCTGGTCCTTGACGTTGATCGTGGCGTAGTTGCGCAGGTACTGGTCATCGTAACGACCGTCCGGCGAGGTCAGGTGCACCACCATGGTCAGGCTGGGCGTCGATTTGATGGTGGTGACGCCGATCTGGCGCACCTCTTCGGGCAAGTGTGGCAAGGCCCGTTGCACGCGGTTTTCCACGTCGGTCTCGGCTTGCGAAACCTTGGTGCCGATCTTGAAGGTCACGGTCAGCAGCAGGTTGCCATCGGCCGTCGATTGCGACGACATGTAGAGCATGTTGTCGACGCCGTTGACCTCTTGTTCCAGCGGCGTGGCCACCGTCTCGGCAATGACCCTGGCGTCAGCGCCCGGATACTGCGCGCGGATCTGCACGGCGGGTGGCACCACGTCCGGGTACTCGGCGACAGGGAGCGTGAACAGCGCGATGAGCCCTGCCACGAAAATGATGATCGACAGCACCCCCGCGAAGATGGGCTTGTCGATGAAAAATTTCGAGAAATTCATGATCGATCAACCCTTTGACTTGGCGTCAGGTGTGGTTTTGGAGGCTGTTTCGGGGGTGGTTTCTGCGACAGGTTCATCAGGATTGAAATCCATCGAAACCATGTGCGGTGCCAGGGGGGCGCCCGGCATCACCCGCACCAGGCCGTTGACCACGATCTGCTCGCCAGCTTTCAAGCCGCTGCGCACGACACGCAGACCATCCACCGTGTTTCCGAGGGTGACCTGACGGTATTCCGCTTTGCCCTGAGGATCGACGACGAACACGAACTTGCGATCCTGATCGGTGTTGATCGCCCGCTCGTTGATCAGGATGGCCTGGGTTTCATTGCCGCCATGGGTGCCACCCAGCAACTGCACGCGGGCGAAGAGGCCCGGGGCCAGGGTCTTGTCGGCGTTGCTGAAGATGGCGCGCATGCGCACGCCGCCGGTTTGCGGGTCGAGCTGGTTGTCGACAAATTCGAGCTTGCCCTCGTGGGGGAAGCCTTGCTCGTTGGCCAGGCCAACCCTGACGTCTACATCCTTGCCGCCGTGGTGAGCGGCACCGACACGCAGGTAAGTGTCTTCGTCACCGTCGAAGGAGGCGTAGATCTTGTCGTCGGACACCACCTTGGTCAGCACGGCGCTGGTGTCGACCAGGTTGCCCAGCGTGATATCGGCTTTGCCGACGCGGCCATCGATGGGGGAGGTCACGCGGGTATAGCTCAGGTTGAGCCTGGCGTTGTCAGACTCGGCTGCGGCAGCACGGGCGCTGGCTTCCAGCTGCTTGAAATTGGACAGGTTTTCGTCCAGCTCACGCTGCGCGATGGCTTTCTCGCCGATCAGCTTCTGAGAGCGGGCCAGCTCGATACGCGCCAGGTCCACTTTGGCCCGTGCGGCAGCCGCGGCGGCTTCGGTGCGGTCGGCTTCGGCTTGATAAGGGCGCGGATCGATGACGAAGAGCACGTCGCCCTTCTTGACGATGGCACCGGGGGTAATGTTGACGCTGGTGATGAAACCCGGGACCCGGGCACGAATATCGACGCGCTCGATGGCCTCCATTCGACCGGAAAACTCCTGGGTTTCGACCACGGCTTTCTGCACGACCGTCGCGGCGGACACCACGGCGCCAGCGGCAACCGCTGAATCAGCGGGTTTTCCGCTGGCGTCGTCGCAACCGGACAGGTTCAGGACCAGCAGGCCAGCCATTGCCATCGCCACGGCACCGGCGAGAGGGCGGATGCGGGTATTTGGGTGATGAACAGTTTTCATAGGTTCTCTTCAGAAGTCGGATGGATTGGCTAGCGAAAGGCTGGCTCTGCTCGCTCACGAAACCGGCACCGGCAGGCCGTGAGCGGCGGCAAGCAATGAAATGAACGCTCCCTGTGGAGTGCGTCTGCGTATAACATTATGATTATCATATAAACCGGGCAATTGCGGCTTCTTGATTTGCATAATCAATTCAAATGATAACTGTAATCTTATTGCGCGAACACAGCCCGCTCGCACTGTGCGAGATGCCAGGGGGGCTCGGTGAGTGCAGAGCTGTCCGCTCTGATGCGGCAGGATTGCCGAAGCTATGGCTCGCTGGCCAGCATCCGGGCCAGGAAATCGACAAACACTCGGGCAGACATGCGAGTGGTTCGCCCCATCGGAAAATAGGCATGAACGGGCAGTTCGGCCATCTTCCATTCAGGCAGAACCTGGACCAGCGTCCCGGCTTTCAAGTCTGCGGCACAGGCCCACGACGTGGTGGACACAATGCCCAGCCCACCGACGGCAGCGGTCAGTGCCCCGGCCGTATTGTTGATGGAAAGCTGCGCGTTGGGGCTTACTGAGGATTGTTCGCCGTTGCGCTCCAGTTGCCAGGAGGTGACTTGGGACCCTGCCGGGCCACCGACGACTCGATGACTCTGGATGTCAGCTGGACACTCAGGCGTGCCGTGCTCGGCCAGATAGCCTGGGGACGCCACCAGCACGCGCCGCATCAGGCCTATCTGCCGGGCCGTCCCGGAAAGGTCCGGCAGGTGCCCGACGCGGATGCCGACGTCAACGGCGTCCTTGACCATGTCCTGCCACTGGTCTTCAAGCAGCAGTTCCAGATGCAGGGACGGGTGCTGTTCGGTGAAGGTCGAGAGCCTCGGGATGACGATGCGCAGCCCCATCGTTGCAGGCATGCCGATGCGCAGCAACCCGCGAAGCTCCCCGGTTTCCCGCACGCTGTTTTCGGCATCGTCGACCGCCGCCAGGATGGGTTCGACGCGCATGAGGAATTCCAGACCTGCTTCGGTTGGCGTCACGGCGCGGGTGGTTCGGGACAGCAGGCGGGCGCCGAGACTGGCTTCCAGCTCAGCAATCATTCGCGAGACCTGGGATTGCGCGAGCCCGCTTTCCCGGGCCGCTGCCGAAAAGCTCCCCAGCCGCGCGACCCGCGTGTAGATGCGCAACGCGACGATGTCTTTCAGCGCCATCTTCCCAGTGCTCCGTCCATTTCGTCAGCCCACACAGCCCGGTGCATTCGCGTCGACCCGTGATCGATCAGGCCCGATCAGCGTGCGGGCGAGGTGCACCCCACAGCGGGCGATCATGCCATGAACGGAGGTTCATTAATGCTGATTCGAGATAGATGTTAGACCAAATCGACGGCTACCGGCGGCCCCGCCAAGCGACGATATTGGCTCCATCGCAAGCGAGACGCTGCGGTGCTCGCCGTTGGCGAATTCGCCCGCCTGCATGCCGTCAGGCTCAACGGCAAATGAAACGGGCTCGACCGGTTCGTGCATCTCGAGCCGGTTTCCCTGACTGACCTGACTTCCCCAGCCTCAACCTGATGACGGAGACAATCATGGACTTCATCAAGACCCTGACCGAACGCAATGCCGAGTACGCAGAGAACGGTTTCTCGGCAGATCTCAAAATCATCCCTTCGCAGAAAACCATGATCATCGGTTGCGTTGATCCTCGGGTGGACCCGATGGATATCTTCAAACTTGACGCCGGTGAGGCCGCCATCATTCGCAACGTGGGCGGCCGCGTGACCCCCGAGCTGTTTCAGACCATGGCGATTCTCGGCACGGTGTCGAAAGTCGGCGGCAACCCCGTCGGCGAAGGCTGGAATCTGGTGGTGTTGCACCACACCCAATGCGGGATCACCGGTTGCCTGCATCATGCGCCTCATCTCCTTGCTCGATACATGGGCGTGGAGGAGGGCAAACTGGCAACGCTGGCCATCGACGATCCGTACAGATCGGTCGAGATCGATGTGGCGGCCCTCAAGGCCAATCCGAACCTGCCTGCAGATGTGATGGTCACCGGGCTGGTGTATGACGTGACCACCGGCAAGGTTGAAACCGTGGTGCCCACATCACGCCTGAAAGGGTAGGGGTTCGCCCTGCGGCATCGGCTCTGCACCGTTCGCCCTGCTGGTTTCGATCTTCGACCTGAAGTCGGCCAGCCGAGCGGGCATGGGGCGCATCGTCCATCAGGGCCGTTCTGTATCACAACGTATCGCCCAGGGGCAGGGCCACGTTTGCATACAAGTAGGCTTCGGCCAGAAATGAGCCAGATACAATGAGTCATTCAAATGGAGTACCGCACAAGCGGAAACAGCCACCCTGACGGCTCACTCCTGGAATAGACCCATGTCACAGTACTTAACTCGCAAGACCCGGCTCGTCATCGCCCTCGCGACTGCCCTTTGCGGATTCGCCGGGATATCACAGGCTCAAGATGCCAGTGCGCAGGCAAGCCCACCTAGTTCATCGGCCGCAAAGAGCTGGCAAACCGGCCTTCATCGCACTGATCTGGTGAAGAGGGACCTGGACTTCGCGGATCGTGAGGCCATTCAAGTCCGGGTCGACTTCGAGCCGGGCGTCGCTGCCCCCAGGCATTCGCATCCGGGGGTAGAGATTGCGTATGTGATCAGCGGCACTTTCGTATATGAGTTGCAAGGTCAACCCGCCGTGACGCTTCATACCGGTGACTCGTTATACATTCCGGCCGGGGTTCCCCATGTTGCAACTAACGTCGGCACCACCACCGGCTCGGAGTTGGCAACCTACATCGTGAAGAAAGACGTCCCGCTGTTGAAACTGGAACCCTAGCGCACCTTGGTGCCCGGACCCTGCCGCGAGATCAACGACGTGAGGGCACTTGTGTTTTGAGCTTGCGAGGCACTCAAACACTGCCCTCACGTTCAATGACCAGAATTCGCGCTTCGCCTCGGGGATGGGCAACATGTTCACATCCAATCCCTGCGAAAAACACATCACCTGTCATCAAGGTCACGACGCGCTCGATGCCTGACTCGCGATAGTGCATCTCTACCGTGCCGTCCAGAACGGCGAACACTTCCTCACCGTCATTCACATGCCATTTGTAGGGCTGATCGGTCCAGTGCAGGCGCACGGTGGTGCCGTCCATGTTAGCGATGTCGTCAGCACCCCAGGCACGGGTGGCGGTGAATTCCTTGCTCCGAATCACTCTCATTGTGGCTGTTCTCAAACGGTTCGCTAAAGCCCGGCAATCTACCAGAACCAACATCGGTTCGCGGCGGGGCGTTGATGGATGGCTGCCGGGCCCCGCACATCATCATGAATCTGGCTAATGCTCCATTGAAATCAATTCGTTTTTGTTCATACAGCCAGCGCCCTAACATGCGGACTGCTCTTCACCACAGATGGCGTGCAGCCTGCCGGGTGAAAAAACAGAACGTCGGCCACGCCTGAGAAGACAAGCAGCACATTCAGGTCTGGCGCAAAGAACACAGGGTGTCAGATCAAGATGAACACAGACTTCGCATTCGCTATCAAGAGCATCTGTTTCGACGAGAATTATTTTCCCTCGGACACTACGCGCATCACCACCAACTTCGCCAACCTGGCCCGTGGGGAAAGCCGGCAGGAGAATCTGCGCAACACCCTGAAAATGATAGATAACCGCTTCAATGCCCTGGCGCACTGGGACAACCCTACGGGCGATCGCTATCGGGTGGAACTTGAGATTATCTCCGCTGAAATGACGCTCGATGCCCAAGGCCGTGAACAGGCCATCCCGCTGATCGAGGTGTTGAAAACAACCATCGTCGATCAACACACCCATGAGCGTATCAATGGCATTGTCGGAAACAACTTCTCTTCTTACGTGCGCGATTACGACTTCAGTGTGCGCCTGCTGGAACACAACAAGAACCGCGTCGGGTTCAGCACGCCGGAAGACTTTGGCGACTTGCACGGCAAGCTGTTCAAGTGCTTCGTCAATTCGAGTGCCTACAAGGCGCACTTCGACAAACCGCCGGTGATCTGCCTGAGTGTGTCCAGTTCAAGGACCTATCACCGGACCGAGAACCAGCATCCGGTGCTCGGGTTCGAGTACAAGCAGGATGAGTATTCGTTGACTGACGAGTATTTCAGGAAGATGGGATTGACCGTGCGCTACTTCATGCCGCCTAACAGCGCGGCGCCTTTGGCGTTCTACTTTTCAGGCGATCTGCTGAGTGATTACACCCCTCTGGAGCTGATTGGCACCATCAGCACAATGGACACCTTCCAGAAGATATACCGGCCTGAAATCTACAACGCCAACTCGGCTGCGGGGAAATCCTACCAGCCGAACTTGAAACACCAGGATTACTCCCTGACTCGCATTGTCTATGACCGGGAAGAACGCAGCCGGCTGGCGATCGAGCAAGGCAAGTTTGCCGAAGAGCAGTTCATCAAACCCTATCAGGCCGTGCTTGAGAAGTGGTCCGTCAGCTGCGCCCTTTGAATCATTTAAAACAAGGTTATCGTTCATGAAAAAACTGTTGCCCACCTCGACCGCCGGCAGCTTGCCCAAACCTTCCTGGCTGGCCCAGCCCGAAACACTCTGGTCACCCTGGAAGCTGGAAGGCGACGCATTGGTCGAGGGCAAACAGGACGCGCTGCGTCTGTCATTGCAGGAACAGCAACTGGCGGGTATCGATATCGTCAGTGATGGCGAGCAGACACGTCAGCACTTCGTCACGACGTTTATCGAACACCTGGACGGCGTGGATTTCGAAAAGCGCGAAACCGTGAGAATCCGTGACCGCTACGATGCAAGCGTGCCAACAGTGGTGGGAGCAGTTGCGCGGCGCAAGCCGGTGTTTGTCGAAGATGCAAAATTCCTGCGTCAACAGACCGGCCAGCCAATCAAGTGGGCGCTGCCAGGCCCGATGACAATGATTGATACCCTGTTCGACGCCCACTACAAGAGCCGTGAAAAGCTGGCCTGGGAATTCGCCAGGATCCTCAACCAGGAAGCCAGGGAGCTGGAAGCCGCCGGGGTCGATATCATCCAGTTCGATGAGCCTGCATTCAATGTGTTCTTCGACGAAGTGAACGACTGGGGCGTTGCGACGCTGGAGAGGGCCATTGAAGGACTCAAATGCGAAACGGCCGTGCACATCTGCTACGGATACGGCATCAAGGCCAATACAGACTGGAAGAAAACCCTGGGCTCGGAATGGCGCCAGTACGAAGAAGCTTTCCCCAAACTGCAAAAGTCCAGCATCGACATCGTCTCGCTGGAGTGCCACAACTCTCACGTGCCCATGGATCTGATTGAACTCATTCGCGGCAAGAAAGTGATGGTCGGGGCTATCGATGTGGCGAACCACGCCATTGAAACCCCTGAGGAAGTTGCCAACACCCTTAGGAAGGCGCTGCAGTTCGTTGACGCCGACAAGCTCTACCCTTGCACCAACTGCGGCATGGCACCTCTGCCTCGTCGGGTTGCCAGCGGCAAGCTGCAAGCATTGAGCGCGGGCGCAGAGATCGTGCGCAGAGAACTTTCAAACCAAGGCTGAACCACTATTGAAGTGGCGGACTTTTATCCAGGATCTGTTATGTCGCTTACCGGTACTGCCATCGAGCCCTTGCACTTTCGCGAAGCGCTCGGGCATTACGCATCGGGCATCACCGTGGTTACCTCGCACATCGCCGGCGAGCCGATTGGCTTTACCTGCCAGTCGTTCTACAGCGTGTCGATGAGTCCGCCACTGGTGTCATTCAGCGTCATGTCCCAATCGGCCAGTTATCCCAGGATTCGCCAGGCCGGCCGGTTTGCGGTCAATATCCTCTCCGGTGAGCAGGTCGATATTTCCAATCAGTTCGCACGCCGAGGCACGGACAAGTGGCAAGGCGTTGACTGGCATCAGTCGCCCTTGGGCAACCCGATCATTGGCGGCAGCCTGCACTGGCTTGATTGCGAAATCCACGCTGAGTATCCCGCTGGCGATCACCTGATTGTTATTGGTGAGGTCAAGGCGTTGAGCCTTAAAGAGGCAGCGGCTGAGCAGCCGCTGCTGTATTTCAAAGGGCAGTATCGCAATCTTGCGGAGCAGAGAAACTAGCCCCTGATTGTGAGCCCGACGTCTTGTTCAATGCGTGCTCGGTCGGGCGGCCCTGAGCGCGTTCAGCTCTGCCGTCAGCGCGTCATTCATGGCGACTAGTGTACGTGTGTCGCCCTTGAGCTTTCTGATATCTGCCCATGCTTCGTGGAGCTCATCCAGAAGCATCAGGCACTGATGCTGATAGCTTTCCAGCTCCGTGGGTACACCGAGATCGAAAGGAGTGTCTTCTGGGATAGAGGCTTTGTCAGTCATGGGGATACCGTTTGGAGTACAAATGTTCTCCTGACAAGATTAGCGGCTGATACTGGATGTATCAACAGCTATCCGATAACTCAATCTGGAGGCGAAGCAGCGGCGAGCTGTCTTTGGCCTGGCGTTTTTTGCACCTTCTTTCGTCCTGTTGGGCTCGCACGTCGAGCAGGCCTGCACCGCTGATCAGCGAGAGGCCGATGGCCTCGGCCTGTTGCGCGCCGCGGAGGTAACCGATGACTTGGCCGCTGCCACGCGTCATCGTTTCGCCAGCGTGATAGTACTGCGCACGTCAAACCCCGGTCGTTTGCGCACCATTAACACCCCGCCACGGATTGATCCTTCGCCTCTTCATCTAAACGGCCCCAACCCTTTCGGTATTACTTTTCCTAAAACGTCTTTGCCAGCATCCAAAGTCGCATCGGCAGCCTTGCCAGGAATACTCATGAGCCCCTCAAGTGCCTCATCTTTCGACTTGCCGATGCCATCAGCGACTTCGTTGGCTTTGTGCTTGAGCGCGTCACTTGCCATACCCAACTGATAGCCGACCTCGTCAATCACAGCGAAGCCTTCATGGTCGCGGTCAAAGAGGCGTCGGTATTGCCCCGGTCCGTTGGCTTCGCGGCGCGTGGCGCTGCCCATTCCATATTTCACGACCAGGCCGGCGATGCCTGCGTTAGCGCGCAAATCGCTGGCGTCGTCGTCGGTCATCACGGGAATATGCGGCGTAGTGGGTGGTTTCTGCTCGGGGTCAGGACCGTTGGCGTCATACACCTTTTGTTCGAAGCGGTTGAGGGCGAAGAGGCTGGCATCGAGGGCAGATTGTTCCACCGGCAGAACGGGGGTTTGTGCCTCGGCCATCAACGCGTCGTAGAACGCTTTCTTCCTGCGGATTTCCGCTACGAACTGCTGTTTGTCCCACTGAGTGATCGGCCCCAATAGCCAGAACCCTGCGTGGGAATCATGCACGTACCGGTCGAAAAACCGGTCTACCAGCGGGGGTATGGGTGCTCGATCGTCCACGGCCAGCACCAGGTCGCGTTGGGTCTGGCTGGCAGGTGCAGGCGCTGGCACGGTGCTGATCATGCCGACCCCTTGGCGGATCACCGTGCGCAGCGTTGGTAAATGGGCCTTGCGTGCCTGGGCGATGTCCGCCTGCCAGTCCTGCTCGGACTCCCACAAATCGTGTTTGTCCTGATCCGACGCCTGCTGATAGCTTTGCATGGCCTTGAACTGCGCCTCGGTTCTTTTGCTTGCCCGCCAGCGCCAGTAGTGCTGCATCTGCGTGTGCAAACGGTTGTTGACCACGCCGACGCGGCTGCCGGACAGGTCCTCTTTCTGTTCATTCACCTCGTGCGTCCAGGCCAGGTAAGCCATGAAGGCGGCGTGCATGTCTGGGTCGATGGCGAAGTCTGCGGCGAGGGTGTCGATCATGCCAATACGAGGCTTGAGTCGCACCCCGGCTATAAAGGCCTCTTCGTACATGTCGTTCAGGGTGATCTGCGACAGCAGGGCGCTGCGGCCACCAAGCGACTTACCTTGATCCCCCACGGAGTAGCCGCCACCAATGTCCGAATGCGTGCCGGGGTAGACGTACTCTTTGGTGTTCTTTGGCCAGCGGTTGCCATCGCGAACGGTGGACGCCGGAAACGAGCGGCGAATCTCATGGCCCGCCAGGTAATGCACGGTATTGTCGATGTCTCCAATACCCAGATTGTTGTGCGCCCAATCGAGAAAACCACGGCCTACCGGCGAGGAGTCCGCCAGCCCGACGGAGGCTACGGTGTCGAAGATACCCAGGAAGCGCAGGTTCAATTCCGCCTCGCCGATCATTCCGCCGCTGGCTTCGCGGATCCAGTTACAGAACACCCGCGCCTCTGCTGCGCCGCGGGAAAAGCCAAACACCGACAGGTGCAATTTGATGATGCGGGGCCGCTTGCCCAGGATCGCCTTGAGCAAGCGTTTATTCAGCGCCTGAAAGACTCGGCGCATCTGGTTGTCGTTGATCTTGCGTCGATAGAAACTGCTCAGCTCCTCGGCGACGAGGGTTTTCATTTCCTTCTGCGGGATCAAGTCGAACTCATAGAAAGACCAACACACGGCGTTGTAGATCTGAAGCATTGCGTAGTGAATCCGCGCCTCACCGCCGGTGGCAAAGCTCTTGCCGGAAGTGGTTTCCTCCGGTTCACCGATTTCCGGAAAGGCTGTTCCCACTCCAGGCAGGTAATAGGCAAAGTGGGTTTTCTTGTCATTCTTGTGGGCGTCATACAGGCTGACGATATTGGAGTGACTATTGGTGGGGCGGTCGCGCAGCATGTTGTTATTGGTGCCATCAAAAAACACCCCGACATGAATTGCCTGCACACAGCTGCCGTCCGATCCCGTGAAGTCCGTGGTGCGAGACCGCAGGAACTGCTCCCGTTCGGTGTGCTCGCGCCCCAGCCGGGCGATTTCAATCGGTGATTGGGTTTCAGGGCTGCCCACCGTGCAGGAATAGTCATCCCAATGCGCCGCGCTCAGCAGAGCAGGCATTGGTTTGAATTCTTTCTGCCAGACCCTCTCCCGCTTGGGCGGATTGCGTTCTGCGTCCCACCAGTGCGACTGACTGCCGTTAAGTTCAATAGAACATTGCGCGGTGTATGTCGTCGGTGTATCGAAGTAACAGCACTCTTCGACGCCAAGCAATGTACGGTCAACGCGATACCAGCCGGGTTTGAACTCCTTCATCGTTATAACTCCCTTTAACTCGATTAGTAAGGCCAGTCGGCAGGTTTTTCGGGATACGCGGGGCCAGGGTAGTCGGGGTTGCCAGCGCCCATTCGGCTGATAATCAGGCGGACTTTACCCATCGGCAGAAAATGCACACCCAGTGTGGTCGCTTCGTCGTCGTAGGGTTCTATCGGTACCCGTTCTTCGTGCCAGGTTTCGCCGGAATGAGTGCCGGGAATGGAGCTGGAGGTCGTCCAGCGCACCGTCGCCATCATCCCTGGCCGCCACTCGCCGGGCACGCCGATGCAGCAGGTGAACTTCCCCCCCCCGCCATAAGCAAATACATTTCCGCCACCCCCTTGATCAACATAAAACTGATGAATGTAATCTTCGGTATGGTTGTATCCGGTTATTTTTATAAATGAAGGCTCGATAGCTTTTGGCTTTTTCTCGCAGCCAATCAACCCCAGCGTCAATAGTAAAAAAATGAATAGCCGGCTCAGTCGAGAGTGCCTAGATTTAAATGGTGTCATGGGTGCAGTCCTTGATTAGCGACATTGCGCTTTATATGAAAAAAGATAGGCGCAGGTGCCTGCGGCAGGTTGTTATGGATGTCATCAAAAAACACCCCGACATGAATTGCCTGCACACAGCTGCCGTCCGATCCCGTGAAGTCCGTAGTTCTAGACCGCAGGAACTGCTCCCGTTCGGTGTGCTCGCGTCCCAGCCGGGCGATTTCAATAGGTGATTGGGTTTCAGGGCTGCCCACCGTGCAGGAATAGTCATCCCAATGCGCCGCGTTCAGCAGAGCAGGCATTGGCTTGAATTCTTTCTGCCAGACCCTCTCCCTCTTGGGCGGATTGCGTTCTGCGTCCCACCAGTGCGACTGACTGCCATTAAGTTCAATCGAGCATTGCGCGGTGTGTGTCGTCGGCGTATCGAAGTAACAGCACTCTTCGACGCCAAGGAGTGTACGGTCAACGCGATACCAGCCGGGTTTGAATTCCTTCATCTTTACTTCTCCTTTTTAAATTTAGTCGACCGGCCAGTCGGCAGGTTTTTCCGGGTAAGCGGGACCAGGGTAGTTGGGGTAACCCGAGCTGAAGTTGCTGACAATTAAACGCACTTTATTATCAGGCAAGAAATGGGTGTTCATTGTGCTACCGGCTTCACCGTATGGCTCGATTATTACAACTTGCTCATGCCAGGTTTCGCCGGTATAAGGCTTTTTACTCTTACGGGAAGCCGAGGTCGTCCAGCGCACAGTCGCTGTCAAACCCGGCCGCCATTCTTCGGGCACCCCAATACAGCAGACAAATTTTCCGCCGCCTCCATAAGCGAACGAGTTACCACCCCAAGCACCGTCGATGTAGTATTGATGAACGTAATCCTCAGTATGGTTGTACGCTCTCATCTTGACGTAGGCAGTTTCGGCTACCTCTGGCTTTTTATCGCACCCACTTAATCCCAGCGTCAGTATTAAAACAGTGAACAGATAGCCCTGCCAGATTCGACTAGAGTTGAGCAGTTTCATGATGCAGTCCTTGAAAGGTTGGCGCGATACCAGCCGGGTTTGAATTCCTTCATCGTTACTTCTCCTTTTTAAACTTAGTCAACCGGCCAGTCGGCGGGCGGTACGGGATATGCGGGCCCCGGGTAGTCTGGATGACCTGCTCCCATCCGACTGATAATCAAGCGGACTTTACCCATCGGCAGAAAATGCACACCCAGTGTGGTCGCCTCTTCGTCGTAGGGTTCTATCAGTACCCGCTCCTCATGCCAGGTTTCGCCGGTATAGGGTTTTTTACTCTTACGGGAAGCGGAGGTCGTCCAGCGCACCGTCGCCATCATCCCTGGCCGCCACTCGCCGGGCACGCCGATGCAGCAGGTGAACTTCCCACCCCCGCCATAAGCACGAACATTTGCCCCCCCACTCTGATCAACATAATACTGATGAATGTAATCCTCGGTATGGTTGTACGCAGTGATGTTTATAAAGGATGGTTCAATAACTTTTGGCTTTTTCTCGCAGCCAACCAACCCCAGCATCAATAGTAAAAAAATTAATGAATAGCTCAACTGGGACTGCATAGGTTTAAATGATGTCATGGGTGCAGACCTTGATTAGCGATATCGCGCTTTACTTGTAATGCTGCCCACAGTTCCTCAGGCCACAAGCGTTTCAATTCGACGAGTGAGTCGCTGTTTTTCCGTATGGATACCCAGGTCGGTTGCAGCTGCTCATGGCGATGGAATTCGTCGCCAAAGTTCAGACACAACTGTACAAACTCATAACGATCCTGCGCGCACGCGAGATGCAGTGTGGTCGCAGTGTTCAGGCACGCCTGTAGTCGTTGATGCAGTTGGGCGTTTGACAGGCCATTCGGGGTGTGGGGACCTTGCTCCATCAGTTGCCGAAAGATGCCGTCGGCCTCGGTGCGGTCGTCAATACGTGTGAATTGCTGCAATGACAGGTGCAGCCACGCTTCGTTGTCGGGTGCCCGTTCATGATCTGATGAGGGTGCTTCGTCCCAGGTGCGCCAATGGCCATCGCGGTTCACCCAGCCCCAGGACTCGATGACCTTGGCGATACGGCGTTGTTGCGTGGGCGCAAGGTCATCGAGCAGGCCGGACAGGACACGCACATCAGCAAAACGACAGTGCATGGGGCGTGGACGCCCCTCGGCCTGGACCTTCCCCAGATAGCCAAACAGTGAGTGCAGCTCGGCAAGCGGCGAGGCGCTGCATATCCAACTCAATGCCGGGGCGATCCCGATGAACTCCAGCAAGCATGTCACTTCTGCTGATCGCTGGATCGGGTCAGTGCTGAGCGTTAGCAGGTGCGGGGCGTGCTCGCCGAACGTGGCCAGTGAGGTACTGGCGAACGCGTTGACCAGTGCTCCTTGATGGCGCTGGATGAGCGTCTGTCGTTGTTGCGCATCAAGCAGTGCCATGTCGATCAAGGCGAAGCATGGCGCAGGGCGTGACTGCATCCAGTCCAGGAGTGTTTCGGCTGTACCTTCCGCGATGGGATCACAAGCAAAGTGCAACGTCATTTACTGCAACTCCGCAAAAGCAGCGCCGTCGCGTGCGGCTTTGAGCATGCATTCAATGCACACCGACTCAGGAAATTGCGGCAACCCATAAGGCACCGCTATTTCCGGATCAAACAAATGCTCAGCCGCATACAAGGTCATCGTCCCCGGGCAGGCGAAGGTGATGTTGCCCCCCTCTATA
>NZ_JANHKS010000049.1 GCF_028682175.1 Pseudomonas putida | reverse complement strand
CAGACAATAAAAAACCCTGCTCGAGAGCAGGGTTTTTTGTACTTCATCCGACCATTACAGCCCGGCGTGTTGCACCAGGGTCAGCATCGGTTGCGGGTAGACGCCCAGGAAGAACGCCAGCAGGGTGATCGCCAGCAGCATCACACCGCCTGCACGCTGTGCCCAGTTGAACGGGGCATCGTGGCGCTGGATCTTGGAGTCCTGCAGGTACAGGGTCACCATCACACGCAGGTAGTAGAACACGCCGATGGCGCTACCGATGACCAGCGAGCCGGTGAGCCACCACAGGTGAGCCTCGACGCCGGTGGCGATGATGTAGAACTTGCCGATGAAGCCGGTGGTCAGCGGGATACCGGCCAGGGACAGCATCATCACGGTCAGTACGGCGGTCAGGTACGGACGGCGCCAGAACAGACCACGGTATTCGAACATCGCATCGGCGTCGCGGCCGCTGTACGGCGAGGACATCAGCGTGATCACGCCGAACGCGCCCAGGCTGGTCAGCACGTAGGTCACCAGGTAAACGCTGATGGCCTCGACCGCCAGGCCTTTGCTGGCGACCATCGCGATCATCAGGTAACCGAAGTGGGCGATGGACGAGTAACCCAGCAGACGCTTGAGGTTGGTCTGGGTCAGGGCCAGCAGGTTACCGATCAGGATCGATGCCACGGCGATGACCGACATCACGTCGCTCAGCACGCCGCTGGTAGCCGCAGGGGAGATCTGGAACAGGCGAACCAGCACACCGAATACCGCGACCTTGCTGGCGGTGGCCAGGAACGCCGCCACCGGGGCAGGGGCGCCTTCGTACACGTCCGGCGTCCACAGGTGGAACGGCACCAGCGACAGTTTGAAGCCCAGACCGATCAGCATCATGCCCAGACCCAGGCTTGCCATGCTGCTCGGCATGCCGGTGGCCGCGATGGCCTTGCCGATCTCGCTGAAGCTCAGGCTGCCTGCATCGGCGTACAGCAGCGCCATGCCGAACAGCAGGAACGCGGAACCGGCGGCCGACAGCACCATGTACTTGATACCGGCTTCCAGCGAACGCTTGTTGAAGAAGGCGTACGCCACCAGGCCGTAGACCGGCACCGAGAGCAGTTCCAGACCGATGAACAGGCCCGCCAGATGTTGCGCGGCGACCAGCACCAGGCCACCGGCGGCGGCCATCAGGATCAGCAGGTACAGCTCTTCGCGGTTGCCCGGGTAACCGGCCTTGCCTTCACCCATGTAGGCGTGAGCCAGGGTGACGCAGGCCAGGGTCGAGACCAGGATGATGCCCATGTACAGGCAGGCGAAGCTGTCGATCTGCAGCAGTGGGGTGACCACCAGTGGCGCGACCTTGTAGGCCGGGTAGATCGACAGCAGAGCCAGGTTGAGTCCTGCCACGGTCAGCAGGAACGATTGCGAGTGGTTGCGACGCCACGCGATGCCCAGCATCACCACCACGACGGTGAGGCTGGTAATCAGCAGCGGCGCAAGCGCAATAAAGTGTTGAATCGTCAGGTCCATAGCGCTCTTACCGGGCCGAAGCGAGTTGAGTGAAGGCAGTGCCGAGCCATTGCTGCACGCCATGCATGGTCGCCGAGGAAGTGTCCAGTACCGGCTGCGGGTAGACACCCAGCAGAACCAGCAACACGGCCAGGCCCAGCACCATGATCAATTCCCGTCCATCCATGCCTTTGAGGATCTCTTCGGTCTTTGCAGGGCCGAAGTAGGCGCGGTGGATCATGATCAGCGAGTAGACCGAACCGAACACCAGGCCAGAGGTAGCGATGGCGGTGATCCACGGCGCGCTGACGAAGGTGCCGATCAGGATCAGGAACTCGCCGACGAAGTTGCCGGTGCCTGGCAGGCCCAGCGACGCAGCCGCGAAGAACAGGCTGATGGCCGGCAGGTAAGCGATCTTGTTCCACAGGCCGCCCATTTCGCGCATGTCACGGGTGTGCAGGCGCTCGTAGAGCTGGCCGCTGAGGATAAAGAGTGCAGCAGCCGACAGGCCGTGGGCCAGCATCTGTACCACGACGCCTTGCAGGGCCTGCTGGCTGCCGGAGTAGATACCGATCAGCACGAAGCCCATGTGCGAAACGCTGGAGAAGGCGATCAGGCGCTTGATGTCGGTCTGGGCGAAGGCCAGGAAGGCACCGTAGAAGATACCGATCAGGCCCAGCACCATGGCGATGGGCGCGAACTCCGCCGAAGCGTTGGGGAACAGCGGCAAGGCAAAGCGCAGCAGACCATAGGCAGCGGTCTTGAGCAGGATACCTGCCAGGTCCACCGAACCTGCGGTCGGCGCCTGGGCGTGAGCGTCAGGCAGCCAGGAGTGCAGCGGCACGATCGGCAGCTTCACCGCGAAGGCGATGAAGAAGCCCAGCATCAGGATGTACTCGGTGCCAGGGGCCAGCTTGGTCTTCAACAGATCGGCGTAGCCGAAGGTGATGACGCCGGTCTGGTTGAAGTGCACCAGCACCAGGCCCAGGATCGCCACCAACATGATCAGGCCGCTGGCCTGAGTGAAGATGAAGAACTTGGTCGCGGCGTAGATACGGGTCTTCTTGCCGTCTGCCGAGCTGTGACCCCAGAGCGCGATGAGGAAGAACATCGGCACCAGCATCATTTCCCAGAAGAAGAAGAACATGAACAGGTCGATGGCGAGGAACACGCCAACGACACCGCCCAGGATCCACATCAGGTTCAGGTGGAAGAAGCCGACGTTACGCTGGATCTCTTTCCACGAGCAGAGTACCGACAGCACACCCAAAAGGCCGGTCAGCAGGATCATCAGCAACGACAGGCCGTCGAGTGCCAGATGCACGCTGATGCCGAAGCGCTGGATCCACTGGGCCTTGAATTCCAGGGCCCAGGTCGGGTCCGCGCCGGGAGCCGGAGCGTAGCTATAAGTACCGATGCTCCACAGCCACAGGGCAAGGGCAGTCAGCAGGGACATCGTCGCCAGCGCAATCCAGCGCGGCAGGGTAGGGCCGAAGCGCTCACCTTGCCAGCACAGAAGGCCGCCGATGAAGGGGATCAGGATTAGCCAAGGCAGAATCATGACGGGCTCAATTCCTTTCGCAAAGTCGCAAGGTTCATGTCAGATCGACTCATCAGACCAGCACAATCGCGCCAAGCACCAGTACGGCACCTGCGGCGATAGAAGCGGCATACCAGCGCAGCTGACCATTTTCAGTACGGCTCATCAGGCCGTTACCGGCTTTTGCCAGACGCGGGATCAGACCGATCGTGTGGTCGAGCGGGTCGCCACGCAGGATGCGGCTGATAGCCAGGTAAGGTTTGACGAACAGCACGTCGTAAACCCAGTCGAAGCCCCATGCCGCGAACCACCAGGCGGACAGGAAGCGACCCGGACCGCTGTTGGCGATGGCCGTCACCAGACGACGCTTGCCCAGGAACAGCAGGGCTGCCAGCAGGATACCGGCCAGGGCGATGGCGCCCGAGGCGATTTCCAGGCTGTGCTTGGCTTCGCCGCCCGCGTGACCGGCACTTTCCGGCAGCACGCCGGCCAGTGGCGGATGAATCCAGGCGCCGATGAAGGTCGACAGCACGATCAGCACGCTCAGCGGCAGCCAGTGGGAAATCCCGTGGCCGGCGTGAGCTTCGGTCTTCGCTTCGCCGTGGAAGGCGATGAAGATCAGGCGGAAGGTGTACAGCGAAGTCATGAAGGCACCGACCAGGCCTGCGTACAGCAGGTACTGATGGCCGCTGGCGAAGGCTTCCCAGAGGATCTCGTCCTTGGAATAGAAGCCCGCGGTGACCAGAGGCAATGCCGCCAGGGCCGCGCCGCCGACGATGAAGCTGGTGTAGGCCAGTGGCAGTTTCTTCCACAGGCCGCCCATCTTGAAGATGTTCTGCTCGTGGTGGCAGGCAACGATCACCGCACCCGAAGCAAGGAACAGCAGGGCCTTGAAGAAGGCGTGGGTCATCAGGTGGAAGATCGCGCCTTCCCATGCACCCACACCCAACGCCAGGAACATGTAGCCGATCTGGCTCATGGTCGAGTAGGCGAGGATACGCTTGATGTCGGTCTGAACCAGGGCTGCGAAGCCGGCCAGCACCAGGGTCACACCGCCGACGATGCCGACCAGGTGCAGGATGTCCGGCGCCAGGGCGAACAGGCCGTGGGTACGGGCGATCAGGTAGACGCCCGCGGTCACCATGGTTGCGGCGTGGATCAGTGCCGAAACCGGGGTAGGACCGGCCATCGCGTCCGCCAGCCAGGTCTGCAGCGGCAGTTGCGCGGATTTACCGACCGCACCGCCCAGCAGCATCAGGGTCGCCAGCACGATCCAGAAATCGCCGACCTTGAAGTGCTGTGGAGCACGTACCAGCAGCTCCTGAATGTTCAGCGTGCCCAACTGTTGGAACAGGATGAACAGGCCGATGGCCATGAACACGTCGCCGATGCGGGTCACGATGAAGGCTTTGAGTGCCGCGTTACCGTTGTTGCGGTTGCTGTAGTAGAAACCGATCAACAGGTACGAGCACAGGCCCACGCCTTCCCAACCGAAGTAGATGAACAGCAGGTTGTCGCCCAGGATCAGGAACAACATGCTGGCGATGAACAGGTTGGTGTACGCGAAGAAGCGCGAATAACCGTCTTCACCGCGCATGTACCAGGACGCGAACAGGTGGATCAGGAAGCCAACGCCGACCACGACGCCGAGCATGGTGATGGACAGGCCATCGACATACAGGGCGAAGTTGGGGTCGAAGCCGTCAACCGACATCCAGCGCCACAGCACCATGGTCAGGTGACCGCCTTCGGGCGGCGAGACGTTGAATTGCCAGATCACATAGGCAGCGACGATGGCCGACAGGCCAATTGAGCCGACGCCGACCAGGGCGGACAGGTTTTCCGACCACTTGCCGCGTGAAAACGACAGCAGCAGGAAGCCGATCAGGGGGAATACGAAAGTCAGAAAGAGTAGGTTCATCCGCGCATCTCGCTGGCAGCGTCGATATCGAGAGTGTGGAAGCGGCGATACAGTTGCAGCAGGATCGCAAGGCCAATACTGGCCTCGGCTGCGGCAAGGCTGATCACCAGGATGAACATGATCTGGCCGTCAGGCTGCGCCCAGCGGCTACCCGCCACGACGAAAGCCAGTGCGGCTGCGTTCATCATCACTTCCAGGCTCATCAACACGAACAGAATGTTGCGGCGTACCAACAGGCCCGCCAGGCCGAGGCAGAACAGGATCCCGGCAACCGCCAGGCCATGCTCCAGAGGAATAGCTGAGTTCATGTGATTACTCCTTCGCCTCGTTGCGGCCGACGTGGAACGCGGTCACGGCTGCAGCGAGCAGCAGCATCGACGCGAGTTCGACAACCAGCAGGTAAGGGCCGAACAGGCTGACGCCCACGGCCTTGGCGTCCACGGTGGTGTGGCCGATGCCGGCACCGGTGGAGTCGGCGAACAGCACATACAGCAGTTCGGCCAGCAGCAGGCCGCCCAGCAGGATCGGGCCGAGCCAGATACCGGGCTTGAGCCAGGCGCGTTCCTGCTGAACCGAGGCCGGGCCCAGGTTCAGCATCATCACCACGAACACGAACAGCACCATGATGGCGCCAGCGTAGGCGATCACTTCCAGGGCACCGGCGAACGGTGCGCCGAGGCTGAAGAAGGTCATGGCCACGGCGATCAGCGAAATGATCAGGTAGAGCAGGGCGTGCACCGGGTTCGTGTTGGTGATCACCCGGAAGGTGGACACAACAGCGATGCCGGATGCGAAATAGAAAGCGAATTCCATCTTTCTTCCTTAAGGCAGCAAGCTCTTGACGTTGATCGGCTCGGCTTCGTTCTGTGCAGCGCCTTTCGGCTTGCCAGCGATGGCCATACCCGCAACGCGGTAGAAGTTGTAGTCAGGGTTCTTGCCGGGACCGGAGATCAGCAGATCTTCCTTCTCGTACACCAGATCCTGACGCTTGAACTCGGCCATCTCGAAGTCCGGCGTGAGCTGGATCGCGGTGGTCGGGCAGGCTTCTTCACAGAGACCGCAGAAGATGCAACGCGAGAAGTTGATGCGGAAGAAGTCCGGGTACCAGCGACCGTCTTCGGTCTCGGCTTTCTGCAGCGAGATACAGCCGACCGGGCAGGCCACGGCGCACAGGTTGCAGGCCACGCAGCGCTCTTCGCCGTCGGGGTCGCGCGTCAGCACGATACGACCGCGGTAGCGTGGCGGCAGGTAAACCGCTTCTTCCGGATATTGCAGGGTGTCACGCTTACGGAAGCCATGGCCGAAGACCATGATCAGGCTGCGTAGCTGGGTACCCGTACCCTTAACGATGTCGCCAATATATTTGAACATGGGTCAAATCCTCACTGAGCCGCCAGGACGACCGCAGCGGTCACCAGCAAATTGATCAGGGTCAGTGGCAGGCAGAACTTCCAGCTGAAATCCATCACCTGGTCATAACGCGGACGCGGGATAGAAGCGCGCAGCAGGATGAACAGCATGATGAAGAACGCGGTTTTCAGAACGAACCACATGAACGACAGTTGCGGCAGGATGTTGAACGGACCGTGCCAGCCACCGAAGAACAGCGTTACCAGCAGCGCCGAGATCAGGATGATGCCGATGTATTCACCGACGAAGAACATGCCCCATTTCATGCCGGCGTATTCAATGTGGTAACCGTCGGCCAGTTCCTGTTCCGCTTCCGGCTGGTCGAAGGGGTGACGGTGAGTCACGGCCACGCCTGCGATGAAGAAGGTACAGAAGCCGAAGAACTGCGGAATGATGAACCACAGATGGTCAGCCTGGTACTGAACGATGTCGCCCATGTTGAACGAGCCGACCTGCACGATGATGCCCATCAGGGACAGGCCCAGGAACACTTCGTACGAGACGGTCTGTGCCGAGGCACGCAAGCTGCCCAGGAGGGCGTACTTGTTGTTCGAGGACCAGCCGGCGAACAGCACCGCGTAGACCGAGAGACCGGCCATGGCGAAGAAGAACAGCAGGCCGATGTTCAGGTCCGCGACCACCCAGGTCTGGGTGATCGGGATGATCGAGAACGCGATCAGCAGGGCGCTCATCGCAACGACGGGCGCCAGGGTGAAGATCATCCGGTCAACGAACGGCGGGTTCCAGTCTTCCTTGAAGAACATCTTCAGCATGTCGGCTGCGATCTGGAACATACCGAACGGGCCGACGCGGTTAGGACCGTAACGGTCCTGCCACCAGCCCAGCAGACGACGTTCGACGAAGCTGAGCAGCGCGCCACAAACCACCACGGCGAGCAGCACCACGATGGCCTTGAGGACCGCGATGATCGAGTCGATCACTTCAGGGGTAAACCACGTCATTGTGCTGCCTCCTGCAGACCCTCAACGGTTTTCCCGGCCAGCGCCGGAGGAATGCCGGCCAGACCCGATGGCAGTGCCACCAGACCTGCGCCCAGCTCTTCGTTGATGCGCAGCGGCAGACGCAGGGTCTGGCCGGCAACGTTGAGGCTGAGCATGGCACCGTCGTTGACGCCCAGGCGGTCCGCTTCGGACTTGGCCAGTGCGACGTAGGCTTCAGGGATACGCTCCTGCACCGGCGCGGCCTTGGAGGAATTCTCCTCGCTGCCGAACAGGTGGAAGAACGGCACGACCTGCCAGGTGCCCTGGGCAGGGGAGAAGGCGCGAGGCACGCCAGCGAACCAGCTCAGCTTGTCGCCGCTGCTTTCGATCAGGCGTACGCCCGGATCGCCAGCACGCAGGTGACCACCGACTTCGTCCTGGAACTTGTTCCACGCTTGCGGGGAGTTCCAGCCCGGCGACCAGGCGAATGGCACCTGGGAGCGCGGTTCGGCGGAACCCGAGTAGCCTTCCATCGAGAACGAGAACGCCGAGTCCTGGTCCTGGGAGGTACGCGGCTCGTGCACGCTGATGTTGGCGCGCATGGCGGTCCGGCCGCTGTAACGCAGCGGTTCGCGAGCCAGTTTCAGGCCCTTGATGCGGAAGCTGGCCGAAGGCGCAGCACCGACGATGCCGGCCAGTTGCGCAGTGCTTGCGGCGCAGGCTTCGGTGACGTGGTCCAGTTGCGTCCAGTCTACCGGCTTGTTCAGCAGGGTGGCGCGCAGGGCATGCAGCCAGCGCCAGCCTTCGTGAACCAGGATGCTGCTGTCCAGGTAGGTCGGATCGTAGACCTGGAAGAAGCGCTGGGCGCGGCCTTCCTGGCTGACCAGTGTGCCGTCGCCTTCAGCGAAGCTGGCGGCTGGCAGGATCAGGTCGGCGCGGTCAGTGGTGGCGGTCTTCTGATGGTCGGCGACGATCACCACTTTGGCGGCGTTCAGCGCAGCCTCGACGGTGGCGGCATCGACACGGGTGAACAGGTCGTTTTCCAGTACGACGATGGCGTCGGCCTGGCCCGAGATCACCTGTTGCAGCGCGGCATCCACCGAATCGCCACCGAACAGGGTCAGGCCCATGCTGTTGGCTTCCGGCACGATCAGGCTCAGGGAGCCGTTCTTGTCGCGCAGTTTCAAGGCCTTGGCGATGTTGGCAGCTGCTTCGATCAGGGCGTTGGAGCCCAGCGAGGCACCGGAGACGATCAGCGGACGCTTGGCGGCCAGCAGGGCATCGGCGATGCGCTGAGCCAGTTCCAGGGCTTCGCTGTCCAGACCGGTAACGGCAGGCGCGCTCGGGTCGATGGCGTGGGCCACGGCGAAGCCGATGCGGGCCAGATCGTCGGGAGCGGCGTGCACGCACTCTTCGGCGACGTCGTCCAGGCGGGTATCAGCCAGGCTTGCGATGAACAGCGGGTTCATCTCGTGCTGACCGATGTTTTTCACCGCAGCGTCGAGCCATGGCTGGACTTTCATCGCAGCGGCCATGTCTTCGGCTTTGTTCTTCACCAGTTGGCGCAGGCCCAGGGCCATGCGCGCGGCCGTCTGGGTGACGTCTTCGCCGAGGATGAACACGGCGTCGTGTTCTTCGATTTCACGCAGGGTCGGAATCGGCAGCGGGCTGTCTTTCAGGACCTGAGCGACCAGACGCAGACGCTCAAGCTCACCGGCCTCGATACCCGAGTAGAAGTGCTGGGCACCGACCAGTTCGCGCAGGGCGAAGTTGCTTTCCAGGCTTGCACGTGGCGAACCGATACCGACGATGTTGCGACCGCGCAGCAGGTCGGCGGCCTTGTCCAGCGCTTCGTCCAGGCTCAGCTTGACGTTGCCGTTGGCCAGCAGTGGCTGGCGCGGACGGTCCTTGCGGTTGACGTAGCCATAGCCGAAACGGCCACGGTCGCACAGGAAGTACTGGTTGACCGAACCGTTGTAGCGGTTCTCGATACGGCGGATTTCGCCATAACGCTCGCCCGGGCTGATGTTGCAGCCGCTGGAGCAGCCGTGGCAGATGCTCGGCGAGAACTGCATGTCCCATTTGCGGTTGTAGCGCTCGGAGTGCGTCTTGTCGGTGAACACACCGGTCGGGCAGACCTCGGTGAGGTTGCCGGAGAATTCGCTTTCCAGGGTGCCGCTTTCAACGCGACCGAAGTACACGTTGTCGTGGGCGCCGAACACGCCAAGGTCGGTGCCGCCGGCGTAGTCCTTATAGAAACGCACGCAACGGTAGCAGGCGATGCAGCGGTTCATCTCGTGAGCGATGAACGGCCCCAGTTCCTGGTTCTGGTGGGTGCGTTTGGTGAAGCGATAACGGCGCTCGTTGTGGCCGGTCATCACCGTCATGTCTTGCAGGTGGCAGTGACCGCCTTCCTCGCAGACCGGGCAGTCGTGCGGGTGGTTGGTCATCAGCCATTCGACGACGCTGGCGCGAAACGCCTTGGATTCTTCGTCGTCGATGGAAATCCAGGTGTTGTCAGTGGCCGGGGTCATGCAGGACATGACGATACGACCACGGGTGTCGTTCTCGTCGGTGTACTGCTTGACCGCGCACTGGCGACAGGCGCCAACACTGCCAAGGGCTGGATGCCAGCAGAAATAAGGGATGTCGAGGCCCAGCGACAGACATGCCTGTAACAGGTTGTCTGCGCCATCGACTTCGAGCGCTTTGCCGTCTACGTGGATAGTAGCCATGGTTCAAAGGTCTTCGTTGGCCCGGTGTCAGCGGGCGTGGCTAATGGAATCTCGGTGCTGCCACGGTTCAAACAGCCAGTGAGGCGCAACCGGGGCAAAGGTCGACAGGCCTTGTGGGCTTATCGACCGGTCAGTCTTTTTATACGCCGACGATGGTCGGCGCTTTACCTGGAACCAGTCCGGGCGCCGCACGTTGAGGTGCGATGCCGGCCTCGAATTCCGGGCGGAAGTATTTGATCGCGCTGCCCAGAGGTTCCACGGCGCCCGGTGCGTGGGCGCAGAAGGTCTTGCCTGGGCCGAGGAAGTTGACCAACCCCAGCAGCGTCTCGATGTCGCCCGGTTGACCCTGGCCATTTTCGAGGGCACGCAGCATCTTCACGCTCCACGGTAGACCGTCGCGGCAAGGTGTGCAGAAACCGCACGACTCCTGGGCGAAGAACTCTTCCATGTTGCGCAGCAGGGACACCATGTTGACCTTGTCGTCCACGGCCATCGCAAGACCGGTACCCATACGGGTGCCGACCTTGGCCACGCCACCGGCGTAGAAGGCGCAGTCCAGGTGCTCAGGGAGCAGGAAACCGGTACCGGCACCGCCTGGCTGCCAGCACTTGAGCTTGAAGCCGTCGCGCATGCCGCCGGCGTAGTCTTCGAACAACTCGCGCGCTGGCAGGCCGAATGGCAACTCCCAGATGCCCGGGTTCTTGACCTTGCCGGAGAAGCCCATCAGCTTGGTGCCGTGGTCTTCGCTGCCTTCGCGGGCCAGCGATTTGTACCAGTCGTTGCCGTTGTTGACGATCGCCGGGACGTTGCACAGGGTTTCGACGTTGTTCACGCACGTAGGCTTGCCCCACACACCGACAGCGGCGGGGAAGGGCGGCTTGGAGCGCGGGTTGGCGCGGCGGCCTTCCAGGGAGTTGATCAGGGCGGTTTCTTCACCGCAGATGTAACGCCCGGCGCCGGTGTGCACGAACAGCTCGAAGTCGAAACCGGTGCCCAGGATATTCTTGCCCAACAGACCTGCGGCCTTGGCTTCTTCCACGGCGCGGTTCAGGTGCTTGGCAGCAGTCACGTACTCACCACGCAGGAAGATGTAGCCGCGGTAGGCTTTCAGCGCGCGGGCACTGATCAGCATGCCTTCAACCAGCAGATGGGGCAGTTGCTCCATCAGCATGCGGTCTTTCCAGGTGTTGGGTTCCATCTCGTCCGCGTTGCACAGCAGGTAGCGGATGTTCAGGGATTCGTCTTTGGGCATCAGGCCCCATTTCACGCCGGTCGGGAAGCCCGCACCGCCGCGACCCTTGAGGCCGGAGTCCTTGACCGACTGCACGATCTCGTCAGGCGATTGCTGGGCAAACGCCTTGCGTGCTGCGGCGTAGCCGTCTTTGGCGACGTATTCGTCGAACCACACAGGCTCGCCGTCGTCACGCAGGCGCCAGGTCAGCGGATGGGTTTCCGGGGTGCGGGCAATCAGGTTGGCCGGGCCGAAGGAAGTGATTTTCATACGTAGTTCTCCAGCAACTGGGCTACGCCCGCCGGCTGCAGATTGCCGAAGGTGTCGTCGTCGATCATCACCGCCGGTGCCTTGTCGCAGTTGCCCAGGCAGCAGGCCGGCAGCAGGGTGAAGCGGCCATCGGCAGTGGTCTGGCCCAGGCCGATGCCCAGCTTGCTCTGGATTTCGCCGACGATGTCTTCGTGGCCGGCGATGAAGCAGACCATGCTGTTGCAGACGCGGATGATGTGGCGGCCTACAGGCTGACGGAAGATCTGGCTGTAGAACGTGGCCACGCCTTCAACGTCGCTGGCCGGGATGCCCAGCACTTCGCCGATGGCGTAGATGGCGCCGTCCGGCACCCAGCCACGTTCCTTCTGGACGATCTTCAGGGCTTCGATGGACGCCGCGCGCGGGTCCTCGTAGTGATGCATTTCGTGCTCGATGGCCGAGCGCTCGGTTTCGCTCAGGGCGAAACGGTCTGTCTGGATGAGCGTGCTGTTCATGCTTAACGGTCCACGTCGGCCATAACGAAGTCGATACTACCCAGGTACGCGATCAAGTCCGCGACCATGCTGCCTTTGATCACCGAAGGGATCTGTTGCAGGTGCGGGTAGCTTGGGGTGCGAATCCGGGTACGGTAGCTCATGGTGCCGCCGTCGCTCGTCAGGTAATAACTGTTGATGCCCTTGGTCGCTTCGATCATCTGGAAGGATTCGTTGGCCGGCATGACCGGGCCCCACGAAACTTGCAGGAAGTGCGTGATCAAGGTTTCGATGTGCTGCAGGGTGCGCTCTTTGGGCGGCGGCGTGGTCAGCGGGTGATCCGCCTTGTACGGGCCTTCCGGCATGTTGCGCAGGCACTGGTCGATGATCTTGATGCTCTGGCGCATCTCTTCGACGCGGACCATGCAGCGATCATAGGCATCGCCGTTGTGCGCCAGCGGCACTTCGAATTCGAAGTTCTCGTAGCCCGAGTACGGGCGAGCCTTGCGCAGGTCGAAATCGCAACCGGTGGAACGCAGGCCGGCACCGGTGACGCCCCACTCCAGGGCTTCCTTGGTGTTGTACGCGGCGACGCCGATGGTACGACCCTTCAGGATGCTGTTCTGCAGGGCAGCCTTGGTGTATTCGTCCAGGCGCTTGGGCAGCCATTCGACGAAGTCCTTGACCAGTTTGTCCCAGCCGCGTGGCAGGTCGTGGGCGACGCCGCCGATGCGGTACCAGGCCGGGTGCAGACGAAAACCGGTGATCGCTTCGATCACGGTGTAGGCCTTCTGGCGGTCGGTGAAGGTGAAGAACACCGGGGTCATCGCGCCCACGTCCTGGATGTAGGTACCCAGGAACAGCAGGTGGCTGGTGATCCGGAAGAACTCGGCCATCATGATGCGGATGACGTCGACCTTCTCCGGCACCTTGATGCCGGCCAGTTTTTCGACCGAGAGCACGTAAGGCAGGTTGTTCATCACCCCGCCCAGGTAGTCGATACGGTCGGTGTACGGAATGAAGCTGTGCCAGGACTGACGCTCGGCCATCTTCTCGGCGCCACGGTGGTGGTAGCCGATGTCAGGCACGCAGTCGACGATCTCTTCGCCGTCCAGTTGCAGCACGATACGGAACGCACCGTGGGCCGAAGGGTGGTTCGGACCCAGGTTGAGGAACATGTAGTCCTCGTTGGTGCCGGAACGCTTCATGCCCCAGTCTTCCGGACGGAAACGCGCGGCTTCCTCTTCCAGTTGCTGTTTGGCCAGCGTCAGGCTGTAGGGGTCGAACTCGGTGGCGCGGGCAGGGTAGTCCTTGCGCAGCGGGTGACCTTCCCAGGTCGGCGGCATCATGATGCGCGAGAGGTGCGGGTGGCCCGGGAAGTCGATCCCGAACATGTCCCACACTTCACGCTCGTACCAGTTGGCGTTGGGCCAGATGCTGGTGATGGAAGGCACGCTGAGGTCGCCCTCGGACAAGGCCACCTTGATCATCACGTCACTATTACGCTCTACCGACAGCAGGTGGTAGAACACGGTGAAGTCGGCGTCCGGCAAGCCACGGCGCTTGGTGCGCAGGCGTTCGTCCACGCCGTGCAGGTCGTACAGCATCGAGTACGGCTTTGGCACGTTGCGCAGGAACGTCAGGATTTCAAACAGTTTGGCACGCGCAACCCACAGCACTGGCATGCCAGTGACGGTGGATTGGGCGGTGAACGCGTCGGCGCCAAAACGGTTGTGCAGTTCAACGACGACATCTTGGTCGTCAGCCTTGTAAGGCGGGATGTACAGAGCGGTGTCTGCAGTCATAGGTCTCGATCGCTATCGGTCAACGTACAGAATGAACCCAGGTTCAGGCTTCTTTTTGTAAAAGAAAACTGGATCAGACTTCGTCGGGGCTGCGCAGGTTTGTGACCTGGATACGCTGTTCGCGGCGCTGCTCTTTCTGCGACGGCATCTCGGCGCGATACACGCCTTGATCACCCACGACCCAGGAAAGAGGACGACGCTCCTGGCCAATGGATTCCTGCAGCAGCATCAAGCCTTGCAGGAATGCCTCTGGACGGGGCGGGCAGCCGGGCACATAGACATCCACGGGCAGGAACTTGTCCACGCCCTGAACGACAGAATAGATGTCGTACATGCCACCGGAGTTGGCGCACGAACCCATGGAGATGACCCACTTGGGTTCAAGCATTTGCTCATAGAGACGCTGGATGATCGGAGCCATCTTGACGAAGCAGGTACCGGCAATGACCATGAAATCGGCCTGGCGCGGCGATGCCCGGATAACTTCGGCGCCGAAGCGCGCGATGTCGTGGGGCGCCGTGAAGGCGGTGGTCATTTCCACGTAGCAGCAGGACAGACCGAAGTTGTACGGCCAAAGGGAGTTCTTGCGACCCCAATTGACAGCACCGCTCAGTACGTCCTCGAGCTTGCCCATGAAGATGTTCTTGTGTACCTGATCCTCTAACGGATCGGCTACGGTTTCCCGCTCGCCGATGGGGTACTGCTCGTTAGGAGCATCAGGGTCGATCCTGGTGAGATTGTATTGCATTGCCAAAGCCTCATTGTTTTAGCTTCGCCTGCCGGTTACGACGTCCAACGGGAGCCCAATCGAGCGCCCCTACACGCCATAGGTAGACAAGACCTGCCAACAGAATTGCTATGAAAACGAGAGCTTCGGCGAAGCCGGTCCAGCCGCTTTCGCGGACGGACACAGACCAGGCGTACAGAAAGAGGGCTTCAATATCGAAAATCACGAACAGCATCGCGACCAGATAGAATTTTGCGGAGAGCCGCAGGCGGGCGCCGCCTGTAGGCAGCATGCCGGATTCGAACGGTTCGTTCTTGCTGCGGCCCCAGGCCTTGGAGCCGAGCAGGCTGGACAGGCCGAGCATGAAGGCGCAGAGGCCAATGACGCCCAAAAGGAAAATGGCGAAGCCCCAGTTGTGGGCAATCAGACCTGTCGATTCGGGCATGCTGGCAGTCCTTAACAGAGATCAAGGGTCTCTGAGCTTGAAAAGAAAGAGAAGCAGAAGCAGTGACGAAATGTCGCAGTGCAATCAATTTCTGGGATTTTATGTGCAAAAGAAGGGCAAGTAAATTTTCTACATCAAATTTATTCAGGGGATTAATGAGCCAGGTCACGGTTTTGGTGCGCGGGGCCCCGTGGCACGGGGATTACCGGTCATTTCGTTAATTATGTTTCCTTCAGCGAGTAACGAAAGTTTACTGGGTGAAATGATAATTAATATCATTTGAAACTTGAATCAGGCCTTGTCACCGCCGAGTGACAAAGTTCTGCGTAAAACAAGGATTTATTGCCAGGCGACACTAATTAACTTTCAGGCGACGATTGGGCGCGCCTATCGGTAATAGTTGAGCTGGTTTGTAGGGTATTTATCGAGGGGAGAAACAAAAGCCGCCCGAAGGCGGCTATTGCGTGGTGCGGGTGACTCAGTGGAACTGTTCTTCTTCGGTGGAGCCTTTCAGGGCGGTCACCGAGGACTGGCCACCCTGGATCACGGTGGTCATGTCGTCGAAGTAGCCAGTGCCCACTTCCTGCTGGTGCGCCACGAAGGTGTAGCCCTTGGCCGCGTCAGCGAACTCCTGCTCCTGCAGCTTGACGTAGGCAGTCATGTCGTTACGGGCGTAGTCGTGCGCCAGGTTGAACATGCTGTGCCACATGTTGTGGATACCCGCCAGGGTGATGAACTGGTGCTTGTAGCCCATCGCCGACAGCTCGCGCTGGAATTTGGCGATGGTCGCGTCGTCCAGGTTCTTCTTCCAGTTGAAGGAAGGCGAGCAGTTGTACGACAGCAGTTGGTCCGGGTATTCCTTCTTGATCGCTTCGGCAAAGCGGCGGGCTTCGTCCAGGTCCGGCTTGGCGGTTTCGCACCAGATCAGATCGGCATACGGCGCGTAGGCCAGGCCGCGAGCGATGGCCTGGTCCAGGCCTGCGCGCACCTTGTAGAAGCCTTCTGGCGTGCGGGTGCCGGTCACGAACGGCTTGTCGTACGGGTCGCAGTCCGAGGTCAGCAGGTCCGCGGCGTTGGCGTCGGTGCGGGCCAGGATGATGGTCGGCACACCGGCCACGTCGGCGGCCAGGCGGGCAGCGACGAGCTTCTGCACGGCTTCCTGGGTCGGCACCAATACCTTGCCACCCATGTGGCCGCATTTCTTCACCGAGGCCAGTTGGTCTTCGAAGTGCACGCCGGCGGCGCCAGCCTCGATCATGCTTTTCATCAGTTCGTAGGCGTTGAGTACGCCGCCGAAACCGGCTTCAGCGTCAGCGACGATTGGCGCGAAGTAGTCGATGTAGCCTTCGTCGCCCGGGTTCTTGCCAGCTTTCCACTGGATCTGGTCGGCGCGGCGGAATGAATTGTTGATGCGCTTGACCACGGTCGGAACCGAATCCACCGGGTACAGCGACTGGTCAGGGTACATGGACTCGGCGGAGTTGTTGTCCGCGGCCACTTGCCAGCCGGACAGGTAGATCGCCTGGATCCCGGCCTTGACCTGTTGCACAGCCTGGCCGCCGGTCAGGGCGCCCATGCAGTTGACGAAGTCCTTGTCGGGACGGAAGGACGGCTTGGCGCCCTGAGTCACCAGGTTCCAGAGTTTTTCAGCGCCCAGTTTGGCAAACGTGTGTTCTGGCTGGATCGAGCCACGCAGGCGGACGACGTCAGCAGCAGAGTAGGTGCGGGTCACGCCTTTCCAGCGTGGATTCTCGGCCCAGTCTTTCTCGATAGCTGCAATTTGTTGTTCGCGTGTCAGTGCCATGGGGTAAACCTCGTCGCTTGGTCTTGTGAGTCTTGAGGTGAAGCTCTTTGCTCTGCCAGCGCCTCAAGGTTTCTTGAAGGCGCACGTATGGGTGCTCACAGAATCGGAAAGCATTGGTTCACAGCCTGGGTTGTTTATCGCGTTCACGGTGATGAAGCGATGACGCGGCCTTTTGGGCATAAAAGACGCGAATCTGCTCAATCTGGTTGAGTTTGAGCACGATCCTGAGGCTTTCTGCAAAGCCTCCGATTTGTGGGAGCGAGGCCATCATGCCTCGACGATTTTCCTTCGTCAAACACTTTGTAGTGATATTTTCGGTGCACTACATCTTTTGTCTAATACGACTCATCAGTCAGTTTCGGGCTCGGAGGTGCTGGTACGGGCAAGTCAGCGGTAGCACTGGGCGGTCACGAGGGAAGGGAGGATATGTAGTGCGTTTTCGAGCACTACATAATTGGCGGGTTCGATGCTTTTTGCGGCCATCTGGAGGCTGGTGTTGCCCACAAAATCGCCCCGCCGGCAAGCCGTGCTGCTACGGGGGTGGGGTTTGTACTCAAATCCCGCGTCCACCACGGCATTGTAGGAGCGCGCTTGCCCGCGACGGCGGTGTGTCAGGCGCAGTGGTTGCCAGGCACCGCAACCCTGTAGGAGTGAGCTTGCTCGCGATAGCGGTCCGTCAGTCACAGAGTGTTTAACAGACATACCGCTATCGCGAGCAAGCTCACTCCTACAGGATTTGGTTCTGCCTGCGCTTACGGAGCTCAATCCAGACTATCGACCTTCACCCGCAAGGTCATGTCGTCACGGCCCTGGGTGGAGTAACGGCGGGTGACGCCGTGTTCGTCGGCGCGGGACTGGTCGCTGACGCCCGCCAGGGTGATCCACTCGCCCAAACGGCCGCTGACCTGTGTGTCGGTGCTCTGCACCTTGATCGCATCTGCCTGCTGCTGGCTCATGCGGTCGTTGTTGGTGCTGATGTTCAGGTGCACGATGTCGCCGGTCACGCTGGCGGTCACGTAGAACCCGCGAGTGACGTTGCGATACTGGGTGTTGGTCTGCGCATAGCCGTAGGAGTCGGTCTGCACATTGGTGATCGGAATGCTCTGGCCGACCTGGATCAGCGCCGGAGTCCCTTCGTTGGCCTGGACCTGCTGCATGCCACCGTCGCGGCTGGCGGTGCCGTAGTTGATGATGCGGGTCTGTCCGTCGGCACTGACGCGGCCGTTCTGCGAGCGCACGGTGCCGTTGACCGAGTAACCGGAATCGCTCTGGGTGCTGCTGTCACTGGTGTCCACGCTGATCAGCAGGCGTCTGGCCGCCACGTCCAGTTGCGACAGCAGGTCCTTGAGTTCGTTGATCTTGCCGGGCTCGGCAGTGACGATCAGCTTGTTGCCATAGGCCTGAACCGTGCCCTCGTTGCCGAGCACGGATTTCACCGTGGGCATCAGGTCATCGCTGGTGCGGTAGTTGAGGGGGATGACTTCGGTAGCGGCAACTGCCGACAGGCTGCAGGCCAACAGCACAGAAGCGAGCAGGGTACGTAACGACATCGTTGTGATCTCCGCGAGGGGGCGTATCAAGGCATTATGGTTTTTTAAGGGAACGGCTTGCCAGTTTGTCGGCCCAGACAAAGGCAAATTGAATCGCAGACAGCAGAACGCCCCGGCGTCCTCGTTTCAGCATAGCTTGTCAACATAGCCAGCTGAATGAGGAAGGCGGGGCGTTCGGCTTGCGTGGCCGCCCGCTTAGCGCGAGGTGCGCACCATATCGACGTGAGGCAGGCCGGCTTCGAGGAACTCTTCGCTGACCACGGTAAAGCCGAAGCGCTCGTAGAACGCTGTGGCGTGCACCTGGGCGCTGAGTTTCTGTTCCTTGAGGTCGCGGTTTTCCGCTTCGCTGATCACGGTCTTGAGCAGCGCATCGCCGACGTTCAGGCCGCGCCAGTCCTTGAGCACCGACAATCTGCCGATCTCGCCGTCCGGCAGCAGTCGTGCGGTGCCAATCGGATAATCACCTTCGAGTGCCAGAAAATGCAGTGCGCCAGCGTCTTCGGCGTCCCATTCCAGTTCGGGCGGTACCGATTGCTCGGCAATGAACACGGCTTCGCGGATACGCCGGATATCGGCGTTCTCCTTCTGCCAGTCAGCTACCCGTACGCGGATCTTATTCATCGGCAAACCCCAGACTTCCTTGTTTGACCAGCTCACAGAGCAAATGACGGCCGTCTTCGTCGGCCAGCCACTTGCCCAGATTGTCCATATGCAGTGCGTCGGCGGCGCAGATCAGCTTCAACAGCTCGCGCAGGTTACCCGGCAGCAGGCGGCTCTGACCGCTGGCGAACAGCAGCAGATCGTCATCGACTTCCGACCAGGCCAGGCGTGCGCTCGGGTTGCGGATCAGGATCGCGCCCTGTTCCAGGCTGTCGAGCAGTTCGGCGTCGTCCAGTTCGGTGCCAGCGACCATTTCCGGGTAGCGCGGCTCGGTCATGAACTGGCCGAACCAGGTCAGCAGCAGGCGCTCGTCGCCCATGTGCTCGGCCAGCAGCGCCTTGAGGCGGTCCAGTGCGTCGCGCTGGATCTGGTGCGGGTCGCTGACCGGCTGCGCATCGGCGTCGGTGTAGCGCTCTTCGTCAGACATGAACTGGCTGAGGAAGTCGGTGAAGTGGGTCAGTACTTCGGCGGCGCTCGGTGCGCGGAAGCCGACCGAGTAAGTCAGGCAGTCGTCCACGGCCACGCCCCAGTGGGCCAGGCGCGGCGGCAGGTAGAGCATGTCGCCCGGTTCCAGGGTCCACTCGTCGCTGCCCTGGAAGTCGGCGAGGATGCGCAGGTCGGCGTGCTCGATCAGCGGGCTGTCGCTGTCGCACATCTGGCCGATTTTCCAGTGGCGCTTGCCGTGGCCTTGCAGCAGGAACACGTCGTAGTTGTCGAAGTGCGGGCCGACGCTGCCGCCGGGGGCTGCGTAGCTGATCATCACGTCATCAATGCGCCAGCTTGGCAGGAAGCGGAATTGCTCCAACAGTTCGGCCACTTCCGGGACGAACTGGTCGACGGCCTGCACCAGCAGGGTCCACTCGGTTTCCGGCAGCTTGCTGAACTCGTCTTCCTCGAACGGGCCGCGACGCATTTCCCACGGGCGCACGCCGTTTTCGAGGATCAGGCGCGACTCGACTTCTTCTTCCAGCGCCAGGCCAGCCAGCTCGTCCTGGTCGATCGGGCTTTCGAAATCCGGGATGGCCTGACGGATCAGCAGGGGTTTCTTCTGCCAGTAGTCACGCAGGAATTCGCGCGCCGTGATGCCGCCAAGCAGCTGAACAGGAATATCAGGATTCATGTGTAACCTATTGAAAAAGCGTGTTTTTCAGACTGGAATAAAAACGCCCGGCTCAGCCGGGCGCTCAGAGCATATGCCGTTCGATCAGATGCGCTTGGCTTGTGCCACAGCGTTGCCGATGTAGTTGGCCGGCGTGAGCTTTTTCAGCTCGGCGCGGGCTTCGGCAGGCATGTCCAGGCCATCGATGAAGGTCAGCAGCGCTTCAGGGCTGATGCCTTTGCCGCGCGTCAGCTCCTTGAGCTTCTCGTACGGGTTTTCGATGTCGTAGCGGCGCATGACGGTCTGGATCGGCTCGGCCAGGACTTCCCAGCAGGCGTCCAGGTCAGCAGCGATCTTCTGCTCGTTCAGCTCCAGCTTGCCGATACCCTTCAGGCTCGCTTCGTAGGCAATCACGCTGTGAGCGAAGCCCACACCCAGGTTGCGCAGTACGGTGGAGTCGGTCAGGTCACGCTGCCAGCGGGAGATCGGCAGCTTGCTCGCCAGGTGCTGGAACAGCGCGTTGGCGATGCCCAGGTTGCCTTCGGAGTTTTCGAAGTCGATCGGGTTGACCTTGTGCGGCATGGTCGAGGAGCCGATTTCGCCCGCGACGGTCTTCTGCTTGAAGTAACCCAGGGAAATGTAGCCCCAGATATCACGGTCGAAGTCGATCAGGATGGTGTTGTAGCGCGCGATCGCGTCGAACAGCTCGGCGATGTAGTCGTGCGGCTCGATCTGCGTGGTGTACGGGTTGAAGCCCAGGCCCAGCTCGTCTTCGATGAAGGCGCGGGCGTTGGCTTCCCAGTCGATGTCCGGGTAGGCCGACAGGTGCGCGTTGTAGTTGCCCACGGCGCCGTTGATCTTGCCCAGCAGCGGAACGGCGGCGACCTGAGCGATCTGACGCTCCAGACGGTAGACGACGTTGGCCAGTTCCTTGCCCAGGGTGGTCGGCGAAGCCGGCTGGCCGTGGGTGCGCGACAGCATCGGCACGGCGGCGAAACGGATCGCCAGCTCACGGATGGATTCGGCGATCTGGCGCATCAGCGGCAGCAGCACGGTGTCACGGCCTTCGCGCAGCATCAGGGCGTGGGACAGGTTGTTGATGTCCTCGCTGGTGCAGGCAAAGTGGATGAACTCGCTGACCTTGGCCAGTTCCGGCAGCTTGGCCGCCTGCTCCTTGAGCAGGTATTCGATCGCCTTGACGTCGTGGTTGGTGGTGCGCTCGATTTCCTTCACACGCTCGGCGTGTTCCAGGGCGAAGTCATCGGCCAGCGCATTGAGGATGGCGTTGGCTTCGGCAGAGAACGCCGGGACTTCAGGGATTTGCGGGTGGGCCGAGAGGCGCTGGAGCCAGCGAACTTCGACCAGGGCGCGGAAACGGATCAGGCCGTATTCGCTGAAAATAGGGCGCAGGGCCTGGGTTTTGCCGGCGTAGCGGCCGTCTACAGGGGAAACCGCAGTGAGCGAAGAAAGCTGCATGGGGTGCTCTCGGACAGTCGGGCTTTAACAAGGGGCGCGTATCATACATGAAAATCCGCATCAGCCGAGGCTGACTGATCGCCATGGTTCGCCCCGCGAGGGATAAATGCGCGGTTGCGCGGTGCTCTACGGTTAGCCGTGGAGCAACGGATACAGTTCTTTCAATAACTTGCGACGGCTGATGACCAATTGCCAGCGGTGACCGCCCACTTGTCGCCAAAGTCGTGCGCAGCGAATCCCGGCCAGCAGCAGGGCGCGGATTTTCGAGGCGTTGTTCGGCTGCTGCAGATTGCGCATGTCGCCGTGCACCTGGATGCGTTGGCGCAGGGTGCTCAGGGTGTCCTGATACAGCGCGCCGCTGGCGGCGATCACGTTCTCGTGGACGATGCCGAAGTGCTCGACCTGGGATTTGATCTGCGGCAGGCGCTTGCCGATGGTTTCGAGCATGTCATCGCGCTTGGACAGTTGACGCTCCAGGCCCAGCATCGCCAGCGCGTAACGCAGTGGCTCGCGTTGCAGGGTGCTGGGGTCGCGCTCCAGAGCACTGGCCAGGGCGCGATAGCCCTCGCGCAGGTTCAGGTCGTCGCCGCCGAACACGTCCAGGGTGTCCCTGGGGTCCATGTTCAGCAGGCTGCCGATCAGGCAACCCACTGCCGCCTCGCCGGCCTGGCCGGTCTTGGCGATGCGGTCCACCAGCACGGCGGCCTGAAACACACCGCCCAGGGCGGTCAGTTGCTCTTGAGTCGGGCTCATCAACGAGCGTCCTTGCTGTGCCAGGGTTCGGCGGTTTCGATGACGCCGCCGCCCAGGCAGATTTCACCGTCGTAGAACACCACCGACTGGCCCGGCGTCACAGCGCGTTGCGGCTCGTCGAAGATGGCGCGGTAGCCGGTTTCGGTGCGCTCCAGGGTGCAGGTCTGGTCGCCCTGGCGGTAGCGAACCTTGGCGGTCAGCTTGCGCGGGGTACTCAGGTCGATTGGGTTGACCCACCAGATTTCCGAGGCCAGCAAGGCGCGGGAGAACAGCCAAGGGTGCTCGTTGCCCTGGCCGACGATCAACTCGTTATTTGCCAGGTCTTTTTCCAGCACGTACCACGGCTCGTCGCCGGCATCTTTCAGGCCGCCGATCCCCAGGCCCTGACGCTGGCCGATGGTGTGGTACATCAGGCCCGCGTGGCGGCCGATGCTTTCGCCTTCGGTGGTCTTGATCTCGCCGGGCTGGGCAGGCAGGTACTGCTTGAGGAAATCGGTGAAGCGGCGCTCGCCGATAAAGCAGATCCCGGTGGAATCCTTCTTCTTGGCGGTCGCCAACTGGTATTTCTCGGCAATTTCGCGCACCTGCGGTTTTTCCAGCTCGCCGACCGGGAACAGGGTCTTGGCGATCTGCTCACCGGCTACGGCGTGCAGGAAGTAGCTCTGGTCCTTGTTCGGGTCCAGGCCCTTGAGCAGCTCGGTGCGGCCGTCGATGTCGCGGCGGCGCACGTAGTGGCCGGTGGCGATCAGGTCTGCGCCCAGCATGAAGGCGTAGTCCAGGAAGGCCTTGAACTTGATTTCGCGGTTGCACAGGATGTCCGGGTTCGGCGTGCGACCGGCCTTGTACTCTTCGAGGAAGTGCTCGAAGACGTTGTCCCAGTATTCGGCGGCGAAGTTCACCGTGTGCAGCTTGATACCGATCCTGTCGCACACGGCCTGGGCGTCCGCGAGGTCGTCCATGGCGGTGCAGTATTCCGTTCCGTCGTCTTCTTCCCAGTTCTTCATGAACAGGCCTTCCACCTGATACCCCTGCTCCATGAGCAGAAGGGCGGAGACCGAAGAATCCACGCCGCCGGACATGCCGACAATGACGCGTTTCTTTTCTGGATTGGAAAAGGCTGAATCAGACATAGGGTTTCGATGGGTAGTCTGGAAAAGGACGCGATTCTAGCAGGGAGTCGGCGCCAAGGCTAAAAGCTATTCAATCGCGTACCACATCCAGGCTGTGGATCGGGCCTGCGAGGTAGTCGTCCAGGCATTGCAGCACCAGATGACTGCGCCAGCGTTCGGGTTGGCTGGCCAGTTCCTCGCGAGTCAGCCACAGGGCGCCATCGATGTCGGTGTCCAGTTCGCGCTCGGGGTGATGCTTGCCGGGTCTGGCCGCGAAGCACACGCGCTGGTAGGTCACGCCGTTGCTGGGGGCGGTGTACAGGTAGATGCCGACCACGCCGGTCAGTTCGACGTCCCAGGCGGTTTCCTCAAGCGTCTCGCGAATCGCAGCTTCGCGCAGGGTCTCGTTGGCTTCCAGATGGCCGGCGGGCTGGTTGAGCACGCGCTTGCCATTCTTGGTTTCCTCGACGAAGAGGAAACGGCCGTTGTCTTCGATGACGGTAGCGACGGTGATGTGGGGTTGCCAAGTCATGAGCAGATCTCCTGTCCGCGTGATTTTTCTGTAGCAGTCCGGCTTGCCGGCGTTAGCGATCTTGAATACGCCACCGCCGGCAAGCCGTGCTGCTACAGAAGCATCAAGGCGTCTAAATAGAAAACCCCGGCACGAGGCCGGGGTTTTCATGAGCGTTCGACGGGATAACCCCGCCGATCCGGCAAGCCTTACTTCAGCGAAGCGATCGCGTCGTTCAGGGTCTTGCTAGGACGCATGGCTTTGCTGGCCAGTTCCGGGGTGGCGAAGTAGTAACCGCCGATGTCCAGAGGCTTGCCCTGTACGCCGTTCAGTTCGGCGACGATGGTCGCTTCGCTGTCGGTCAGGGTCTTGGCCAGCTGGGTGAACTTGGCTTGCAGCTCTTTATCTTCGGTCTGGGCGGCCAGGGCCTGAGCCCAGTAGGTCGCCAGGTAGAAGTGGCTGCCACGGTTGTCGATACCGCCAACCTTGCGCGATGGCGACTTGTTGTTGTCCAGGAACTGGCCGGTGGCCTTGTCCAGGGCAGTGGCAAGTACCAGAGCTTTAGGGTTGTTGTAGACGTTGCCCAGGTGCTCCAGGGAAGCGGCCAGTGCCAGGAATTCGCCCAGCGAGTCCCAGCGCAGGAAGTTCTCTTCGTTGAGCTGCTGAACGTGTTTCGGAGCCGAACCGCCAGCGCCGGTTTCGAACAGACCGCCGCCATTCATCAGCGGAACGATCGACAGCATCTTGGCGCTCGTGCCCAGTTCCATGATCGGGAACAGGTCGGTCAGGTAGTCACGCAGCACGTTACCGGTGACCGAGATGGTGTCCTTGCCAGCGCGGATGCGCTCCAGGGAAACCTTCATTGCGTCAACTGGCGACTTGATGGTGATGTCCAGGCCGGTGGTGTCGTGATCCTTCAGGTACTTCTCGACCTTCTTGATCATCACCGCGTCGTGGGCGCGTTTCGGGTCCAGCCAGAAGATGGCCGGGGTATTGCTCAGGCGCGAGCGGTTGACCGCCAGCTTGACCCAGTCCTGGATCGGCGCGTCCTTGGTCTGGCACATGCGCCAGATGTCGCCGGCTTCGACGTTCTGTTCCATCAGGACCTGGCCTTTGTCGTCAGTCACGCGAACGACGCCGTCGGTTTCGATCTGGAAGGTCTTGTTGTGCGAGCCGTACTCTTCGGCTTTCTGCGCCATCAGGCCAACGTTCGGTACGCTGCCCATGGTGGTCGGATCGAAGGCGCCGTGCTTCTTGCAGTCTTCGATGACAGCCTGGTAGATGGTGGCGTAGCAGCGATCCGGGATCACGGCCTTGGTGTCCTGCAGGACGCCGTCGTTGTTCCACATCTTGCCCGAGTCACGGATCATCGCCGGCATCGAGGCGTCGACGATGACGTCGCTCGGCACGTGCAGGTTGGTGATGCCCTTGTCGGAGTTGACCATCGCCAGTGCAGGGCGGGTCGCGTAGACAGCTTTGACGTCCGCTTCGATCTGCGCCTGCTGGTCGGCTGGCAGATCCTTGATGCGGGCGTACAGGTCGCCGATGCCGTTGTGCAGGTTGAAGCCGATTTCCTTCAGGACTTCAGCGTGCTTGCTCAGCGCGGCCTGGTAATACTCGGCAACGAATTCGCCGAACATGATCGGGTCGGAGACCTTCATCATGGTGGCTTTCAGGTGCACGGAGAACAGAACGCCCAGTTTCTTGGCGTCTTCGATCTCTTTGGCCACGAAAGCGCGCAGGGCTTTCTTGCTCATGACCGCGCAATCGATCACTTCACCGGCCAGTACCGACGTCTTGTCTTTCAGCACGGTGGTGCTGCCGTCTTTGGCGATCAGTTCGATCTTGACCGAGCCTGCGGCTTCGATCAGCGAGGATTTTTCGCTGCCGTAGAAGTCGCCGCTGTCCATGTGGGCAACGTGGGACTTGGAGTCCGCTGCCCAGGCGCCCATCTTGTGCGGGTGCTTGCGAGCGTAGTTCTTGACCGAAAGCGGTGCGCGGCGATCAGAGTTGCCTTCACGCAGGACCGGGTTCACGGCACTGCCTTTTACCTTGTCATAAGCGGCACGGGCGGCCTTGTCGGCCTCGGTAACGACTTCATCCGGGTAGTCCGGGACGTCGTAGCCCTTGGCTTGCAGCTCCTTGATCGCGGCCTTCAGTTGCGGAACCGAGGCGCTGATGTTCGGCAGCTTGATGATGTTGGCTTCCGGCGTGGTTGCCAGTTCGCCCAGCTCGGCCAGGTCATCGGAAACCTTCTTGGCGCCCAGTTGCTCGGGGAAACCGGCCAGAATGCGGGCTGCCAGAGAAATGTCGCGGGTTTCGACGGTGATGTCGGCCGAGGAGGTGAATGCTTCGATGATCGGCAGGAGTGAGTAGGTGGCGAGGGCAGGAGCTTCGTCGGTGAAGGTGTAGATGATCTTCGAGCGGTTGGACATTTTTGGGAATACTCTCTTCTTTGCTGAGCGTACACAAAATTTCGAGATGCGCAGGGTAGGCACTTTCGCCCAGATATCAATGAGCCGAAAGTCGAGAATTTCGTCGCGTGATATGGGGTGCATCAGTCGAGCGTCAAGCGGTTGAACTCCGGTAAGAGTCCAGCCTGTCGAGGGCTGAAAGTCTCGTTTCAGATGGCTCGGCCCCCAATGACCCAATGGTCACCGGCGCGAAGTATATCACCGGTCCCGGCCATTACTACGATAGTAGTGTGAAGGCTGTGCGTTGATCGCACGCACCTTTGCGCGACAAATTGGCGAGGGCAAAACCTCTGAAAAGCTGGAACCCGCGAACTACGCGCCCTGCGGCAAGCTGTCGCAGGCTGGCGGGGGCAAAAAACGGCGGGTGGTCCAGCGGTCGATTTTCGACTAAAGGAGGAGCCTTGCAGGTGGGGAGTGCGGCTGCCGGGCCAATCTAGTGTCTTTGTCGCCCGGCAGGTGCGAAAAAAAACCGGTCAATCCTGGGTGGGATGACCGGCCTTTTCAGGTCTCGCGCATGAACGGTCCGGCTCAGGCGTGATCTTTGCTGTGTTCGTGATGCGTGTTTTGTTGATGAGCGTGCTCTTTAGTGGCCGAAGGTTGCCCGCTGATCTTGACTGCGTGCATCCCCTTGGGGCCCTGGATGATTTCGAATTGAACCGGCTGACCTGCCTTGAGGGTCTTGTATCCGTCCATTTCGATCGCCGAGTAGTGCGCAAACAGGTCCTCGGACTTGCCGTCTTCAACGATGAAGCCATACCCCTTGGCGTTGTTAAACCACTTGACCTTACCGCTTAGCATAGTCACATCCCTCTGCAAAGGACTCCGATGGGAGTATCATCACCTCTCATCCGCCGGACCTAAAAAATTTTGGTTGACTGCGCGGACCCTTTTTACCCAATGTGGGTTCTATTGTTTGTAACACCGTTTAGCCGTTAGTCAAGGTCATGTGGCGGTCCAATCGATAGCGAGCATGATCAAGACCAATCTATTTAATTTCGTCCCCAGCGATCCTTCTTTACCATGCATGCAATCAGCGAGATTCGACTAACATTCAATCAGGATGATCCGCACTCCCACGAGGATGGCGCGGAAGGTGTCGCGGTACAGGAGGCCAAGCCGACCCTGCAGGTCCCACCGATGTACAAGGTGGTTTTGTTCAACGATGACTACACCCCGATGGATTTCGTTGTCGAAGTACTGGAGGTGTTTTTCAACCTGAATCGTGAGCTGGCGACCAAGGTCATGCTGGCCGTCCATACAGAGGGACGGGCAGTGTGCGGATTGTTTACCCGCGACATCGCCGAGACCAAGGCCATGCAGGTCAACCAATACGCCAGGGAAAGCCAGCATCCGCTACTCTGTGAGATCGAGAAGGACGGTTAACGCCGGACACTTGGGTAAGAGGTGAAGCTATGTTAAACCGTGAGCTCGAAGTCACCCTCAATTTGGCTTTCAAGGAGGCTCGCTCCAAACGTCATGAATTCATGACCGTGGAGCACCTGCTGCTAGCCCTATTGGACAATGAGGCTGCCGCCACTGTTCTGCGTGCCTGCGGCGCAAACCTCGACAAACTCAAACACGACCTTCAGGAGTTCATCGACTCCACCACGCCACTGATCCCTGTCCACGACGAAGATCGCGAGACCCAGCCAACCCTGGGCTTCCAGCGTGTGCTGCAGCGTGCCGTGTTCCATGTGCAGAGCTCCGGTAAGCGTGAAGTCACTGGCGCCAACGTGCTGGTGGCGATTTTCAGCGAGCAGGAAAGTCAGGCGGTGTTTCTGCTGAAACAGCAGAGCGTTGCCCGCATCGATGTCGTCAACTATATCGCCCACGGTATCTCCAAGGTGCCGGGGCATGGCGAACACTCTGAAGGTGAGCAAGATATGCAGGACGATGAGGGCGGCGAGTCTTCTTCAGGCAATCCTCTGGATGCCTATGCCAGCAACCTGAATGAACTGGCCCGTCAGGGTCGCATCGATCCTCTGGTCGGCCGCGAGCTGGAAGTCGAGCGTGTCGCTCAGATTCTTGCCCGCCGTCGCAAGAACAACCCGTTGCTGGTCGGTGAGGCCGGCGTCGGTAAAACCGCCATCGCCGAAGGCCTGGCCAAGCGCATCGTCGACAGCCAGGTGCCTGATCTGCTGGCCAACAGCGTCGTCTACTCGCTGGATCTGGGCGCGCTGCTGGCCGGTACCAAATACCGTGGCGACTTCGAGAAGCGCTTCAAGGCGCTGCTGGGCGAACTGAAAAAACGCCCGCACGCCATCCTGTTCATCGACGAAATCCACACCATCATTGGTGCCGGTGCTGCGTCGGGCGGGGTGATGGATGCCTCCAACCTGCTCAAGCCGCTCTTGTCTTCGGGTGATATCCGCTGCATCGGTTCGACCACATTCCAGGAATTCCGCGGCATCTTCGAGAAAGACCGTGCCCTGGCCCGTCGCTTTCAGAAAGTCGACGTGTCCGAGCCTTCGGTCGAAGACACCATCGGCATCCTGCGTGGCCTGAAGGGTCGTTTCGAACAGCACCACAACATCGAATACAGCGACGAGGCCCTGCGCGCAGCGGCCGAGCTGGCTTCGCGCTACATCAATGACCGTCACATGCCGGACAAGGCCATCGACGTCATCGACGAGGCGGGCGCCTACCAGCGTCTGCAGCCGGTGGAATCGCGGGTCAAGCGCATCGACGTGCCTCAGGTCGAAGACATCGTCGCGAAAATCGCGCGAATTCCGCCTAAACACGTCAACAGCTCCGACAAGGAACTGCTGCGTAACCTCGAGCGTGACCTGAAGCTGACCGTTTTCGGCCAGGATGCGGCGATTGATTCGCTGTCCACGGCGATCAAACTGTCCCGTGCGGGCCTGAAATCTCCTGACAAGCCTGTCGGTTCGTTCCTGTTCGCAGGCCCGACCGGTGTCGGCAAGACCGAAGCGGCGCGTCAGTTGGCCAAGGCTTTGGGTATCGAGCTTGTGCGTTTCGACATGTCCGAGTACATGGAGCGTCACACCGTTTCGCGTCTGATCGGTGCGCCTCCAGGTTATGTCGGGTTTGATCAGGGCGGTCTGTTGACCGAAGCCATCACCAAGCAGCCGCACTGCGTGCTGTTGCTCGATGAGATCGAAAAGGCCCACCCGGAAGTCTTCAACCTGCTGCTGCAGGTCATGGACCACGGGACCTTGACCGACAACAACGGTCGCAAAGCGGACTTCCGCAACGTGATCGTGATCATGACCACCAACGCCGGTGCCGAAACTGCGGCGCGTGCTTCGATCGGCTTCACCCATCAGGACCACTCGTCCGATGCGATGGAAGTCATCAAGAAGAGCTTCACGCCGGAATTCCGCAACCGCCTGGACACCATCATTCAGTTTGGTCGCCTCAGCCATGAGGTCATCAAGAGCGTGGTGGACAAGTTCCTTACCGAGCTTCAGGCGCAACTGGAAGACAAGCGCGTGCTGCTTGAGGTGACTGATGCCGCACGCAGCTACCTGGCCGAAGGTGGTTACGACGCCGCGATGGGTGCACGTCCGATGGCGCGTCTGATCCAGGACAAGATCAAGCGTCCGCTGGCCGAGGAAATCCTCTTCGGCGAGTTGTCCGAGCATGGCGGTGTGGTACACATCGACTACAAGGACGGCGAGATCACGTTCGAGTACGAAACCACGGTGGAAATGGCCTGACGTTTCGATGCAACACAGCAAAAAGGCGCCGGTTGGCGCCTTTCTGCTGTCTGTGAATCTTGCGAATCTACTCGGAACCTGTGGGAGTGAGCTTGCTCACGAAAGCGTCAGGTCAGACGCAACATCGTTGTCGGGTCGTCCGCATTCGCGAGCAAGCTCGCTCCCACAGGTAAGCGGCAGTTCAGTCAATCACGCACAAACAAAAACGCCCGGTCATAAGCCGGGCGTTTTTGTCAGGACCTGTTAACGGGCGCGGTAGGTGATGCGCCCTTTGCTCAGGTCGTACGGCGTCAGTTCAACGCGGACCTTGTCGCCGGTCAGAATACGAATGTAGTTCTTGCGCATCTTGCCGGAGATGTGCGCGGTAACGACGTGCCCATTTTCCAACTCCACACGGAACATGGTGTTGGGCAGGGTGTCGACGACAGTGCCTTCCATTTCGAAGCTGTCTTCTTTCGACATGCAGTAAAGCCCTCGGTATCCAATGAATGGCCCGGTGCAAACGGCAGCCAGGCAAAAGCGGGCTGCATTGTGCCCGAAAAGTGCGCTTCAAGCCAAGGGATTCAGTAAAGAGTGACCCATCTTTGATTGGTGAGCAGCTCTATGGGGCGATATTGCGTCTTGTAGTTCATCTTTTTGCAGTTCTTGATCCAGTAACCCAGGTACACCGCGTGCAGTTGCATACGGGCGGCCTCGGCGATCTGCCACAGAATCGCATAGCGCCCCAGGCTGCGACGTTCTTCCGAAGGTTCGTAGAACGTATAGACAGCCGACAGCCCGTTGGGCAGCAGGTCGGTCACCGCGACAGCCAGCAGGCGGCCCTCTGCGCGAAACTCGTAAAAGCGCGAAAAAGGCAGGTCACGCACCAGAAAGGTCGAAAACTGATCGCGACTGGGCGGGAACATGTCGCCGTCGGCATGGCGCTGCTCGATGTAGCGCTGATAGAGGTCGAAATATTCTTCGCTGAAGTGCGGCTTGGTGCTGGTGACCTCGATGTCGGCGTTTTTCTTGAAGATACGCTTTTGCTGACGATCGGGCGTGAAGAGTCCTACCGGAATACGAGCAGGCACGCACGCACTGCAATTCTGGCAATGCGGACGGTAAAGATGGTCGCCACTGCGACGAAACCCCATGTCTGAAAGGTCGGCGTAGACCTGCACGTCCATCGGCTGGCTGGGATCGAGGAACAGCGTGGTGGCTTGTTCTTCGGGCAGGTAGCTGCAGGAGTGGGGTTGAGTGGCATAAAACTTAAGCCGCGCCAGCTCGGTCATGATCAACCCTCGAGAAAAGCTTTAGCTAAGAGTGTATGCCAGTGCGGTCAAACTCGCCTAGGTAACCAGTCGGCCGAATTCTCCTGATCCAGGTATTTGCTCAGGTAATCGGCAAAGGTTTGCCGAGGAATCTCCCGGGCGCCGAAGCTGTGCAGGTATTCGGTGGGCATCTGGCAATCGATCAGAACAAAGCCCCACGCCTTCAGATACGGGACCAGCGTGGCGAAGCCTACCTTTGAAGCGTTGTCGGCCCGGCTGAACATCGATTCTCCAAAAAACAGCTTGCCCATGGCAAGGCCGTACAAGCCCCCCACCAGCTTGCCGTCATCCCAGACCTCGACGCTGTGAGCATGGCCGCGCCGGTGCAGTTCTATATAGGCCGCCTGCATGGCCTCGGAGATCCAGGTATCGTCGACCCCGTCTCGCGGCTCGGAGCAACCGCGGATCACGGCGGGAAAATCCTGATCGAAGGTCACTTGGTAATGCTGCTGGCGAATGAATTTGGCGAGGCTGCGCGATATGTGGATTTCATCCGGAAACAGTACCGTGCGCGGATCTGGCGACCACCAGAGAATCGGCTGGCCCGGCATGAAGAACGGAAAACAGCCGTGACGGTAGGCGCTCACCACTCGATCGGGGGACAGATCACCGCCGCCGGCGAGCAGTCCGTTCGGGTCACGCAGGGCTTTTTCCAGAGGGGGAAATTCGAATGTGTCGCGATTTAACCAGGTCAGCATGGCGTCCAGACTATCCGAGAGGGGAGGGGAGAGGTAAACCCGTGGTGCAACTCCGGGGAGTAAACGCGGTCACAGGCGATTGACCGGGCTTGCTTGGCAAAGGCGTCACACCGGTTTGCCGTGATTGAGAGAAGCATGGCCATTGGACACTTGCGTGCTGTAATAAAAAACAGTCATAAACCTTTGTCAGCAAAGAAAATGCATGCTCAAATCGTCTGTCATAGGCCAAGCTTGAAGATCTGCAAGGTCCACGCCAGACTAGCGTGGCGTGCAAATCCGGACAATGCCCGATATTGTTTAACCACATTTCAAATCACCTGCCGTGCGTGCGATCACATTTGTCTTCGCATCGCCAGGGGCAGGAAACGGTCTGTACTATTTCGTCAATGCAGCGGCACATAGTCAACCACGAGATGTTCGCGCTGACGCGCAGGAATTGAAGCGTTTTGAAGAAATCCACCGCAGCACCCAGCCCCGTTCCGCTCTGGCGGCAGCACTTGCACTACCGGCTCAAGGAAGGTGCGCTGATCGCATTCGGCTTCCTGTGCCTGTACCTGATCATGGCCCTGTTGACCTACGACCAGGGCGATCCGGGCTGGAGCCACACCAGCAGCTCCGCCCAGGTGCAGAACGCCGCAGGCCGCGCAGGCGCGTTCTGTGCCGACATCCTGTTCATGGTGCTGGGCTATTTCGCCTATATCTTCCCGCTGCTGCTCGGGGTCAAGGCCTGGCAGGTGTTCCGCCAGCGTCATGAACCGTGGCAATGGAGCGGCTGGCTGTTCTCGTGGCGCATGATCGGGCTGGTGTTCCTGATCCTCGCGGGCGCGGCCCTTGCGCACATCCATTTCCATTCGGCCTCGGGCCTGCCGGGCTCGGCGGGCGGCGTGCTGGGCGAGGTCCTCGGGGATCTGGCCAAGCGTGCACTGAACGTGCAGGGCAGCACCTTGCTGTTCATCGCGCTGTTCCTGTTCGGCTTGACGGTGTTCACGGACCTGTCGTGGTTCAAGGTCATGGACACCACCGGCAAGATCACCCTGGACCTGTTCGAGCTGTTCCAGGGCTCGATCAACCGCTGGTGGACCGAGCGCAACGAGCGCAAGCAGATGGTGGCCCAGTTGCGTGAAGTGGACATGCGCGTCGATGAAGTCGTGGCACCGGTGGTGCCGGACCGTCGCGAGCAGGTCAAGGCCAAGGAGCGCATCATCGAGCGCGAACAGGCCCTGGCCGAGCACATGACTGCCCGCGAGAAGCACGTGCCTGCGGTGATCGCCCCGGCGCCGGCCCGTCCGCCGGAGCCGAGCCAGCGCGTACAGAAAGAGAAACAGGTGCCGCTGTTCGTCGACAGCGCCGTCGAAGGCACGCTGCCACCGATCTCGATCCTCGATCCTGCCGAAAAGAAGCAGCTCAACTATTCGCCCGAATCGCTGGCGGCCGTTGGGCATCTGCTGGAGATCAAGCTCAAGGAATTCGGCGTCGAAGTCTCGGTGGATTCGATCCATCCGGGCCCGGTCATCACTCGTTACGAAATCCAGCCGGCGGCAGGCGTCAAGGTCAGCCGCATCGCCAACCTGGCCAAGGACCTTGCCCGTTCCCTGGCGGTGACCAGCGTGCGTGTTGTCGAGGTGATTCCCGGCAAGACCACCGTCGGCATCGAGATTCCCAACGAGGATCGCCAGATCGTGCGCTTCTCCGAGGTGCTCTCGACCCCGGAATACGACAACTTCAAGTCGCCGGTCACCCTGGCCCTGGGTCACGACATCGGCGGCAAGCCGATCATCACCGACCTTGCCAAGATGCCGCACCTGCTGGTGGCCGGTACCACCGGTTCCGGTAAGTCGGTGGGCGTGAACGCGATGATCCTGTCGATCCTGTTCAAGTCCGGCCCCGAAGACGCCAAGCTCATCATGATCGACCCGAAAATGCTCGAATTGTCGATCTATGAAGGCATCCCGCACCTGCTGTGCCCGGTGGTGACCGACATGAAGGACGCCGCCAACGCCCTGCGCTGGTCGGTGGCCGAGATGGAGCGTCGCTACAAGCTGATGGCCAAGATGGGCGTACGTAACCTGTCAGGCTTCAACCACAAGATCAAGGAAGCCGAAGACGCCGGTACGCCGATTTCGGACCCGCTGTACCACCGCGAAAGCATCCACGACGAAGCGCCGCTGTTGACCAAGCTGCCGACCATCGTGGTGGTGGTGGACGAATTCGCCGACATGATGATGATCGTCGGCAAGAAGGTCGAAGAGCTGATCGCCCGTATCGCGCAGAAGGCCCGTGCGGCAGGTATCCACCTGATCCTCGCGACCCAGCGTCCTTCGGTTGACGTCATTACCGGTCTGATCAAGGCCAACATCCCGACCCGCATGGCGTTCCAGGTGTCGAGCAAGATCGACTCGCGGACCATCATCGACCAGGGCGGCGCCGAGCAGTTGCTCGGCCACGGTGACATGCTGTACATGCCACCGGGCACCAGCCTGCCAATCCGGGTTCACGGCGCGTTCGTCTCCGATGACGAGGTTCACCGTGTGGTCGAGGCCTGGAAGCTGCGCGGCACCCCGCAATACAACGACGACATCCTCAATGGCGTCGAGGAGGCCGGCAGCGGCTTCGAAGGCGGTGGTGGCGGCGGTGACGGCGACGACAGCGAAACCGATGCGCTTTACGACGAAGCGGTCAATTTCGTTCTGGAAAGCCGTCGGGCGTCGATCTCCGCAGTGCAGCGCAAGCTCAAGATTGGCTACAACCGCGCAGCCCGCATGATCGAATCCATGGAGATGGCCGGTGTCGTCACCCCGATGAACACCAACGGCTCGCGGGAAGTGATTGCACCAGCCCCCATGCGTGACTGACACTGCGGTTGTCACAAGTGACTGAGTGGCGCCTTAGGGCGCCATTCAGCGTTAATTGAATTCAAAGAGGACTCCCATGCGTCTTATCCGCATGTTGTTGCTATCTGCACTGGCTGTTTCCGCAATCCCCGCACACGCCGACAGCAAGGACGTGGCGCGCCTGACCCAGTTGCTGGAAAACTCCAAGACCCTGAGCGGCCGGTTTTCCCAGATTTCCCTCGACGGCAGTGGCACCCAGATGCAACAGACCGAGGGCGACATGACCCTCCAGCGTCCGGGGCTGTTCTACTGGCACACCGACGCGCCACAGGAACAGACCATGGTGTCCGACGGCAAGAAAGTCACCCTGTGGGACCCGGACCTGGAACAGGCCACCATCAAGACCCTTGACCAGCGCCTGACCCAGACCCCGGCCCTGTTGCTGTCCGGCGATGTCTCGAAGATCAGCGAGAGCTTCGACATCTCGGCCAAGGAGGCCGGTGGTGTGATCGATTTCACCCTCAAGCCCAAGTCCAAGGACACCCTGTTCGACAACATGCGCCTGTCGTTCCGCAATGGCGTGATCAACGACATGCAGCTGATCGACAGCGTGGGCCAGCGCACCAACATCCTGTTCACCGGCATCAAGGCCAACGAGCCTGTTCCGGCGAGCAAATTCCAGTTCCAGATCCCGAAAGGCGCTGACGTCATTCAGGAATAAGAGGCTGCACCGTCGTATATGGACCTGTTCAGCAGTGAGCCGATAGCCCAGCCTCTGGCCGCCCGCCTGCGGGCCACCAACCTGGATGAGTATGTCGGTCAGCAGCACCTGCTCGCCCATGGCAAGCCCCTGCGCGAGGCGCTGGAGCAGGGCGCGCTGCACTCGATGATCTTCTGGGGCCCGCCGGGCGTGGGCAAGACCACCCTGGCGCGGCTCCTGGCCAAGGTCTCCGACGCACACTTTGAAACCGTTTCGGCGGTGCTGGCCGGGGTCAAGGAAATTCGCCAGGCCGTCGAAGTGGCCAAGCAGCAGGCAGGTCAATATGGCCGTCGTACGATTCTGTTCGTCGACGAGGTGCACCGTTTCAACAAGTCGCAGCAGGATGCGTTTCTGCCGTACGTCGAAGACGGCACGCTGATCTTCATCGGCGCGACCACTGAAAACCCGTCGTTCGAACTCAACAACGCCTTGCTTTCCCGCGCCCGCGTCTATGTGCTCAAGAGCCTCGACGAAGCGGCGCTGCGGCAACTCGTCGACCGCGCCCTCACCGAAGAGCGCGGGCTGGGCAATCGCCACCTGAGCCTGGGCGATGAAGCCTTCAAGACCCTGCTGGCCGCGGCCGACGGCGATGGCCGGCGGATGCTCAACCTGCTGGAAAACGCCTCTGATCTGGCCGAAGACGGCAGCGAAATCGAGCCCGAGCTCCTGCAGAGCCTGCTGGGCGACAGCCGCCGTCGCTTCGACAAGGGCGGTGAGGCGTTCTACGACCAGATTTCCGCGCTGCACAAATCCATTCGTGGCTCGAACCCCGACGCGGCGCTGTACTGGTTCGCCCGGATGATCGACGGCGGCTGCGATCCGCTGTACCTGGCGCGGCGCGTGGTGCGTATGGCCAGTGAAGACATCGGCAACGCCGACCCTCGGGCGCTGCCGCTGTGCATGTCCGCCTGGGACGTGCAGGAGCGCCTTGGCAGCCCGGAAGGTGAGCTGGCAGTGGCCCAGGCCATCGTCTACCTGGCCTGCGCGCCCAAGAGCAACGCGGTGTACATGGGCTTCAAGATGGCCATGCGCGAAGCCACCGAGCACGGCTCGCTGGAAGTGCCGCTGCACCTGCGCAACGCACCGACCAAACTGATGAAACAACTGGGGTATGGCGAGGAATACCGCTATGCCCACGACGAGCCGGACGCCTACGCGGCAGGGGAAGACTACTTCCCCGACGAGCTCGAACCCCGGCAGTATTACCAGCCCGTGCCCCGTGGCCTGGAGCTGAAAATCGGCGAAAAGCTCAAACATCTGGCGGCACTTGATCGCGCCAGCCCCCGTCAGCGGAGAAAATAGTGATTCAGACGATTCTTGCGGTGTCGATTGCTGGCATCGCTGGTACATTACTGCGTTTCGCGGCGGGTACCTGGGTATCGGCCAACTGGCCCCGGCATTTCTACACGGCGACGCTGGCCGTCAACCTGGTGGGCTGCCTGATCATCGGCCTGCTGTACGGATGGTTTCTGTTGCGTCCGGAGATGCCGATTGAAATCCGCGCCGGCCTGATCGTCGGTTTTGTCGGAGGCCTGACGACATTTTCGTCCTTTTCCCTGGACACGCTGCGCCTGCTGGAAAGCGGGCAGGCGCCACTGGCCATAGGCTATGCGGCGATCAGCGTGTTCGGCGGGCTGCTGGCGACCTGGGCAGGTCTGTCGCTGACCCGCATTTAATAGACCCGAATTCATTAGACGAGAGAACGATATGCTCGATTCCAAACTGTTACGTACCCAGCTTCAGGACGTAGCGGATCGCCTGGCTTCCCGTGGCTTCACACTGGACGTGGCCCGCATCGAAGCGCTGGAAAACCAGCGCAAGACCGTGCAGACCCGCACTGAGCAGCTTCAGGCCGAGCGTAACGCCCGTTCCAAGTCCATCGGCCAGGCCAAGCAACGCGGCGAAGACATCGCGCCGCTGATGGCGGACATCGATCGCATGGCCGAAGAGCTGAGCACCGGCAAGAAAGAGCTGGACGGCATTCAGTCCGAACTCGACGCCATGCTGCTGAGCATGCCCAACCTGCCGCACGAGTCGGTGCCGGTCGGCGCTGACGAAGAAGAAAACGTCGAAGTGCGCAAATGGGGCACGCCTGCCTCGTTCGATTTCGAAGCCAAGGACCACGTCGCCCTGGGCGAGAAGTTCGGCTGGCTGGATTTCGAAACCGCCGCCAAGCTGTCCGGCGCCCGTTTCGCCCTGCTGCGCGGCCCGATTGCCCGTCTGCACCGCGCCCTGGCGCAGTTCATGATCACCCTGCACATCAACGAACATGGCTACGAAGAGGCTTACACGCCTTATCTGGTTCAGGCGCCTGCGCTGCAGGGCACTGGCCAGTTGCCGAAGTTCGAAGAGGACCTGTTCAAGATCGCTCGCGAAGGCGAAGCCGATCTGTACCTGATCCCGACGGCCGAAGTGTCGCTGACCAACATCGTTTCCGGCGAAATCCTCGACGCCAAACAGCTGCCGCTCAAGTTCGTCGCCCACACCCCGTGCTTCCGTTCCGAAGCCGGTGCGTCGGGTCGTGACACCCGCGGCATGATCCGTCAGCACCAGTTCGACAAGGTCGAGATGGTGCAGATCGTCGAGCCGGAAAAATCCATGGAAGCCCTGGAAAGCCTGACCGGCAACGCCGAACGCGTCCTGCAACTGCTGGAATTGCCGTATCGCGTGCTGGCCCTGTGCACCGGCGACATGGGCTTCAGCGCCGTGAAGACCTACGACCTGGAAGTGTGGATTCCAAGCCAGGACAAATACCGCGAAATCTCCTCGTGCTCCAACTGCGGCGATTTCCAGGCCCGCCGGATGCAGGCGCGCTGGCGCAACCCGGAAACCGGCAAGCCCGAGCTGGTGCACACCCTCAACGGTTCCGGCCTGGCAGTGGGTCGTACCCTGGTCGCCGTGCTGGAAAACTACCAGCAGGCCGACGGTTCGATCCGTGTGCCAGAGGTGCTGAAACCGTGGATGGGCGGCATCGAGGTCATCGGCTAAATGGAATTTCTGCCACTGTTCCACAACCTGCGGGGCGCTCGCGTGCTGGTGGTGGGCGGCGGCGAGATTGCCTTGCGCAAATCTCGCCTGCTGGCCGACGCTGGCGCGGTCCTGCGGGTGGTTGCACCCCAGATCGGAACAGAGCTGCGCGAGCTGATCGACAGCAGCGGTGGCGAACAGATTCTGCGTGGCTACGGCGAGTCGGATCTGGACGGGTGCGTGCTGATCATTGCCGCGACCGATGACGAACCGCTCAACGCGCAGGTTTCCGCCGATGCCCGGCAACGCGGCGTGCCGGTCAACGTGGTGGACGCGCCAGCCCTGTGCAGCGTGATTTTCCCCGCTATCGTCGACCGTTCGCCGCTGGTGATCGCGGTGTCCAGTGGCGGCGACGCGCCGGTGCTGGCACGCCTGATCCGGGCCAAGATGGAAAGCTGGATTCCGCCAACCTATGGCCATCTGGCCGGGTTGGCGGCGCGTTTTCGCCATCAGGTGAAGAACCTCTTCCCCAACGTCCAGCAACGCCGGGCATTCTGGGAAGACGTGTTTCAGGGCCCCATCGCCGATCGGCAACTGGCCGGGCAGGGCGCTGAAGCCGAGCGTCTGTTGCAGGCGAAGATCGACGGCGAGGCGCCCAGCGCTTCGGGTGAGGTCTATCTGGTGGGCGCGGGGCCGGGTGATCCGGATCTGCTGACCTTCAAGGCGCTGCGCCTGATGCAGCAAGCCGACGTGGTGCTGTATGACCGCCTGGTGGCGCCGGCGATTCTCGAGCTGTGCCGCCGCGATGCCGACCGGATCTACGTTGGCAAGCAGCGCGCCGATCATGCGTTGCCTCAGGATCAGATCAACCAGCAACTGGTTGCCTTGGCCAAACAAGGCAAGCGCGTGGTGCGGCTCAAAGGGGGCGATCCGTTCATCTTTGGCCGTGGTGGCGAGGAAATCGAAGAGCTCGCGGCCAACGGTATTCCGTTTCAGGTCGTGCCGGGCATCACTGCCGCCAGTGGCTGCGCAGCCTACGCCGGGATTCCGCTGACCCATCGCGATTACGCACAATCGGTGCGTTTCGTGACCGGCCACTTGAAGAACAACACCACCGATCTGCCGTGGAAGGACCTGGTGTCACCGGCGCAGACCCTGGTGTTCTACATGGGCCTGATCGGGTTGCCGATCATCTGCAGCGAACTGGTCAGGCATGGCCGTTCTGCCGATACCCCTGCCGCGCTGATCCAGCAGGGTACCACGACCAACCAGCGCGTCTTCACCGGCACCCTGGCCAACCTGCCGCAACTGGTAGCGGAGCATGAGGTTCATGCGCCGACACTGGTGATCGTCGGGGAAGTGGTGACGTTGCGGGACAAACTTGCGTGGTTCGAAGGGGCGCAGGCGAGCGTGTAGTTGATCCCGTAGCAGCACGGCTTGCCGGCGGGGGCGATCTTAATGACGCCCCCGCCGGAGATCGGAAGAG
>NZ_JANHKS010000048.1 GCF_028682175.1 Pseudomonas putida | reverse complement strand
GGGTTAGGTACCGGACTTGATCTTGGTCCACACCCGCGTACGTGCACGCTCGGCGTCGCGCGGCAGCGGCGTCAGGGTGTACAGCGTCTTCATGGCTTCGGCCGTCGGGTACAGGTTGGGGTTGTTGCGGATCGCCGGGTCAACCAGGTCGGTGGCGTCCTTGTTCGGGTTCGGATACCCGACAAAATCACTGATCGGCGCAATCACCTTCGGTTGCAGCAGGTAGTTGATGAAGGTGTGGGCGTCTTCGACGTCTTTTGCACCTTTCGGAATCGCCAGCATGTCGAACCAGATCGGTGCGCCTTCCTTGGGCAGGCGCATGTCGACCACGACGCCGTTCTTCGCTTCCTTGGCGCGGTTGGCCGCCTGGGAGAAGCTGCCCGAATAGCCGACGGCCACGCAGATATCGCCATTGGCGATGTCAGCCATGTACTTGGACGAGTGGAAGTAGGTGATGTACGGACGGATCTTCATCAGCAAGGCTTCTGCCTTGTCGTAGTCCTTCGGATTCTTGCTGTTAGGATCGAGCCCCAGATGTTGTAGGGCCAGCGGCAGAATCTCTGAAGGCGAATCCAGCAGTGTCACGCCGCACTGCTTGAGTTTGCTGATGTTCTCTTCCTTGAAGATCAGGTCCCAACTGTCCACCGGCGCCTTGTCACCCAGCACCGCCTTGACCTTGTCCGGGTTGAAGCCGATCAGGATGGTGCCGTACATGTAGGGCACGGCGAACTTGTTGCCCGGATCGTTGGCCTCCAGCAGCTTCATCAGGCTGGGGTCCAGGTGCGAATAGTTGGTCAGCTTCGACTTGTCCAACGGCTGGAACACACCGGCTTCGATCTGCTTGGCCAGGAACACGTTGGACGGCACCACCACGTCGTAGCCGGAATTGCCGGTCAGAAGCTTGGCTTCCAGCGCTTCGTTGGTGTCGAAGATGTCGTAGATCAGCGGGACCTTGGTGTCCTTCTTGAAGTTTTCCAGGGTCTGCGGGGTGATGTAGTCGAACCAGTTGTAGACGCGCAGGGTCTTGGGCTCGTCGGCGTGCGCTGCGCCGCCGAGCATGACCGCGCCTGAGGTCGTGAGCAGTGCCGATGCGATAAAACGCTTGAGTCTGTTCATCGTTGTTCTCTTCTTCTGATTGATTGGGTCAGACGCTTTCGAAACCTTCCAGCACGTTCACCGCATTGATGCCGATTTCCTCGACGGCATAACCGCCCTCCATCACGAACAGCGTTGGCTTGCCCAGCCGCGCGATGCGCTCGCCCATGCGCAGGTAGTCGGGGCTGTCGAGCTTGAACTGCGAGATCGGGTCGTCCTTGTAGGTGTCCACGCCCAGCGAGACCACGACGATATCCGCGTCGTAGCGTTCGATCTCGGCGCAGGCCTGGTCCAGTGCGGCGCTCCAGGTCGGCCAGTCACTGCCTGCGGCCAGCGGATAGTTGAAGTTGAAGCCTTCACCGGCGCCGCTGCCCAGCTCGTCGTCGTACCCCAGGAAGAACGGAAATTCGGCTTCGGGGTGGCCGTGAATCGAGGTGAACAGCACGTCGCTGCGCTCGTAGAAAATCGACTGCGTGCCGTTGCCGTGGTGGTAATCGACGTCGAGAATCGCGACCTTCTTGTGGCCCTGGTCGAGGAATGCCTGGGCGGCGATGGCGGCGTTGTTCAGGTAGCAGTAGCCACCCATCACGTCGCTGGCGGCATGGTGTCCCGGCGGCCGGCACAGGGCAAATGCGCTGCGGGCGCCATTCTGGATCGCGGCCTGGGCGGTCAGGGCCACCTGAGCTGCGCTGTACGCGGCTTGCCAGGTGCCTGCGGTGATCGGCGCGCCGGCATCGAACGTGTAGTAACCCAACTGGCCATGCAGGCTGGTGGGCATGACCGAACGCAGCGTGCGCGCAGGCCAGGTGTAGGGCAGCAGGTCGCCTTCGGGGTTGGTAGCGGCCCAGCGGTCCCAGGCGCCTTTGAAGAATTCCAGGAAAGCCTGGGTGTGGATGCGCTGGATCGGTTCGATACCGAAATCTTTCGGGGCTTCGACGGCGCCAATCTCGCGGTCCTTGACCCGTTGCAGCACGTGGTCGGCACGGGACGGCATCTCGAAGCAGGGCATCAGCTTGCCGTCGATCAACTCGCAGCGTCCGTGGTGCAGATGGTGATCGTCTGAATAGATCGTCAGCATTTTCTTGTTCTCCTGTGGGCTAGGTTGTCCGACATTCTTGAGGCGCGGGGCCTTTCGGAGAACGGCGGAAACGGCCAAAAGGGGATTTATTCGGCCATAAAGTCTGTCCGTAAATCGCCCCTGAATAGGGCAAAGCGCCCCGTTTCGAGGCATATGACCAAACCCGGGTGGCGTGCGGTCAAACCCGAAACTGACTGGGCGCCACGCCGCTCCAGCGAATGAACGCCTGACGAAAGCTCGCGGTTTCACTGAAGCCCAGCACTTCGGCGATGCGATGGATCGGCAGTTGATCCTCTTGCAGCAGTTGCTTGGCCCGGTCGAAGCGTAGCTCGTCCAGCAACTGCTGATAGCTGCTGCCGGTGGCTTGCAGGTGGCGGCGCAGGGTGCGCTCGGAGCAGTTCATCTTTTGCGCGATTACGCCAAGGCTCGGCGTCTGTTCGAGCTGGTCTGCCAATAGGTGGCGGATCCGCCGCAGCCAGGCCTGGCGTCCGGTGAATTCGATGTTCTGCTTGCGGCAGCGCTCGCGCATGTCGCGGTGGGTGATGGGGTCGGCGAGGGTCAGGGGCTGATCGAGCAGGCGTTTGTCGAAGGCGAAGGCGTTGTCTTCAGCTTTGAAGTGCAGCGGGCAGTCGAAACTCTCGCGGTAGCTGGCCTGATAGTCGGGGGCGGCATGGGCGAAACGGGCACCGAGCAACGGCAGCGATCTGCCCAGCAGGTCATCGCAGATCACCTTCAGCGAGGCCAGGCACAGCTCGGCATTGAACACCCGCAGGCTTTCGTCGTCGCGGTAGTCGCTGGCACTGAACCAGATACGTTCGCCGTCTTCGATCAATTGCAGTTCGAACAGCGTCCCCAGCAGCGCCGGATACTCCAGCGCCAGGCGCAGGGCGTCACCGAAAGTGGCACTGGTGAGCAGGGCGTAACCGAGAATCCCGTAGGACGACACATGCATGCGCCGCCCCAGCGGCAAGCCGATCTCCCGGCGCAACGCCACGGCGTTGGCGCAGACCTGCATTTCCTGGAAGGTCGTGATACGAATGTCCGGCCGCCCGAGGTCGGCTTGCGTGATCCCGCTCCCGGCCAGCAACGCTTCGCTGGCCCAGCCTTCGGCGCAGAACGTTTCCAGCACCAGGGAAACGGCGTTGAGGGTGGTGAGGTGGGAATGCAGCATGAAGACCTTCCGATGGTTCTTTTGATCGGAAGAGGGGAGCAAGACGTGTGCCGCAACGGGCGGGGGCTTTTGATTCTGGCCGAAGGCCGTAGCAGCACGGCTTGCCGGCGGGGCGTTCTCAGGATCGCCCCGCCGGCAAGCCGTGCTGCTACGCGAATGACGCGCTGTTAACGCAACTCCCCACACACATCCAGCTCCACCAACCGGCGCACTTCTGCGATGGACAGGCCTGCGCCGAGCAGGGCGTGCAGCTTGCCGAACGCCGCTTCGCGGGTCATGCCGCCGCCGGAGAGTACGCCCACGGTGCGCAGGCGGCTGCCGGCTTCGTAGACGTCCAGTTCGACGCCGCCTTCGTGGCATTGGGTGATCGCGACCACGCAGATGCCTTGTTCCTGGGCCCGTTGCAGGCTGTCCAGGAAGGCGGGGTTGTCGCTGGGGCCGGTGCCGCTGCCGAAGCATTCGAGGATCAGGCCTTGAATGCCGCTGTCGATCAGGCCGTTGAGCTGACTCGCGCCGATGCCCGGGAACAGCGGCAATACGGCGACTTCGGCCAAGTGTTTAGGCTGCCGGTAGTCCAGCGCCGCAGGCAGATTCCCGGCAGCCTCGCCACCGCGAGCGCGGTTCAGCGCAGCGAAGGGGTTGCGCCCGAAACTGCGAATTTTTGCGCAGCGGGTCGGTTGCAGCAGCTCGCCGTGGAAATACAGATGCACGCCGGAGGCCAGGCCTTCGCCGAGGGCCTGCAGGGCGCCGTTGACGTTTTCCCAGGCATCGCTGTCCGGCACGCCGGCTGGCAGCATGGAGCCGGTGAACACCACCGGCGCATTCAGCCCCAGCAATTGAAAGCTCATGGCCGCCGCGCTGTAGGCCAGGGTGTCGGTGCCGTGCAGGATCAACACAGCGTCGCAACCTTGGCTTTCAACCGCATCGACCACCGCTTCGCGCAGGCGCTGCCAGTAGGCAGGCGTCATGTTGGCGCTGTCGATCAGGGGAGACATTTCGCGAAATTGCCACTGCGGCACCACCAGCGCAGGCTGGCCAGCCAGTTGTGCGGCCATCCGCGCCTGGAATCCGGACGCTGGCGCCAGGCCGTTCTCGCTGGCCTGCATGCCGATGGTGCCACCGGTGTAGAGCACCATCACTTGCTTGGCCGGTGCGTGGTTGTCGCGATTCATGCATGTCTCCCTGGGCTGATGTTCAGATGGTCATGGTGCGTCGGCGAGTGCTTTGTCGCCGGCCTTTGCGGGCTGGGCAGCAGCTTGCTCGTGGCCGGGCTTGGGCCAGGCCTTGAGGTCCAGATCCAGGTCGGGGAACTTGCTGGAGTCGAACACCGGGGTGTCGATGCCTGCCTTACGCTGTTCATCGTAGTCACGCAGGATACGCAAACCGACCTTGAACAGCATCGCCAGCGCGATCAGGTTCACGAACGCCAGTAGCGTCATGGTGATGTCGGCAAATGCGAATACGGTGCCAAGGTCTTCCACCGCGCCCCACAGGATCAGCGCCAGCACCAGTGCACGGTAGCCGAGCAACGCCTTGCGGCTCTCGCCGATCAGGAAGCGCAGGCTGTTCTCGCCCAGGTAATAGTTGTAGAGGATCGAGGTGAAGACGAACAGCGCCAGTGCAACGCTGATGAACAGTTTGCCCCAGTCACCGACCACCGCAGCCAGCGAGTTCTGGGTCAGCGCAATGCCGTCGCCTTCGAAGCCCGGGGTGTAGAAGCCCGACAGCAGGATCAGCAGCGCGGTACAGGTGCAGATGACGAAGGTATCGAGGAACACGCTGAACGCCTGGACCACGCCCTGGGCGACCGGGTGCTTGACCTCGGCGACCGCGGCGACGTTTGGCGCACTGCCAAGGCCCGCTTCGTTGGCGAACACGCCGCGCTTCACGCCCATCACGATCGCGCTGCCCAGCAGGCCGCCGAACACTTCGTCCAGGCCGAAGGCGCTTTTGACGATGGTCATCAGCATGTGCGGAACGTGTTCGAACTGCACGCCGATCACGTAGAGGGTCACGGCGATGTAGACCAGCGTCTTGACGGGTACCAGCAGGTCGGCCACGGCCGCGATGCGCTTGATGCCGCCGACGAAGACCAGGCCCAGCAACACCGCCAGTGCGATACCGGCGTAGGTAGGCGATACCCCGAAGGCGTTATTGAGCGAGTGGGTCACGGCGTGGGATTGCAGGCCGTTGAAGGCGAAACCGAAGGTCACCAGCAGCAGGACCGCCATGACCATGCCCAGCCAGCGCTTGCCCAGGCCGTGCTGGATATAGAAAGACGGGCCGCCGCGGTACTGGCCTTCGGAGTCGCAGCGCTTGTACAACTGACCCAGAGAACATTCGAAGAAACTGCTGGCCATGCCGACCAGGGCAGTGACCCACATCCAGAACACCGCGCCCGGTCCGCCCAGGGTCACGGCGATGCCGACACCGGCGATGTTACCTGCGCCCACTCGGCCAGCCAGGCTGAGCATCAGCGCCTGAAACGAACTCAACTGGCCCGAGCTGCTGCGCAGACTCTCGCGAAACACCGCGAACATGTGAAAGAAGTGACGCAATTGAACGAAACGCGAGCGAATCGTGAAATATCCACCGAGCCCGACAATGAGCACGATCAGTAGTTTTCCCGAGAGGAAGTCGTTGATGACTTCAAGCATTGGATGTTCCTCGCTTTTTTAGAGGGGGCGCACTATACCGGTGCGCGTTATCGGAGTCTGTAGACCGTTTCCTAAATATCCGGAGCCAACACCGACCCTGTAGGAGTGAGCTTGCTCGCGATAGCGGTGTGTCAGCTTGCATATTCATGGCTGATCCACCGTCATCGCGAGCGAGCTCACTCCTACAGGGACGAGATAGGCCTCGAAATCGCGGGCAAAAAAAAGGGCCTGGAAGCGTGTACTTCCGGCCCTCAAAAGGGTGAGGGGTGTCTAGGCCCTCAGCCTGGTGATCGTGTTGCAGTCAAAACGGGTGTCACGCAATCAGGCCTTCAGGGGCACCAATCGTGGAGCGATCATGTTTTCCGGGCGCAGGATGTCGGCGAGCATCACTTCGTCGAGCAGGCCTTCCTCGCGCACCAGTTCCAGCACGCCACGGCCTGTTTCCAGGGCGACGCGGGCGATACGGGTGGCGTTTTCGTAACCGATGTACGGGTTCAGCGCGGTGACCAGGCCGATCGAGTGCTCGACCAGCTCGCGGCAACGCTGTTCGTTGGCGGTGATGCCGACGATGCAGTGCTCGCGCAGCATGTCCATGGCGCGCTGCAGCAGGCGGATCGAGTCGAAGATCTTGTAGGCGATCAGCGGCTCCATCACGTTCAGTTGCAGTTGGCCGCCTTCGGCTGCCACGGTCAGGGCCAGGTCGTTGCCCATGATTTCGAAGGCGCACATGTTCACGGCCTCCGGAATCACCGGGTTGACCTTGCCCGGCATGATCGAACTGCCTGGCTGGCGCGCCGGCAGGTTGATTTCGTTGATGCCGGTGCGCGGGCCGCTGGACAGCAGGCGCAGGTCGTTGCAGATCTTCGACAGCTTGACCGCGGTGCGCTTGAGCATGCCGGAGAACAGCACGAAGGCGCCCATGTCGGAGGTGGCTTCGATCAGGTCGGCGGCTGGAACCAGTGGCTGGCCGCTGATGATTGCCAGGCGTTCCACGGCCAGGTGCTGGTAGCCGGGGTCTGCGTTGATGCCGGTGCCGATGGCGGTGCCGCCCAGGTTCACTTCGGTCAGCAGCTCAGGTGCCAGGCTGCGCAGGCGGTTGAGGTCTTCGGTCAGCGTGGTGGCGAAGGCGCGGAACTCCTGGCCGAGGGTCATCGGCACGGCATCCTGCAGTTGGGTGCGGCCCATCTTCAGGACGTGGGAGAACTCCTGGCCCTTGGCGGCGAACGCCTGGATCAGGCTGTCGAGGCTGGCGAGCAGGGCGTCGTGGCCCAACAGCAGACCCAGGCGGATGGCCGTCGGGTAGGCGTCGTTGGTCGACTGCGCCATGTTCACATCGTTGTTGGGGTGCAGGTACTTGTACTCGCCCTTGGCATGGCCCATCGCTTCCAGAGCGATGTTGGCGATGACTTCGTTGGCGTTCATGTTGGTGGACGTACCGGCGCCACCCTGAATCATGTCGACCACGAACTGCTCGTGGAAATCACCGCGGATCAGACGTGCACAGGCTTCGCTGATGGCTGCGTGCTTCTCGCTGCTCAAGTGGCCCAACTGATGGTTCGCATCGGCGGCTGCTTGCTTGACCATGGCCAGGCCCACGACCAGCTTGGGGTAGTGAGAGAGCGGAACGCCGGAGAGGTGAAAGTTGTTCACCGCGCGCAGGGTCTGGATGCCGAAGTAGGCATCAGCGGGGACTTCGAGGGTGCCAAGCAGATCTTTTTCGATGCGAAATGATGCAGCGGAGGACATGATAGAGAAACTCTCAAATGGGACACGGTCTGAGCCGGAACGCCTTGAATACTAGGCTTGTGGATGATTGCGGACCAATGCTGTTAAGCGCTAGCCTATGCACAAACGGCATAATGTTGATGTGACGTTCGGATTGTGACGAGCGTGTGAACAGATATTTTGAAAGCCCCACGTTCCTGTAGGAGTGAGCTTGCTCGCGATAGCTTTTGGTTTGGACCGAATTGGTTGTCCGGCACACCGTCATCGCGAGCAAGCTCACTCCTACAGTGGATCGCATTCGAACCGAATCACGGCGTGCAGCCAAAATCGCCAAGACGGGTAGCCCCGGAGAACACCATGAATCTGGAAAGCAAATGGCTGGAAGACTTCAGCGCCCTGGCTGCCACTCGCAGCTTCTCCCAGGCGGCCGAGCGGCGGTTTGTGACCCAGCCGGCGTTCAGCCGCAGGATTCGCAGCCTTGAGGCCGCATTGGGCCTGCAACTGGTCAACCGCTCGCGCACGCCCATCGAGCTGACGGCGGCGGGGCAACTGTTCCTGGTCACGGCGCGCACGGTGGTCGATCAGCTCGGCGAAGTGCTGCGCCATCTGCATCATCTGGAGAGCGGGCAGGGCGAGGTCATGCAGATTGCGGCGGCGCACTCGCTGGCATTGAGCTTCTTCCCGCGCTGGATCGCCCAGTTGCGCAACGAAGGCCTGAACATCGCTACCCGGCTGGTCGCCACCAACGTTGGCGACGCCGTGCATGCCCTGCGCGAAGGCGGCTGCGACCTGATGCTGGCCTTTTATGATCCGGATGCCGCGCTGCAGATGGACGCCGAGATATTCCCTTCGCTGCACCTGGGCATGACCGAGATGCTGCCGGTCTGCTCGGCAGATGCCGACGGCAAACCGTTGTTCGATCTGGAGAGCGATCAGAGCGTGCCGCTTCTGGCTTACAGCGCCGGGGCGTTTCTGGGCCGTTCGGTGAATCTGCTGTTGCGCCAGCGTGCGCTGCGCTTCACCACGGTGTATGAAACGGCGATGGCCGACAGCCTCAAGGGCATGGCCCTGCAAGGATTGGGGATCGCCTGGGTGCCAAGGTTGTCCATCGCCGCCGAGCTGGAACGAGGCGAACTGGTGGTCTGCGGTGGTGCGCAATGGCATGTGCCGCTGGAGATTCGCCTGTACCGCTGCGCCCTGGTGCGCAAGGCCAACGTGCGGTTGCTGTGGCGCAAGCTCGAGGGTGGCGTGGCGCAGCCGGTCACTTGACCTGCAGGTCAGTAATCACGGGCGCTGGCGGCTATTTGCGGGCTGCTGACAGGAGGTCATCAGCCGTCTGTCAAACCTCACTCTTTGCGGTATACTGCGCGGCCTTTGGCCGGTTGCACTGGTCATAATTCGTACGACAAGCCACGCCGGTTCTCCCGCGTGGCTTGTTGTTTTTAGACGCGCCTGCGGGCGCCCGATGAAGAGGCACGACGATGAGCGCACTGGTTGGCGTGATCATGGGCTCCAAGTCCGATTGGTCCACCCTTAGCCACACCGCCGATATGCTGGAAAAGCTCGGCATTCCGTACGAAGTCAAAGTGGTATCGGCCCACCGCACTCCGGACTTGCTGTTCCAGTACGCTGAAGAGGCTGAAGGCCGTGGCATCGAGGTGATCATCGCCGGTGCTGGCGGTGCTGCTCACCTGCCGGGCATGTGCGCCGCCAAGACCCACCTGCCGGTGCTGGGCGTGCCTGTGCAATCCTCGATGCTGTCGGGTGTCGATTCGCTGCTGTCCATCGTGCAGATGCCAGCAGGCATTCCGGTTGCCACCCTGGCGATTGGCAAGGCCGGTGCGATCAACGCAGCGCTGCTGTCGGCCAGCATCCTGGGCGCCAAGCACCCGCAATTCCATGCAGTGCTGAAAAAATTCCGCACTGAGCAGACAGACAGCGTTCTGGACAATCCAGACCCACGCGAGGCCTGAGTTTTCATGAAGATCGGCGTAATCGGTGGCGGCCAGCTGGGTCGCATGTTGGCACTGGCGGGCACCCCGCTGGGTATGAACTTCGCCTTCCTGGACCCTGCGCCGGACGCGTGCGCCGCTGCACTGGGCGAGCATCTGCGTGCCGATTACGGCGATCAGGACCACTTGCGTCAGCTGGCTGACGAAGTGGACCTGGTGACCTTCGAATTCGAAAGCGTGCCTGCTGAAACCGTGGCGTTCCTGTCGCAGTTCGTGCCGGTCTACCCGAGCGCCGAAGCCCTGCGCATCGCCCGGGACCGCTGGTTCGAGAAGAGCATGTTCAAGGACCTGGGCATCCCGACGCCTGCGTTCGCCGACATCCAGTCCCAGGCGGACCTGGACGCGGCAGTCGCCAGCATCGGCCTGCCGGCGGTGCTGAAAACCCGCACCCTGGGTTACGACGGCAAGGGCCAGAAAGTCCTGCGCAAGCCTGAAGATGTGGTCGATACCTTCGCCGAGCTGGGCAGCGTGCCTTGCCTGCTCGAAGGCTTCGTGCCGTTCACCGGTGAAGTGTCGCTGATCGCCGTGCGTGCCCGCGATGGCGAAACCCGCTTCTACCCGCTGGTGCACAACACCCACGACAGCGGCATCCTGCGCCTGTCCATCGCCAGCACCGACCACCCGTTGCAGGCACTGGCCGAGGATTACTCGAGCCGTGTGCTCAAGCAGCTGGATTACGTGGGCGTGATGGCATTCGAGTTCTTTGAAGTCGATGGCGGCCTGAAAGCCAACGAAATCGCTCCGCGCGTTCACAACTCCGGTCACTGGACCACCGAAGGCGCCGAGTGCAGCCAGTTCGAAAACCACCTGCGCGCCGTTGCCGGCCTGCCGCTGGGTTCGACGGCCAAGGTGGGCGAGAGCGCGATGCTCAACTTCATCGGCGAAGTGCCAGCCGTGGACAAGGTCATTGCCGTCGATGACTGCCACCTGCATCACTACGGCAAGGCGTTCAAGGTCGGTCGCAAGGTGGGTCATGCCACCGTGCGCAGCAAGGACCGCGCAACGCTGGATCGCCAGGTGAAGCTGGTTGAGGCGCTGATCAAGAACTGATCCCCCGCGGTCGCTTCCTGTAGGAGTGAGCTTGCTCGCGATGGCGGTGTGTCTGTGACGAATTCGTGTCTGACGCACTGCCATCGCGAGCAAGCTCACTCCTACAGGTTCGTGGGGAATCGTGTTGAACCATTCATCCCCCCAACCCCTCTCATAGCGTGTTGCCGATTGCCGACTAGGCTTTGGCATATTCATTCAAACAGAGGGAAATGGCATGGGCATCATCGGAACCATCTTCATCGGCCTGATCGTGGGGCTGCTGGCTCGTTTTCTGAAACCCGGCGACGACAGCATGGGCTGGATCATGACCATCATCCTGGGTATCGCAGGCTCGCTGGTCGCGACCTACGGCGGTCAGGCACTGGGTATCTATCAGGCAGGCGAGGGCGCCGGTTTCCTGGGTGCTCTGGTCGGTGCAATCGTGCTGCTGGTCATCTACGGCATGATCAAAAAGAAATGAAACCGGTTCCGGCCCTCTGCGCTATCAGCGCGCAGAGGGCTAGAATGCGCGGCACTTGAATTCCCCTTGCCGAGCCTATCGATGCGTCGTCTTCTCCTGCTTCCCCTGCTGCTGGTCTGTGCACTGGCCAGCGCCGCCGAACCCCCTGAAACCGACTGGCTGGAACTGATGCCCAAGTCGGACCAGAAAGCCCTCGAAGCCATGCCCGAGATCGATCACAACTCCCCGGAAGCCAAGGGGACGTTCGATGCCAAGGGCGGCCTCAAGCAGAGCAAGGGCTTGCCCGCGGTGATGTACTCGACCAAGACCGTCGCGGCCATGAACAACAAGATCATTCGCCTGGGCGGCTATCCGGTGCCATTGGAAACCGACGCCAAGGGCCACAGCACGCTGTTCTTCCTGGTGCCTTACCCGGGTGCCTGCATCCACGTACCGCCACCGCCGCCCAACCAACTGGCGCTGGTGCGCTATCCCAAGGGTCTGAAGATCGACGATATCTACACGCCGCTGTGGGTCATCGGCACGCTGAAGATCGAGACGGTCAACCATGACCTGGCCGATGCGGCGTACGCGCTGGATGCGTCGAAGGTGAGGGTGGTGACTGAGGCGGATTTGTAAGCGCGACCATGCCTGCGATCACGGGCCTTCAGGCTCACATAAATACTGTGGGAGCGAGCTTGCTCGCGAAAGCGGCGTAACGGACCCCGGAAATGTTCCGGATGTGCCGGCCTCTTCGCGAGCAAGCTCGCTCCCACAGGTGCTTGGCGGGCTTTTAATTGACGTCCAGCGGCTCGGCGCAGATGCTTACGCTCATCGCGTGCATGTCGCCCGGCTTGAGCGTCACGATGTCGCTCATGACGTTCGCGGTCTCGACGCACACCATGCTCTGCCAGCCATCGGCCTGCATGTCGCTGAAGGTCTTGGTCTTCTCGATCCACGGGTTCCACACCACCGAGGAGTTCGAGCCAAGGGTCTGGATCTGGATCCGACGCTTCCAGCCAGGGTCGACAATGGAAATCAGGTCCGGGGTGCCCTGGTAGATCCGGTCGGTCTCGCCCGTGAAGGTGATGTCACCGGCCTGCACTTGCGGCGTGTCCCAGCTTTCCAGTGTGTTCAGGTAGCTCACCCCGTCCAGGCCTTCGATGCTGACCTGGCGCACGTCGCTGACGGCGAAATAGCTGTGCAACGCCTGGCTGATGGTGACGTCTTCGGGGCCGGCGTTGAAGCTCAGCAGGCTGACGTTCAGCGCAGCGTCCATGCGGATCTGCAGCTTCACGCCGACAGTGTGCGGCCAGCCGGGCAGATGACCTTCGGCCTTGGGTTGAATGAACTCGACGATCAAAGCATCGCCATCTTCGCCCATGCCCATCAACTCCCAGTCGATGGCACGGACTTCACCGTGGGCGTTGGCCGGCTCGCTGCTCTGGCGCATGTCCTGTACAGCTTGCGGGTTGCGCTGGAAATTGCCGAACCACGGCCAGCAAATCGGCATGCCGCCGCGAATTGCCTTGCCGTGCTTGAACACCGCGCCTGGGTTGGACCAGATCAGCGGCTCGTCGCCGTCGATCTGATAGCTGACGATGTGCGCACCCTGCTGGGCGACCACCAGTTCGGCCTGGCCGTGGCGGATGCGCCAGCAATTGAGCTCACCGAGCTGGATGGATTCGACTTCTGGCGTAGGCATAGGGGTACTCACTCAAAGGACAGTGACTGAATCAGACTCTGCCAAGCTTGATGAGTTTACCGCCCGATGCCAAGTGCGTTGACGCCTGCCCTGCGCTTAGCGCCGCGCAGGTACCGAACGGGTGCGCCCGCTGCCATCGATGGCCACGAACACGAACATGGCCTCGGTGACCTTGCGCCATTCGCTGGACAGCGGATCGTCGCTCCACACTTCAACCATCATGCGGATCGAGCTGCGGCCGATTTCCAGGGTCTGGGTATAAAAGGACAGTTGCGCGCCCACCGCCACCGGCACCAGAAACGCCATGCGGTCGATGGCCACGGTCGCCACGCGGCCACCTGCTACCTTGCTGGCCATCGCCGTGCCGGCCAGATCCATCTGGGCAACCAGCCAGCCGCCGAAGATATCGCCAAAGCCGTTCGTTTCGCGCGGAAGCGCAGTGATTTGCAGAGCCAGATCGCCCTGCGGGATTGGATCTTCCTGTTCAAGTTCGTTCATTGCGGGGTCCCTCTGACCCATGACTCTCTAAGTCTTCAATACATTTAATTAGGGAAACTCTGCGAAAACGACTTGGGTAAATGGTTTCGCACAACTTCCCTCAAAGACCGGTTGAGTCGCGGTCGGCAAGTATATCGGTCCATGCGTCACGAGACGACCGCCGGGTTCCCATTGTGGCGGGCTCTCGTTGCAATCCATGTGCATTCACGCGCAATTTGCTATCGTGCCGAACCGATTTGGCGCACTACGCCGTTATTGGCACGCAATTTTGATGCCCGATTACCTCTTCGAGACGATAAATCGCGTGTAGCACCGTTACCCACGGCTGCCTCGTTGTTGATTTTTTGTCCCAGGAAAGCCTCAAAAGAGAAGCCATTGTCATGTCCTCTGTGTCTTCAAGTGCTGCGCAGCCTTCGCGCCCACTGACCCGCAACGATTACAAAACCCTGTCGCTGTCTGCCTTGGGCGGCGCGCTGGAGTTCTACGATTTCATCATTTTCGTCTTCTTCGCAGCCGTGGTGGGCAAGCTGTTCTTCCCCGTGGACATGCCTGAATGGCTGCGTCTGATGCAAACGTTTGGCATTTTCGCCGCTGGCTATCTGGCTCGCCCACTGGGCGGCATCGTGATGGCGCACTTCGGTGACCTGCTGGGCCGCAAGAAAATGTTCACCCTGAGCATTTTCCTGATGGCTGTGCCGACCCTCATCATGGGCCTGCTGCCCACCTATGCGCAGATTGGCATCTGGGCGCCGCTTTTGTTGCTGCTGATGCGCGTCATTCAGGGCGCCGCCATTGGTGGCGAAGTGCCAGGGGCGTGGGTATTCGTTTCCGAGCACGTTCCCGCACGTAACGTCGGTTACGCTTGTGGCACCCTCACCTCGGGTCTGACTGCGGGCATCCTGCTCGGCTCGCTGGTCGCCACCTGGATCAACAGCATTTACACACCGGCCGAGGTTTCGGACTACGCCTGGCGCATTCCTTTCCTGCTGGGCGGGGTGTTCGGCCTGATGTCGGTGTACCTGCGCCGCTGGCTGCACGAGACGCCGGTGTTCGCCGAGCTGCAACAGCGCAAGGCCCTGGCCGAGGAAGTCCCGCTCAAGGCCGTGCTGCGCGATCATCGCGGCGCCGTGGTGTTGTCGATGCTGCTGACATGGCTGCTGTCGGCAGGTGTGGTGGTGGTCATCCTCATGACCCCGACCCTGCTGCAGACCAGCTACGGTTTCGCCCCGGCAGACACTCTCAAGGCCAACAGCCTGGCCATCGTCCTGCTGAGCCTGGGTTGCATCGGCGCAGGCGCCCTGGCAGACCGCTTCGGCGCGGGCCTGGTGTTCCTGATCGGCTCGCTCGGGTTGTTGATCACCTCGTGGACCTTCTACCACACCGTCGGCGCCCACCCGGACCTGCTGTATCCGCTGTACGCGCTGACCGGCCTGTTCGTCGGCACCATCGGCGCCGTGCCGTTCGTGATGGTCAAGGCGTTCCCGCCGGTGGTGCGTTTCTCCGGGCTGTCGTTTTCCTACAACCTGGCGTATGCGATCTTCGGTGGCCTGACGCCTATGGTCGTGACACTGATGCTCAAGGCCAACCCGATGGGCCCGGCCTGGTATGTGGCGATCCTGTGTGGACTGGGGATGGGAATCGGGCTGTTTCTGCTCAAGAAAAAGGTCGCTTGATTCAGTCTGCTGACTGAGCAATATCCTGTAGCAAATTCATGGCTCCATTAAAGGCCGTTCCTTCAAAAGAGGCGCGGCCTTTCATTTCATTGTCACAATTCGGACATAGAGTAGTCACATGGCCATCATTGATCCCGGCCGACTCTCTTTTCTCGCCAGGAGCCAGGCATGACATTCAAGCGTTTGATGACCGCATTCACCCTGGTAGCCGTCAGCGTGCCCGCTGTCCAGGCCGTTGCTGCGGTCGATCCGGCGATCAAGCCCTACGTTAAAACCACCGGTGTATCGGGCAACCTGTCCAGCGTCGGCTCCGACACCCTGGCCAACCTGATGACCTTGTGGGCCGAGGCCTACAAGAAAGAGTACCCCACGGTAAACATCCAGATTCAGGCCGCCGGCTCCTCCACCGCGCCACCGGCGCTGACCGAAGGCACCGCGACCCTGGGCCCGATGAGCCGCAAAATGAAGGACGGCGAGTTGTCGGCTTTTGAGCAGAAATACGGCTACAAGCCCACCGCGATTCCCGTGGCGGTGGATGCGCTGGCCGTGTTCGTGCACAAGGACAACCCGATCAAGGGCCTGACGATGCAGCAGGTCGATGCGATTTTCTCCGCCACGCGGCTGTGCGGCGCCAAGGCCGAAGCCAAAACCTGGGGCGACGTGGGCGTAGCGGGGGATCTGGCGGGCAAGACCATCCAGCTGTTCGGCCGCAATTCGGTGTCGGGCACCTACGGTTATTTCAAGGAAGAGGCCCTGTGCAAGGGCGACTTCAAGGCCAACGTCAACGAGCAGCCGGGCTCGGCCTCGGTGGTGAGCTCCATCAGCAGCTCGCTGAACGGCATCGGTTATTCCGGCATTGGTTATAAAACGTCCAGCGTGCGCACGGTGCCGCTGGCGAAGAAAGAAGGCGGCGAATTCGTCGAAGACAACGAAGCGAACGCTCTGAACGGCACCTATCCGTTGGCGCGCTTCCTTTATGTGTACGTCAACAAGGCACCGAACAAGCCGCTCAACCCGCTTGAGGCCGAGTTCGTAAAACTGATTTTGTCCAAACAAGGTCAGGAAGTTGTCATCAAAGACGGGTACATTCCACTTCCAGCCAAGGTTGCCAGCAAGGCATTGGCTGATCTGGGGCTTTAACAAGGGGACGGCACGCAGAGCTGTCATAGAACCCAGTTGCGGGATGGCAGGTTCGTCCCGCCAATTGAACGAAAAGGCCTTATGGAACGAGGCTCGCAAAAATGAGCAGTCCGTTGCCACGATTATCGAGGCGGCGGGCTTTTTTGCGTCACCACGCTGTCATGTATTTGTCATGTGCAGTGACTAGGGTGTGCGCATGAATGATTTGGCCAATTCATCGATGACCGACAAGTCTCCACCCGAGCGCATTGATTTCAATACGCCGCAGCTACAACGCAAGCGTCGTATTCGTGCGCTAAAGGACCGGCTCACACGCTGGTACGTGCTGGTGGGCGGCCTTGCCGTGCTGGCCGCAATCACTCTGATTTTCTTCTACCTGGCCTACGTCGTGGTGCCGCTGTTCCAGGGCGCGAAACTGACCACCCGGCCTGCCCTGGCCCCAGCCTGGCTGCAGGATGCCGGCAATCCCATGGTCTTCGCCATCGAGGAGCAGAACGAGGTCGGCATGCGTGTGTCCGACAACGGCCAGGCGATATTCTTCCTCATCAAGGACGGCTCCGAGCTTTCTCGCGTGAGCCTGCCGGTGCCTGCGGGCGCCCATGTGACCTCGGTCGCCAAGGATCAACCCGGCAAGCCGGTGATCGCCGTCGGCCTGTCCAACGGCCAGGTACTGGTGTTCAAGCACGCCTATCCGATCAGCTACCCGGACAACAAGAAAACCATCACCCCTGCCATCACCTATCCGTACGGCGAGACCCCGCTGGTGCTGGATCAGGAAGGCCGGGCGGTGGAGCACGTCAGCCTCAATGCCGGCGACTCCACATTGATCGTGGCCGGTTCCACCGGGACTCAGCTGCATGTGGTCTCGGTTAGCCAGACTGAAAACCTGATGACCGGCGAGACCACCAACGATCAAAGCCGCATCGAGCTGCCGCAGTTGTCCGCCACCGTGAAGGCGATCTACGTCGATCCGCGCCAGCAGTGGCTGTACGTCATCAACGGCCGCGCCCAGGCGGACGTGTTCGACCTGCGCGATCGCAGCCTCAACGGTCGCTACAAGCTTCTGGAGGACGCCAACGCCGAGATCACCGCCAGCATCCAGTTGGTGGGCGGTATCTCGCTGATGATCGGCAACTCCAAGGGCGGCATTGCCCAGTGGTTCATGGCGCGGGACGTCGATGGCGAGATGCGCCTGCAACACATCCGCGATTTCAGCATGAACGGCGCGCCGATCTCGCAGATTGTGCCGGAGCAACGCCGCAAGGGTTTCATCGCCATGGACAGCGCCGGCAAGCTTGGCGTGTTCCACAGCACCGCACACCGCACGCTGCTGATCGATCAGGTGGCCGATGGCCCGGCGCTGATGGCCATGTCGCCTCGGGCCAACCTGGTGCTGGTCGAGCAGCACGGCAAGCTGCAGCCGCTGAGCCTGAGCAATCCGCACCCGGAAGTCTCGTGGAGCGCGCTGTGGGACAAGGTCTGGTATGAAAACTACGACAAGCCCCAGTACATCTGGCAGTCCACGGCGGCCAACACCGACTTCGAGCCCAAGCTGAGCCTGGCGCCACTGACCTACGGCACGCTCAAGGCCGCGATCTACGCGATGTTGCTGGCAGCACCGCTGGCGGTGGCTGCGGCGATCTACACCGCCTACTTCATGGCCCCGGGCATGCGCCGCAAGGTCAAGCCGGTGATCGAATTGATGGAAGCCATGCCCACGGTGATCCTCGGTTTCTTCGCCGGGCTGTTTCTGGCGCCGTACCTGGAAGGCCATCTGCCGGGGATCTTCAGCCTGCTGCTTTTCACGCCCGTTGGCATCCTGCTGGCCGGGTTTGCCTGGTCGCGCCTGCCCCAGTCGCTGCGCCTGCGGGTGCCCGAAGGCTGGGAAAGCGCGATCCTGATCCCGGTGATCCTGCTGGTGGGCTGGGTGTCGCTGGGCATGAGTTCGCACCTGGAGAACTGGTTCTTCGACGGCGACATGCGCTCCTGGATCACCAATGACCTGGGCATTACCTACGATCAGCGCAACGCGCTGGTGGTCGGCCTGGCCATGGGCTTTGCGGTGATCCCCAACATCTACTCCATCGCCGAAGACGCCGTGTTCAGCGTGCCGCGCAGCCTGACCCTGGGTTCGCTGGCGCTGGGGGCGACGCCTTGGCAGACCCTGACTCGCGTGGTGATCCTGACCGCCAGCCCCGGCATCTTCTCGGCGCTGATGATCGGCATGGGCCGCGCGGTGGGCGAAACCATGATCGTGCTGATGGCCACCGGCAACACGCCGATCATGGACATGAACCTGTTCGAAGGCATGCGCACCCTGGCGGCCAACGTCGCGGTGGAGATGCCCGAGTCCGAAGTGGGCGGCAGCCATTACCGCGTGCTGTTCCTGGCGGCGCTAGTGTTGCTGATGTTCACCTTCGTCATGAACACCTTGGCAGAGCTGATTCGTCAGCGCCTGCGCAAGAAGTATTCGTCTCTCTAGGGCAGGTAGAAACTGATGAAAAAGACCTCCCTGAAGAACTGGTTCAAAAGCGGTGCCCCCGGCGTGTGGATGAGCGCGGGCGCCGTTTCCATTGCCGTCGTCATGACCATTGGCCTGCTGGCGGTGATTGCCGTGCGCGGGCTGGGGCATTTCTGGCCGGCGGATGTCATCTCCGCACAATACGACGTGCCCGGCCAAGAGCGGCATGTGCTGGTGGGCGAGCTGGTGCAGTCCGAGCAGGTGCCTCGCGCGCGGCTCAAGAGCGCCGGGCTGCCGGTGCCCGACCAGGGCCCGGAATTCATGACCCGCGACCTGTTCAAGGTCGGCAACCGTGACATCAACCGCAGTGATTTCAGCTGGATCGTCGGCGACTGGCTGACCGACCAGCGCAAGCCTGCCGATCTGATGACGATTGAGCGCCGCGAGTGGGGCAACTTCTACGGCTATCTGGTCAACGTCAAGGAAGGCGACAGCGTGGTGGCTGAAGGTGAGGCCGCGTGGCCGCAGCTTCATGAGCGCATCAAGCGCGTGCAGAAGATCGCCGATGAGCTGAACCGTCTTGAGAAAACCGAAATCGGCGCGGTCAACCACGGGATCGAGCGTCTGCGCCTGCAGGCCCGCAAGCTTGAGCTCAACGGCACGCTCGACGCCCAGGCTCAGGCCGACATGGCCACAGAACGCGCCGAGTACGATGCCCGCTACAAGGCAATCGAATCGCGGCTGCTCGCCCTGCACACCGACTTCAACCGCGACAGCCTCACCGCGCGCGATGCCAACGGCAAAGAGGTGGTCATCAGCCTGGGCAAGGTGGTGCATGCCTACCAGCCCAACGCCATGGGCGTTGCGACCAAGCTGGGCTTCTACTTCACCAAGCTCTGGGAGTTCCTGAGCGACGATCCGCGGGAAGCCAACACCGAAGGCGGGATCTTCCCGGCGATTTTCGGCACCGTGATGATGACCCTGATCATGGCCGTGATCGTGACGCCGTTCGGCGTGCTGGCGGCGGTCTATCTGCGCGAATACGCCCGTCAGGGCCCGATGACCCGGCTGATCCGTATTGCGGTGAACAACCTGGCGGGTGTACCGGCCATTGTCTACGGGGTGTTTGGCCTTGGCTTCTTCGTCTACGTGCTGGGTGGCTCCCTCGACCGGCTGTTCTTCCCCGAGGCGCTGCCTGCGCCCACCTTCGGTACGCCGGGCTTGCTGTGGGCGTCACTCACTCTGGCGCTGCTGGCGGTACCTGTGGTGATCGTCGCGACAGAAGAGGGCCTGGCGCGCATTCCGCTGACCCTGCGCGAAGGCTCGCTGGCGCTGGGCGCGACGAAGGCCGAAACCCTGTGGAAGATCGTCCTGCCCATGGCCAGCCCCGCGATGATGACCGGCCTGATCCTGGCCGTGGCCCGCGCCGCTGGCGAAGTCGCGCCGCTGATGCTGGTGGGCGTGGTCAAGCTCGCGCCGTCGCTGCCGGTGGACGGCAACTACCCTTATCTGCACCTTGACCAGAAGATCATGCACCTGGGCTTTCACATCTATGACGTGGGCTTCCAGAGCCCCAACGTCGAAGCGGCGCGGCCGCTGGTGTACGCCACGGCGCTGTTGCTGGTGCTGGTGATTGCCCTGCTGAACCTGTCGGCAGTGACCATCCGCAACCGCCTGCGCGAGAAATACCGGGCGCTCGATGGATAAAACCAGCGTCAAGCGGCAAGCAATAAGCGGCAAGCAAAGCCGTAGTCGCGTTTGCCCGAACTTGCAGCTTACGGCTTGAAACTTGCCGCCAAGAACGAACAGAGAACCGAAGATGCAGAAAGATCCCCACACCCACGGCATCAACATGTCGGCCCTGGGTCGCAAGCGCCAGGGGCTGGACCTCGCCCGTGAAGACATCGCCCTGGAAGTGCCGGGCCTGAACCTGTTCTACGGTGAAAAACAGGCGCTGTTCGATATCGCGCTGAACATTCCCAAGCAGCGGGTGACCTCGTTCATTGGCCCGTCGGGCTGTGGCAAATCGACCCTGCTGCGCAGCTTCAACCGCATGAACGATCTGGTGGACGGCTGCCGGGTGCAGGGCGAGATCAAGCTCTACGGGCGTGACATCAACACCCGCACCGAAGACGTCGCCGAACTGCGTCGCCAGGTGGGCATGGTGTTCCAGAAGCCCAACCCGTTCCCCAAGACCATTTACGAGAACGTGGTCTACGGCCTGCGGATTCAGGGCATCAACAAGAAGCGTGCGCTCGACGAAGCGGTCGAGTGGGCACTGCGTGGCGCGGCACTGTGGGATGAGGTCAAGGACCGCCTGCACGAGTCGGCGCTCGGGCTTTCCGGTGGTCAGCAGCAACGTCTGGTGATCGCCCGCACTATCGCCGTCGAACCCGAAGTACTGCTGCTCGATGAGCCGTGCTCCGCGCTCGACCCGATTTCGACGTTAAAAGTCGAAGAGTTGATCTACGAACTGAAATCCAAATACACCATTGTGATCGTTACCCACAACATGCAGCAGGCGGCGCGTGTATCGGATTACACCGCATTTCTGTACATGGGCAAGGTGGTCGAGTACGGCGACACCGATACGGTGTTCACCAACCCGGCCAAAAAACAGACTGAAGACTACATAACCGGTCGTTACGGCTAGCACGTGTTTCGTCAGCCCTGAACCACCGCGCAATCAATCGGACGGACACTCAGCATGATCAAAGACAGCCATACACATCACATCTCCCAGCAGTTCAACGCTGAACTGGAAGAAGTTCGCAGCCACCTGCTGGAAATGGGTGGTCTGGTCGAGAAGCAGGTCAACGACGCGGTTACCGCACTGATCGACGCCGACTCGGGCCTGGCCCAGCGCGTTCGTGAAGTCGACGACCGCATCAACCAGATGGAACGCAACATCGACGAAGAATGCCTGCGCATTCTGGCGCGTCGTCAGCCTGCGGCCTCGGACCTGCGTCTGATCATCAGCATCTCCAAGTCGGTGATCGACCTGGAGCGCATCGGCGACGAATCCACCAAGATCGCCCGCCGCGCCATCCAGCTCTGCGAAGAAGGCGAGTCGCCACGCGGCTACGTGGAAGTGCGCCACATCGGCGATCAGGTACGCAGCATGGTGCGTGATGCCCTGGACTCTTTCGCTCGCTTCGACGCTGACCTGGCACTGTCGGTCGCCCAGTACGACAAGACCATCGACCGTGAGTACAAGACCGCCCTGCGTGAACTTGTGACCTACATGATGGAAGATCCACGCTCGATCTCCCGCGTTCTGAACGTGATCTGGGCGCTGCGTTCGCTGGAGCGTATCGGCGACCACGCTCGCAACATCTCGGAGCTGGTGATCTACCTGGTGCGCGGCACCGACGTGCGTCACCTGGGCCTCAAGCGCATGCAGGAAGAAGTCAAAGGGCTGTCTGCCGAAATGCCTAATGTTCCGGACTCGCCTGACGATAAGTAAGATTGCCTGAGAAAAAACGCCTGGCGAATGCCAGGCTTTTTTTTGGGCCAACCGGCTGTTTTGGGGCCGCTTATTTCAGTCACCCGCGAATAAATATCCCGGTGCCGTCAAACAATTTGGCAGTTGGCCACTAGCCAGCGATATGCTCGCCATTTGCGGTGAACACGCCATCAGGAGCGTCAATGAGTAAAGTCAGTGTGTTGGTGGTGGATGATGCGCCGTTCATCCGCGATCTGGTGAAGAAAGGTTTGCGTAACGCGTTTCCCGGCATCACCCTGGAAGACGCGGTCAACGGCCGTAAAGCTCAGGTGCTCCTGACCCGCGAGGCGTTCGATCTGGTGCTGTGCGACTGGGAGATGCCCGAGATGTCGGGTCTGGAACTGTTGACCTGGTGCCGCCAGCAGGAAAGCCTCAAGGGCATGCCGTTCATCATGGTGACCAGCCGTGGCGACAAGGAAAACGTGATCCAGGCCATTCAGGCCGGGGTCTCGGACTTCATCGGCAAACCGTTCACCAACGAGCAACTGCTGACCAAGGTCAAGAAGGCGCTGCACAAGGTCGGCAAGCTGGAGGCCCTGATGAGCAGCGGCCCGGCTCGCGTTAATGCGGCGTTCGCCAATGACTCGCTGGGCGCTCTGACTGGCAACCGTCCGGAAGTGGTCAACGCGACCCCTGCGGCCGCCGCACCTGCGCAGCCGTTGGTCAAACCCATGGCCAAGCCGGCGGCACCTGCCGAGCCGAGTGGCCGTGGCCAGGGCCAGTTGCGCCTGTCCAGCGGCATCCAGCAGTGCATCATCAAGGCGCTGACCCTCAAGGAAGCCTCGCTGGTTGTCCGTCGCAGCGAAGCCTTGCCGCAGATCCTCGACAGCGCCGTACTCGACCTTGAGCAGGGAGAGAACGCAGAAGTGGCGCGGTTGAACGGTTATCTGCACGCCATCGCCGCGTTCGAGCAAAAGCCCGACAGTGACTGGCTGCAATTGACTTTCCGCTTCGTCGACCAGGACACCCAGAAGCTCGACTACCTGTCGCGCCTGATCGCCCGGGGTACGGCGCAGAAGCACTTTATTCCTGGCGCCTGACCGTTTGCCCCGGCGGCGTTCTCGTGGACGCCCCCGCCGGCAAGCCGTGCTGCTACGGGGCATTGGTAAGATACAAACGTATGGGTGATGAGTTCCCGTAGCAGCCGGGCTTGCCCGCGGGAGCGATCTTGAGGGCGCCCACGCCGGCAAGCCGGACTGCTACGGGGTGGTTTGCGCAAGTCTGCATAGAAATTGCACATTCCCTCGCGCTCGCCCCTGACGCGAATTCCTTGACGCTTCGTCTGTCACCGATTGATACGGATGAGTCCTTTTCCGTCGGTTTCGCTGTTAGGCTGGGCGCCAATCGTCCCCTTAGCCAGGCCTATCCTGATGTTAGAGCGCTTGCTGGTGGTGTGTGTGTTGTTGCTGGCTGCGCAATCGGCCGCAGCTGTCACTATCTACCGATTCACCGATGCCAACGGAGTGGTCTCGTTTACCGATCAACCCGTCCCCGGCGCGCAAGTGATGAAACTGCGCGAGCGCATGGTCGAGCGCATCGACAGCCAGGTGCGGCTGAACGTCAAGAAAGCCAGGGGCGTGGACAGCCTCTACGTGCGCAACGACCTGTATGCGCCGGTCGAAGTGGAACTCAGGCTCTCGGGCGTGAAGAACGTGGTCGGGGTTGCCGATCAGGTCATCCGCCGCACCATTCCCGCCCGCAGCAACGAACGTCTCATCGCGCTGAGCCCACAGATCCCCAGCAGGGCCATGGCCTACAAGTCCAGCCTGCGCTCCATCGTCGGCGATCCGCAGCGCAGCGCGTCTTTCGCAGGCCTTGGCTACCGTTATCCGCTGCCGTGGGTGGGCGGGCCGTTCCGCATCAGCCAGGGGCCCAACGGGCAGTACAGCCACACCGGCGCCAAGAGCCGCTACGCCATCGACATCGCGATGCCTGAAGGCACCCAGATCATCGCGGCGCGCAGTGGCACGGTGATCAAGACCGAGAACGGGCAGTCAGGGCGGGGCGCCAATCCGTCGGGCAACTTCGTGCGCATCCTGCATGACGACGGCACCATGGGTGTGTATCTGCATCTCAAGCAGGGTTCGGTGAGCGTCAGGGAAGGCGAGCGTGTGGCCGTGGGGACGCCGCTGGGGCGTTCTGGCAACACCGGCAACAGCACCGGGCCGCATCTGCACTTCGTGGTGCAGCGCAACGTGGGGCTGGCGCTGGAGTCGATCCCGTATGAGTTCGCCCAGCCGGTGCAGCGCCTGCCCAATTTCGCGATTGGCGGGAATTGATTGCACCTGTGGGAGCGCGCTTGCCCGCGACGGAGGTGCTGATCATTCCCACGCTCTGCGTGGTAACGCCGCCCCGGACGCTCCGCGTCCGATGGCTGGCCGACGCAGAGCGTCGTGGGATGCATTCCCACGCGGAGCGTGGGAACGATCACGGCGTCTGGTGGATCAATCCAGCTTCAAAACCTTCGCCAGCACGATCTTCGGGCCTTTCATCTTTTTGATGATGATGCGCAGCCCTTCGACTTCCATCACTTCCTCTTCCTCAGGCACGCGCTTGAGGCTGTCGTAGATCAGGCCTGCCAGGGTTTCGGCTTCGACGTGGTCCAGATCGATGCCCAACAGGCGTTCGACCTTGAACAGCGGCGTGTCGCCCCGTACCAGCAGTTTGCCGGGCTGGTAGGCGAGGATGCCGCGCTCGGCCTTGCGGTGTTCGTCCTGGATGTCGCCGACCAGCACTTCCAGCACGTCTTCCATGGTCAGGTAGCCGATGACCTTGCCGTCGGCTTCCTCGACCAGCGCGAAGTGCGCGCCACCCTGGCGGAACTGCTCCAGCAGGCGCGACAGCGGCATGTGCTTGGACACGCGCTCAACCGGGCGAATCAGTTCGGCGAGGTTGAAGGATTCAGGAATGTGATCCAGCGCCGCCAGCTCCAGCAACAGGTCCTTGATGTGCAGAATGCCTTCGAACTCGCCGCTTTTTGCGTCGTACACCGGGTAACGGCTGAATTTGTGGCGGCGGAACAGCGCAAGAATTTCTTTCAGCGGCGCGTTGGAATCCAGGGTAACGAGGTCTTCCCGGGAGTTGGCCCAGTCCACCACTTCGAGCTCGCCCATTTCCACGGCCGAGGCCAGCACGCGCATGCCCTGGTCGCTCGGGTCCTGGCCACGGCTCGAGTGCAGAATCAGTTTCAGTTCTTCGCGGCTGTAATGGTGCTCGTGATGCGGGCCAGGCTCGCCCTGGCCGGCAATGCGCAGGATGCCGTTGGCGCTGGCGTTGAGCAGGTAGATCGCCGGGTACATGACCCAGTAGAACAGGTACAGCGGCACCGCCGTCCACAGCGACAGCAGCTCGGGTTTGCGGATGGCCCAGGACTTGGGCGCCAGCTCGCCGACCACGATGTGCAGGTAGGAGATCACGAAGAAGGCGGAGAAGAACGACACGCCCTTGATGACTTCCGGCGAGCCGATGCCGACAGCTTCCAGAAGCGGTGCCAGCAGGTGGGCGAAGGCCGGTTCACCGACCCAGCCAAGGCCCAGCGAGGCCAGGGTGATACCCAGCTGACAGGCCGACAGGTAAGCGTCGAGCTGGCTGTGAACCGTGCGCAGGATGCGGCCGCGCCAGCCGTTCTTGTCGGCGATGGACTCCACGCGTGTGGCGCGCAGTTTGACCATGGCGAACTCTGCCGCAACGAAGAAACCGTTGAGCAGGACCAGGATCATTGCGAAGAGAATCATGCCGAAGTCGGCGAAAATTGAAGCCAGGCTAATACCAGGGGAAGGGTCCATGATGGAGTTTTGCAGGTTCCGTATAAGTGCAGGGATGAAATAAACCCTCACAAATGGAGGGCATAAGCGGGCCAATTTAGCGGCTATCTGCCGCCTTTACTAGGCCTTGGTCATCTGTACCGGGGCAAAGTTGCAGATAAACACACTGCCTTTGCCCTGCACGCTGTTGATCTCAAGCGAGCCACGGTGGCGCAACAGCACGTGCTTGACGATCGCAAGGCCCAGCCCCGTGCCACCGGTGTTGGAGGCGCGGCTGGAGTCCACCCGATAGAAACGCTCGGTCAGGCGGGGAATGTGTTTGGGGTCAATGCCTATCCCGGAGTCCTGCACGCTCAGGTGCGCGCCCCGGCCGTCTACCCACCAGCGGATGCGGATCTGGCCTTCTGCCTGGGTGTATTTCACCGCGTTGAAGATCAGGTTGGAGAACGCGCTGCGCAGTTCCGCTTCACTGCCCTTGAGGTTCGTGTCGCTATCGATATCCAGCGTGATCTTCTGATTCTTGCTGCCCGACAGCGCCTGCGCGTCGGCGGCGATGCTCTGTAGCAGGGCCGGTACCGCGATGGGCTGGTTGTCGGAGGGGTAGTCGGTGGCTTCAAGCTTGGCCAGCAGCAACAAGTCATTGAGTAGCGTCTGCATGCGCCCGCCTTGCTGCTGCATCTGTTGCAGCGCGCGGGCCCAGCGCGGGTTGATCTCGTCCACGTTGTCCAGCAGCGTCTCCAAGTACCCGCAGATCACGGTCAACGGCGTGCGCAGTTCGTGGGACACGTTGGCGACGAAATCCTTGCGCATCTGCTCAAGCTGATACAGGCGGGTCACATCGCGCACCAGCATCAGGTGCTCATTGTTGCCGTAGCGGGTAATCAGCATCTGGATGCGCAGGCGGTCGTTGACCGGGGAGGGGATCTCAAGCGGCTCGGCGTAACTGCCTTGTTCGAAGTATTCCTTGAAGCGCGGATGGCGCACCAGGTTGGTCACCGGCTGGCCGCTGTCCTGGGGCGTCTTGAGGCCCAGCAGGGTTTCAGCGGCGCGGTTCCACCACTCCAGGTTGCCCTCGCTGTCGAGCATGATGACTGCGTCTTTGAGCGCTGCGGTGGATTCCTGAACACGGTCGATGACTGCCTGCAGGCGGCCTCGCACGCGCTGGTCGCGGCGTTGCAGGTGATAGATGCTGTCGAAGACTTCGCCCCACAGGCCGTATCCATCCGGTGGCGGCTCGTCAGGCTTGTGATGGCGCAGCCAGTGATGCAGGCGCATCAGCTGTTTGAGGGTCCAGGCCAGGTAAAAGCCCAGGCCGATTGTCAGGCACCAGCCGTAATGGCCGCTGACCAGGCCCGCCAGCAGCGAGACTGTAATCAACAGCAGCAGATGGCGGATCAGGGTGCCATGCCAGTTGTGGTTCAATTAACGCGTCCTTGTCTTCAGCGAACGGATTCGCTCCCAAAAGCTGTCTCAGCTTTTGGTGGAAAAACGGTAGCCAGTACCGCGGACGGTTTGTACCAGATTTTCGTAGGCATCACCGAGTGCTTTACGCAGGCGACGAATGTGTACATCAACGGTGCGCTCTTCGACGTAGACGTTGCCGCCCCAGACCTGGTCCAGCAACTGCCCGCGGGTGTAGGCGCGTTCCTGGTGAGTCATGAAGAACTGCAGCAGGCGGTATTCGGTCGGGCCCATCTCGGCAGGTTTGCCGTCGATGGTCACGCGGTGGCTGATCGGGTCCAGCAGCAGGCCGCCGACTTCGATTGGCGATTCGCCATCGTTGGGGCCAGCGCGGCGCAGCACGGCCTTGAGGCGTGCGACCAGCTCGCGAGGAGAGAATGGTTTGGTGATGTAGTCATCGGCGCCGACTTCAAGACCCTGGATCTTGTTGTCTTCCTCACCCTTGGCCGTGAGCATGATGATCGGGATGTCACCGGTCAGCTCGTCGCGCTTCAGGCGGCGGGCCAGCTCGATGCCCGACGTGCCGGGCAGCATCCAGTCGAGCAGGATCAGGTCGGGTTTGCGGTCGACGATGACGGCGTGGGCCTGTTGAGAGTTCTCCGCCTCCATGCAGTCATAGCCAGCCATTTCCAGCGCAACGGCGATCATTTCGCGAATGGGCGCTTCGTCGTCGACGATCAGAATGCTCCTGCCAACCATGCCTCGAACCTCATGTCATTTAACTGTCTTGGGGCGCATTAGATAACGGAATTATTGCAGTCGTGTGACAGGTTAGTTGGCCACGGGCGTTATGTCCGGTCCAGAGCTACGCTTGTGGTCTTGTCCCACAAAGATTGTCCCACCCTGGATCAACAAGAAGAGGATGTACCTATGGCTAGAATTTCCACTGCTGTTATGGGTCTCTTGGGCGCTGCCGCGCTGGTATCGTCCAGCCTGGCCTTCGCTCATCATCAGGCGATGGAAAAGGACGGCGTACTGACCGACCACCATGGCATGACGCTCTACACCTTCGACAAGGACACCTCGGCCGGCAAGTCGGTCTGCAATGACCAGTGCGCAACCAACTGGCCGCCGCTCAAGGCCGGTGCCGAAGACAAGGCCGAAGGCGACTGGACCATCATCAAGCGCGACGACGGTGCCTCGCAGTGGGTCTATAAAGGCAAGCCGCTGTACACCTATAAGGAAGACAAGGCCGGTGACAAGACCGGCGACGGCAAGGGCGGCGTCTGGCACGTTGCCAAACCTTGAACTAGGGGCTGACGTTGCGCTGGCCTGCGGTCAGCGCAACCACCGCTTTACCTCAACCAATAGTCCAGCACGATCCCCACGAAAATCGCCAGTCCCGCCCAATGGTTATGCAGGAATGCCTTGAAGCAGGCCTGTGGATCCTTGCTGCGTGTGGACCAGAACTCCCAGGCGAAGCAACCGGCCGCCACCAGAAGGCCGAGGAAGAAATACAGCCCAAGCTCGAAGCGCGAACCGGCCAACATCAGGCAGAACAGCGCCAGGCATTGCAGGGTCAGGATGATCACGCGGTCGGCATCGCCGAACAGCACAGCGGTGGACTTCACACCGATCTTCAGGTCGTCCTCGCGGTCGGTCATCGCGTAGTAGGTGTCGTAGCCCACCGTCCACAGCAGGTTGGCGATGTACAGCAGCCAGGCGGCGGCGGGCAGGTTGCCGGTCTCGGCGGTGAACGCCATCGGCATGCCCCAGGAGAACGCAGCGCCCAGCACCACCTGCGGGTAATAGGTGTAGCGCTTCATGAAGGGGTAAGTCGCGGCCAGCGCCAGGCCGCCGAATGACAGCCAGACTGTCGTGGCGTTGGTCAGCAGTACCAGCGCGAAGCTCAGCCCCACCAGCACCGCGAACAGCGTCAGCGCTTCCCTGGAAGTGACCTTGCCGCTCACCAGCGGGCGCTGCTCGGTGCGTTTGACGTGGCCATCGACCTTGCGGTCGGCAAAATCGTTGATGACGCAGCCAGCGGCACGCATCAGGAACACGCCGATCACGAAAATCAGCACATTGCCCAGCGACGGCGAACCCTTGCCCGCGATCCACAAGGCCCACAGCGTCGGCCACAGCAGCAGGTAGATGCCGATGGGTTTATCGACGCGGGTCAGTTGAATGAAGTCCCAGGTGCGTGGGTGCAGGCGGTTCAGGGACTTGAGCAGCGACAGGTACATCAGTGACGCTCCTTGTTGAAGTCGGCGGCTTGATCGATGGCGTGCCAGACGGTGGGCAGAAACACCTCGGCCACCAGAATGCTCAAGCCACCACGGGTAAAGCACGACCGGCGCCCCCACAGGCCGTGCGCGGTATCGGCGTTCGGCAGCCATTCTTGCGGGTACTGGCAGATCTGCAACGGGCCGCGGGTGAAGGCGCGGTCGCTGAACAGCAGCTCGCCCAGTGAGCGGGTGCCCAGCTCATCCATGTGCAGGCCGTCGTGTTCCAGCGCCTGGCGGCCGGCCACACTGCGGGCGAACACCCACTTCTGGCCGTGGCCTTGCAGGTATACCTCGCGCACCCAACCCTCGCTGCCTTCGGGCAACTGCAAGGCGCTGCACTCATCGGCGCGCAAGGTCTGCCAGCCTTCGAACTGCGGCGCGACGCTGAAGCCATCGTGGGACAGGCGGGTCAGGCGGCGGGTCAGGGAGTCTTCGTGGAACAGCCACTCGAGGACGACAGGTTCGGGCGCTTGCGTCAGTTCATCGCGCAGCAGCCATCGGGGCGTCGGACTTGCAGGATTTTGCTGGATCACAGTGAGCAAACATTGGCAGTAATCGAGGCGGCGAGCTTAGCATGATTGCAGGGCCTCACTTGAAGCCGGGACGCGGCTTTGGCGTCAATGAAACTTGCGTCATCGCCCCCCGATCAGTAAAACGCCCTGACCCGGTTGAAAACCTGCGCGAGCACAGCGCGGCGGCCGGGCACGTTTAGCCTTGGAAAACGAGAGAACCGAACCATGAAAAAGTGGCAATGCATTGTCTGTGGCCTGATCTACAACGAAGCCGATGGCTGGCCTGATGACGGCATCGCGCCGGGCACCCGCTGGGAAGACGTACCCGAAGACTGGCTCTGCCCGGACTGCGGCGTAGGCAAGATGGACTTCGAAATGATCGAAATCGCCTGATCCGCCATTCCCCAAACGACTCAAGGAGAAATGAATGAACGCACCTGTGGTGATTGTCGGTACTGGCCTTGCGGGCTACAACCTGGCCCGGGAATTTCGCAAGCTCGATGGCCAAACGCCGCTGCTGCTGATCACCGCCGATGACGGGCGTTCCTACTCCAAACCCATGCTCTCCACCGGCTTTGGCAAGAACAAGGATGCCGACGGCCTGAGCATGGCCGAACCCGGCACCATGGCCGAGCAACTGAACGCCGAAGTGCGCACCCACACCCGGGTCAGCGGCATCGACCCTGGCCACAAGCGCCTGTGGATCGGCGAGGAAGCGGTGCACTATCGCGACCTGATCCTGGCCTGGGGCGCGCAAACGGTAAGCGTGCCGGTGGAGGGCGACGCCGGCGATGCGATCTTCCCGATCAACGATCTGGAAGACTACGCCCGCTTTCGCGCGGCGGCGGCAGGCAAGCGCCGGGTACTGATCCTGGGCGTGGGCCTGATCGGCTGCGAGTTCGCCAATGACCTGATCGTCGGCGGGCATGAGGTGGATCTGGTCGCGCCCTGTGAGCAGGTGATGCCGACGCTGTTGCATCCTGCAGCCGCAGCGGCGGTGCAGGCCGGGCTCGAAGGCTTGGGCGCGCGATTCCATCTGGGGCCGGTGCTGACGCGACTTTCGCGCCGTGAAGATGGCCTTGAGGCGCATCTCTCCGATGGCCAGGTGATCGAGTGCGATCTGGTGGTCTCGGCCATCGGCCTGCGCCCGCGCGTCGATCTGGCCGCCGCTGCCGGCCTTGAGACGGGCCGGGGCGTGGTGGTGGACCGTCACCTGAAAACCTCTCACGCCAATATCTACGCGCTTGGTGACTGCGCCGAGGTCGATGGCCTGAACCTGTTGTACGTGATGCCGCTGATGAGCTGCGCCCGGGCGCTGGCGCAAACCCTGGCGGGCACGCCGACCGCCGTCAAATACGGCCCGATGCCGATCACCGTGAAAACCCCGGTGTGCCCGCTGGTTGTCTCCCCCGTGCCCAAGGGCATGGAAGGCGTATGGACAGTCGAAGGGCAGGGCGCGGACATCAAGGCGCTGTGCCACGCCGCTGACGGAAGCCTCCTGGGATACGCCCTGACAGGCGCGGCGGTGATGGAGAAACTGGCCCTGAACAAGGCGCTGCCGCCGCTGCTGGCGTAAATAACTGTCGTTCTGTCGGATAAGGCACGTTTTTGTTGATACAAACGTCGCTCACGCACTGGCGTCGGAATCGGCGCCATGCCATCCTCATTGCGGTCTGCCGCTACGTAGAGCCGTTGCGGCACCTGCTCGCTGCCCCTGGAAGGGCTGCACGGGACATAAAAACAAAAAACCGTAAAAGAGGCTTCATATGCGTAAACCAGAACTCGCAGCCGCTATTGCTGAAAAAGCAGATCTCACCAAAGAACAAGCCAATCGTGTCCTCAACGCCGTCCTGGATGAAATCACCAACGCCTTGCACAAGAAGGACAGTGTGACGCTGGTTGGCTTTGGCACCTTCCTGCAACGCCATCGCGGCGCACGCACAGGTAAAAACCCACAGACCGGCGAGCCGGTGAAAATCAAGGCCAGCAACACCGTTGCGTTCAAGCCGGGCAAGTTCCTGAAAGACAGCGTCAATCCGTAATACCACGCTGGACGCCTTGCGGAGGGCGAACAGCGTACAGATGGGCATACCCGGACAGCGGGATGCCCATTTTTATTGCCCGCGATTCGTGTGGTGCCACAACCACTTTACGACCGGCAGGTTCTGCTTCTGCCCCTCGCCATCAAGCCCGATACACTGCCGCTAAAAGCTGCATTGGCTGCTCAACGGTAGAGGTCTTGGACATGAAGTTTCGTTTTCTTCTCTGGATGCTGGGCCAATTGATGGCCCGCGCCAGCCGCAACAACCCCGCGTTCCAGCAACAACTGGCGGGCAAGGATCTGACCTTTCAATTGCAGACCACCGACGGCAAGGTGGCCCGGCATTTTGTCGTGCGTGACCAGCGTGTCGTCAGCCGGGGTGGCGCGGTAGCATCGCCAGCGTTCGCCATTTCATTCCGGGACGCCGCCTACGGCTTCGCCACGATGCAGGCGAAGAACAAGCAGTTGGCGTTCATGCAGGGGATTCAGGACAAGAACATTCAGGTGACCGGCAATACCGGCCTGGTGATGTGGTTTCAGGGCCTTACGAAATACCTGAAACCGAAGAAGAAGTAGACCCCGTAGCAGTCCGGGGTCCAACGTTCACCCCAAACCCGTAGCAGTCCGGCTTGCCGGCGTCGGCGCCTTCAAGATCGCCATCGCGGGCAAGCGCGCTCCTACAAAGGGCCTGTGTTCACCTCAAACCCGTAGCAGCCGGGCTTGCCCGCGGGAGCGATCTCGAGGACGCGCCCGCCGGCAAGCCGTGCTGCTACGGGTCATGCGGTGTCAGTGAAACTGCGAAGCCAGTTCGCGCAGCAGCACTTCGGCTTCGAGCACTTTTTGCACCACTTCTTCGGCTTTCTCGCGCGGCAGCTCCAGGCGCTCGAACAGCTCGTCCGGGATGCCTTCCACCGGGCCCGAGCCAATGCCTTCCTTGCGCAGCAGACGCACCGCCAGGCACACCAGGTTGGCGTACTCGTGGTATTCGCCGGCGTACTGCGGGTCGTGCTGGAAGCGCAGGGCGGTCGCCAGTTCTTCGGGCATGTCCCAGTTGCGCATCAGCCAGGAACCGATCTGCTCGCGGCTGATACCCAGCAGGTGCTGCTCCACGAAGCTGTGGTGCAGGTGCGGGTTCACTTCGATCTGGCGGCAGATCAGCGAGAAGTGCGGCGGAAACACGTGAGCCAGCAGCAGATAGCCGAAGTTGTGCAGCAGACCGGCCAGATAAGTCAGGCCGCTTTCCGGGCGCTTGGCGCGCGGCATGGCGCGGGTCAGGCCTTCGATTACCGCGGCGGTGTAGATCGACTGCTGCCAGTAAGGCGTGGCGTGCTGCGGATGGTCCTTCGGCAGTTCGAGGGTCTTGCCCAGCGCCAGGCCCAGGGCCAGGTTGATGACCAGGTCAAAGCCCAGCACGCGAACGATGGCGTCCTCGACCGAACGGATCTTGCCGGCAGAACCGTAGTACGGCGATGCGGCCCAGCTGACCACTTGAGCGGCCAGCGCCGGATCGGTTTCCACGACGCCAGTGATGTCATCGATGGTGGCGTCCGGGTCTACTCGAAGTTTGATGATCTTCTGCGCGGTGTCGGCCAGCGGTGGAATTTCCACGGTCGCTTCCAGACGCTGCTGGATCCGGCGCGCTGTGAAGTTCTGCACCGCCTTGGTGATTTCCTCGCGGTCATCGTCAGGACGGGTCAGGTTCGGCTGCACGGAGGTGACGGGCTCGCCAAAACGCGCGGCGCTGGCTTTGCTCAGCAGGGTCTTGAAGTCGTCGCTGCCGATTTCCAGCAGCAGGCCTGGCTCGCCAGAATCGATCAGCACGGTCGATTCCTGCAGCACGCGCTCATCGTACAGGCAAGGCGAACTGGTCAGCGCCGGAAGCGCCGGCAGGGCATGCAGATTGTTCTTGCCCAGCATCTGGCTCAGATGATCCTGCGAGACCGCCGTCAGCTTGCGCCCGGTGAGTTCGGTCAGGCGGTTGAGATCCAGCAGCTGATTTTGCGGGAACAGGATCAGCAATGCGCCGACGGAATCGTGGACCAGAATGGCCTGGACCTTCTGCGCGCTGGGGAGGTTTTCGTCGTCCATGACTTCGCGGTAGCTGATGGCAGCTTTGCCAAGCAACTGCCGGATGACAGACGGGGCGTGTTGGGTTGCGTCGATTTGGGCAACTTCTGTCATGGCCTGTATCCAGATTCCTACAATTGCTGAAGTATAACCAGCTTAGTTGTCGTATAGGTGAGACAAGTTCTTATTGCTGACTGAATCACACTTGCCCGTATTGCTGCCCGTGCCGCAGCCATCTTTCGAGCAAGGGGCTGACGTGTTGCGGCCAGCGTTCCAGCAGCGCCTGGGCGGCGTCCCTGACCGAAGGCAGTAGGTCGGCGTCGCGCATCAGGTCCGCGACCTTGAACTGCAGCAGGCCCGTTTGTCGGGTGCCGAGCATCTCGCCCGGCCCACGCAATTCGAGGTCTTTCTCGGCGATCACGAAGCCGTCGTTAGTCTCGCGCATGATGCCCAGACGCTGCTTGCCGATCTGTGACAATGGCGGGTGGTACAACAACACACAATGACTGGCCGCGCTACCCCGGCCAACCCGCCCGCGCAACTGGTGCAACTGCGCCAGGCCCAGGCGTTCCGGGTTCTCGATAATCATCAGGCTGGCATTGGGCACGTCCACGCCGACTTCGATCACCGTCGTCGCCACCAGCAGTTGCAGGTTGCCCTGCTTGAACTCGGCCATGACCGCAGCTTTTTCGGCGGGCTTCATGCGGCCGTGGATCAGCCCGACCTTGAGCTCGCCCAGTGCGCTGGTCAGCTCTTCAAAAGTGGTCTCGGCGGCCTGGCAGGTCAGCTCTTCGGATTCTTCGATCAGCGTGCACACCCAGTAGGCCTGGCGGCCCTCGGCGCAGGCATTGCGCACGCGCTCGACCACCTCGATACGGCGGCTGTCGGCCACCAGCACGGTGTTGACCGGCGTGCGGCCCGGCGGCAGTTCGTCGAGGATCGAGGTGTCGAGATCGGCGTAGGCGCTCATCGCCAGGGTTCGCGGAATCGGCGTTGCGGTCATGATCAACTGATGCGGGCACATCAGGCCGCCCACGCCTTTCTTGCGCAACGCCAGGCGCTGCTGCACACCGAAGCGGTGCTGTTCGTCGATGATGACCAGGGCCAGGTTCTTGAACTGCACCTCGTCCTGGAACAGCGCATGGGTGCCGACGACCATCGGCGCGCCGTTGGCGATCTGTTCCAGCGATGCGGCGCGGGCCTTGCCCTTGAGCTTGCCCGCCAGCCACGCAGTCTCGATGCCCAGCGGTTCGAGCCAGCGGGTGAAGTTGATGTAGTGCTGCTCGGCCAGAATCTCGGTGGGCGCCATCAGCGCGACCTGATACCCGGCTTCCAGTGCCTGCAATGCTGCCAGCGCCGCGACCACGGTTTTGCCTGCGCCGACGTCGCCCTGAATCAGCCGCAGCATCGGTTCCTGCTGACTGAGGTCGTAGGCGATTTCCTTGCCCACACGTTGCTGCGCGCCGGTAGGCGGGAAGCCGAGGTTGGCGAGGAACTGTCTGGGCAGGCGCTTGGCAATCGGCAGCGCCGGGGCGCGTTGGGAGCGCAGGCTTTCACGCAGGCGTTGCTGGGAAAGCTGGTGCGTCAGCAGTTCTTCGAATGCCAGCCGGTGCTGTGCCCAGTGATGGCCCAGCGCGAGCTCTTCGACATCGGCGTCGGCCGGCGGGTGATGCAGGTAGTGGATGGCATCGGCCAGCGGCGCCAGTTGGTAGTCCCGGGCCAGTTCGTCCGGCAGCCAGTCCGGCAGGCTGCGCGGGCCGAGCATGCCCAGGCTCTGCTGGGTCAACTGGCGCAGGCGCTGCTGGGTCAGGCCTTCGGTGGTCGGGTAGATCGGGGTGAGGGTCTGCTCCACCGCGATGTGCTCTTCGCCGGTGATGGCGCGGTATTCGGGGTGATAGATTTCCAGCCCCGACGCGCCGGGCCGGGCTTCGCCGTAGCAACGTACGTGGGTCCCACGCTTGAGGCCGTCTTTCTGGGCATTGCTGAAGTGATAGAAGCGCAGGCTCAGCACGCCCGTGCCGTCACCCAGCCGCACCAGCAGGCTGCGGCGCTTGCCCATGACCACGTCGGCGCCACTGACCACGCCTTCGATTACCGCATCCTGCCCGGGCCGCAAGGCGCCGATGGGCACGACGCGGGTGCGGTCCTGATAACGCAGGGGCAGGTGAAACAGTACGTCCTGGATATTTTCCAGCCCGACTTTCGCCAGCTTTTCAGCCATGGCCTCGCCGACGCCCTTGAGCGCCGTGACCGAGACGTGAGACAGCTCCGTCATACCGCTACTTAGCTCGCCTGTGCCTGGGCTTTGGGGCGGGCAACGGAGCACAGGCGGATCGAGTCGGCCAGGATCTCGATGGCCTTTGGACGCGGGAAACTGGCACGCCAGGCGATGGCGACGGTGCGGAACGGAACCGGAGCGGACAGCGGACGAACCTCGATCACGCCGGGGGCGTAATGGTGGCTGTCAACGGCCGACATCGGCAGGATCGAAACGCCCAGGCCCGAAGCCACCATGTGGCGGATGGTTTCCAGCGAGCTGGACTCGACCGTGGTGTGCTTGGCGCTGTCGCCGCCCTTGACCAGGGTCGGGCAGGCTTCGAGCACCTGGTCGCGGAAGCAGTGGCCTTCGCCCAGCAGCAACAGGCTCTTGTCGTTGAGCGCTGCGGCGTCGATGGAGGTCTTCTGGGTCCAGGGGTGATCGGCCGGCATCAGCACGTAGAACGGCTCGTCGTACAGGGACATGGTCAGTACGTCGGCTTCGTTGAACGGCAGGGCGATGATGATCGCGTCGAGTTCACCGTTGCGCAGTTTGTCGCGCAGCACGTGGGTGAAGTTCTCTTCGATGTACAACGGCATCTGCGGGGCGACCCGGTGCAGTTGCGGAATCAGGTGGGGAAACAGGTAAGGGCCGACGGTGTAGATGGCGCCGACCTTCAGCGGGGCGGTCAGCTGGTTCTTGCCGGTCTGGGCCAGTTCACGGATGCCCTGGGCCTGTTCGAGCACCTTTTGCGCTTGAGCCACGATGCCCTCGCCAACCGGCGTCAGACGTACCGCACTCTTGCTGCGCTCGAAAATCAGCACACCGAGTTCATCTTCCAGCTTCTTCACGCCTACCGACAGGGTCGGCTGGCTGACGTGGCAGCGTTCGGCGGCATGGCCGAAATGCTGCTCTTGAGCGAGGGTAACGATATAGCGCAATTCTGTGAGGGTCATAGCGTGCGTCCATGAAGTTGCGGCCCCAGCATAGCGGGTGCAATCGATAGACGCACGTTATCAAACCCTCTGTTGTCGCAAAATCACCGTTTCAGCGTTTATCCAGGGAATAAACGAAGGGCGCGACCACTTCCAGCGTGCCGTTGTTGAGCAGTTCGGCCGGCGGCTTGGGCAACGGCTGGGCACGACGAATCATTTCCAGTGTGGCCCGATCCAGCGAGGCGCTGCCTGAACCCCCGGCAATTTCGTAGGACAGTACGCGGCCTTCGCCATCCACGACGAAGCGCAGACGGTTGATGCCCTGCATGCCACGACGACGCGCATCATCCGGATACTTCTTGTACTTGCTCAGGTGGCGCAACAGATCACCCTGCCAGCTTGGCAGTGCGGTGCTCGGTGGCGTTGGCGGAGCAGGTTCCGGTGCGGCCGATTTCTCGGGCTTTGCGGTCGAAGGGGGAGTGTCCACCGGCTTTTCATCGGCAGGCTTTTCTTCCTTCGGCGGCTCGACCTTTTTAACGGGCTTTGGCGGCTGTGGTTTCGGCTTGGGCTTGACCGGTTTTGGAATGGCGATTTCCGGCTTCGGCGCTTCGGCGATTGGCGGAATCGGCAGTTCCTCTTCCGGCGCAGGCGGCTGCGGCGGTTGCACCACTTTGGGTGGTGGAGGCGGAGCGGGCTCGGGTACAGGCGCCAGCTCAACCATCATCGCCGCCGGTGGCAGCTCGATGGCCTGCGGGGCGGACCAGTGCAGCGCGACGAAGATCGCCCCGGCATGGACCGCCAGCACCAACAACAGACTACCGCTATAGCGCGTCAGTTTTTGGCGCGTATTGATCATTTCTTACCAACCGTCTCAAGACCGACCAGGCCGACTTTCAGGTAACCGGCCCCGCGCAGCGCGTTCATGACTTCCATCAGGTCGCCGTAATCCACGCCCTTGTCGGCCTGGAAGAAGATGGTGGTGTCTTTCTTGCCCTTGGTCTTGGCGTCCAGCACCGGACCGATCTGCTCGCGAGCGACCTTCTCGTCGCCCAGGTACAGGCTCTGGTCGGCCTTGACGCTCAGGAAGATCGGCTTCTCGGGTCGGGGCGCCGGCTTGGCCGTGGAGGCGGGCAGGTCGACCTTGATGTCCACGGTGGCCAGAGGCGCCGCCACCATGAAGATGATCAACAGCACCAGCATGACGTCGATGAACGGCGTCACGTTGATTTCGTGGTTCTCGGCGAGGTCATCGCCACCTTCGTTAAGATGCAGGCCCATGGCTTACCCCATTTTTACCATGTGCGGTTGCTGGGCACGCTCGGCGGTCGGCTGGTGATCCAGGTCGCGGCTGACCAGCAGCAGTACTTGGGCCGAGGCATCGGATACCTGCGCCTTGTAGCCTGCGATGGAGCGGGCGAAGACGTTGTAGATGACCACGGCAGGAATCGCCGCGACCAGGCCCAGTGCGGTGGCCAGCAGTGCCTCGGCGATGCCGGGAGCTACGACTGCAAGGTTGGTGGTCTGGGTCTTGGCGATGCCGATGAAGCTGTTCATGATGCCCCACACGGTACCGAACAGGCCGACGAAGGGCGCGGTGGAGCCGATGGTGGCGAGCACGCCGGTGCCCATGCTCATGTTTCGGCCGCAAGCGGCTACCAGACGCTCCAGGCGGAAGCTGACGCGCTCCTTGATGCCTTCGCGCTCTCGGCTGTTGACCGACAGGTGCATCTCTTCGAGGGCATCGTGCACCAGCAGGTTGGCCAGGGTGCCTTGCTTCTTGGCACCGGCGCTGGCTTCGTCCAGAGTACGGGCGCGCTTGAGGGCGGCGATTTCGCCCTTGAGGCGACGCTTGGCGCCCAGCAGCTCGAAGCCTTTGGCGATCCAGATGGTCCAGGTGATGATCGAGGCGATGGCCAGGCCAATCATCACGGCTTTGACGACGATGTCGGCGTTCTTGTACATGCCCCATGGCGACAGGTCGTGGGACATGCCCAGGCTGTTGTCTTCGGCAGCGGCTTCAACCGACTCGACCGGTGCAGCGTCCTGAACGGCAGGGGCTGCGGTGGTGTCAACTGGCGTAGCGGCAGGGGCTGCAGGTTGAACCGCCGGTGCCGGGGACTGAGCCGGAGCGTTCGAGTCGGCCAGCGCCACAGGCGCCAGCATGAGGCTGAACAATACGGCGGCAATCGCGCGACCTGCACGTGGCAGGGCCGAAGACGTGATCGACGAAGCGGGGGATTGATTAAGTGTCATGCTGGCCCGACCTGATATGAAAAAGGTGTTTCGTTCTGAATGCGACGCGCTGGCACGAGGCGAGCGGTGAAGAACAAAGGGCCGATATTATTGCAAGTAATTCTTGTTAACAAAAGTAATAGAGTATCTTTTTTTAACACGAATGCGTCCCGATGGTCGCATTCCAGCCTTGTTTTACGGACTAGAACCTACTTTTGATGTGGAGATTGGCCATGACGGTGCCATCCGTTTTGATAGCTGGCTGCGGGGATATTGGCGGGCGCCTGGCCGCTGAGCTGTTGCCTCAGGGGTGGACGGTCTACGGATTGCGCAGGAGCGTCGCCAAGCTGCCCCGCGGCGTGCGCGGGGTCAGTGGCGACCTGTTCGACGCACGCATGCCCGAGCAATGGCCGGAAGGGCGTATCGATTACCTGGTCTACAGCGCGACGCCCAGTCAGCGCGATGAAGCAGGGTATCGCGCGGCGTATGTCCAGGGCTTGCGCCACGTGCTGGCCTGGACCGAACGCAGCGGGCAGCGGCCCAAGCGGATTCTGTTCGTCTCCAGCAGCAGCGTGTACGGGCAGCAGGACGGGGAGTGGATCGACGAGACGTCGCCTGCCGAAGGCACAGGCTTTTCCGGACAGGTGATGCGCGAGGCCGAGCAGGTGGCGCTGAACAGTGGCATCCCTGCAAGCATCGTCAGGCTCACCGGGATCTACGGTCCGGGGCGCAGTGACCTGATGAATCGTGTGCGTCAGGGCTACAGCGTGGCCGTTGAGCCACCTCTCTATGGCAACCGGATTCATGCCGACGATGCGGCGGGCTTGCTGGCGTTTCTGCTGCAGGCCGATGCGCGCGGCGTGGCGCTCGAGGATTGCTACCTGGGCGTCGATGACGCGCCTGTGGCGCTGGCTGAGGTGGTCGACTGGATGCGCGAGCGCCTGGGAGTGACGCAGTGGTCGGATGAAAACAGCGTTCGCCGCGCAGGCAGCAAGCGGTGCAGCAATGCACGGGCGAGAGCGCTGGGGTGGGCGCCGCGTTATGCCAGCTACAAGGAAGGGTATGAGGCGATGTTGGCTAA
>NZ_JANHKS010000047.1 GCF_028682175.1 Pseudomonas putida | reverse complement strand
CGCCGGCAAGCCGTGCTGCTACGGGTGGGTATTTCGTCAGGTCGGCTGTTTGTTCCAGTACCTGAACAACGGCTCAGCCAGAAACAACACAAACAACAGCCGCATCACCTGCATCGCCGTCACCAACGGCACCGACAACTGCAACACCTCCGCCGTCAGGCTCATCTCGGCGATGCCACCGGGCATCATACCCAGGGTCAGCGAGCGTAGATCCAGGTGCGTTGCAGCGCTGAGGATCCAGGCGCACAGCGCGGCGATGCTCATGGTCAGCGCCGTGCCGATCAGCGTACGGCCCATGAACGACGGCGCGCGGCGAAAGAACGCGCGGTTAAAGTGGCAACCCAGGCCGCTGCCGATCAGCCACTGGCCGATCTGGCTGCCGCCGTTGGGCAGGCCGGTGTGCAGATCGAAACCGACGCTGACCACCGCACTCACCAGCAACGGCCCGAACAGCCACGGGTTGGGCTGTTTCAAGCGTTGCCAGCCCCAGGCAACCAGCGCGCCGAGGGGAAACAACACCGCCAGCCAGGTCCAGTCCACCACAACCGCGTGGGAGGGCGGGGCACCGTTGCCCATCAGGTATTTGAAGATCGCCGGAACGCACAGCACCACCGCCAGCACCCGCAGGCTTTGACCGGCGGCGACGTTGCTGAGGATCGCGCCATTGCGCGCGCCGAGGTTGACCATCTCCCCAGAGCCGCCGGGCATGCTGGAAAAGAACGCCGTGGCGCGGTCTTCGCCGGTGCGCAGCATCAGCCACACGCCGACCACGCTGGAGACGCTGGTCACCAGTGCGCCGATGAAAATCAGGCCAAAGTGCGAAAGGACTTGTTCGATGACGACCGGAGTGAAGTGCAGGCCGATGCCGATGCCGACCACCCATTGGCCGCATTTGCGGCCGCCGGGGATTTCAGCCAGCTGCCACGGGGTGAGGCAGCGGACCAGGATGATCGCCAGCAACGAGCCGACCATCCAGGGCAAGGGCCAGCCGACCTGGCTGGCGAGGTATCCCCCCAGCAGGCCGACCAGCGGTGTTCCCCACCACGTCTTGAAGGGCCGGTCAGACATCGGCCAGTGCGCGACGCTGGACGCTGCGCTTGCGCCAGATGCGGATCAGCGGCAGGACCAGCATGAACGCAGTCACCACCCACACGCCCAGGGTGATCGGGCTGGACCAGAGGATGTCCATCGAGCCGTTGGAGATCGACAGCGCGCGACGCAGGTTCTGTTCCATCAGACCGCCGAGAATGAAGCCCAGCAGGATCGGCGACAGCGGGAAGTCCAGCTTGCGCAGGATGTAACCGAAGATGCCGATGCCGACCATCAGGAATAGGTCGAAGGTGGTGGCGTGAACCGCGTAGACGCCGATCCCGGTGATGATCGCGATCACCGGCACCAGTGCCCAGTTTGGCACGGCGAGGATGCGGGTGAAGATGCGGATCATCGGGATGTTGAGGATCACCAGCATGATGTTGGCGATGAACAACGAGGCGATCAGGCCCCAGACGATGTCCGGTTGCTGTTGGAACAGCAGAGGGCCGGGGGTGATGTTGTACAGCGACAGCGCGCCGATCATCACCGCGGTGGTGCCCGAACCTGGAACGCCCAGGGTCAGCATTGGCACCAGTGCACCGCAGGCGGTCGCGCCGATGGCGGTTTCAGGAGCTGCCAGGCCGCGCATGTCGCCTTGTCCGAATTTTCCGCTCGCGCCTGCGATACGTTTCTCGGTCATGTAGGTCACGGCGCTGGCCAGCGTTGCACCGGCACCCGGCAGCACGCCCATGATGAAGCCCATCAGGCCGCAGCGGATGTTGACGATGAACACCGAGCTGGCTTCCTTGAAGTTGAACATCATGCGCCCGGTGGCTTTCACCGCTTCCTGGCCGCGATGAGTCTTCTCCAGCAACAGCAGGATTTCACTGACCGAGAACAGGCCCAGCACCAGCACCACGAACTGAATGCCGTCGGCCAAGTGGATGTTGTCGCCGGTGAAGCGGTACACGCCGCTGTTGGCGTCGATGCCGATGCTCGACAGGAACAGGCCGATCAGCGCCGCGACGAAGGTCTTGAGCGGTCGGTCACCGGCCATGCCGCCGAGGCAGACAATGGCGAAGACCATCAGCACGAAATACTCCGCCGGCCCGAAGGCAATCGCCCATTTGGCCAGCAGCGGGGCGAACATCACCATGCCGCAGGTGGCGATGAAGGCGCCGATGAACGAACTCCACGCCGACAGCGAAAGGGCCACGCCAGCCAGACCCTGACGAGCCATCGGGTAGCCGTCCAGTGCGGTCATTACAGTGGACGCTTCACCTGGAATGTTGAGCAGGATCGAGCTGATGCGCCCGCCGTACTCGCAGCCCAGGTACACCGCCGCCAGCAGGATCAGCGCCGATTCAGGCGGCAGGCCAAGGGCGAAGGCAATCGGAATCAGCAGCGCCACGCCGTTGATCGGGCCCAGACCCGGCAACAGACCGACGATGGTGCCGATCAGGGTGCCCGAAAGGGCGGTGACCAGGTTGTACGGGGTCAATGCGACGCCGAAGCCCTGGCCGAGGTAACCGAGCGTATCCATATCAGTTCTCCAGAACGTCGAGCAGGCCCAGGGGCAGAGGCACATCCATCACTTTGTCGAAGAGCACGTACAAAAGGATGCTCATCAAGGTGGTGATGACGATGCTCGGTAGCCAGCGGCCGCCGTACAGGCGGGCCATCGGAATGCCGATCAGGATGCTGCTGAGCACGAAGCCCAGAGGTTCGAAGCAACCCGCGAAGATCAGCAGCAGGGCGGTGCAGGCGGCGATCTTGATCAGGGTTTCACGATCCAGCGGCGGCTCGTCTTCGGAGTGCTTGATCGGTGCCGGACGAAACACCATGTACAACAGCGAAATGCCCATAAGCCCCAGCATCAGCAGCGGAAACGCGCGGGGGCCAACAGGTTCGTAGGAAAACGGGGCCTGATAAGGCCAGGCCATCAGTGCCAGGCCGATACAGGCCAGCAGCAGCACGAAGGCGAACAGTCGTTGCAAGACCATAGGAAGCTCCTGGGCAGCGCCTGTTTCAGAGGCGCTGCACCTAGTCGATCAATCGAGAACCGGTTAAGAGGGTTCAATCACTGAATCAGGCCGAATTCCTTGGCCAGCATCTTGTAGTCCGCGACCTGCTTCTTCACGTAGGTGTCCAGCTCAGGGCCGGTCATGGCGAAGGGGAACAGCTCGCGCTGGTCACGCAGCTTGGCGAAATCCTCGGAGGCCAGCAGTTTGTCGAACGAGGCTTTCCACCAGTTGTATTCCTCGTCGGTCACTTTTGGTCCCAGGTAGAAGCCACGCACCACCGGCCAGACGATGTCGTAGCCTTGCTCTTTGGCGGTCGGGATGTTCTTCATTTCCGGCTCGTCCAGGCGCTCCTCGGAGAACACCGCCAGCAGGCGCATGTCGCCGCTGAGGATGTGCGGCATGGAGTCGGAAATGTCGGTGGAACCTACCTGGATGTGGCCGCCGAGCAGGGCCGTGGCGATTTCACCACCGCCTTCCAGGGCCACGTATCGCAGGTCGCGCGGGTTGATACTGGCGGCCTTGGCGATCAGCGCGGTCTGCATCCAGTCCTGGCTGCCGACGGTGCCGCCGGAACCGATCACCACTTTGCTCGGGTCGGCTTTGAGCGCCTTGACCAGATCGTCGAGGCTCTTGTAAGGCGAATCTGCTTTCACAGCGATGGCGCCGTAGCTGGTGCCGACGGCTGCCAGCCAGCGCACCGCGTTTTCATCGAAGCGACCGAACTTGCCTTGCGCCAGGTTCAGCAGCGAGCCGCTGGACCACGCCACCAGGGTGCCTGCATCGGCCGGACGCTGAGCGACCACCGCGTTGTACGCCACCGCGCCCACGCCGCCTGGCATGTAGGTAACGCGCATCGGCTTGCTCAACAGCTTCTCGTTGACCAGCGCGCTCTGCGCCAGCTTGCAGGTCAGGTCGAAGCCGCCGCCGGGGGAGGCCGGGGCGATGCATTCAGGACGGTTGGGTTCTGCGGCCCACAATTGAGTGGCCACCAGCATGCAACTGGCAGCGACGCTGATACGGCGCAACGATAGGTTCATGGTCAGTCTCCGACGGAGTTGTTGTTTTTAAAGGGCGTACGGTCAGGCAGATACGGACGGGAATGCAGACGTGACGACACATCGCGCGCGCAAGCGGCGAAGCGAACTCAAAACAGGACGGGATTCAGACGGCACAAGGGCCTGTGATTGCAGTGATGGCATCACCGATGACTCCGATATTGTTTTTATTGTTGAAAACGCATCGAGGCGTTTTTCGTCACGACCCTGGGGCGTTACGCAGGCCGTGAATGGCGCAATCGTAACGAGTCGTGACCGGATCCTAATCAGTGAAGCTTTCATCAACCTTTCAACTACCTTTCATGAACCTTTCGTCAGCCGCACAGCCGTCGGTTCTGTCTATTCTTTAAATGTTTCAGCCCTTCACAGACGGCGGCGCGTCTGTAAACTCCGCCCCCACCAAACGCCTCAATCGGGAGAAACCGATGCGTGTCCTGCTCGTCGAAGATCATCTGCAACTGGCCGAAAGTGTCGCGCTGGCGCTCAAGGGCAGCGGCCTGACCGTGGACGTGCTGCATGATGGCGTTGCCGCTGACCTGGCTTTGAGCAGCGAAGAATACGCGGTCGCGATTCTTGATGTCGGCCTGCCGCGCATGGACGGTTTCGAGGTGCTGGCGCGTTTGCGTTCCCGGGGCAAGAACACCCCGGTGCTGATGCTCACTGCCCGCAGCGACGTCAAGGACCGGGTCCACGGCCTCAACCTGGGCGCCGACGATTATCTGGCCAAGCCGTTCGAGCTGTCCGAGCTGGAGGCGCGGGTCAAGGCCCTGCTGCGGCGCAGCGTGCTGGGGGGCGAGCGCCAGCAGCGCTGCGGGGCGCTGGTCTATGACCTGGACACCCGCCGCTTCACCTTGGGCGATGACACGCTGACCCTGACGTCCCGCGAGCAGTCGGTGCTTGAAGCGCTGATCGCCCGCCCCGGCCGGGTGATGAGCAAGGAGCAACTGGCCTCGCAGGTGTTCGGCCTGGATGAGGAAGCCAGCGCCGACGCCATCGAGATCTATGTCCACCGCCTGCGCAAGAAGCTCGACGGGCATCCGATCGCCATCGTCACTTTCCGTGGTTTGGGTTACCTCTTGGAAAGCCGGGATGTTTAACCCGTTCCGCGCAGCCGAAAACAGCCTGCGCTGGCGCCTGCTGTGGAATCTGGGCTTGTTGTTGGTGGTGTTGATGATCGCCAGTGGCATGAGCGCCTACTGGAATGGCCGGGAAGCGGCCGATACGGCCTATGACCGCACGCTGCTGGCCTCGGCGCGCACGATTGCCGCAGGCCTGTCCGAGCGCGACGGCACCCTGAGCGCCGACGTGCCCTATGTGGCTCTGGACACCTTTGCTTACGACAGCGCCGGGCGGATCTACTACCAGGTCAACGACATCGACCAGAAGCTGATTTCCGGTTACGAAAATCTTCCCGCGCCGCCATCCGGCACTCCGCGCACTGACGATTACCCCGCGCTGGCCAAGTTCTACAGTGGCCGCTACCTGGGGCAGGACGTGCGGGTGGTCAGCCTGCTCAAGCCGGTGAGCGAGCCGAACATGAACGGCATGGCCGAGATTCGCGTGGCCGAGACCGAAGAGCAACGGGTGAGCATGGCCCGGGCGCTGATGGCCGATACCCTGCTGCGGCTGGGGATGCTGGGTGGCGGCGCGTTGCTGTTGGTGTGGTTCACGGTCAGCGCGGCGCTGCGCCCGCTGGATCGCCTCAGTGCGGCAGTGGAGGAGCGCGAGCCCGATGACCTGCGCTCGCTGCCGTTGGTGGAAGTGCAGCATGAACTGCGTCCGCTGGTGAGTTCGCTCAACCACTTCACCGAGCGCCTGCGCATGCAGTTCGAGCGGCAGGCGCAGTTCATCGCCGATGCGTCCCATGAACTACGCACTCCGCTGGCGGCCCTCAAGGCGCGGGTGGAACTGGGGCTGCGCGATCAGGAACCGGCCGCGTGGCGCAGCACCCTTGAAAGTGCCGCAACGGGTACTGACAAATTGACCCATCTGGCCAACCAGTTGCTGTCTCTGGCGCGTATTGAAAACGGCGCGAGGGCGATTGCCGAAGGCGGCGCCGAATTGCTCGATCTCAGCCAGTTGGCGCGGGAGTTGGGCATGGCCATGGCGCCGTTGGCCCATGCCCGTGGCGTGTCGCTGGCGCTTGAAGCCGACCAGCCGGTGTGGATGCGCGGTGAACCCACCTTGCTTAACGAATTGCTCAGCAACCTGGTGGACAACGCCCTGGCCCACACGCCCAAGGGCGGCAACGTGGTGTTGCGGGTGCATGCGCCTTGCGTGCTGGAAGTCGAAGACGACGGCCCGGGCATCCCGATGCACGAGCGTGACCGGGTGTTTGAACGGTTCTATCGCCGTCAGCAGCAGGGCAATGGGGCAGGGTTGGGATTGGCCATCGTCGGAGAAATCTGCCGCGCGCACCTGGCAAAAATCACCTTGCACGACGGCGCAGAGCGGGGCCTGAAAGTCCGCGTGACCTTCCCGGCCCCCGAAACCGCCTCGTAGCAGCACGGCTTGCCGGCGGGACATCTTGAAGATCGCTGACGCCGGCAAGCCGGACTGCTACGGGTCAAGGTGTGTCAGGACTTGTCGGAACGAACACCGCGTCCCGACGTAGCAGTCCGGCTTGCCGGCGTCGGCGGCCTCGGCATCGCCCCGCCGGCAAGCCGTGCTGCTACGGGGAGTGGTGCATCGACAGCCGTGGGACCTGGCTTGCCCGCGAAGGCGTCCGGCCAGTGCTTCGATGGTGCCTGATCCGCCGCCTTCGCGGGCGAGCCCGCTCCCACAGATCGGGGCCAGACGAAGGTCGCAGCATCTCAACAAACCCCGTAGCAGTCCGGCTTGCCGGCGTCGGCGGCCTCGGCATCGCCCCGCCGGCAAGCCGTGCTGCTACGGGGGGAGCGGTGCATCGACACCCGTGGAACCTGGCTTGCCCGCGAAAGCGTCCGGCCAGAAGCTTCGATGGTGCCTGATCCGCCGCCTTCGCGGGCGAGCCCGCTCCACAGGTCGAGGTCAGACGAATGTCGCAGCATCTCAACAAACCCCGTAGCAGCCGGGCTTGCCCGCGGGAGCGGTCTCTCAGGCTCAGTAGAGCAGCGTCATCGCCTCGTTCATTTCGTTGATCAGCGCCCCGTCGGCCATGTTCAGGCCCAACTGGTTGACCGCCGGCATCGCCATCACATCCAGATTCGGATACGGCCTGCCCGTTGCTTCGTGCACATGCACGGACGCTACCTGCACCAGATCCACATAATCAGCCTGGGTCGAAACGCGGGTGAAGTTCTGAAACTGCCGGGGAACGATGGCCAGCGCTTCGGGGAAGTCCCACGAGCGCAACAAACGCTCACCAATGATCGGGTGAATGCGCTCGATCACATGGTTCAGGCTCACCGGATCGGCCAGCAATTCGAAGTTGTCCTCGGCGTAGGTCAGGATAGGCAGCACACCAATCAGATGCACCAGGCCCGCCAGCGTCGCCTTGTCGGCCTTGAGCATTCCACGGCGCTGGCTCAGCGCGCTGCTGACCCCGGCCACCTGCAGGCTGAGCTTCCAGATGTCGCGCATCTTGGTTTCGATGACCTCGGACTTGGCGTGGAACATCTGCTCCACCACCAGCCCGATCGCCAGGTTGCAGCTGTAGTTCACGCCCAGCCGGCGCACCGCAGTCAGCACGTCGCTGACCTCGAAGTTAGGCCGCAGCAATGGGCTGTTGACCACCTTGATCAGGCGGGCGGACAGCGCAGTGTCGCTGCCGATCACCTTGGAGAGGTCGGCGATGGTGATTTCCGAGTCTTCGGCCGCCAGACGGATTTTCATTGCCACTTCAGGAAGCGTAGGCAGAAACAAGGCGTCCTTGTCGATCGCCTTGATCAGGTCCCTCTGCACCTTGTCAGCCATGCTACTCATACGGAATCTCTGGATATTGCATTACGACCAGCGCCGCGTGCCGTGCGATGGCAGGGGCGCAGACCACTGCGCTGACGTCTGACACGGTTGTTATCGCTGCGGTTCAACGCTGGGTTTCAAGCTTGGCATCCAGAGTGTAGGGCAGCTCTGCCAGTTGCAGCGGCTGGCCTTCAGGTGCGCCCAGATGAATCTGACCGTTCTCCACGGCGTCGGCCTGCAACACCGCCAGCAGTTCTACAGCGTTGCCGCTGCGCGCTGCAATCACCACGTTGCCAGCAGAACTTGTGTGAACGGGAGAGAACAGCTCGGTGCCAGGTTCAGGAAGGTCGGTGCCCTCCAGAGTCAAGCGATACAGGCGACGCTTGAGCTTGCCCAGGTACTGCATGCGCGCGACGATTTCCTGACCGGTGTAGCAGCCTTTCTTGAAGCTGACGCCACCAACGGCCTGCAGGTTGATCATCTGCGGGATGAATTCTTCACGGGTCTGGCCGAACACCTGACCGATACCGGCGCGGATCTGGCCCAGCAGCCAGTCGTTCAGCGAGCCTTCCGGCAACTGCGCGGCCAAACGATTGCGCACATCGGCTGCTGCCTCGGCACGAACCCAGAGTTCTGCGCGGGCAGGGGAGACGCGAATGGCGACCAGATCATTGGCGCGGGCGACCGAATCGGTCTCATCCGCCAGCTCGAGGCCCAGGCTGGCCAGTGCGGCCTGACCGTCGTTCACGCCGAATCGCACCCAGGCCGGACTTTCGTCGGTCAGCTTGGACTTGGAGAAGACAGCGTATTTTTTCAGGTCCGCCAGTTGGGCTTCGATCAGCTCGCCGGCCATGGCCATCACCACGCCATCACCTTCCAGCAGAATGCGGAAACTGGATTGCATGCGGCCTTTTTGCGTGCAGCGGGCACCGAGCGTGGCCTTGGCATCGCTCAGGTAATCCATGTTGCAGGTCAGTTGGCCTTGAAGAAACTTGCTGGCGTCCACGCCGCGAACGGCAAGCACACCTTCGTGGGACAGCGGGCAGAAGAAAGCTGAATCGGCCATGGGTCATCGCAGGGAAGAAGTCTGGGGCACCATCATAGTGCCGTGCTTCGTTTATGCAATCCATTGCGACTAATCGCGGGTACGCCAACCGGATTCGCCCCTGTATACTCGCCGTCAAATTCGAGGAGCGCCCCATGGTCGAAGATGTTGAACTCAACCGTCTCTTTTGGCACAGCCGCCGCGGCATGCTCGAGCTGGATGTCCTGCTGGTGCCGTTTGTCAGAGAAGTCTATCCATCGCTCAATGACGTGGACCGTGCACTCTATGTGCGCCTGCTGACCTGCGAAGACCAGGACATGTTCGTCTGGTTCATGCAGCGCGGCGAGTCGCAGGATCCGGAATTGCAGCGCATGGTTCGCATGATTCTGGACCGTGTCCAGCCGAAATGACCGGTTCGAATGCCGCTGGCGGGGTTCCAGAATCCTGCTGACGGCATATCTGGGCTGCCTGTCGCTGGCCCTTGTGTCGACTTTCCTTCTAGCCGTCCCGGCGTGGGCCAAGGCCCTCGGCGTAGCGCTGTGCCTGTTGCACGGGGCTCGCTACCTGCGCCGGTCGATCCTGCTCGACGCCCCAGACGCGCAGACTGCATTGCGTCGGGATACCAGCGGTTGGCAGCTGTGGAGCCGCCGTCATGGCTGGCGGCCGGTGCAACTGCGCCCGGACAGCGTGGCGTTGCCGTTCCTTATATTGCTCAGGTATCGCCCCGCGACGGGGCACTGGCTGGAGCGACGCTGGGTGCGCAGCCTGTGCATCGCGGCTGACGCAATGGTGCCGGACGATCACCGGCGCCTGCGTCTGCGGCTCAAGTTCAGCCGTCGAAGGTGGGCGGTGCCAGAATAGTGTCCACCGCTTCTGGCAGCATCTCTGGATAGTCCAGCGTGTAGTGCAGCCCACGGCTTTCCTTGCGGGCCATGGCCGAAGCGATCATCAGCTCTGCCACCTGGGCTAGGTTACGCAGCTCGATCAAATCGCGGCTGACCTTGTAGTTGCTGTAGAACTCGTCGATCTCGTCCAGCAGCAGGCGCACCCGGTGCTGGGCGCGTTGCAGCCGCTTGTTGGTGCGCACGATGCCCACGTAGTCCCACATGAAGCGCCGCAGCTCGTCCCAGTTGTGGGCGATGATCACGTCTTCGTCCGAATCGGTCACCTGGCTGGCGTCCCACTGGGGCAGCCCTTGTGGCTGGGGGATTTGCGGCAGCTGCGCGACGATGTCGGCGGCGGCCGACCGGGCGTAGACGAAGCATTCCAGCAACGAGTTGCTGGCCATGCGGTTGGCGCCGTGCAGCCCGGTGAAGCTGGTCTCGCCGATGGCATAAAGCCCCGGTACGTCGGTGCGGCCGTGCTGGTCAACCACCACGCCACCGCAGGTGTAGTGCGCAGCAGGCACCACGGGAATCGGCTGGCGGGTGATGTCGATGCCGAATTCCAGGCAGCGTTCATAAACAGTGGGGAAGTGGCTTTTGACGAATTCTTCTGGTTTGTGGCTGATGTCCAGGTAAACGCAGTCCACCCCCAGGCGCTTCATTTCATGGTCGATGGCCCGGGCGACGATGTCTCGCGGGGCCAGTTCGGCGCGGGAATCAAAGCGCTGCATGAAGCGTTCGCCGTTGGGCAGCTTCAGATAGGCACCTTCACCACGCAGGGCCTCGGTCACCAGGAAGCTCTTGGCCTGCGGGTGATACAGGCAGGTGGGGTGAAACTGGTTGAATTCCAGATTGCCGACCCGGCAGCCCGCCCGCCAGGCCATGGCGATGCCGTCGCCGCAGGCGCCGTCGGGGTTGCTGGTGTAGAGGTAGACTTTCGCTGCGCCACCGGACGCCAGAATCGTGAAGCGGGCGCTGTGGGTATCGACCTCGCCGGTGCTGCGGTCCAGCACGTAGGCGCCCAGGCAGCGCTGGCCGTCCAGGCCCAGGCGGCGTTCGGTAAGCAGGTCGACCGCGACGCGCTGCTCCAGCAGCTCGATGTTCGGGCGTGACTTGGCCTGGGCCAGCAGCGTGCGGAAGATCGCCGCCCCGGTGGCGTCGGCAGCATGAATGATACGCCGATGGCTGTGCCCGCCTTCGCGGGTCAGGTGGAATTCGAAACCGCCGTCCACCACTGCCGAGGTGTCGTCGCGGGTGAACGGCACGCCCATGTCGATCAGCCACTGAATCGCTTCGCGGCTGTGCTCCACCGTGAATCGCACGGCGTCTTCATTGCACAGGCCTCCGCCGGCATTGAGCGTGTCTTCAACATGGGATTGCACGGTGTCGGCGTTGTCCAGCACCGCCGCTACGCCGCCCTGGGCCCAGAAGGTCGAGCCATTGGCCAGATCGCCCTTGCTTAGCACCGCAATGCGCAGGTGGGAGGGGAGGGTCAGCGCCAGGCTCAGGCCGGCAGCACCGCTGCCGATCACCAGTACGTCATGTTGAAAGTGTCGACTCATTGTTCTCTCGGCTTCTATATGGCCTGTGGCTGCGTACGAAATGTCCCGACGCTCGGTGATTGTGCAGTGAAAACCGCATCACCTTCGCATCAAAACATTTCCAACGGAGCCTAGTATGTAAGGTGTAGTGGCGGCACAATGGCCAGGATTTTATGGCAATTGTGAATCGCAGCGGGGGCGGATTGTGCGCTACTGCGCGGTATTGTGCATACCGTCCGGCGGGCTATTTCGATCAGGCACTCATGATCGGATTGGATCCGTCTGACACGGCGGTGTGCGTCTCACGCTCTAGAACAAATAGTGGGAACTTTTCATAAAGCCCTACGTTCAATAGAGGGTTGCCGATAAAGGGACAGCGTCGGCGTTCTGCAAGGGTGGCTTGATCACCTGCGCAAGCGCTTTCGACGACAAGATTATTCACGCAGCCGACCTGGTTCGAGCTGCGTTTTTCGTGCGGGCTACCGACGCTCGCCGGAAACTTGCTTGAAGGGGGGAGAACTTTTGCGTAAAGCCCGAGTCTATGTTTGCAAGCCTGTGAGCCAGCCTCTGCAACACTCCTTTGAGCTCTATGAGGAGTGTTCATGCTAACCCAGGAAGAGGATCAGCAACTGGTCGAACGCGTACAGCGCGGCGACAAGCGAGCCTTTGATCTGCTAGTGGTGAAATATCAGCACAAGATTCTTGGGTTGATCGTGAGATTCGTCCACGACACCCACGAAGCCCAGGATGTTGCGCAAGAGGCCTTTATCAAGGCCTACCGCGCGCTTGGAAACTTTCGCGGCGACAGTGCGTTCTATACGTGGCTGTACCGTATCGCCATCAACACGGCGAAAAACTATCTGGTGTCGCGAGGTCGGCGGCCGCCGGACAGCGATGTGAGATCTGAAGACGCGGAGTTCTACGATGGCGATCACGGCCTCAAGGACATCGAGTCGCCGGAACGGGCATTGTTGAGGGATGAGATCGAGGGCACCGTCCATCGGACCATCCAGCTACTGCCAGAAGATTTACGTACTGCTCTAACTTTGCGTGAGTTTGACGGTCTGAGTTACGAGGACATTGCGAGCGTTATGCAATGCCCGGTTGGTACCGTGCGCTCTCGCATCTTCCGCGCTCGGGAAGCCATTGATAAAGCCCTGCAACCTTTGTTGCAGGAAACCTGAGACAGCGGCGATAGCCATATGAGAGGAACCGCCATGAGTCGTGAAGCCCTGCAGGAATCGCTGTCCGCGGTAATGGATAACGAAGCGGACGAATTGGAATTACGTCGAGTGCTCAATGCAATCGACGATGCGGATACACGTGCCACATGGTCGCGTTATCAGATTGCTCGTGCAGCGATGCACAAAGAACTGCTGATGCCTCATCTGGATATTTCGGCCGCTGTATCCGCCGCCATCGCCGACGAAGTCAGCCCACTCAAGGCCGGTCGTGGTCCTTGGCGTACGCTGGGTCGCCTGGCTGTAGCTGCGTCGGTCACCGTCGCCGTTCTGGCCGGTGTGCGCCTGTACAACCAGGATGAAATCGCCGGTGCCCAACTGGCACAGCAATCGGCACAGCCTGCCAACATCGCCATGCCTCAGGTAAAAGGCCCGGCAGTGCTGGCTGGCTACACCGAGAGCAACGACCAGACCCCAGGCCCGATGGCCAGTGGCGTATTGCAGAACCAGGCCGGCTGGCATGACCAGCGTCTGCCAGGCTATCTGCGTCAACACGCCCAACAAGCTGCGTTGAAAGGCACTGAAAGCGCTCTGCCGTACGCACGTGCTGCCAGTCTGGAAAACCGTTAAGGAGGATCATGCGCGCCATCCGTCTATTGCCGCTTCTGCTTGGTGGATGGCTGGTCCTTCCAGCTCATGCCGATGACGCGCAAGACCAGCTCAAGCGTCTTGCGCAGGCAGAGCAACAGCAAAGCTTCCAGGGCACGTTCGTCTACGAGCGAAATGGGAGCTTTTCAACTCACCGAATCTGGCATCGCGTTGCCGATGGCAAGGTTCGTGAACATCTCCTACAGCTCGATGGCTCCGCCCAGGAAGTGCTGCGCGTTGACGGCATGACTCAATGCGTCAGCGGTACTCTGGTTGCGGGGGTCTCGAACATCCCGGATTCGCCGGGCCATGGCTTCGACGCTGCCAAGCTGTCGTCCTGGTATGACATCAAGGTCGCCGGGGATTCCCGCGTGGCCGGTCGTCCTGCCGTGGTCGTGACGCTGACGCCCCGCGATCAGCATCGCTTCGGCATCGAACTGCATCTGGACAAGGAAACCGGGTTGCCCCTCAAGTCGCTGCTGTTGAGCGATAAAGGGCAGTTGCTCGAGCGTTTCCAGTTCACCGAGTTCAACACCGCCGCACCGACTGACCAGGCGCTTGAGCCCAGTGGCGACTGCAAGCAGGTCGAAGTGGCCAAGGCCAAGCCCGAGGCGCAGAAGCCTGCGGTGGCCTGGCATTCCGACTGGCTGCCGCCCGGCTTTGAGCTCAGCGGCGCTGCAGCACGCAAGGACCCCGACTCCAAGGCGCTGGTCACCAGCCTCATGTATGACGATGGCCTGGCGCGCTTCTCCGTGTTCATCGAGCCTGTGAGCGGGGCCGCCGTGACTGACATTCGCACCCAGCTCGGCCCGACCGTCGCCGTTTCCCGGCGCCTGACAACGCCCAAGGGCGATGCGATGGTGACTGTGGTCGGCGAGATCCCGATCGGCACGGCTGAACGCATCGCGCTGTCTATGCGTAATGGCGACGCCGCGCCGCCGGCCGCTGCCAAGAAGTAATCTGCCTGAACCGGTACGCTCACTATGAAAAAGGTTTCATATTGGGCGTTCCGGGCCTCTAGCCTAGCAATCGCGGGCTCTGCACGAGATGCTGAAATGTTTGGTCAGCTTTGCAGGTTGCAATCACACTCTTTTTTTTCTATAGGTCACAGCTTCGCAGCTCTGGCCTTTGTCGTTTCAGCTTTTAGAAAGCTGACCTGGAGTAAAACACTGGTTAAGAGCCCAACACTGAGCAAGACTGCACTGTGTGAATGCTCCTCGAACCTGTCGGTTCGTACCGCTTATCCATGCTCGTTGTGAACGGGAGCCGTATGTCGATACCACGCTTGAAAACCTACCTGTCCTGGATGGCCGCCGTGCTCATGCTCGGGCAGGTCCTCACTGCCCAGGCAGAAGCCCTGCCTGACTTCACCACCCTCGTGGAGCAGGCGTCGCCTGCCGTCGTGAACATCAGTACGCGGCAGAAAATGCCGGAACGTTCGGTGGCCCAGGGCCAGGTGCCCGATCTGGAAGGCCTGCCGCCGATGCTGCGCGAGTTTCTCGAGCGCAGCATGCCGCCAGGATCGCGTCCGCCAGGGTCTGGAAAGGGCGATCGCCAGCGTGAAGCGCAGTCCCTGGGCTCGGGTTTCATCATCTCGGCCGACGGTTTCATCCTGACCAACAACCACGTGATCGACGGCGCCGACGAGATCCTCGTCCGCCTGTCCGACCGCAGCGAAATGAAAGCCAAGCTGATCGGCACCGACCCGCGCACCGACGTTGCGGTCCTGAAGATCGACGGCAAGGACCTGCCCACCGTCAAGCTGGGCAACTCCGACAAGCTCAAGGTGGGTGAGTGGGTGCTGGCCATCGGCTCGCCGTTCGGCTTCGATCACTCGGTGACCAAAGGTATCGTCAGCGCCAAGGGCCGCAGCCTGCCGAACGACACCTATGTGCCGTTCATCCAGACTGACGTCGCGATCAACCCGGGCAACTCCGGTGGTCCGCTGTTCAACATGGCGGGCGAAGTGGTGGGTATCAACTCGCAGATCTTCACCCGTTCCGGCGGCTTCATGGGTCTGTCGTTCGCCATCCCGATCGATGTGGCGATGGACGTGGCCAACCAGCTCAAGGCCAACGGCAAGGTCAACCGCGGCTGGCTGGGTGTCGTGATCCAGGAAGTGAACAAGGACCTGGCCGAGTCGTTCGGTCTCGATAAACCGGCCGGTGCGCTCGTCGCCCAGGTTCTGGAAGACGGTCCGGCGGCCAAGGGTGGCCTGCAGGTCGGCGACGTGATTCTCAGCGCCAACGGCACGCCAATCGTCATGTCGGCAGACCTGCCGCACCTGATCGGCAACCTGAAGGACGGCAGCAAGGCCGAACTGGACGTGATCCGCGACGGCAAGCGCCAGAAAGTGACGGTCACCGTCGGCGCATTGCCTGCCGAAGGCGAGGAAATGGGCGCCGCCGATGCGGGTGTCGAGCGCAGCAGCAACCGTCTGGGTGTTTCGGTCACCGACCTGACCGCCGAGCAGATGAAGTCGCTGGACCTCAAGGGCGGCGTGGTCATCAAGGACGTGCAGGACGGTCCTGCCTCGATGATCGGCCTGCAGACGGGCGATGTGATCACTCACCTGAACAACCAGGCGATCACCACCGCCAAGCAGTTCACTGAAGTGGCCAAGGGCCTGCCGAAGAACCGTTCGGTGTCGATGCGAGTGCTTCGCCAGGGGCGCGCCACCTTCATCACCTTCAAACTGGCCGAATAATCAGCCATGACGGAAAAGGAGCGGCAGGATCGCTCCTTTTTTGTGCCAGAAGGGCGCCCGGATTTGCCGCTGCACGTGCGCAGTGACGCCCGAGCGTTCCTTCAGGTACAATTCCCGGCTATTTTCGGCGGGCAGTCTGCCTGCAATATTTTTCGAGTGTTGATCCGTGAGTGATTTGAGTCATATCCGCAATTTCTCCATCATCGCCCACATTGACCATGGCAAGTCGACGCTGGCTGACCGTTTCATCCAGATGTGCGGCGGCCTGTCCGAGCGCGAAATGGAAGCTCAGGTGCTTGATTCCATGGACCTGGAGCGTGAGCGCGGGATCACGATCAAGGCCCACAGCGTTACCCTCTATTACAAGGCGCGGGACGGCAAGACCTACCAGCTGAACTTCATCGACACCCCGGGCCACGTGGACTTCACCTATGAAGTCAGCCGCTCGCTGGCCGCCTGCGAGGGCGCGCTGCTGGTGGTCGATGCCGGTCAGGGCGTGGAAGCGCAGTCCGTCGCCAACTGCTACACCGCCATCGAACAGGGCCTGGAAGTCATGCCGGTCCTGAACAAGATGGACTTGCCCCAGGCCGATCCGGATCGCGTCAAGGACGAGATCGAGAAGGTCATCGGTATCGATGCCACCGACGCCGTGGCGTGCAGCGCCAAGAGCGGCATGGGCGTTGACGAAGTGCTGGAGCGTCTGGTCCAGACCATCCCGGCGCCGACCGGCGACATCGAAGCGCCGTTGCAAGCGCTGATCATCGACTCCTGGTTCGACAACTACCTGGGCGTCGTCTCCCTGGTGCGCGTGCGTCACGGCCGCGTCAAGAAGGGCGACAAGATCCTGGTCAAGTCCACCGGCAAGATCCACCTGGTGGACAGCGTCGGTGTGTTCAACCCCAAGCACACGGCAACAGTGGACCTGAAAGCGGGCGAAGTAGGCTTCATCATCGCCGGCATCAAGGACATCCACGGTGCGCCGGTGGGTGACACCCTGACCCTGAGTTCCACCCCGGACGTCGAAGTGCTGCCAGGCTTCAAACGCATCCAGCCTCAGGTCTACGCCGGCCTGTTCCCGGTCAGCTCCGACGATTTCGAAGACTTCCGCGATGCGCTGTCGAAGCTGACGCTCAATGACTCGTCGCTGCAATACCTGCCGGAAAGCTCCGACGCGCTGGGCTTCGGCTTCCGTTGCGGCTTCCTGGGCATGCTGCACATGGAAATCATCCAGGAGCGCCTCGAGCGCGAGTACGACCTGGACCTGATCACCACGGCGCCAACCGTAATCTTCGAGCTGTTGCTCAAGACCGGTGAAACCATTTACGTCGACAACCCGTCGAAGCTGCCGGATCTCTCCAGCATCGAAGACATGCGCGAGCCGATCGTGCGGGCGAACATCCTTGTGCCTCAAGAGCACCTGGGCAACGTCATTACGCTGTGCATCGAGAAGCGCGGTATCCAGCACGACATGCTGTTCCTCGGCACCCAGGTCCAGGTGACCTACGACTTGCCGATGAACGAAGTGGTCCTGGACTTCTTCGACCGTCTGAAGTCGACCAGTCGCGGTTATGCGTCGCTGGACTATCATTTCGATCGTTATCAGTCGGCGAACCTGGTCAAGCTCGATGTCCTAATCAACGGCGACAAGGTCGATGCGCTGGCGCTGATCGTGCACCGCGACAACGCTGCCTACAAAGGCCGTGCGTTGACCGAGAAGATGAAAGAACTGATTCCTCGTCAGATGTTCGACGTGGCAATCCAGGCAGCCATCGGCGGCCAGGTTATCGCGCGTACAACCGTCAAGGCACTCAGAAAGAACGTACTGGCTAAGTGCTACGGTGGCGACGTGAGCCGTAAGCGCAAGCTGCTTGAAAAGCAGAAGGCCGGTAAGAAACGCATGAAGCAGGTCGGCAACGTGGAAATTCCACAGGAAGCCTTCCTTGCAGTGCTCAGGTTGGAATAATCAGGCCCTATGTCACTAAATTTCCCGCTGTTGTTGGTCATTGCCGTTTTTGTCTGCGGTTTGCTGGCGCTGATCGATCTGATCGTGTTGGCGCCGCGTCGGCGTTCGGCCATTGCGAATTATCAGGGCAGCGTGAGCCAGCCGGATGTCGCCGTCGTCGAGCAACTGAACAAGGAACCGCTGCTGGTTGAATACGGCAAGTCGTTCTTCCCGGTCCTGTTCATCGTGCTGGTGTTGCGTTCGTTCCTGGTCGAGCCGTTCCAGATTCCTTCGGGATCGATGAAGCCGACGCTGGATGTGGGCGATTTCATCCTGGTCAACAAGTTCTCCTACGGTATCCGTCTGCCGGTGATCGACATGAAAGTCATCCCGGTAGGTGATCCGCAGCGCGGGGATGTGATGGTGTTCCGCTACCCAAGCGATCCGAACGTCAACTACATCAAGCGCGTTGTCGGCCTGCCGGGCGATAGCGTGCGCTATACCAACGACAAGCAGCTGTTCGTCAACGGCCAGTTGGTCGCCAAGCAGCTGATCGGTTCGGAGCCCGGGACCCTGGGCAGCGCCGAGCTGTACAACGAGAAACTGGGCGAGGTCGAGCACCAGATTCGTCAGGAGATGAGCCGCTACCGCGCGCCGCCTGACCACGAGTGGAAAGTCCCGGCCGGCCATTACTTCATGATGGGCGACAACCGCGACAATTCCAATGACAGCCGCTACTGGGATGACCCCAACATTCCCAAGGAAGAGCTGGGCATGGTTCCCGACAAGAACATCGTCGGCAAGGCCTTTGCCGTGTGGATGAGCTGGCCGGAGCCGAAGCTGAGCCACCTGCCCAACTTCTCGCGAGTCGGGTTGATCAAGTAACCGCTGCGGCGCTGTGTGACACAGCGCCGTATGTCATTTCAGCGGTCTAAGCTTGCGGGGTTTGCCCTGCATGCCGCAGGGACAGACTATTCTTGAGGGCACACATGACATCTGCCGGTTCGCAAAAAGGCTTGTCGTTCATTGGGTGGCTGGTTTTGCTGGCCGTCCTTGCATTTGCAGCAAGTACCGCAGCCAAGGTAGTGCCGCATTACCTCGATTACATGTCGATGAAGAAAATCATCGAAGCCGCCGGCACCGACAACGCCGCGGAGATCAACAGCAGCAGTGATTTCCATGACTATGTGGCCAAAGGCATGCAGGTCAATAACATTCGGGATTTGGATTTGAACAAGGCGTTAACAGTGACGACGGAGAACAACAGGTTCCTCGCCCATTTGAAATACGAACAACGAGAGCCACTGATCCAGAACATCGATCTGGTGGTCAAGTTCGACCACGAATTCAGCGTGGGTAAACCGTGAGCGTGTCATTGAGTCGCCTGGAGCGTCAGCTCGGCTATACCTTCAAAGACCAGGAACTGATGGTTCTGGCCTTGACCCACCGCAGCTTTGCCGGACGCAACAACGAGCGTCTGGAATTCCTCGGTGATGCCATCCTCAACTTCGTGGCCGGTGAAGCGCTGTTCGAGCGTTTCCCTCAGGCCCGTGAAGGCCAGTTGTCGCGCTTGCGCGCCCGCCTGGTGAAAGGCGAAACCCTCGCGCTGCTGGCCCGCGGATTCGATCTGGGTGAGTACCTGCGCCTGGGCTCCGGCGAATTGAAGAGCGGCGGCTTCCGTCGCGAGTCGATTCTGGCCGATGCCCTGGAAGCGCTGATCGGTGCGATCTACCTGGATTCGGGCATGGAAATGGCGCGCGAGCGCGTGCTGTCCTGGCTGGCCAGCGAGTTCGACAGCCTGACGCTGGTCGACACCAACAAGGACCCGAAAACCCGGCTGCAGGAATTCCTGCAGTCCCGCGCCTGTGAACTGCCGCGCTATGAAGTGGTGGACATCCAGGGCGAGCCGCATTGCCGGACCTTCTTCGTCGAATGCGAAGTTACCTTACTGAATGAAAAAAGCCGGGGACAGGGTGTCAGCCGTCGCATTGCCGAACAGGTAGCCGCGGCCGCAGCACTTATCGCCCTTGGTGTGGAGAATGGCAATGACTGATACAACTGCAACACGCTGTGGCTATGTCGCCATCGTTGGCCGGCCAAACGTGGGCAAGTCGACGCTGCTCAACCACATCCTCGGCCAGAAGCTGGCGATCACCTCGCGCAAGCCGCAGACCACCCGCCACAACATGCTGGGCATCAAGACCGAAGGCGACGTGCAAGCCATCTACGTCGACACCCCCGGCATGCACAAGGGCAGCGACAAGGCGCTCAACCGGTACATGAACAAGACCGCTTCGGCGGCGTTGAAAGACGTCGACGTGGTGATCTTCGTCGTGGACCGCACCAAGTGGACCGACGAGGACCAGATGGTTCTGGAGCGCGTGCAGTATGTGACCGGCCCCCTGATCGTCGCGCTGAACAAGACCGACCGCATCGAAGACAAGGCCGACATGATGCCGCACCTGGCCTGGTTGCAGGAGCAGTTGCCCAACGCCCAGATCATCCCGATTTCCGCGCAGCAGGGGCACAACCTGGAAGCGCTGGAGAAGGTGATCGCCGAGCAGTTGCCGGAAAACGATCACTTCTTCCCGGAAGACCAGATCACCGACCGCAGCAGCCGCTTCCTGGCCGCCGAACTGGTGCGCGAGAAGATCATGCGCCAGCTGGGTGCGGAGCTGCCGTACCAGATCACTGTCGAGATCGAAGAATTCAAGCAGCAGGGCAAGACCCTGCACATCCATGCGCTGATCCTCGTCGAACGTGACGGCCAGAAGAAGATCATCATTGGCGACAAGGGCGAGCGCATCAAGCGCATCGGCTCCGACGCCCGCCGCGACATGGAAGTGCTGTTCGATTCCAAGGTCATGCTCAACCTGTGGGTCAAGGTCAAGGGCGGCTGGTCCGACGACGAACGCGCCCTGCGTTCGCTGGGTTACGGCGACCTGTAAGCACTTGTTGCTTCACTTGTGGGAGCGAGCTTGCTCGCGAAGAGGGTGTAACGTTCAACATCAATGTTGACTGGCACATCGCTTTCGCGAGCAAGCTCGCTCCCACAGTGGTTTCAGTTGACCATGAGTCCATGTTCGTTCATCGAGAAGTGCATGTCCCCAAACGCTCCCGCCAGCCAACTCGCCTACGTGCTGCACAGCCGGCCCTACCGGGAAAACAGCGCGTTGGTGGATTTCGTCACGCCTCAGGGCCGGCTGCGTGCCGTGCTGCGCAGCGCCCGTGGCAAGGCAGGCTCGCTGGCGCGGCCGTTCGTGCCGCTGGACGTCGAGTTTCGCGGGCGCGGTGAACTGAAGAACGTCGGACGCATGGAGAGCGCAGGCATCGCCGCCTGGCTTGAAGGCGATGCGCTGTTCAGCGGCCTGTACCTCAATGAGCTGCTGATTCGCCTGCTCCCCGCCGAAGATCCCCACCCCGGTGTGTTCGAACACTACGCCGCGACCCTGGCAGCCCTGGCCGAAGGGCGCGCGCTGGAACCCTTGCTGCGATCTTTCGAGTGGCGTCTGCTGGACGACCTGGGTTACGGTTTCGCCCTCGATGCGGACGTCAACGGCGATCCGCTTTCGAGCGACGGCATGTATCGCCTCCAGGTGGACGCCGGCCTTGAACGGGTGTATCTGTTGCAGCCCGGCCTGTTCCAGGGTGCCGAACTGTTGGCCATGTCCGAGGCCGACTGGGATGCGCCGGGCGCGTTGTCGGCGGCCAAGCGCCTGATGCGCCAGGCCCTGGCGGTGCACCTGGGTGGCCGCCCGCTGGTCAGCCGTGAACTGTTTCGCAAGCCCTAACCAACAAGACCCAGGCAGGCGCGATTCGCCTGTCCAGATGAAGTTTCAGGAGAACAAAGTGACCCACAGCACCCGCATCCTGCTCGGCGTGAACATCGACCACGTCGCCACTCTGCGTCAGGCCCGTGGTACCCGTTATCCCGATCCGGTCAAGGCGGCACTGGACGCCGAAGAAGCCGGGGCCGATGGCATCACCGTGCACCTGCGTGAGGACCGTCGTCACATTCAGGAGCGCGATGTGCTGCTGCTCAAAGACGTGCTGCAGACGCGCATGAACTTCGAAATGGGTGTGACCGAAGAGATGATGGCGTTCGCCGAGCGTATTCGTCCGGCGCACATTTGCCTGGTGCCGGAAACCCGTCAGGAACTGACCACCGAAGGCGGCCTGGACGTCGCAGGCCAGGAAGCGCGGATCAAGGCCGCGGTTGAGCGTCTGTCGGCCATCGGCAGCGAAGTGTCGCTGTTCATCGACGCCGACGAGCGCCAGATCGAGGCCTCGGCGCGGGTCGGTGCACCGGCCATCGAGTTGCACACCGGGCGCTACGCCGACGCCGAGACCCCGACCGAGGTGGCCGAGGAACTCAAGCGCATCGCTGACGGCGTGGCCTTTGGCTTGAAGCAGGGACTGATCGTCAACGCCGGCCACGGCCTGCATTACCACAACGTCGAAGCGGTGGCGGCGATCAAGGGCATCAACGAACTGAACATCGGCCACGCCCTGGTAGCCCATGCGCTGTTCGTGGGCTTCAAGTCGGCGGTGTCGGAGATGAAGGGGTTGATTCTGGCGGCTGCCAGCAAGGCTTGATCCACCGAAAGACCTGTAGGAGTGAGCTTGCTCGCGATCAGCGGTGTGTCAAATATGGAGACGTCGTCTGACACACCGCATCGCGAGCAAGCTCACTCCTACAGGGGAGCGGTGTGGCGCATGTCTGGAATTAGGCCTTGCGCCCGACGATCACCGCTCTGCGCGGCGCAGGCAGGCCTTCCACGGTCTTGCTGTGGTCGTTCGGGTCGAGGAAGTCGTCGAGCGACTGATACTTCATCCATTCGGTACTGCGCTGTTCTTCGACCGTGGTAGTGCTGACATCCACGCAGCGCACATCGACGAACCCCGCCCGGCGCAACCACAATTCCAGCGCAGGCACCGACGGCAGGAACCAGACGTTGCGCATCTGCGAGTAGCGGTCCTCTGGCACCAGCACCTGGTGCACGTCGCCTTCGACGACCATGGTTTCCAGCACCAGTTCACCGCCCTTGACCAGGCAATCCTTCAACGCCAGCAAGTGATCGATCGGCGACTTGCGGTGGTACAGCACGCCCATGGAAAACACCGTGTCGAACCCTTCAAGCCGAGCAGGCAGGTCTTCCAGCGCGAACGGCAGGTGCCAAGCGGGCAGGTCGGGCAGGTAGCGCTGCATGGCCTGGAACTGGCAGAAGAACAGCCAGTTCGGATCGACACCGATCACGCTGTCGGCACCGGCGCCCAGCATGCGCCACTGGTAGTAGCCGTTGCCGCACCCCACGTCCAGCACGCGCTTGCCCACCAGATCCAGATGGGGCGCGACCCGCGACCATTTCCAGTCCGAGCGCCATTCGGTATCGACATGCACGCCAAACACATCGAACGGCCCCTTGCGCCAGGGCGACAGGCCCATGAGCGCGGCACGGGTCTGTTCGCGGGTGGCGTCGTCGCAGTCGGTGTCGAGGATGAACGCATCCTTGAGTTCGACCCGGCTCGGCGTCAGTGCGGGCAGGGCGTTCAGCGCGCCTTGCCAGCGCTCCAGATCGCCATGGCCTTTTTCCATCTTGGCGTCGAGTTGCGCTTGCAGGCCTTGGGCCCAGTTGGACAGCGGAGTGCCCGCCAGGCGGCGGACCAGTGGGGCGAGATCAATCATGGCAGGGCAATCAGAGAGGCGAAATTGAGGCACTGGAACCAGGGCACGACTTTACTGAAACCTGCGGCCAGCAGGCGTTCGCGATGCTGTTCGAGGCTGTCGGGTTTCATCACGTTTTCGATGGCGCTGCGCTTCTGGGCAATCTCCAGCTCGCTGTAGCCGTTTGCGCGCTTGAAGGCTACGTGCAGGTCGGTGAGCAGGGCGTGTTCTTCGTTGTCGTCGAAACGCAGCTTCTCCGAGAGGATCAATGCACCGCCGGGCAGCAGCGACTGACGAATGCGCGTCAGCAAGGCCAGGCGTTGTTCAGGAGCGATGAACTGCAGGGTGAAGTTCAGGGCCACCACCGAAGCAGGCTGGAATTCGAGGGCGAGAATGTCGCCCTCGATGACGTCCACCGGCAGCAGTTCCTGGAACATCGAATCCTGTGCATTGAGGTACTCGCGGCAGCGCTCGACCATGGCCGCAGAATTGTCGATGGCGATCACCCGGCAATCGTCGGTGCGCACGTGGCGGCGCAGGGCCTGGGTCACCGCGCCCAGGGAACTGCCCAGGTCGTAGAGCACGCTGTGGGGCTGGGCGAACTGCGCCGCGAGCACGCCAAGGTTCTCGACGATGGTCGGGTAACCGGGCACCGAACGCTTGATCATGTCCGGGAACACCCGCACCACGTCCTCGTTGAAGGCGAAGTCAGGCACCTGGCCCAGCGGCTGGGCGAATATGCGGTCGGGTTCTTGGCTCACGGCGATTCCGAAGGATGAGGCGAAAAGTGCGGCATTTTAGCCAAATGTGCCGCGATGCTGAAACCTCATCTCATCGTTCGGGCGTTTGCCACTCAGTTGACCGTGATCGCGCAATCGAACGTGCGCTCGGGGCGGACCTCCGGTGCCCAGGGTTGTTGATAGACCATCATCAGATGCCCCGTGCCTGCACTGGCGGCCTTGTAGCGCCACACCGACTGCCCGGATGTGCCGACCATGCCGATGTCCTGCGGGCTGTTGAACACTTCCGGCCCCATGGCGTTGAGGATCGAGGGCGCAGGGTTCTGCATCAGCCAGCGGTGCCCGGTGGTGGGGTTGCTCGGCAGCATGAGCATCAGGGTCTGGCCGGTCTTGAGGGTGATGGGGCAGTCTTTCTGATCTTCCAGGGACACGATCTGTTTCGGTTGCTGGGCACAGGCGGCCAGCAGGGCGAGGCTGAACGGGACGAGCAGACGGGCAGGGGACATGGAGGCTCCGGACGTGGGCTACTTGGGTCGGAGCATAACTGAAGACTGAAACGCTGAAACCTGGAAAACGCTGAAACCCTGTAGGAGTGAGCTTGCTCGCGATGACGGTGGGTCAGTCAGTGTAGATGGGGCTGACCCACCGCAATCGCGAGCAAGCTCACTCCTACAGGTTTAGCGTTTGCCTGCAAGAGCTGCGTTTTTAGAACAACACCTTCGAAACATCCGAAAAACGCTTGGCGAAGTGCACGGTGATGCCTTCCTTGAGGTAGTCCGGCAGTTCTTCGAAGTTGCCGCGGTTGGCTTCCGGCAGGATCAGTTCGAAGATCTTCTGCCGCCGCGCCGCGATGACCTTCTCGCGCACGCCGCCAATCGGCAGGACATGCCCGGTCAGGGTCAGCTCGCCAGTCATGGCCACGCCTTTCTTCGGCGCCTGGTTGCGCGCCAGGGAAAGCAGCGCGCTTGCCATGGTCACGCCGGCGCTAGGGCCGTCTTTTGGCGTGGCCCCTTCAGGCACGTGCAGGTGAACGAAGGCCTCATCGAAGAAACCCTTGTCGCCGCCAAACTTGGCCAGATTGGAGCTGACGTAGCTGTAGGCGATTTCCGCAGACTCCTTCATCACATCCCCCAGTTGCCCCGTCAGCTTGAAACCACGGTTGTGGGTGTGGATGCGCGTGGCCTCGATCGGCAAGGTGGCGCCGCCCATGCTGGTCCAGGCCAGGCCAGTAATCACGCCGGTGCCGGACAGCACCTGCTCGTTGCGGAACACTGCCATGCCCAGGGAGGCTTCGAGGTCTTTCGGCCCGATCTTGACCACGGTGTCCGGGTTGTCCAGCAGCTTGACTACGGCCTTGCGCACCAGTTTGCCCAGCTGTTTCTCCAGTTGACGCACCCCGGCTTCACGGGCATAGCCGTCGATCACTGCCCGCAGGGCGCTGTCGCTGATGGTCAGGCTGGACTTGGACACACCGGCCTTTTCCAGCTGCTTGGGCCACAGGTGGCGCTTGGCGATGGCCAGTTTTTCTTCGGTGATGTAACCGGACAGGCGAATCACTTCCATGCGGTCCAGCAACGGGCCGGGAATCGAATCCAGGGTGTTGGCGGTGCAGACGAACAGCACTTTGGACAGATCCAGGCGCAGGTCCAGGTAGTGGTCGAGGAATTCGACGTTCTGCTCCGGATCCAGCGTTTCCAGCAGCGCCGAGGCCGGGTCGCCCTGGTAGCTCTGGCCCATCTTGTCGATCTCGTCGAGCATGATGACCGGGTTCATCACTTCCATGTCCTTCAACGCCTGCACCAGCTTGCCCGGCTGGGCGCCGATGTAGGTGCGACGGTGGCCCTTGATTTCAGCTTCGTCGCGCATGCCGCCGACGCTGAACCGATAGAACGGACGACCAAGGGATTCGGCGATGGACTTGCCGACGCTGGTCTTGCCCACACCGGGCGGGCCCACCAGCAGCACGATGGAACCGGCGATCTCGCCCTTGTAGGCGCCCACCGCGAGGAATTCGAGAATGCGGCTCTTGATGTCATCAAGGCCTGCGTGGTGCTGGTCGAGCACCTTGCGCGCGTGTTTGAGGTCCAGCTTGTCTTCGCCGTAGACGCCCCACGGCACTGAGCTGGCCCAGTCCAGATAGTTGCGGGTGACGGCGTATTCCGGCGAGCCGGTTTCCAGCACCGAGAGCTTGTTGATCTCCTCATCGATGCGTTTGCGCGCCTGGGGCGGCAGGGTCTTGCCTGCCAGGCGTTCTTCGAACTGTTCGATGTCGGCGCTGCGGTCGTCCTTGGTCAGGCCCAGCTCCTGCTGGATGACCTTGAGCTGTTCCTTGAGGAAGAATTCGCGCTGATGTTCGCCGATCTTGCGGTTTACTTCGGCAGAAATCTCTTTTTGCAGCCGCGCGACTTCGACTTCCTTGCGCAGCATCGGCAAGACTTTTTCCATGCGCTTGAGCACGGGGACGCAATCGAGCACTTCCTGCAGCTCAACGCCGGTGGCGGAGGTGAGGGCGGCGGCGAAGTCGGTCAGCGGCGAAGGATCATTGGGGCTGAAGCGGTTGAGGTAGTTCTTCAGCTCTTCGCTGTACAGCGGGTTGAGCGGCAGCAGCTCCTTGATCGCGTTGATCAGCGCCATGCCGTAGGCCTTCACCTCATCGGTGGGCTCGTTGGGCTGGTGCGGGTATTCGACTTCCACCAGGAATGGCGGGCGATGGTGCTTGAGCCAGGTCTTGATGCGCACGCGGCTCAGGCCCTGGGCGACGAACTGCAGCTTGCCGTTCTCGCGGCTGGCGTGGTGCACCTTCACCAGGGTGCCGTACTCGGGGAGTGCCTTGGTGTCGAAGTGGCGCGGGTCTTCTGGCGGCGTGTCCATGAAGAACAGCGCAAGGGAGTGGTGATCGGATTTGCTCACCAGCTCCAGAGTCTCAGCCCAGGGCTCTTCATTGACGATGACGGGCAGGACCTGGGCCGGGAAGAAGGGGCGGTTGTGAATCGGGATGATGTACACCTGGTCCGGCAGATTCTGGCCGGGCAGGGCGAGGCTTTTGCTGTCCGAATGAAGAATTTCGTGCTCGTGATCGACGTCGTCTGAGGCGTGGTTCGAGTCGCTTTGCTGGTCGCTCATGGGGCACCTGCATAAATGGAGTTGAGGCTTAGATGGGGCAGTCTTGCTCAGGTTTCAATAGTTGAGGCCGATAGCATTGAATACGGACGTCGATAGAGAAATATAGGTGGCTTGTGCCATTCGTCGGCGACCGTTGAGTGATGGCTTTATAGTGGCCTTTATTGCATGATCTTTCTGCAGGGTGAGGTTACTCTGCGCGCGACGCTGCAACACAAAGCCAAGGCCGGCGCTATTCTTTTATCGACCACGCCGTTTTTGGATCCCACGTATGAATCCGGTTGTATCTACGTTCCTGCTGGCAGCGACCCTTCTGGGCGCCTGCGCCAGCCATGCTGCAGGTCTCACGGCTGACTTCGTCGATGCTCAGGGCAAGCCCCTGAACGATGTCGTGCTGACGCTGCAAGGTCCGGCGGGCAAGCCGGACCCTGCGCCCAAGGCCGACATGGACCAGCGCGACCAGCGTTTTGCGCCTCACGTGCTCGCAGTGCGCACTGGCACACAAATCAAGTTTCCCAACAGCGACAACATCCGCCATCAGGTGTACTCCTTTTCTGCGGCAAAACGTTTCGAACTGCGCCTGTATGGCGGTACGCCATCGGATCCGGTGCTGTTCGACAAGCCCGGCGTGGTGGTGCTTGGCTGCAACATCCATGACTGGATGCTCGGCTACGTGTACGTCACGGACGATCCATGGTTTGGCGTGAGCGATGAAAAAGGCACGCTGACCCTCGACCAGATGCCAGCCGGCCACTACGTGGCTACGCTCTGGCATCCCCAGGCGGTGGACATGCAACCGGTATCGGGCGGTGAAATCGACATTCCGGCCACAGGCCTGCACCAGCACTTCAAGCTGGCGGTGCAGCCCAAGGCCGACGACATGCCCGCAGCGCCGCCGTCCAGCGCATTCGGCGATGCCTTTCACAAAGCAGCCCACGAATGAAATTGCGTATCGGCTTCCAGGCCCGCATCGCCAGCGTGCTGATTTTGCTGCTGCTGATCGTGGTCGTCGCGGTGTTCGTGGCCGTCAAGGCCGCGACCCAGGATGCCGTGCGCAAACAGGCCCAGGTGCAGTTGGAGGTGGGTACCCGGGTGTTCGAGGGCTTGCTGGAGATTCGTGGCAAACGGTTACGCGATGCCGTGCAATTGTTGTCCAGTGATTTCGGCTTTCGCGATGCGGTAGCCTCCGCCGACTCGGCGACCATTCGCTCGGTGCTGCTCAATCACGGTGCCCGCATCGACGCCTCGGACATGTTCCTGCTGGGCATGGACGGCAAGGTCCTGGCCAGCACCGTGGCGCAGATTCCCGAGGGCTCGCCGTTTCCGTACATCCAGGCGCTGCGCGAGCTCAAGAGCAAGAACCAGTCGATGCTGATCGTGCCGCTGCAAGGCAAGCCGCACCTGCTGGTGGAAAGCACGGTCATGGCGCCCTTGCCCATCGCCCGGGTGGTGATGGGGTTCAGCATGGATGACGACCTGGCCCGGGAGTTGCGCTCGCTCAGCGGTTTGCAGGTATCGTTTCTTTCCATCGTGCATCAGGCCCCGGGGCAGATCATCAGCACCCAGCCAGAGGCCCTGTACGACAGCCTGCAAGGGCTGATGCTCACACCCGCCAGCGACCAGATGCAGATGACCACGCACCAGGATCAGAGCTTTCTGAGCAAGACCCTGCACCTGGGCACCATCAGCGACACCGACGGCGAGGTCGTGGCGCTGCTGCAGAGCCCGCTGGACACCGCCATGAAGGCGTTCGCGCCGCTGGACGAAAAACTCTACTGGATCACTCTGGTGGCGCTGGCCGGTTCCCTGGTGGGCACGCTGTTGCTGGCGCGCAGTGTGTCGCTGCCGGTGCGTGCCCTGGCCCGGGCCGCCAAGCGGATCGAGGAGGGTGACTACCTGACGCCGGTCATCCTGGCCCGCAGTGACGAACTGGGACTGCTGGCCGGTGCACTCAATTCCATGCAGACAGGCATCGCAGAGCGCGAGCAGCAACTGGCTCACAACGCCCTGCACGACGGCCTCACCGGGCTGCCCAACCGGGCATTGGTAATGGAGCGGCTGGGCAGCGCAATTGCCGCTCAAAGGCCGGTGGCGCTGCTGTATCTGGGCCTGGAAAACTTCCGCGCAATCAATGACAGCATCGGGCCTGAGGGCGTCGAGCAGCTGTTGCAGGTCATCGGCGAGCAACTGCAACTGCCGCTGCGGCCGGGCGATACCGTGGCGCGGCTTTCCGGTCATGAGTTCCTGTTGCTGGTGCACCACGCCGAGACCGATTCTGCGGTGGCGGTGGCCGACCGCTTGCAGCGCTTGCTGCTCAAGCCCCAGCGCATCGCCGACCACGATATTTCCCTGGACGCCTGCATCGGCATCGCGGCCTACCCGCTCAACGGCGATTCGCCGTCGGAGCTGGTGCGCCGCGCCTCCATTGCCCACCAGGATGCGACGCAGATGCCGGGGCGCCTGCAAGTGTACGAAGACGGCCGCGACCTGGCCCACCAGCGGCAGATCTGCCTGATTCGCGATCTGCGCCACGCCGCCCGCAATGGCGAACTGGCGCTGCATTACCAACCCAAGCTGGATATCCGCAACGGCCGCGTGCGTCAGGCCGAAGCGCTGCTGCGCTGGCAACATCCGCAGTTCGGCAATGTTTCGCCGGCCGAATTCATCGTACTGGCCGAGCGCACCGGCAGCATCCAGATTCTCACCGGCTGGGTGATCGAAGAAGCCATGCGCCAGTTGGCCGAATGGGGGCGCCGCGGCCTGCACGTGCAGCTGTCGGTGAACATCTCGGCGGACGATCTGCTCAGCGGCGATCTGGCCCACCGCGTCTCTAGCCTGCTCAAGCTGTACCGCGTGCCTGCCGAACAACTGGTCTTCGAGATCACCGAAAGCGCCGTGATGCGCGAGCCCGAGCATGCCCTCAAGGTGCTCAATGGCCTGCGCGAGTGCGGCATCAGCCTGTCGGTGGATGACTTCGGCACTGGCTACTCTTCCCTGGCGCACCTCAAGCGGCTGCCGGTGCAGGAGCTCAAGATCGACCAGTCGTTCGTGCGCAACCTGGACGAAACCAGCGAGGATGCGGTGATCGTGCGTTCCACCATCGAAATGAGCCATAACCTGGGGCTCAAAGTGGTCGCCGAGGGCGTCGAGTACGAACACAGTTTGCGCCTGCTGGAGCGCTGGCATTGCGACACGGCGCAGGGCTATCTGATCAGCCGGCCACTCACGGCGGTCGCGTTTGAAGCATGGATCGCCAAATCCCACCATTCCCCGAGCATGATGGTTCACTGATTGGTTCACGTTTATGGCACGTAGTCTCTCGGCTGTTTTCAGCCCTGTGGTGTTGGCAAGTCTGGTGGGCGGTTGCGTGACAGCAACAGCGCCTTTTGTTGCGGCCGATCAGGGGCGCCTGATCGCGACCGGTGGCGCCAGCAGTATCGAAGGCGCCGCCGGTGGCGGGATCATCCCGTGGGCGGTGCTGGCCAATTACGACGAAAAGGGCGAGTGGGGCGCAAATGCCTTCGCCACTCACGTCAATTTGCCGGACTACACCCTGGACGTGGTCGGGATGGCTGCTTCCTACGGTAACCGCGTGGAAGTGTCCTACGCCCATCAGCGGTTCGACCTTGGGTCACTGGTCAACAAATTCAGCTTGCCGGAAGATAACCTCACCCAGGATGTCTTTGGCGTCAAAGTGCGCCTGTTCGGTGACTTGATCTACGATCAGTTGCCGCAAGTTTCCTTGGGCGTCGAGTACAAGCATCAGAACGATTTCCTGATCCCGAGCCTGGTGGGTGCCCGGCGCGATTCGGACGTCGAAGGCTACCTCACCGCCAGCCGCCTGTTCATGGGCGCAGCCTTTGGCTACAACCTGGTGGTCAACGGTGGCGTGCGTTACAGCCGGGCCAACGAAACCGGCCTGCTGGGCTTCGGCGGTGATCGCCGCGACACGCGCAGCGTTTTGAAAGAAGGCTCGGTGGCGCTGCTGTTCAACCCGCGCTGGGCGGTGGGCGTCGAGTACCGTGAGAAACCCGACAACCTGTCATTTGCCGGGGAGAGCGATTGGGCCGATATGTTTGTCGGCTGGTTCCCCAACAAGCATGTATCCGTGGTACTGGCCTACGCACGGCTGGGAGAAATCGCCACGCTGGATAACCAGAACGGCACGTATCTGTCTGTGCAGGGGAGTTTCTGATGGGTTGGCCGCTACGTTGGTTCGGTGCGCTGGGCCTGGCGCTGCTCGTCGGCTGCGCCCAGCAGCCGCCCAGGGATGACAGCCTGTATCAGGCCCTTGGGCAGCGCGCCGGGATCCAGAAGATCGTCGAAGGTATGTTGCTGCACATCGCGAAAGACGAGCGCATCGTCGAGCATTTTCGCAAGATCGACATCGTCCGCCTGCGCGACAAGCTGGTGGAGCAGTTCTGTGTCGAGGCGGGCGGCCCTTGCCGCTACACCGGCGACAGCATGGCCGAAACCCACAAGGGTCAGAACCTGACCCGCAGTGATTTCAATGCGCTGGTGGAGGATCTGATCGATGCGATGGATGAGCAGAACATCCCGGTAGCGACCCAGAACCGTCTGCTCGCGCGGCTCGCGCCGATGCGTGGGGATGTGATCGAGAAGTAACCACCGCACCACAACCCCGTAGCAGTCCGGCTTTCCGGCGGGGGCGATCGTGAGGACGCCATCGCGGGCAAGCCGTGCTGCTACGGGACGGTGTAAAACCAAAGCTCTTGCTTCTGCTTTTGATCTTCATGCGCAATGGCACAGACACCGCCGAACGCGACGTCAAGGCGCCAGGCCGAGCGCAGGTGTCGTGTAGGGGGATGAGCGGCAGGAGCCGCGAAAGCCGTGCGGGCCATGGATGGCCCATCACGGCGTGCCCCCGGAACGACGCCGGAGTCGAGGGAAGTCCGAAGGACCCCAGCCTGTCGCAGGGCTTTTTTGGTTACTTTTTCAGCTCTTGGAAAAAGTGACCCGCCGTAAGGGCGGAAAGGTGAATCAGCGTCACCCTCGTCAAAGGATATGCTCACCAAATTCTGAACCACTGTGGCGCTCGCATTCGGAACATATCCATTGTCGTGTTGGCTGGACTTATGGGTTTCGCCCCTTACGGGCGACCTACTTTCTTTCGGGAAAGTAGGCAAACCATTTGCTCCTGGCTGGGCCTCGACTTCGTCTCGGTTCCCTCGCTCCGGCGCCGTTCCGGGGGCACGCCATGATGGGCCATCCATGGCCCGCACGGCTTTCGCGGCTTCCTGCCGCTCATCCCCCTCCACGACACCTGCGCTCGGCCTGGCGCCTTTACGTCGCGATCTGTGGCGCCTGCACCATCGCGCATGAAGATCAAAAGCATTGCACCGACCCGTAGCAGCACGGCTTGCCGGCGGGAGCGATCTTGCGGACACCCCCGCCGGCAAGCCGTGCTGCTACGGGATTGGCGGCGGCAATGAAAAAGGCGGTCACCTTTCGATGACCGCCTTTTTCATTGCCGCGCTACCGAATCACTACGGCAGTTTGTAGGCAATGATGTAATCGCCCATGCGGGTGCCCAGCGAGCCGTGGCCGCCTGCGACGATCAGCACGTATTGCTTGCCGTCCTTGCCGGTGTAGGTCATCGGGGTGGCCTGGCCACCTGCTGGCAGACGTCCGGCGAACAGCTCCTTGCCGGTTTTCACGTCATAGGCACGCAGGTACTGGTCCAGGGTGCCGGCCAGGAAGCCGACGCCGCCTGCGGTGACCATCGAACCGCCCATGCTTGGCACGCCCACTGGCAGGCCAATCGGCACTGGCGTGTTGTCGCGGCTGGTGCCGTTCTTGTGCTTCCACACCACCTGGTTGGTGGTCAGGTCGACAGCGGCCACGTTACCCCAAGAAGGTGCCTGGCACGGCATGCCGAACGGCGACATCAGCGGATGCATGATGACCGCGTAAGGCGCGCCGGTGTTCGGCTGCACGCCGCTGGTTTCGCTTTCACGCTTGCTGCCGGCTTCCACTTTGGCACGCGGCACCAGCTTGGAGACGAAGGCCATGTAGTTGGGGCTGGTGAACATCAACTGACGCACCGGATCGACCGACACGGCGCCCCAGTTGAACACACCCACGTTACCCGGATAGATGATGCTGCCCTGCTCGGACGGAGGCGTGTACTGGCCCTCGTAACGCAGTTCCTTGAACTGGATGCGGCACAGCATCTGGTCGAAGGCGCTGCCGCCCCACATGTCTTTCTCTTTAAGCTCCGGCGGCAGCATGTTCAGCTGCGAACGCGCTTGAGTCGGCGAGGTGTGGTCGCCTTGTGCGGCACCAGTCGGCGCAGGCACTTCGTCGATCGGCACGATCGGCGTACCGTCGCGGCGGTCCAGTACGTACAGGCTGCCTTGCTTGGTCGGCTGAATCACGGCCGGCTTCACGCCGTCCTTGGTTTTCAGGTTGATCAGGGTTGGCTGGCTCGGTACGTCCATGTCCCACAGGTCGTGGTGAGTGAACTGGTAGTTCCAGCGCACCTTGCCGGTGTTGACGTCCAGCGCGACCAGGCCTGCGCTGAATTTCTCGGCGCCAGGGGTACGGTCGCCGCCGTACTGGTCAGGCATCTGGTTGCCCAGAGGCAGGTAGACCAGGCCCAGTTTCTCGTCGACGCTGGCCAGCGACCACATGTTCGGCGCGTTGCGCGAATAGAACTGGTCCGCCGCGATAGGAGCGGTGGCATCCGGGTTGTTCGGGTCCCAGTTCCACACCAGCTTGCCGTCGTGCACGTCATAGGCGCGAATCACGCCGGAAGGCTCGTTGGTGGACTCGTTGTCGGTCACATGGCCACCGATGATCACCAGGTTACGGGTGATCGCGGCAGGCGAGGTGGAGTAGTAGCCACCGGCAGTGAACGGACCGATGTTGGCGCGCAGATCGACCGCGCCCTTGTTGGCGAAGTCTTCACAGACTTTGCCGGTGTCGGCGTTCAGGGCGATCAGGCGGGCGTCGGCGGTCGGCAGGTACAGGCGACGCGGGCAGGACGTGGCAACGGCCTTGCCGGCGTCCGATAGCTCGGCAGCCGGGGCGCCTACGTCGGTCTTGGCGTAGGCATCTTCGTCGTAGTACGAAACACCACGGCAGGTCATGTGCGCCCAGCCGGTGAAGTTTTTCGCGCCTTCCTTGGAGATCTGCGGGTCGTAGCTCCAGATCGTCTTGCCGGTGTCAGGGTCCAGCGCCAGCACCTTGCTGTGCGGGGTGCAGGCATAGACCATGCCGTTGACCTTGAGCGGGGTGTTTTCGTTGGTCAGCTCGACCGGGTCTTCGGCCGTTGGCAGGTCGCCGGTGCGGATGCGCCAGGCTTCCTGCAACTTGCCGACGTTTTCAGGGGTGATCTGCTTGAGCGGCGAGTAGCGGTTGCCGTGTTCGGAGCGGCCATAGGCCTGCCAGTCGCCTTCAGGCATCGGCTGCGGGTCGTAGGCGACGCCTGCGTCGTCACGATCCAGCGTGCCCTTGATTTCACCGGGGTTGGTGAACTGGCTGGCCAGTGCGGTCAGGCCTGCCAGCACCACGGCGATGCTCAGTGCAGTGCTCGGCATGCCGCCAGGCTGGCCACGCAGCAGCGGGCGGCGGAACCATGGCAGCAGCATCACCAGGCCCAGCACGAACCACAGCGACAGGCGCGGTACCAGTTGCCACCAGTCCAGGCCCACTTCCCACAAGGCCCAGACGGTGCTTGCGAACAGCACCAGCGCGAACAGGCCCAGCGCCGAGCGACGGCCCATCACCAGCAACACGCCGGTGCCGATAAAGCCGATGCCGGCCAGCAGGTAGTACAGCGACCCGCCCAGTGTCAGCAGTTTGATACCCCCGGCCAGCAAGGCCAGGCCCATGACCAGAATCACCAGTCCGAGCAAGCTCGGCAACAGGCGACCCTTACTGAAAGCACCGTCAGTGCTCATAGTGTCGTACTCCGTAACGATTAATTGGTTGACGCCAAGTCCCTTTGCAGCGTGGGGCTGAAGCTTTGAAGCCACAGCCTTCACGCTAGTTCCTCAAATGCGGTATAGAAAGGTGGATCAGAACGAGGACTGAATCTTCAGGCCCGCCACCAGTGCGTCATCGACCTGGCTCACGCCGCCCGGATGACGAATGAATTGCAGGTTGGGGCGCACGGTCAGCCAGTTGGTGACGTGCACGCCGTAGTAAAGCTCGGCGTTGTATTCGGTGTCCTGCACGGGCAGGAAAGACGAATCGTTGTAGTCGCTGAGGTTTTTGGCCTGGTTCTGCAGGTTGATGTTCTTGCGGTAGGCCGGGTTTACGTGGATGCGGCCGACTGCCAGGCCGATGTCATCCTTGGGACGCGCGTCGAACGGGCCGGTGTAGGTGGCGCCCAGTGCGACGTAGTTGTCGATCATGTTGGTTTTCTTGTCGTGCAGGGTGCCGTTGGCGAACAGGCTCAGGCCGCGGCTGTTGTCGCTGGCCTGGCTCGTCACCTGCTGGCGCAGGGTCAGCCACATGCCGTGCTTGCTGGACGACGGCGCATGCTCTTCACCACTCAGCGCTGCGTAACCGCCATTGCTGTCCTTGTACACGTCCGTGCTGTCGGCGGTGCTGTAGTAGTAACCCAGGCGGTATTCGCCCGGCAGGTCATTGACCTTCGGCGCCCAGACCAGCTCCACCGGCAATACGGCGCCCTGGGTGCCGCTGCCGCTGAGCTTGAAGTTGTTGTCGTTTTCCAGGTTCGACGGGTTCTGCTCGAACGCACCGACCTGCACGAACAGCTCGGGAGTGAGCTGGTATTTGACGCGCATGGCCCACTGGCTGATCGGCCAGTTGTACCAGATGCCGCCGCCCCAGTTGCCCACTTGCGAACCGCAGAACGACAGGTTCTGGAAGTCGCAGGGGAAGGTGTTGAAGTCTTCGCCTTCGTTGAAACGACCGACCTTGACGCTGAGCTTCTGGTCGAAAAACTTCTGCTGGTACCACAGGTCGGTCAGGCGCGTGACGTTGCCACGGCCCCAGACTTCCTGGGCCGAGGAGATAGTGCCCACGCGCGGGTCGCCGATGCGGTCATTGCTGATGTTGTCGCCGTTGCGGTTGGTCAGCGTCACCTGGAACTCGGCGTCATGCCAGCCGAGGATCTTCTGCAGGTCCATGTGCGCGCCGAGGGCGAACTGGTCGGCGTAGCGGGTGGCCTTGTCATGGTTGTAGCCGCCGTGCAGGTTGGAACCCACTTCCACGACCGTGTCGAGCTTGAAGTCATAGCCCTGCTGCGAAAGCTCCGTGCGCTTGCCGCCCCAGTCGCCCAGCATCCAGGGAGATTCACTGTCGAACGCGGGTGTGGCCTGGGCGCAGGTGGCCAGGGTCAGCGTGGCGAGCCCCAGGAGGTGGCGATGACGAATCGGGCGAAGGTGGGTGCAGCGTTTCGAATGGAAAGGCATAGGGCGATGAATTCTTTTTGGTGATCTGGGTACGGCGCAGGCGCGTGCTGCGTCGATAAGCCGCGTGACAAAACTTGACAGATTGCGAAGAGAAACGATTCAGCCCTCAACGCGGCGCGATGATAGGGGGCTAATCATTTTTTAAAAAGACGATTTTGCGACATGAATAGTTACATATCGCGCAACAGTGTTGAAAAGGTGGGGTAGCGCTGTCCCTTAGTGTGGGTAAGGGTTGGGCAGAGCGACAGATGTAATGGGGGATGGATAACCTTTACAAAGGCTGGCACCAATCCCCGTAGCAGCACGGCTTGCCGGCGGGGGCGGTGTGTCAGTGACGAATGTTCTGTCTGACACACCGCCCCCGCCGGCAAGCGGAGCGCCGCCCGGCCGGGCTGCTACGGGGCCGAGGTGAATTCGCGAATCAGAACGTTGTGCGCAACCCCACTTCAATGCTGCGCCCCTGCGCCGGGGCGATGTCGCGCAGGATGGAGCTGGCGTAGCGCACGGTCTGGTTGGTCAAGTTCTCGCCGTTGACGAACGCCAGCCACTGACTCTCACCCACGTTGAATTTGTAACCGGCGCTGGCCCCCAGCGTTGTATAGCCGTCGGTGCCGCTCTCGTTGTCCGGCACCCGGCCCTGGGAGGCGGCGTGTTCGACGTCGATCCGCGCCTGCCATTTGTCCAGTTCCCACACCAGCCCGCTGTTCAGACGCAGCGGGGCGATGCGCGGCAAGGCTTCGCCAGTGTCCAGATTGGTGGCGCGGGTGTAGTCGCCCGAGAGCTCCAGCGCGAATTTTCCGTACTGGCTTTCGCCCAGTTTCCAGCGATCTTGCGCCTCGAATCCGACAAAGCGCGCCTTCACGCCCGAGTAGGTGTATTCCGGAATGCCGTCCGCGTCCTCCTCGCCGTCATCATTGAGCGTACGACCTGTCCCCAACAGCCCGATGTAATTGGAGAAGCGGCTGTAGAACACGCCGAAGCTGCCTTTGTGCGTGCCGTTGTCGAAGCGCAGCGCCAGGTCGCTGGAGACGGCCTTTTCCTTCGACAGGTTGGCATTGCCGACTTCGTAGGTGCCGGTCGCGACGTGGGCGCCGTTGGCGTACAGCTCGTAGAAGGTCGGGGCGCGCTCGGTGTAGCCCAGGGTGGCGGCCAGCGACCACACCGGGGTCAGGGTGTAGACCGCACCGGTGGAAAGGCTGCCAGCGGTGAAACTGCTGGAGCTGTCGGCGTTGGCGAAGCGTTCCTTGCCTTGGGCGTCCGGATCCACCGTGGTGTGTTCCAGGCGACCGCCCAGGCTCAGTTTCAGGCGGTCGGTGGCTTGCAGTTCTTCGAGAATGAACAGGGCGCCGGTCTCGGTATCGGTCTGCGGCACGAAGGCTTCTTCGCCCAGCGCCGAGAATTCGCTGCGGCTGACCTGTGCGCCGATCACCCCGTTCAACGGACCGATGGGCTGGTGGCGCGCTTCGACACGGGCCTCGTAACCCTTGTTCTTGAAGGTGGTGCCCACTTCGCCGTCCTCGATCTCCATGTGCTTGTATTCGGTGTAACCGGCGTCGAGTTTCACCGAGCTGAAGGGGCCCGCCAGGTTGCGGATTTCCGAAGCGAACGCGTAGTGATCCTGCTTCATGCGGATGCGCACGTCCTGCTCGGCGGGCGATCCGTAGTTGGCGTCGTAGTTGCTGTAGGACAGGCCCGCGTAGCCGTCGTCCCAGGTGTAGGAACCACCGATGGCACCGCCGTCCTGACGCCCGTCGCTGTTGCCCAGACGGTGCTTCTTGTCGTCGCCATCGGGATCGCGGGCGCGTTCGTCGGCGGTGCGTGCGTAACCGGGAATCTTTAGATCGTTAAATTCCCGGGCATTGGCGTCCAGGTGCAAGGCAAAGGTGCCGTTGCCCGCTTCCAGCTTGCCTGCGGTGCTGCGAGTGGTGTCGGCGCCGCCGTAGCGCAGCTCGCCGGCACCCTGAATGCCTTCGATCGCCTCGGTGGGGATGCGGTTGTCGAAAGTGTTGACCACGCCGCCGATGGCGCTGCCGCCGTAGAGCAACGCAGCCGGGCCACGAACGATCTCAATGCGGTCGACGTTGACCGGGTCCAGCGGCACCGCGTGATCGTAGGACAGCGACGAAGCATCCAGAGCACCTACGCCGTTGCGCAGCAGGCGAATGCGGTCGCCGTCCAGTCCGCGAATGATCGGCCGGCTCGCGCCGGGTCCGAAGTACGACGAAGACACACCCGGCTGCTTGTTCAGGGTTTCACCCAGGCTGCCTTTCTGTTGCAGGGTCAGATCGTCACCTGTGAGCACGGTGCTGGGTGAGGCCAGTTGGTCGCTGCCTAATGGGTTGGCGGTGATGGTTTGCTGTTCAAGCTCGATGGCGAATGCGGGGGAGGCGACCAGCAGGGCGGTGGCCAGTGGCGTGAGGCGCCAGAGCCGGGATTTCGAGGGGCGGGACATGCAGCGGTTCCTTGGCGGGGGTGAGACTCAATGGTTAGCTTTTTATTGTTATAACATAACATTAAAAATGCAATCATTTTGGAATCGTGCTGTATGCAGCTACGCTTTCGGCTAAGGTGCGCACCTCAAGATTTCATGAATGCAAACAGGCCCCTGCCATGACTACACCCAATACCGACCCGCTGCACGGCGTGACCCTCGAGCAGATTCTCAACGCGCTGGTCGAGCACTACGAGTGGTCGGGCCTGGCCGAGCGCATCGACATTCGCTGCTTCAAGAGCGACCCCAGCATCAAGTCGAGCCTGACCTTTCTGCGCAAGACGCCCTGGGCGCGGGAGAAGGTCGAGGCGTTGTACGTGAAACTGGCGCGCACCAAGCGTTGGTGATGCCTGTACAGGGATCGCCCGTGATGCACAGCCAGACACTGCAACTGAGGCCAGGACAACGCACCTACGCCACCGCCGCCATGCTGCTTGGCTGGTTCGCGCTGGCGGTGCAGTTGTATCTGGTGTTGTGGGGGCGCTGGACCGATCAGGCCAGCCTGCTCGGCGGGCTGGTGAAATTCTTCAGCTATTTCACGGTGCTGACCAATACCCTGGTCGCGACCGCGCTGACCTGCGCCATCACCGATCGGCACTCGGCGGGCCATCGTTTTTTCAGATCACCTGCCGTGTGCAGCGGCATCACCGCAAGCATTGTGGTGGTCGGCATTGCCTACAGCCTGCTGCTGCGCCATTTGTGGAGCCCGCAGGGCTGGCAGTGGCTGGCCGATGAACTGCTGCACGACGTCATGCCGCTGGTGTTTCTGGGGTATTGGTGGCTGTTCGTGCGCAAGGGCACGCTCAGGTTCAAACACGTCCTGGCGTGGATGCTGTACCCGGTTATGTATTTCGGTTATTTGCTGGTCCGGGGCGACATGATTGGCGATTATGTCTACCCGTTCCTGGACATTGGCACGCTGGGCCTTGCGGCAGCCATGACCAATGCGCTGGGTGTGCTGGCGGGCTTCGTGGGGGTCGGTTTGCTGATCTGGCTGGTAGATAAAGCAAGATCGCCCCACCCAGCCCCGTAGGAGCGCGCTTGCCCGCGATGCGGTGAGTCAGACGACACACACCTCCCTGAACTGACTCGTCCGTAGCAGCACGGCTTGCCGGCGGGAGCGGTGTGTCAGTCAACTTATTCATCGCTGACACACCGCCCCCGCCGGCAAGCCGTGCTGCTACGAGATGGCGCTGAGTTCAAGGGCGGTTTATTCCTCCTCGGAACCCGCGATACGCCAATAGCCCGCCGCCTTCACCGCCGCTTCATCGAGCTTGAACTCATCAAGCAACACCCGGCGTACCTTGCGCGACAGCGACGACTCAGTCGCCACCCAGGCGTAAAGATCCCCCTCAGGCAGCGTCAGTTGGCGCGTCACCTCCAGCAGGTCCCGCTCACCGCGCACCACCCAGATCACCTCCACCTGGGCCTGGCTTTCCAGCGTCTGGCGCTCGGCATTGTCTTCGATTTCCACCACCACCAGCGCACGGCGATTGCCTGGCAATTCCTCCAGGCGGCGGGCGATGGCGGGCAGGGCGGTTTCGTCGCCGATCAACAGGTAGCTGTCGAACATGTCCGGCACGATCATCGACCCGCGGGGACCTGCGATGAACAGAAACTGACCGACCGCAGCCTGCGACGCCCAGGTAGCGGCAGGCCCGTCACCGTGCAGCACGAAATCGATGTCCAGCTCGCCCGATTGCGCATCGTAGCGGCGCGGCGTGTAGTCGCGCATGGCAGGACGAGGGCCGTCGTTGTTCGAACCGGGCATGAAGTCTTCCAGCGCGGCCTGTTCTTCTGGCGTGGTCGCGAACAGCAGTTTGACGTGATCGTCGCTGCCCAGGCTGATGAAGCCTTGCAGTTGCGGACCGTGCAGGGTGATGCGGCGCATGCGTGGCGTGATATCAGTGACGCGCAACACTTGAAGTTTGCGCCGCTTGATTTCATGGCTGACGCGATGGATCGATTGCTGTGAATTCATACCGGCTTCTCCGAACGGGTGTGGGGGCCGTCGACAACGGCTTTGGCGGTTTCGTTGAGCAGGTCGCGCACGCGGATGATTTCGTCCGGTGTCCAGCGACCGTGATGCATTTGCAGGGCGTGGCGCAGGTTGTGCACCGCCTCGTGGATCTCCGGCGGACGGTCATGGCCGCGCAGTGAGCGTTTGCTGACCTCGATGCGCATCTTCACGCCATCCAGCGCCACGGCCTGTTCCACCAGGAATTGCTGGCCGGCTGCGGTGACCTGGTAGCGCTTTTTGCCGCCTTCGGCGTCGCCGGTGATCAGCTCGCTTTCTTCAAGAAAGGTCAGGGTCGGGTAGATCACGCCGGGGCTTGGGCTGTAGGCGCCGTCGAACAGGCCTTCGATCTGGCGGATCAGGTCATAGCCGTGGCAGGGCTGGTCGGCAATCAATGCCAACAGCAGCAGCTTCAGGTCGCCGGGCGCGAAGACCCGGGGGCCGCGTCCACCGCGCTCGCGGCCGGTACGTTTCTCGAATCCATCACGCCCGTCGCCGTGATCGCCGAAGTGAGGGCGGTGGTGATGGGGGTGGTCGTGTGAGTGGTCTCTCATCGTCTTTCATCTCTCTCTCGTTACGTTAGATATACCTTAAGATATATCTTAAGAAAGATGCAAGATGCCTCAAGACGAACGGTTCTCATTTGTGCGGGTGATTTTGTAGCAGCACGGCTTGCCGGCGGGGGCGGTGTGTC
>NZ_JANHKS010000046.1 GCF_028682175.1 Pseudomonas putida | reverse complement strand
TCAGTGTTGCTTCAGAATAAAAAAGCCATCAACTAAGCCCTCAACTAAGTTCCTTGCCACCCGTTCGCGCAGACGAACGGCATACTTCGTCAGACCTCTGACGCCAACAATCAGTCACCCTTCGGGTTCCCCACTTTTTTCTCAAAAAATTAACACGATTTTTTGATGGTGGCATTTTGGTTTTTCTCACTAATGGCACACTTGCATGAGCCACCTGTAAACCCTTTATAACTAAGGGCGAAACGGAAAATGCCATCAGAGTGCAACTACGCTGAAAATGAAAATGTTTTCAAGAAATCTCAAAATGAGGACGAAAGGTCAGGAACTTATGGGGAAGGCCCACGCTCCTACATCCCGTAACAATTCTCGTCCACCGTGTGAGACATCTCTTACATAACGACAGGACGGAATACGGAGTTAGGTTTCAACGTAGTTAGACCATCCGGTCAATTGGTACGGGCAAGGAGTGACCCGCCAAGCTAGTTGAACTAATGAGCAAGCACCGAAAGGGTGCCAGCAGTCACTGACGAGCAGGATGTTACTGAATCATGGCCAAAAGCCCTGAGCCAGAGGCGCGGCAGCGAATCGCCACCACCCGCTGGAGTGTTATGCCATATCCCAGATCGGGAACCTGCATACCTATGTATGGGCTACCCGACGCTTGTAACCGGTAAAATTCGGGCCCTCCTGAATATCAGGTCGCCCCTGTTTAAATTCTGCCTGTGCTTGTGCCACGACATTAACTTGCCGTGCGGACGAGTGCGCGAAATTAGTTAGACAGTATTTATATCCAGCCAACTAATGGCGTAAAAATCGAGGAGATTACGATGCATATCAGCATCTTTGGTTTGGGCTATGTCGGTGCAGTATGTGCTGGTTGCCTCTCTGCGCGCGGTCATGATGTTGTCGGTGTGGATATCTCCAGCGCCAAGATCGACCTGATCAACCAGGGCAAGTCTCCAATCGTGGAACCGGGCCTGGGCGAGCTTCTGCAGAACGGTATCAAGACCGGCAAACTGCGCGGCACTACCGATTTTTCCGAAGCGATTCGCGCCACCGACCTGTCGATGATCTGCGTGGGCACGCCAAGCAAGAAGAACGGCGACCTGGAGCTGGATTTCATCGAGTCCGTGTGCCGTGAAATCGGCTTCGTCCTGCGTGAAAAAACCTCCCGTCACACCATCGTCGTGCGCAGCACCGTGCTGCCGGGTACCGTCGCCAACGTCGTCATCCCGATCCTGGAAGACTGCTCGGGCAAGAAGGCCGGCGTCGACTTCGGCGTTGCGGTCAACCCTGAGTTCCTGCGTGAAAGCACCGCGATCAAGGACTACGACCACCCACCGATGACCGTGATCGGCGAGTTCGACAAGGCCTCCGGTGACGTGCTGCAGTCGCTGTACGAAGAACTCGACGCACCGATCATCCGCAAGGACATCGCCGTCGCCGAGATGATCAAGTACACCTGCAACGTCTGGCACGCGACCAAGGTCACCTTCGCCAACGAAATCGGCAACATCGCCAAGGCGGTCGGCGTCGACGGTCGCGAAGTGATGGAAGTGGTCTGCCAGGACAAGGCCCTGAACCTGTCGCAGTACTACATGCGCCCAGGCTTCGCCTTCGGTGGTTCGTGCCTGCCCAAGGACGTTCGCGCCCTGACCTACCGCGCAAGCTCCCTGGACATCGAAGCGCCGCTGCTCAACTCGCTGATGCGCAGCAACGTGTCCCAGGTGCAGAACGCGTTCGACATCGTCGCCGCCAGCGACACCCGCAAGGTTGCCCTGCTGGGCCTGAGCTTCAAGGCCGGCACCGACGACCTGCGCGAAAGCCCGCTGGTCGAACTTGCCGAGATGCTGATCGGCAAGGGTTTCGACCTGAGCATCTACGACGCCAACGTCGAATACGCCCGTGTTCACGGCGCCAACAAGGACTACATCGAGTCCAAGATCCCTCACGTCTCGTCCCTGCTCAACTCGGACTTTGACGCAGTGGTCGACAACTCCGACGTGATCATCCTGGGCAACCGTGACGAGCGCTTCCGTGCACTGGCCAACAACGCGCCTGCGGGCAAGCGCGTCATCGATCTGGTCGGCTTCATGAAAGGCACCACCGACGAGAACGGCCGCACCGAAGGTATCTGCTGGTAAACCAGCCGCAAGCGGCAAGCTTCAAGCGACAAGTTCAAAGCCAGCTCCAGGTTGCAGGTCCATGGGTTTACCCATGGGCCCGCAGCTTGAAGCTCGCGGCTTGCAACTGATTTCACGGGATACGAACTATGCAAAGGCTCAAACACGGCTTTCTCCAGGCCGCCGGATGGCTGTTTTATTTAAGTTTGCTGGCCGCCATTGCCATGGCGTTGCCGGTCTCCCTGTTCGACTCGCAGTCGAAGGACTTTATTTTCCTGGTCGGTATCGTCGGTATCTGGCGTTACTCGATGGGCGCAACGCACTTTGTGCGCGGCATGATCTTTCTCTACATCGTCTACCCGCACCTGCGCCGCAAGGTGCGCAAGCTGGGCAAGGCGTCCGATCCATCCCACGTGTTCCTGATGGTCACCAGCTTTCGTATCGACGCGCTGACCACCGCTCAGGTCTACAGCTCGGTGATTCGCGAGGCGATTGCCTGCGGCTACCCCACCACGATCGTCTGCTCGCTGGTGGAGATGTCCGACGAACTGCTCATCAAGGCGCTGTGGGCCAAGGCCAACCCGCCCGAGCACGTGACCCTGGACTTCGTGCGCATCGCCGGTACCGGCAAGCGCGACGGCCTGGCCTTTGGCTTCCGTGCGATCTCCCGCCACATGCCCGATGACCGTGCCGTGGCGGCCGTGATCGACGGTGACACCGTGCTGGCCGAAGGCGTGGTGCGCAAGACCGTGCCGTGGTTCCAGCTGTTCCCCAATGTGGGCGGCCTGACCACCAACGAATTCTGCGAAGTGCGCGGCGGCTACATCATGAGCGAGTGGCACAAGCTGCGCTTCGCCCAGCGCCACATCAACATGTGCTCGATGGCCCTGTCCAAGCGCGTGCTGACCATGACCGGCCGCATGTCGGTGTTCCGCGCCACCGTGGTCACCGACCCGGACTTCATCGCCGACGTCGAGAACGACCAGCTCGAACACTGGCGTCTTGGCCGCTTCAAGTTCCTGACCGGCGACGATAAGTCCAGCTGGTTCAGCCTGATGCGCCTGGGCTACGACACTTTCTACGTGCCGGATGCGGCGATCAACACCGTCGAGCACCCGCCGGAGAAGAGCTTCGTCAAGGCCAGCCGCAAGCTGATGTACCGCTGGTACGGCAACAACCTGCGCCAGAACTCCCGCGCCCTGGGCCTGGGCGTGCGTCGCCTGGGTGTGTTCACCAGCATCGTGCTGTTCGACCAGCGCGTGTCGATGTGGACCTCGATCCTGGGCCTGACCGTGGCCATGCTCGCTGCCTTCAAATACGGCGTCGCCTTCCTGCTGGTGTACCTGCTGTGGATCGGCATCACGCGTCTGATTCTGACGCTGCTGCTGTCCTGCTCCGGCCACTCCATCGGCCCCGCGTACCCAGCGATTCTCTATTACAACCAGATCGTCGGCGCACTGATGAAGATCTACGTCTTCTTCCGCCTCGATCGTCAGTCCTGGACTCGCCAGGACACCAAACTGAGCCGCGACATGGCCAGCTTCCAGGGTTGGTTCAACACCTGGTCGTCTCGAACCATGACTTTCTCGGCTGGCAGCATCTTCGTTGCCGTGCTGCTGACAATGGTTTGACCGGGTCTCTAGACCGCGCCAATGGATCAACTCGATTAATCAGGAACAAAAGCCATGAATACCGCCGTCAATGCAAACGTCGTCCATGAATCCGAAGCCCAGCGCCAGCATGCCCGGATCAAGATTCCCGCCAAGCTGCGCCTGCTCAATGGCCAGCCGAACGCGCCGCTGGTGCGTATCGAAGACCTGTCCGCAGGTGGCCTGAGCTACATCACCCCGGCCGGCGTGAAGCCCGTCGTGGGCGAAGTCATCAAGGGCCGCATGCAGTTCCTGATCGACAACCTGGGCCTGGCGATGGACGTCGAACTGCAAGTACGTGCGTTCGATCCTGCCAGCGGCCGCGTCGGTTGCCAGTTCCAGCATCTGGAAGCCCAGGACATCGCCACCCTGCGCCACCTCATCACCTCGCACCTGTCCGGTGAGATCGTCAGCATGGGCGAAGTGCTCGCTACCCTGCAGCGCGACAACTTCACCAAGGCGCGCAAGGTCAAGGACAACGGCGGTGGCATGAGCGCCTTCGGTCGCCTGCGTGCGGTCACCTTCAGCGCCGGTATCTTCGTGGTTGGCCTGGTGGCCTTCGGTTTCGTCGCCAAGTCGGTGTACGGCATGTACTTCGTCAGCCACTCCACTTCGGGCCTTGTCAGCGTGCCGAGCATGGACGTGACCATGCCTCGCGAAGGCACCGTGACCAGCCTGATCGGCCCGAACGGTGAAGTTGCCAAAGGCGCGCCACTGGCGACCTTCAACACCAGCATGCTGGACATGCTCAAGGGCAACCTGGACCCGGACGAAATGCAGCCGGCCAAGATCGAAGAGCTGTTCGGCCGCCAACTGGCCGGCACCATGACCAGCCCGTGTGATTGCATCGTCGCCAAGCAACTGGTGGCTGACGGTCAGTACGCCAGCAAAGGCCAGGTGATCTTCCAACTGGTGCCGCGCAACGTCGCCGCCAACGTCGATGCACGCTTCACCTATCGCCAGTTCGCCGAAGTGCAACCCGGTGCCCGCGTGAACTTCCAGATCGCCGGCGAAGACGCTACCCACAGCGGCCACATCGTCAGCTCCACCGCCCTGAGCCCGGCTGACCTGTCGTCCGATATCCGCGTGCAGATCAAGCCTGACGAGTCGATCAACAGCAACCTGGCCGGTCGTCCGGTGGAAGTGGTCAGCGATCGCGGCCCTTCCCTGAACTGGCTGATCGACAAAGCCACTGCTGCAGGTCTCTGAACATGACTGGCCCTCTACGAAGCGTATCCGCCCCGGCGTTGCTGGGCTTGGCCATCGCCTTGGGACTGGGCGGGTGCGGTATCAATCTGCCCGACCAGCGCCTGGCCAACGAAGCCCTCAAGCGCGGCGACACCACGCTGGCAGAACAGAACTATCGCCAGCTGGCTGATATGGGTTACAGCGACGCACAGGTTGGCCTGGCCGATATCCAGGTCGGCACCCGCGACCCGGAACTCATCAAGCAGGCCGAGGCGACTTACCGCGCCGCCGCCCAGACCTCGCCACGGGCGCAATCGCGCCTGGGCAAGCTGCTGGCGGTCAAGCCCAACTCCACCGAGGCCGAGCAGCGCGAAGCCGAGGGCCTGTTGCAGAAGGCGTTCGCCAATGGCGAAGCCGGCACGCTGATTCCACTGGCGATGCTTTACCTGCAATACCCGCACACGTTCCCCAACGTGAATGCACAGCAGAAGATCAACGACTGGCGCGCCCAGGGTTACCCGGAAGCGGGCCTGGCCCAGGTGCTGCTGTATCGCACCCAAGGCACCTACGACCAGCATCTGGGTGAAGTCGAAAGCATCTGCAAACAGGCGCTGCGCACCAACGACGTCTGCTACATGGAGCTGGCCACCGTCTATCAGAAGCGCGGCGAAGCCGACAAACAGGCCGAGCTGCTCAAGCAGATGGAAAGCGGCTATGCCACCGGCAGCGTGCCGGCCATGCGTGTCGACACCGTCGCCCGTGTGCTGGCCGATTCGACCCTCGGCAAGCCCGACGAGAAGACCGCCCAGCAGTTGCTGGAGAAAGTCGCGCCTGGCTACCCGGCGTCCTGGGTGAGCCTGGCGCAGTTGCTCTACGACTATCCCGAACTGGGTGACGTCAACAAGATGATGGAGTACCTGGACAACGGCCGTGCCGCTGACCAGCCCCGCGCCGAACTGTTGCTCGGCAAGGTCTACTACGAAGGCAAGCTGGTGCTGCCGGACGCGAAGAAAGCCGAGGAGCACTTGCTCAAGGCCGCCCCGACGCAGATTTCCGCGCACTACTACCTGGGCCAGTTGTACCGCCGTGGCTACCTGGGCAACCCCGATCCGCAGAAAGCGGTGAACGAACTGCTGACCTCCGCACGCGGTGGCCAGAACAGCGCCGACTACGCCCTGGCGCAGTTGTTCTCCCAGGGCAAGGGCATCAAGCCCGATCCGGTCAACGCCTGGGTCTTCGGCCAGCTCGCACAGGCCCAGGGCACTCCGCAGGCAGCGGACCTTGCCCAGCAACTCAATGACCAACTGCCGCCCGAGAAACGCGCCCAGGCCCAGAGCCTGCTGCAACGCGAACAGCAGGTGCGTGGCACCACGGCGCAGAACGCCCTGGCCATGCAGGCCCTGCAAGAAGAAAAAGACGGCGAGGACGCACCCCTATGAAGCTTAAGTTGAACCCTCTGATGGCGGCCGGACTGGGTCTGGGTTTCACCCTGATCTGGGCCACGCCTACCCTCGCTGCCCTGACTGACAGCCAGAACTTCGGCATCGAAGTCAAAGCCACCGGCCAGATGGAAGACGACCGTGACCTGGGCACCCGTGGCGGTGGCGACGTCAACGGTGTCGGCCTGGACCTGCGCCCGTGGATGTATGGCGAATGGGGCAACTGGAGCGGCTACGCGATGGGCCAGGTGGTGACCGCCACTGACACCATCCAGACCGACCCGCTGGACCAGCAGGCCACCGACGCCAACGGCCAGACCACCCAGCGCGTACGCAAGACCTCCAGCAGCCGTGAAGTGGATGACAGCTACGCGGCCCTGCGTGAATTCTGGATCGGCTACAGCGGCTTCACGCCCTACCCCGGCGAGATTCTGAAACTCGGTCGCCAGCGCCTGCGCAACGACGACGGCCAGTGGCACGACACCAACATCGAAGCGCTGAACTGGACCTTCGACACCACCTTGCTCAAGGCCGAAGTCGGCGCCGCCCAGCGCTTCAGCGAATACCGCACCGACCTCACCGAACTGTCGGCCCAGGACAAGGATCGCCAGCACGTCTTTGGCGATGTGGAATACCAGTGGACGCCAGGCCAGTGGGCCGGCATCCGTGCCCACCACAGCCATGACGGCGGCAGCCTGAAACATCAGGGCGAGGCCATCGACGACCTGGACAAGACCACTCGTGGCGACCTGACCTGGCTCGGTCTTCAGGCCAACAGCGATGCCTACAACTACCGCAACCTGAACACCGTGAACTACTGGGGAAGCCTCACCTGGCTGACCGGTAACCGCGATCAGATCGGCTCGGCCTACGACGCGACCACCGACCAGTTCCTGGCCGGCCAGAAAGACAGCAGCCACGTCAGCGGCTGGGCTACTGACCTTGGCCTGCGGTTCCGTCTCGATCCGCAATGGCAAGTCGGCGGCGCCTATTCGCGTGCCAGCAAGAACTACGAGCAGAACGGCCTTGAGAGCAACCGCTCGAACTGGACCGGCACCCGCTCGCGCGTGCATCGCTTCGGTGAAGCCTTCCAGGGCGAAATGGCCAATGTGGAATCCGGCTCGCTGTTCGCCTCCTGGCAGATGCAGGAGGACTACGACGCCTCGCTGATCTACCACAAGTTCCGCCGCGTTGACGGCCACGCCGGCATCGGTGGCGCGGGCGTCAACCCGGCCAGCGAAAGCGTGGATGCCGATGGCGTCTCCACCTTCACCTCGCTGCCGATGGAAGACGGCAACAAGGACCTGGGTCAGGAGATGGACCTGGTGGTCACCAAGTACTTCAAGCAGGGCCTGCTGCCCGCTTCGGTGAGCCAGTCCTTCGACGAGCCTTCGGCGCTGATTCGCCTGCGCGCAGGCGTGTTCAAACCCGGCGATGCGTACGGCAGCGGTGTGGACACCTACATGCACCGCGCCATCGTCGACGTCATCTGGCGCTTCTGATGACGACCAAGGCTCACACCACCCCCGTAGCAGCACGGCTTGCCGGCGGGGACGTCCGCAAGATCGCTACCGCCGGCAAGCCGTGCTGCTACGGGTGCGTGCGCTTAGAGGTCGGTATTCAGGTTGATGAGAGTGCAATGACATGAACAGCCATATAAACAATGTGCGCCACAGGGCCTGGCCCCACGCGCTGCTGGAAAGCGCGTTGCTCAGCAGCGCCCTGCTGCTGGCCAGCCCCTGGGCCATGGCCAACACCGCTCCGGCGGCGCCCGCTGCGGCCGCGCAACCGGCGGCTGGCGAGGACGTCGTCAAGGGCCTGCATCAGGCCAAGACCTACACCATCACCAGCCCACCCGTTGAGCCGCTGATGATGGACAAGCCCAAGCTGCCGGACCTGTCGGGCTACACCCAGCAGGCGATGCAGAAGAAGATCGTGCGCAGCAAGGCGGGCAAGGTTTCGATCCGCCGCATGATGCAGGAAGACGCGCTGAAGGAATTCATCGGCGGCGACAACAAGATGGCCGAATGGGTTGCGCGTCAGCACGGCATCCCGCAGGCGATCTTCGTCGATGACGGCTACATGAACCTGCAGGAACTCGCCAAAAAGGTGCCCAAACAGTACCTGAGCGAAACCTCGCCGGGCGTGTATCTGGCGCGTCTGCCGATCGTGGTCGGCAAAAAAGGCATCCTGGAAGTCGACAAGACCACCCGCGAACTGCGCCTGTCCCAGGAAGCCGGTGCGTTTCTGGTCAATGACAACCAGCTGTTCATGGCCGACACCCGGCTGACCGGCTGGAGCGAGAAAACCAACGGCCCGTCGCTGTACAAGACGCCGAAGGAATTCCGTCCGTTCCTGCTGTCCTGGGGCGGCAGCCAGACCTACATGTTCAACACCAAGGTGGCGAGCCTGGGGTACAACAACAGCAAGTCGTACGGGCTGAGTATTTCCCAGTACACGCCGAACATGAAGGCGCAGATGAACCGCCCGGATCCGACCGGCTGGATCGTCAACTCCGAGTTCTCGGACATGTGGTACGGCTACTACTGCTATGAAACCCGGGACTTCGTGGTCAAGGGCAACACCTACCGCGACAACATCGTCTACGGCATCGACCCGCACGACCGTTCCCACGGCCTGATCATCGCCGAGAACACCGTCTACGGGACCAGGAAGAAGCACGGGATCATCATCTCCCGTGAGGTGAACGACAGCTTCATCATCAACAACAAGAGCTTCGAGAACCACCTCTCCGGCGTCGTCCTGGACCGTAACAGCGTCAACAACCTGGTGGCCTACAACGAGATCTACCGCAACCACACCGACGGCATCACCTTGTACGAAAGTGCCGACAACCTGCTGTGGGGCAACCGTGTGTTCGCCAACAAGCGCCACGGCATCCGCGTTCGCAACAGCACCAACATCAAGCTGTACGAGAACCTGGCGGTGGGCAATGGCCTGATGGGCGTCTACGGCCACATCAAGGACCTCTCCGACACCGACCGCGACATCAAGCTCGACCCGTTCGACGCCGAAGTGTCGCTGATCATGGTCGGCGGCGAGCTGACCTCCAACGGTTCAGGCCCGCTGTCCATCGACTCGCCACTGAGTGTCGAGCTGTACAAGGTGTCGATGCTGGCACCGACCAAGAGCAGCGGGATCAGCTTCAACGGTGTACTGGGCGAGCGCCAGGACGAGATCCTCGACCTGCTGGTGCGCCAACAGAAAGCCGTGTTGATCGACCCGGTTGAAAGCCAGAAACAACTCCGGGACTGAGGAAGATATTTCTATGCACGCACATTTGATCAAACTGCTCAGCCTTTCCGGCCTCACCGCAGCGGCTACATTGGTGATGCTGGCTGCAAGCAACGCAGCCTACGCCGCCGATGCCGCGACGCCGAACTTCACCGCCGAGCCTTGCTGCAGCCTCTGCCCCGAAGCTCATGACGAGAAGAACTACGTCAGCCGCTACCAGCAGAACTTCACCACGCTGGTACAGGCCCAGGGCGACTGGCTGTTCCGTACTCGCGAGGACTTGCGCACCGAGTTCGACACCACCCCCGAAGGCTACCGTCGCATGCAAGAGCTGCACGATGCGTTCAAGAGCAAGGGTGTGGAACTGGTGGTGGTCTATCAGCCGACCCGCGGCCTGGTCGATCGCAACAAGCTGTTCCCGGCCGAGCGCGACAAGTTCGACTACAACACGGCCCTGCGCAACTACCAGGCCATGCTCGGCCGCTTCGCGAAGATGGGCTACACCGTGCCTGACCTTTCGCCTCTGACCAACGAGCAGCAGGCCCACGATTTCTACTTCCGCGGCGACCAGCACTGGACCCCGTACGGCGCCCAGCGCACCGCGAAGATCGTGGCCGACTCGGTGCACAAGATGGCGGCCTTCAAGGACATTCCCAAGCGCGAATTCGAGACCCACCTGTCAGGTCGCATGGGCAAGAAGGGCACTCTGCACAACATGGCCGGTCAATTGTGCGGCACCAGCTACGCCATCCAGTACATGGATCAGTTCGAGACCGAACCTAAAGGCGAAGCGGGCGACGGCGACCTGTTCGGCGATTCCGGCAACCCGGAAATCACCCTGGTCGGTACCAGTCACAGTGGCAAGAACTACAACTTCGCAGGCTTCCTGCAGGAGTACATCGGCGCCGACGTGCTGAACGTCGCCTTCCCCGGCGGCGGCCTTGAAGGTTCGATGCTGCAGTACCTGGGCAGCGACGACTTCCAGCAGCATCCGCCGAAGATTCTCATCTGGGAATTCTCGCCGCTCTACCGCCTGGACCAGGAGACCATCTACCGCCAGATGATGTCGCTGCTGGACAACGGCTGCGAAGGCAAACCGGCGCTGATGAGCACCAAGACCACCCTCAAGCCAGGCACCAACGAACTGTTGGTCAACGGCAAAAACGGCATCAAGGATGTGCGCAACGGCAGCAACCAGATCGACATCAAGTTCGCCGACACCTCGGTGAAAACCCTTCAGGCGCGCCTCTGGTACATGAACGGCCGCCACGAAGACCTGAAGATCGAAAAACCTGAAACATCCGAAACCGACGGGCGCTTCTCCTTCGAACTGCGCGACGACAAGGACTGGGCTGACCAGCAATTGCTCGCACTGGAAGTGCAGGGCCCTGAAGCAGGCACTGCGCCGCAGGAAGTCGAAGCGAAAGTATGCAAACGCAACGTGTTCCCGAATGTCGCGCATCAAACCGCGCAAGCCGGGTTATGAGGCTCATATGCACACTCCAAAACTGATGCTCCCAACCCTTCTGTCGCTGGCGGTGCTGTCTGCATCGACGTTCGCCACCAGCGCCAGTGCCGCCTCGACCCTCGTACCGCCCCAGGGCTATTACGAGGGTGTCGAGAAATTCAAGACCGGCGAGAACAAGTTCTCCTGTGACGCCACGCCCCAGCCCTACACCGGCTCGCTGCAGTTTCGCAGCAAGTACGAGGGTTCGGACAAGGCCCGCGCGACGCTGAACGTGGCCTCGGAAAAAGCCTTCCGTGACACCACCAAAGACATCACCACCATGGAGCGCAACACCAGCAAGGTGGTGATGCAGTACATGCGCGACGGTCGTCCCGAGCAACTGGATTGCGCGCTGGGCATGCTCACCACCTGGGCAAAAGCCGATGCATTGGAATCCAAGGACTTCAACCACACCGGCAAGTCCATGCGCAAATGGGCGCTGGGCAGCATGTCGTCGTCCTACCTGCGCCTGAAGTTCTCCGATTCGCACCCGCTGGCCACCCGTGGCCAGGACGCGCAGGTGATCGAGGCCTGGTTCAGCAAACTGGCCGATCAGGTGGTCAGCGACTGGAGCAACCTGCCGCTGGACAAGATCAACAACCACTCCTACTGGGCTGCCTGGTCGGTGATGTCCACCGCCGTGGCGACCAACCGCCGCGACCTGTTCGACTGGTCGGTGAAGGAGTTCAAGGTCGCGGCCAACCAGGTCGACCCGCAGGGCTTCTTGCCTAACGAGCTCAAGCGCAAGCAACGCGCGCTGGCGTACCACAACTACGCCCTGCCGCCGCTGGCGATGATCGCCAGTTTCGCCCAGGCCAACGGTGTCGATCTGCGTCCTGAAAACAACGGCGCACTCAAGCGACTGGGTGACCGGGTGCTGGCAGGCGTGCAGAACTCGGGCAGCGAATTCCAGGCGCGTGACGGCCAGCAGCAAGACATGACGGATCTGAAAACCGACATGAAATTCGCTTGGCTCGAACCCTACTGCTCGCTCTACGACTGCGGCCCGGACGTGCTCGAGCGCAAGCACAAGATGCAGCCGTTCAAGAACTTCCGGCTGGGCGGCGACATGACCCGCACCTATGACCCTTCTCACGAGAAAGGCGAGAAAGGCGGTTCGTAGAAACGACACCTCCCCTGTAGGAGTGAGCTTGCTCGCGATTCGTCGGCCTGCTCGACACAACGGTGACTGACACACCGCTATCGCGAGCAAGCTCACTCCTACAGGGTCGCGGTGAGGTTGGAAATGTTTCACCCCTCCGATTTTTCATGGGGGGTTTGGGGGGGCTTTGGCCCTTGATGTTGGACAACTGGAGAGATAAGGATGGTTTTCTCATCCAACGTGTTCCTGTTCCTGTTCTTGCCGGTGTTCCTCGGCTTGTACTACGTGAGCGGAAACCGCTACCGCAACCTGTTGCTGCTGGTGGCCAGCTACGTGTTCTACGCGTGGTGGCGAGTGGACTTCCTGGCACTGTTCGCAGCCGTGACACTGTGGAACTACTGGATCGGCCTGCGCGTAGGCGCCGCCGGGGTCCGGACCAAACCCGCACAGCGTTGGCTGCTGCTGGGTGTGGCGGTCGACCTGTGCATCCTGGGCTACTTCAAGTACGCCAACTTCGGCGTGGACAGCCTCAACGCGATCATGACCTCGTTCGGTCTTGAGCCGTTCATCCTGACCCACGTGCTGTTGCCGATCGGTATCTCGTTCTACATCTTCGAGTCCATCAGCTACATCATCGACGTCTACCGTGGCGATACGCCGGCGACCCGCAACCTGATCGACTTCGCGGCGTTCGTGGCGATCTTCCCGCACCTCATTGCAGGTCCGGTACTGCGCTTCCGCGACCTGGTGGACCAGTTCAACAACCGCACCCACACGCTCGACAAGTTCAGCGAAGGCTGCACGCGGTTCATGCAGGGTTTCATCAAGAAAGTCTTCATCGCCGACACCCTGGCGGTGGTGGCCGACCACTGCTTCGCCCTGCAGAACCCGACCACGGGCGATGCCTGGCTTGGCGCACTGGCCTACACCGCGCAGCTGTATTTCGACTTCTCCGGTTACAGCGACATGGCCATCGGCCTGGGCCTGATGATGGGTTTCCGCTTCATGGAAAACTTCAAGCAGCCTTACGTCAGCCAGTCGATCACCGAGTTCTGGCGTCGCTGGCACATCAGCCTCTCCACCTGGCTGCGTGACTACCTGTACATCACCCTGGGCGGCAACCGCGGCGGCAAGGTCGCGACCTATCGCAACCTGTTCCTGACCATGCTGCTGGGCGGCCTTTGGCACGGCGCCAACATCACCTACATCGTCTGGGGTGCCTGGCACGGTGTGTGGCTGGCGATTGAAAAGGCGCTGGGCATCAACACCGCGCCCAAGACCTTCAACGTGGTGCGCTGGGCCTTCACCTTCCTGCTGGTGGTGATGGGCTGGGTGATCTTCCGCGCCGAGAACCTGCACGTTGCCGCCCGTATGTACGGCGCGATGTTCAGCTTCAGCGAATGGCAGCTGTCGGACCTCAACCGCGCAAGCCTCACCGGCCTGCAGGTTGCGACCCTGATCGTGGCGTACATCACCCTGGCGTTCTTCGGCCTGCGTGACTTCTACCGCAACCGCGCACCAGAGAAACCTAAAGGTGACACGCCGGCTCAAACCGACGGCCCTGCTTCGGCAGTGCCTGGCTTGATCAAGGCCGTACCGGGTGACCAGCCGGGCAGCATTCATCAACCGGGCTACATCGTCGGTACCGATGCGCAGGTCCAGCCTGCCTACTGGACCGCCGACTGGTCGCGCTACGCCATGCGCGCCCTGATCCTGCTGATGTTCGTGGCCTCGATTCTCAAACTCTCGGCGGCCAGCTTCTCGCCGTTCCTGTACTTCCAGTTCTGAGGAACCTGACATGACCCGTTCATTACGCTTCCTCTACATCTTCCTGTTCCTGGCCATCCTGTTGGCGCTGGGCCTGTGGTCGCTGCGCAGCTTCGTCGGCTTCTCGACGTCCAAGGAAACCACGGTGCTCAACGGTCACTGGACCAAGGCCGTGGAAACCCACTACGACGACGAGTTCCCGATCAAGCGCCTGGGCACCAACCTCTGGGCAGCGCTGGACTACAAGGTCTTCAACGAAGGCCGCCCGGGCGTGGTTCTGGGCAAGGACCAGTGGCTGTACACCGACGAGGAGTTCGACGCGGTAGCCAACGGCGAGCAGAACGAAGCGGACAACCTGGCGCTGATCCAGGGCGTGCGCGACACCCTCAAGGCCCACGGCACGCAACTGGTGCTGGCCATCGTTCCGGCCAAGACCCGTCTGTACCCGGAACACGTCGGCGACACCAAGCCGTCCGCGCTGCACACCGACCTGTACCAGCAATTCCACGCCCAGGTGAATCAGGCCGGCATCTTCGCCCCTGACCTGCTGGCGCCGCTGCAAAGCGCCAAGGACAAGGGCCAGGTGTTCCTGCGCACTGATACCCACTGGACGCCGATGGGCGCAGAAGTCGTGGCACAACAACTGGGCGAGGCGATCTCCAAACAGACCCCGCTCAGCGGCGACCCACAGACTTTCGTTACCGAAGCCAAATCCAGCGCGCCGTACAAGGGCGACCTGACCAACTTCCTGCCGCTCGATCCGCTGTTCAGCAACCTGCTGCCCAAGCCGGACGATCTGCAACAGCGCAGCACCAACCCGGCGCAATCCGAGGGTGACGGTGGCGATGCGTTGTTCGCCGACAACTCGGTGGCAGTCGGCCTGGTCGGCACCAGCTACAGCGCCAACCCCAACTGGAACTTTGCCGGCGCCCTGAAACAGGCCCTGCACAGCGACGTGGTGAATTACGCCGAAGACGGCCATGGCCCGATCCTGCCGATGCTCAAGTATCTGCAGACCGACGCCTTCAAGAGCAGCCCGCCGCAGGTGCTCATCTGGGAATTCCCGGAGCGCTACCTGCCCGCTCACAACGACCTGACCGAGTTCGATCCGCAGTGGATCGCCGAACTCAAGAAGGCTCGTGACCCACAACAAAATCTGGCGCAGAACGCCAACAACTCCGAATCGCCCAACCGGGCGCAAAACTGAGAGGAATCCTCACATGACTATGCAGACCATGCCTACCCGTTCGACTAAATCGGGTCTTCTGAAAACCTGCGTCCTGGCCGCAAGCCTGGGCTTCGTCTCCCTCTCCGCCTTCGCCGGTGGCGACGCTGCCCTGTACGGCCCGACCGCACCGAAAGGCTCGACCTTCGTGCGTGTCTACAACGCCAGCAATGCCGAAATCAGCGCGAGCGTGGGCAACACCAGCCTCAACGAAATCGGCCCGCTGGCCAGCAGTGATTTCAGCTTCATGCCGCAAGGCGACTACAGCGCCAAGATCGGCAGCAACACCCTGCCGGTGAAACTGGCAAGCGATCACTACTACACCATCGTCAACAACACCTCCGGCGCACCGCAACTGGTTGAAGAGCCGCCGTTCAAGAACAAGCAGAAGTCCCTGGTGCGCGTGCAGAACCTGAGCGACAAGCCCCTGACCCTGAAAACCGCCGACGGCAAGACCGCCGTGGTCGATTCGGTCAAAGCCAAGGGCACCGGTGAGCGTGAAATCAACCCGGTCAAGGTCAGCTTCGCGCTGTTCGACGGCGACAAGAAAGTCAGCGACCTGAAGCCAGTGGCGCTGGAGCGCGGTGAAGCAGCAGTGCTGTACGTCACCGGCAACGGCAGCAACCTGTCGCCAGTCTGGGTCAAGCGCCCGACTTCGACGCAGTAAGCCGAAACGGTTAACCCCCTGTAGGAGTGAGCTTGCTCGCGATGGCGTCCCTTCTGACGCTGAGATGTCGACTGACACTACCCCATCGCGAGCAAGCTCACTCCTACAGGAATCAGCACAACTAGAAAAACCCGAAACGACAGACATAACCGACGTATAGCCCAAACAAACGCTATCGAAATTTTGGAGAAACAAAATGATTCCAGTGATCTTGTCAGGTGGCAGCGGTTCCCGACTCTGGCCTCTTTCGCGTAAACAGTTTCCGAAACAGTTCCTGGCACTGACCGGTGAACACACGCTCTTCCAGCAGACCCTCGAGCGTCTGCAATTCGAAGGCATGCAGCACCCGGTCGTGGTGTGCAACAAGGACCACCGCTTCATCGTCGGCGAGCAACTGGACGGCCTGGGCCTGGACACCCAGGCGATCATCATGGAGCCGTTCGGTCGCAACACCGCACCTGCCGTGGCGATCACCGCCATGATGCTGGCCAACGAAGGCCGTGACGAGTTGATGCTGGTGCTGCCGGCCGACCACGTCATCGACGACCAGAAATCCCTGCAACGCGCACTGGCCCTGGCCACCGTTGCCGCCGAGCGTGGCGAAATGGTGCTGTTCGGCATCCCGGCCACCAAGCCTGAAACCGGCTACGGCTACATCAAGTCCACCGCCGACGCCCTGCTGCCAGAAGGCGTTAGCCGCGTCGCACAATTCGTCGAGAAGCCCGACGAAAAACGCGCCCAGGAATTCGTCGAGGCCGGCGGTTACTACTGGAACAGCGGCATGTTCCTGTTCCGCGCCAGCCGCTACCTCGAAGAGCTGAAAAAGCACGATCCGGACATCTACGACAACTGCCTGCTGACCCTTGAGCGCAGCAAGCACGACGGTGACAACATCGAGCTGGACCAGGCCAGTTTCGCCTGCTGCCCGGACAACTCCATCGACTACGCAGTCATGGAAAAAACCCAGCGCGCCTGCGTGGTGCCGCTCGATGCGGGCTGGAGCGATGTCGGCTGCTGGTCGTCGCTGTGGGAAGTGCATGACAAAGACGACAACGGCAACGTCACCAAAGGCGACGTGGTCATCCAGGACAGCCGCAACTGCATGATTCAGGGCAACGGCAAACTGGTCACCGTGATCGGCCTGGACAACATCGTGGTGGTCGAGACCAAGGACGCCATGATGATCGCCCACAAGGACAAGGTTCAGGGCGTCAAGCAGATGGTCAACACCCTCAACGAGCAGGGCCGCAGCGAAACCCAGAACCACCTGGAAGTCTACCGCCCGTGGGGCTCGTACGACTCGGTGGACATGGGCGGCCGCTTCCAGGTCAAGCGCATCTCGGTCAAGCCGGGCGCCAGCCTGTCCCTGCAGATGCACCACCACCGCGCCGAACACTGGATCGTCGTATCGGGCACCGCGCAGGTCACCTGCGACGAGAACGTGTTCCTGCTGACTGAAAACCAGTCGACCTACATCCCGATCGCCTCGGTTCACCGCCTGCGCAACCCGGGCAAGATCCCGCTGGAAATCATCGAAGTGCAGTCCGGCAGCTACCTGGGCGAAGACGACATCGAGCGTTTCGAAGACGTTTACGGCCGTTCCACCCCTGGCATCGAAGCAGGTGTGAGAACCCAGACCATCGCGCGTTGATGTTCTTGTAACACCCTTTGCAACGCCCCAGCCCGCCTCCTGCGTATCCCCCATCCGCAGAAGGTGGGCCGGGGCTTTTTTTTGCCCCACCCTCCCGTAGCAGCACGGCCCCTCGATACCCGGCCCACCTTTCGGTAGGATGCTTCTATCTGCATTCGCGAGACCGAACACATGATCATCGGCGCCGTACTGATCCTCACCTGGCTGGTCCTGCTGCTGCGCTACCCGGCCAAGGCGTTGCCGGTATCCCTGGCGGCAGCGGTCGGCCTGGCCATCGTGGCCGGTATCGTGGTCTGGCAGGACAAACGCGACGCCCAGCGTCTGGAGCGACTGCAGTTGCGCATCAGCTACGCGCCGCAACAATGCCCGGTCGGCCGCCCCTTGCTGGTGCTGATCGATAACGGCAACGACGTCCCCCTGCAGGAACTGCGCTGGAAAGTCGCCGCCTACGCAGCCGGCGACACCGTGAACCTGGCCGACGACACCTACACCGCCCCACGCTACCGTGGCCCGGGTGAACTGCTGCCCGGCAGCCAGTGGCAGGATTGCCTCCCGCTGCCGCCGCTGCGCAACGGCTATCGCGCGCAGACCCTGGAGTTTCGTGCCGAGCGCCTGCAAGGCACTTTCTCCGGCTGAGCCCTCTCATTGTTCAAGGAACGAATCCCATGCCCGTCGTATTGATTACCGGTTGCTCCAGCGGCATCGGCCGCGCCATGGCCGACGCCTTCAAGGCTGCCGGCCATGAGGTCTGGGCGACAGCGCGCAAGCCGGCGGATGTCCAGGTGCTGGCCGCTGCCGGCTTCACCGCCGTGCAAGTGGACGTCAACGACAGCGCTGCCCTCGCCCGCCTGTCCGAGCAACTGGAAGCCCATGACAAAGGGCTGGACGTACTGATCAACAACGCCGGCTACGGCGGCATCGGCCCGCTGCTCGACGGCGGTGTCGAGGCCATGCGCAGGCAGTTCGAGACCAACGTATTTTCCATCGTCGGCGTCACCCGCGCGCTGTTCGGTCTGCTTCGTAAAAACAAGGGGCTGGTGGTCAACATCGGCAGCGTGTCCGGGGTGCTGGTCACGCCGTTCGGCGGCGCCTACTGCGCATCGAAAGCCGCCGTGGGGGCCATGAGCGACGCCCTGCGCATGGAGCTTGCGCCATTCGGCATCAAGGTCATGGAAGTGCAGCCCGGCGCCATCGACACCCAGTTCGCGAAAAACGCCAGCCATGAAGCCGAACAGGTCATTCAGGAAGGCTCACCCTGGTGGCCGCTGCGCGAAGGCATCCGCGCCCGCGCCAACGCCTCGCAAACCAACCCCACTCCCGCCAGCGACTTCGCCCGGGACGTGCTCACCGCAGTGAGCAAGCCCAACCCGCCGCGCCTGCTGCGCTCCGGCAACGGTAGCCGGGCACTGCCGCTGATGGCACGCCTGCTGCCCAAGGCCGTGCTGGAACGGATTCTGAGCAAGCGTTTCAAGCTTCAAGGCCCTCTTTGAGAAGCAATCCCACCCGGCGAATCAGGGTATCTAGGCTGACGCCGAATACCCATGAACTTGAAGAAACGGGCTACAGAAAATAGCCCGCCATGATCCGATACTTCCTTCAGTCGCCCTGAAAACGGGCTTATCCAAAAGGCCTCTCCGTGAGGCTGGCAACTGTCAAGGAAGACACCATGAAATCTCCTCCTCCACCTGCCGATAAAAGCGCTCGTGCCGCCGAACCCGAGGCATCGACCCGGCAACTCGAGCCTGAACTCAGCGACGCGGAACTGAACCAACTCACCGATGAGATGATCGCCCTCATCGATGACGTCTACGACCCGGCGCTTCTGAACCCTGTGCAATACATCCACGATGCGATACGCAAGCTGATTGATCGCTCCACGGCCCCCCCGGGCCTCAAGGAACAGATCAACTCCACCACCCCAATCTCGGTCAGCTTTCGTCAGCGTCATTCCAATCTGGGCCTGACGGGAAGCGGCACGGTCACATCGCGACGGGAGCGCAAGAGTTTCCCGCTCGACGAGATCGTCACCGATGCTTACCAAAAGGATCTTGCTGCATTCACCGATGTAGAGATCAACTGGCCCAAAAACTACCCGCCGGACCTGACGAAGGCCCTTGAGTCGGCAAACCTGCAGACGAGCTATCAGGCCAGCGTGCGCACCCGGCTCGGCACGCCCAACGCGAAGTTCCTGCTCACACTGCAGGCCAGGGCAGAGGTCCGCCAGCGACTGGAACGGTTCGCCAGGCGGGCTGGCATCAGCGCAGCTCATAAGAAACTGGCCAATGCATATGGCGGCAGCGCAACGGTTCTGGAGCTGGTGCGTTACCAGTCCCGCCACACCCGCGTGGACGTGACGCAATGCCTGCAACTGCGCTGGCAGAATGACCGCTCAGCCGACAGCCTGATGATATTCCTCGGTGCCGACGAAGCCGACGCAGTCGTGCCATTGCCCACCGAGTTCATCAGTCATTACCACTTCGTCACCACATCGCCGAAACTGCGTCGTCTGGTTCTGCAGCGCATGCCTCTTTACCAGCAGATCAAGCCAGGCCACGACCAACTCAGATTCGTCAGTGTGCCGGGCAACCGCAGCTTTGCGGAGTTGCCGCCCCTGTGGTTCTACAAGGCAAACGAGCCCTTCGAGGCGCTCCACGCGCTGCGGATCCAGCGGATGCTCTCGGATATCGACACGCTGGTGTCCACCGACAGCGAACGGTTGACCGACCAATTGCTGACGGTCGGCGTGTTCATGCTTCAGGCACTCTCCCTCGCCGCCACGCTCCCCTTGACCGGCGGAACACACGTGGCGGCACGTATGTTGGTGTCCTTTCTGCTGGGCCAGACCTCAGCGGCGCTGCAAGTGGTACGAGGCGCTCAAGCCGACACGCCCCAGGAAGCCGCAGAACATTACGATACGGCCCTGCTGGCGGCCCTTGTTGAAATAGTCGGGCCGCTGGCCCGCAAGCTTCTGGGCAAGAGTTATTCCCTGGTGTCACAACATCAGGTGGCCAGCAAGGTACTCGCACAGCTCAAGCACCTGCGCCCTTACCCCTTCCACCCCTTGAAGGCGCTCAATAGAACCGGAGGCTAGCGTTCAACCGGCAGCATCAACACATGATTACTGCGGATTGACGATCACCGTGCAGGTAATCCCCGCCGCCAGCACCACGCTGTCCGGTACGTTATCCAGATGGATGCGTACCGGCACGCGCTGGGCCAGGCGCACCCAGTTGAAGGTCGGGTTGACGTCGGCGATCAGTTCGCGGCTTTCCGGGTTGTCGCGGTCGTAGATCGCCCGGGCGATGCTCTCGACGTGGCCTTTCATCACTTCGCCGCTCATCAACTGCATGTCAGCCGGGTCGCCGATCTTGACGTGGGGCAGCTTGGTTTCCTCGAAGAAGCCGTAGACCCAGAACGAGTTGCGGTCCACCACCGCCATCTTCGCCTCACCGATGCGCGCGTAGTCACCGCGATGCACATTGAGGTTGGTGACGTAGCCATCCACCGCCGCCAGCACCTTGGTGCGTTGCAGGTTCAACTGCGCCGCTTCCAGTTGCGCCACCGCCAGTTGGTAGTCTGCCTGGGCGGAGTTGGCGACGTTGGAGGCGTCTTCGCGGTTTTCCGCGGAAATCACCAGCGCGTCCATGTCCTTGCGGCGCGCCGCGTTGACCTTGCGCATCTCCCAGGTGGCCTTGCGTGAAGCCACCATCGCTTCGGCCTGCTTGACCGCCAACTGGTAATGCTCGGGGTCGATCTGCATCAGCAGGTCGCCCTTTTTCACCGGCTGGTTGTCCTTGACCGGCACTTCGACCACCACGCCGCTGACATCGGCCGCCACGTTGATCACGTCCGCGCGCACACGCCCGTCACGGGTCCAGGGGGTGTCCATGTAGTGAATCCACAGCAACCGGCCGATCCAGATGGCCAGGGCCAGGATCAACAATGTGGCGATCAGGCTGAAAAGCTTTTTCATCTTTGAACCATGCACCTCAATGGTAAACAGTGAGCGCCATCGCGCCGAAAATGCAGCTGAACAGGCTCAGACGCAGCAGCGCCGGATGCCAGAAGAAACGGTACAGATCGAGCCCGGACATGAAGCGGTCCAGGGCCCAGGCGAGCACCATGGCCACCAGGAACATGACGGTCACGGTGGGCATGTAAACGCCGTGGAAGGCGATTTCACGAGGCATGGAAAAGTCCTTGCGCGGCTTGGGCCGGCGCGTAGGCGGCCAGTGGCGATTGCGGGTCGAGCAGGCAGGTGCGGATGAAGTGCAGGTAGCTCTTGACCCGCCGCAGTGCCGAGGTATCGAAGTGCGGGGCGAACGGCTCGTCGGTGTTCTGCACGCAGATGATCGCGTGGTCCACCGCGTACAGGCTGCGCGCCAGGTTGTGGCGATCGGGAGCTATGAACAGCCGCACCAGCGAACGGCCCATGGCGCGGATCGCCTGGCGCCAGGCCTGGGATTCGGCGTAGCTTGGGTGCACCGGCAAGGCGTCCTGCTCGCGGCGCAGTTCGATGATCGCGTGGCCGATCTCCTGCACCACGAACATCCAGCGCAGCAGGTTGCGCTGCACCTCGGGTTTACCAGCGGCCAGCCCGTAGGCCTGATGCATGAGGTCGCGGGTGCGGCTCTCGAAGTTCGAACGGATGCCCTTGAGCGGCGCGCTGATGGCGAAGCTCACCTGCTGGCGCAGATCACCCTCCAGCCTGCGCCAGAACCAGCGGCTGTTGGGCGGCATGATGATCGCCCCCGCCGCCGCACACAGCAGCATGCCGATGACCATGGCGATGTAGTCGTTGATGAATGCGTAGGGGTTGTAGACCGTCAGGTTGTCCGGCGCCGAACCGATGCTGAAAAAGATCAGCAGCCCCAGCCCGACACCCACCCACTGCGGCCTCGTGGTCAGGAACGCGCCGAAGGCGAACACCGGCGCCAGCACCATGCATAACAGCGGAAAACCGTCGATCTGCGGGAACACGAAAAAGGTTTCGAAGAAGCCGATCAGTGCGCCCAGGGCCGTGCCGCAACCCATCTGAAACGCCATCCGGCGCGGGTTCGGCGTGGTGGCCGACAGGGCGATGGTCGCCGCCGACACCAAGGTCATGGTCGCGCCACTGGGCCAGGCAGTGGCGACCCAATACGCCGACATCACGCCCAGAATCACCGTGGCGCGCAGGCCCGAGGCGAGCGACAGCATCCAGTTGGTGGTGTTGACGAACGGCTCGACCCACTTCTCACGCTCGTGGCTGTGATCGGCCAGCGAGGCGTGGGTTTGCGCGTAATCGTGCATGTCGTCGACGAAGCGGTAGAGCAGCTCGAAGGCGGTGTGGAAATCCAGCAACTCGTCGTCAGTCGGGTCGGTCTTGACGAACTCCGCGCGCAGGCTGCGAACCTGGCTCGGCAGCTCGCTCTTGTAGACGCTCAGGCGCGCGGCGAGCGACGCGGCATCGGCGTCGGTCAGGGCGCGTCCGGCGAAGTGTTCGAGCAATTCGGCAAGGGTTCGCAGGCCGGGTTCGATGGCCTGTATCGCTGGTGTCTCGCCGCGACGTCGCAGACGCTCAAGCAACTGATGCAATGCGTTGAAGCGCGTGGTGATGCTCATGAATTCGCTGTTCAGGCGGTTCAGGCGGCCGTTGCGCCGACGCATGTGCGGGTCTTCGAAAACCGTGACCGCGCGCAGGCCTTCCAGCCCCACGGCATCGGCAATGAAACGCACGTTGCTGGCCTCGGTCGCTGCCGGGTCAGTCTCGCCGCGCAGCCCGCTGACCACGAATCGCGCAAAAACGCCGAAGCGCTGATACAGCGCATTACGCATGGCGGCGCCCGAGCTTTGCGGCAGGATCGCGGCAGTGACCAGGGTCGAGCAGACGATCCCCAGGGAAATCTCCAGCACCCGCCACATGGCCGCCATGAACGCGGTTTCCGGATGGGCCAGGGCTGGCAGGCCAGTCATCGCCGCGGTGTAACCGGCGAGCACGAAACCGTAGGCGCGAAAGTTGCGATAGCGCGCAGCCCCCGCGCAGCAGAAGCCGACCCAGATCGCCAGGCTGCCCAGGAACAGTTCGCTGTTCTGGGCGAACAACGCCATCAGGGTGACCATCACCACGGAGCCCGCCAGGGTGCCCAACAGGCGATAGAAACTCTTGGCGAACACATGCCCGCTCTGCGGCTGCATGACGATGAACACGGTAATCATCGCCGTGCGCGGTTGCGGCAGCTCCAGGCGCATCGCGACCCAGTAGGTCAGGAATGCCGCGAGCAACACCTTGGCGATGTAGACCCACGTCACCCCGTCACTGCGCGCCCAACCGTTGAGTTCACGGCGCCACTCCAGGGATCTGAACCAGCTGAGTGCGCTGTTCATTTTTTGTCGAAAACCTTCAACAACGCCGGGGTTTTCGGCGCGGCGATCTTGTCTGCGGCCGGCGAATCATTGCCCGCCATCAACCCACCACCCAACGCCACCACCAGCTCGGCGTGCACGGTCAGGCGTGCGGCCTGGACCTGCTGCTGCACCTGCTCCTGATGAAACAGCAGGGTCTGCGCGTTCAGCACATTGAGGTAATCCGTCAGCCCGCGCTGGTACGCAACCATGGCGATGTCATAGGTTTTCTGCGCTGCGGCCACCGACTGGTCGGCGAACACCTGCTGCTTGTTCATCGACTCACGACGAATCAACTGATCGGAAATGCTCTTGAGCGCGTTCACCAGGGTTTCGTTGTACTGCGCTACCGCCGCGTCGTAACCGGCCGAGGCCACACCCAGTTCAGAGCGCAGACGGCCGCCGTCGAAGATCGGCAGGCTGATGGCCGGGCCGACGCTGTAGTTGAATTTCTTGCCGGTCAGAAATTCCAGCATCCCGCCGCCAGTGGCCATGTAGCCCAGGCTGCCCATCAAATCGACGTTGGGGTAGAAACCGGCGTGCGCAACATCAATGCCCCGGGCCTGAGCGGCCACGCGCCAGCGGCTGGCGACCACGTCCGGACGCTGGCCGAGCAGTTGCGCCGGCAACGCCGATGGCAGCTTGAGTGCTGTCTTCAACGACAGGCCCGGACGCTGGATCGAGGCGCCTTCACCCGGCCCTTTCCCTGCGAGCGCAGCGATCTGGTTGCGGCTCAGGGCGATGGCTTCATCCAGGGAGTCGATCTGGCGATGGGTTTCCGGCAGCGGCGTTTCCGCCTGGCTGACTTCGAAATGGGTGCCGATGCCGCCTTTGAGGCGACGCTGCGCCAGTTCCAGAATCTGTTGCTGCTGGGCCAGGGTCGCCTCGACGATGTCGCGCTGGGCGTAGTTCAACGACAGCTGGATGTAGGCACGTACGATGTTGTCCTGCAATTCCAGTTGCGCCTGGCGCTCCTGGGCCGCGCTCATGTGCGCCAGGTCCAGCGCCTGCTCGGTGTTGTTGCTTTCCCGGCCCCACAGGTCCAGGGAATAGCTCAGGCCGATGGAGGCGTTGTTGTCCCAGGTGCTGGTGTTGGACAGCTCGCCCGGGCCGTAGAACTGGTCGGTAGGCCAGTTATGCCGCTTGAGCGTGCTGTCGCCGTTGATCTGCAGGGATTCTGCCGACTCGGCGATCCCGGCCATGGCCTTGGCCTGCCGCACGCGGGCAGCGGCCATCGCCAGGCTGGGGCTGCCCAGGGCTGCGAGGTCGATCCAGTGGTTGAGCTGATCGTCGCCATAGGCGCGCCACCATTGGCCATCTGGCCAGTGGGCGTCCTTGGCGGCCTCCTTGATCGCCTCGTCCGTCGCCAGCGAATCGGGCGACATCGAGGTGTCTTGGGGGGCGATTCCGCCGGTTCCAATGCAGCCGCTGATGAGTAACGTTAAAGCCCAGACACTGAGGGGCTTGAGCCCTCTGAGGATGCGACGCGGCACAGCTGCAATTACCCGAATGGAGGAGGAATGATTCGAGCCGCGATTCTAGGATGCGCCTGATACGGCGATAAGCCGGGACTTCTGTGAATCTTTGTTACCGAACGGAAGATAATCCATTGGTATAGCTGACATGGATCAGTAACTTCATGTCACAATTTGCCATCTCACCAGAGAACGGCCCATGGACACTCTGCAAAACATGCGCGCTTTCAGTTGCGTGGCACAGGCGGGCAGCTTCACGGCTGCCGCGGCTCAACTGGACACCACCACCGCCAACGTTTCCCGTGCCGTTTCCAATCTCGAAGCGCACCTGCAAACCCGACTCCTGAACCGCACCACCCGACGCATCGCCCTGACTGAAGCCGGCAAGCGCTACCTGCTGCGCTGCGAGCAGATTCTCGGCTATGTCGAGGAAGCGGAAGCCGAAGCCAGCGACGCTCATGCGCGCCCCGCCGGGCAACTGAAGGTGCATTCGATGACTGGCGTCGGCCAGCATTACGTGATCGACGCCATCGCCCGCTACCGGCGCAACCACCCGGACGTGTCGTTCGACCTGACCATGACCAACCGCGTGCCGGACCTGCTCGAAGAAGGCTACGACGTGTCCATCGTGCTGGCCAGCGAGCTGCCGGACTCAGGGTTCGTGTCGCAGCGCCTGGGCATCACCTACAGCATCGTGTGCGCCTCCCCCGCCTACATCAAGGCATTCGGCATGGCCCACAAGCCGGCGGACCTGCTCAACCACGCGTGCCTGCGCCTGGTGAGCCCCGTGTTCCCGCTGGAGAAATGGGCGTTCGACGGCCCCGAAGGCCAGGAAACCGTGACCATCGCCAGCTCGCCGTTCCTGGTGAACTCGGCCGATGCGATGAAAGCGGCCATCAGCAGCGGCATGGGCATCGGGATCCTGCCGATCTACTCGGCCATCGAAGGCTTGCGCAATGGCTCGCTGGTTCGCGTGCTGCCGCACTACCGCTCCCACGAGCTGAACCTGTACGCGATCTATCCGTCGCGCCAGTACCTGGATGCCAAGATCAAGACCTGGGTCGAGTACCTGCGCGGCTCGCTGCCAGAAATCATGGCAGCCCACGAGGCGGATTTGCAGACCCATGTATTGCCGGAGATGGTGTAACGGATAACGCCCGCTTTTGTAGGAGCGCGCTTGCCCGCGACGGCGGCGTATCAGACGCACCGTCGATGTCTGACACCATGCGGTCGCGGGCAAGCGCGCTCCTACAGTCAACCGCCGCAGCCCTGCCAATCCCGTCGCAAGAATGTTAGCGTGCTACGCACTTCCCATCTGAACCGCCCGAGAGAAGCTATCCGATGAAAAAGACCGTCCTTGCCTTCAGCCGCGTGTCCCCGGAAATGGCCGAGCGCCTGCAGCAAGACTTCAACGTGATCATCCCGGACCCGAAAAAGGGTGATTTGAACGAACAGTTCAACGAAGCGCTGCCCCACAGCCACGGCATGATCGGTGCGGGCCGCAAGCTGGGTCGCGAGCAACTGGAAAGCGCAAAGCAGCTGGAAGTGGTTTCAAGCATCTCGGTGGGTTACGACAACTACGACGTCAGCTACCTCACCGAACGCGGCATCATGCTGACCAACACCCCTGACGTGCTGACCGAAAGCACCGCGGACCTTGGCTTCTCGCTGATCATGAGCAGCGCCCGTCGCGTCGCCGAGCTGGATGCCTACACCAAGGCCGGCAACTGGAAACGCAGCATCGAAGCGCCGCATTTCGGCACCGATGTCTACGGCAAGACCCTGGGTATCGTGGGCATGGGCAACATCGGCGCGGCCGTGGCCCGACGCGGTCGCCTGGGCTTCAACATGCCGATCATCTACAGCGGCAACAGCCGCAAGACGGCGGTCGAGCAGGAGCTGGGCGCGCAATTCCGCACTCTGGATCAACTGCTGGCCGAAGCGGATTTCGTCTGCCTGGTGGTGCCACTGAGCGAGAAGACCAAGCACCTGATCAGCACCCGCGAACTGGGCCTGATGAAGAAGAGCGCGATCCTGGTGAACATCGCCCGCGGCCCGATCGTCGACGAGCCTGCGCTGATCGAAGCCTTGCAGAACGGCACCATTCGCGGTGCAGGGCTGGATGTGTACGAGAAGGAGCCTCTGGCCGAATCGCCGCTGTTCCAGTTGAGCAACGCCGTGACCCTGCCGCACATCGGCTCGGCCACCCACGAAACCCGCCAGGCCATGGCCGACCGCGCCTACGCCAACCTGCGTGCGGCGTTGCTGGGCGAGAAGCCACAGGATCTGGTGAATCAGCAGGTGTGGAAGGGTTGAAGTCCTTCAGCGTCTGATACATCGAATCGCGAGCAAGCTCACTCCTACAGGGATCGCACTCCCCTGTAGGAGTGAGCTTGCTCGCGATAGCGGTATCACAAACACCCACATTTTTTAAGCCAGCTTCGCTCCCACCGGCACCACCGCCTTGGGCTTCCTGAACACCAGCACGTTGCCCACCATCACCAGCACCAGCCCCATCAGCGCGGGCAGGGTCCATTGGTAGCCTTCGGCATACGCCGAAACGTTGAGCGCCACCACCGGAAACAATACCGTGCAATAGGCCGCGCGCTCTGGGCCCATGCGGCCGACCAGCGTCAGGTAGGCCGTGAAGCCAATCACCGAGCCCGGAATCACCAGATACAACAGCGAGCCGATGTAGCGCGCATTCCACTCGAACGCGAACGGCGTGCCGCTGACCAGGCAATACACGCTCAGCATCGCCGCGCCATACAGCATTCCGTAGGCGTTGGTGGTCAGCGGGCGCAGGCCGGCTTTCTGTTGCAGGCTGGACAGCATATTGCCCGCCGAGAAACACAGGGTGCCGAGCAGCGCCAGGCCCAGTCCGATCAGGGTTTCGCGGCTGGCGCTGTGCCCCGACAGTTCAGGCCAGAACAGACAGCCCAGTCCCAACAAGCCAAGCGCGCCGCCGGTCAGCACGTTGCGGGCGATCTTCTGCTTGAAGAACACCCGTGCATTGAGCGCATTCCACAAGGTCGAGGTCGAGAACACCACGGCCACCAGGCCGCTGGGAATCCATTGGCTGGCGTGCAGAAAGCACATGAAATTGACGCAGAACAGGCACAAGCCCTGGGCCAGGCAGATCAATTGTCCGCGACGATTGACCTTCTGCAGCTTGCCGCTGACCAGCAGCATGGCGAACAGAATCAACGCCGCCAGACCGAAGCGGTAAACGATGGATACCGCAATCGCCACCTCACCCAGTTGCAGTTTCAGGGCGATCCAGGTGGTGCCCCAGATCAGGACGGTCAGCAGGTACAACGAGATGTTCATGACGGGCTCCTCAATGAAGCTTGAGTCTGAGGGGCGTCGCAGGCGGGCATTTGCAAAATCTTGCGCTTTTGATCGCGTCCAGGGGGTACGATGCAAGGCCAAGCGGTACGCTATCCCCTCGTAGCAGCACGGCCGGGCGGCGTTCCGATGCCGGCGGGGGCGGCCTTGAGATCGCTCCCGCCGGCAAGCCGTGCTGCTACGGGATGTTTATCGCCAGATGCTACGAGAACCGGCATGTCGTCACTCGATCAGATCCAGGTGTTTCAGTCGCTCAACAGCTCGCCCCACGCGCAGTTGGAGCAGAGTGCTGCCCTGGGCGATGGCGTGGTGGCGGCGCTGTGGAACAACCGGCACGATTCCCAGGATTATCACGCGCCGAGTCACCACACCCTGTCCTGCTACATCGCGGGCGGCACCGGCACCTACCGTCGCGACCAGCCGCGCCTCAAGGGCGCGCCGGACAAACTCTGCGTGCTGCCGGCCGGGCATCAGTCCTCATGGGTGATCAACGGCGACATCCGCCTGGCCCACCTCTACATCAGCCCCGAACAGTTCGCCCTCAACTGCGTCACCCTGCTGGACCGCGAACCACGGGAGATGATGCTGCGGGAAAACACCTTCATCGACGATCCGCAGCAGGCTGCGCGCTTTCATCGCCTGATCGGCATGAACTGGAGCGAGCCGGGAGAGCGCCTGCAGACCAGCAGCCTGGCCCACGAACTGCTCGACCACATGATTCTGGGCCAGGTCGGGCTACGCGATGGCCTGCGCCTGAAAGGCGGGCTGGCACCGCACCTGCGTCGGCAACTGGTGGAGTTCATCGAGCAGAACCTGGCCGAGCCCTTGAGCCTCGGGCAACTGGCCTCGATGTGCGCGCTGTCTGAATACCACTTCGCCCGCATGTTCCGGGAAAGCTTCGGCCTGCCGCCACACCGGTACCTGCTGGCCCGCCGCATGAACCGCGCCCGGGAACTGCTGCGCACGACGCGAATGGCCTTTGGCGAGATTGCGCTGGAATGCGGCTTTGCCAGCGCCAGCCACTTCAGCAACAAGTTCAAACAGGCAATGGGCGCAACAGCCGGGGAATATCGGTCGGCGTTTCAGTAAAAGCGTGTTTTGAGTCGATCCCCTCGTAGCAGCACGGCTTGCCGGCGGGAGCGATTTCGAAGACGCCCCCGCCGGCAAGCCGTGCTGCTACGGAACGTGTTTCAGAATTCGAGCGTTGTGGCCAGGATTACCTGCCGCGAATCCCCCATCGACACGAAGAACCGGCTCACCGCCGAGCTGTAATAGGTGCGGTCGAACAGGTTCTTCACGTTGAGCTGAAACTTGACCTTCTGCCCGTCCAGCCGGGTTTCATAGGTGGCGAAGGCATCAGCGACCGTGTAGCCAGGCAAGTCGAAATCGTTGTCCGGGTTACCGGCGCGCTCGCCCACGTAATGCGCCCCGGCGCCTGCCCGCAACCGGTCGCCGCCCAGCATCGAACCGAAGTCATACACCGCCGACAGCGAGCCGCTGTGCCGGGGCACGTTCTGCAGGCGATTGCCAGTCAGCGTCGGATCCTTCACCACCCACGCGTCGGTGAAGGCATAGCCGCCGATCAGGCTCCAGCGCTCCGAAAGCTGCCCGCTCAGGTCCAGTTCGACGCCTCGGGAGCGGACCTCGCCTGCGGTTGTGTACACCGTATTGGCGGTCAGCGAATCGAAATTGGCCACCAGCACATTGCGCTTCTTGATGTCGAACAGCGCCAGGCTTGCGCTGATGCCGTCGTCCGAATCCCACTTGGCGCCCAGCTCCCAGGCGCGGGATTGCTCGGGCAATGTGGCGGAGTCCAGTACCGTGCCGCCGGCCAGCGCGGCGATGCTGGAGTTGGGCTTGAACGACTCGGTGTAGCTGCCATAGAACGACAGCTCATCGGTGTAGCGGTACACCAGCCCCGCGCGGGGAATCCACTTCTGGCCATTCAGATCGGTATTGCGGGTAAAGGGCGTGCCCTTTCCCGCCTGCTGATCGAACACCTGATAGCGGGCGCCAGCCACCAGGATCCAGTGATCGGTGAGGTGAACGGAATCCTGAAAAAACAGCGAGTCGCTGCGCAGGAGGTCCACCTGGTTGCTGTCCGCCACGCTGACCTGAGTGCCTTCCACTTCCTGGCCGTAGACAGGGTTCAGATAGCTGAAGGCGTTGAGGCTCCTTTGCCGGATCAGTTCCCCGCGATAGATTTTGCGGTACTCGTCGTCGAACCCGAACAGCAGATCATGTTGCATGCCCGCGAAGCTGACATTGCCGTTGAGGGTCAGGGTGGTGAAGCGATCAGTGCTCAGGGCATCGCCGGTGCCATCCATCGAGCGCGTTAGGGTGCCGTTGGCCGGGTTCACCGCCGTGATGCGCACCTGGCTGGCATCGTAGGTTTCGCGGTTGTAGCTGTAGCCCAGGTGGCCTTGCCAGTTGTCGTCGAACTGATGATCGGCCTCGAAACGGTAGAGCTCCGAGCGCCCTTCCATGTCGTTGAACGGCTCATCCAGACGGCGTGTCGCGGGGATGTCCAGCGGACGGTTGGTGCGTGGGTCGATGGCCGTGCCCCGGTCGAAGGGCGAGAGGAATTCGCGATGCTCATATGCGGCCAGCAACTGGGTGTCTTCGCCGTACCAGGCCAGCGAAGGTGCTATCAGCGACTCGCGATGCACGCCGTAGTTGCGCCAGTAATCTTCGTCTTCATGATCGACGATCATGCGGTAGGCCAGCCCGCTCTGCCCCAAGGGACCTGTGCTGTCCAGCGTGCCGCCGCTGCCATTCTTGCCCGAGCCGTAGGTCGAGCCCCGTGCGGTCAGCGCATTGTAGGCCTGCAATTGCGGGCGCTTGCTGACCACGTTGATGACGCCGCCAGGATCCTGAATGCCGTACAGCAGCGACGCCGGGCCCTTGAGCACTTCGATGCGCTCGGCAGTGGCATTGAGGCTGCGACCCTGCACCACCGGCATGCCGTCGCGGATGATCGCGCCGTCGCGGTTGTCGCCGAAGCCGCGTTTCATCAAGGTGTCCTGGGTGCTGCCCAGCGTGTTGCCCTGGGTCACGCCGCTGACGTTGCTCAGCGCATCGTCAAGATTGCGCGGCGCCTGATCGCGCAACACCTGCGCAGGAACCACGCTGATAGTCTGCGGGGTTTCCAGCCGTGACGCGGATGAGCGCATCACCGAGGTGCTGACCGGGAGCTGATAACTTTCGGCTGCGTTGCGGCGCGAGTCGATCCGGGTCAGGCCCAGGGTAAGCGCGCCATCACTGGCAATGGGCTCCAGGGTGAAGGTGTCGGCCGTAACGCGGCGAAAGGTCAGGCCGGTTCCGCCGAGCAACCGCTGGAGGGCCTGCTCGGCGCTCATGGAACCGCTGATAGCGGGCGCATCGACGCCGTAGGGCGCGTCCTGGGTGTAGATCACGCCCTGCCCCGTGACGCGGCTGAAATCGCTCAGCGCCTGGGGCAAGGGCCTGGCCGGGATCGAAAAATCATAGGCAGGCTGCGCCGCCTGGATGCAGGTGCTCCAGGCGGTAAGCAGAGAAATGCCGAACCAGATTTTCAATCAGATATGCCTCTCGTAAGACCCGAAGCATTCACTGTAGGAGCGCGCTTGCCCGCGATCGCGCTGTGTCATGCGCTGAAGATGTCACAGACACACCGCAATCGCGGGCGAGCGCGCTCCTACAAAAGCTCCATCACCGGATCACAATCACTCGCCCCAGGGCTTCGTACTGCTCGAACCCGACGACCGACTTCAACGCCGTCAACACCGCCACCGGGTCGTTGCTGGGGAAGCTGCCACTGACTTTCTTCGCCGCCAGTTGATCGTTGAGCACGATGATGCGACCGGGGTAATAGCGGCTCAGGTCGTTGAGCACGTCGGCCAGCGGGGTGCGGTAGTAGTTGAGCCAACCCTGGCGCCAGGCCAGTTGGTTTTCGCTGTCCACCGCTTGCGGGTCGGTGGTGTGCGTCTGATCGTAGGCAACCCGCTGCCCTGCCGTGAGTATCTGCTGGGGCAGGTCGCTGGCCGCTTTCACGCCCACCCGCCCGGACAGCACCGTCACCTGCGCACCGGCAGGCTGAAGCCGCACCTCGAACTGCGTGCCCAGCACACGGGTTTCGCCCTGGCGGCCATCGACCACGAACGGCTCGCCGGTGTGAGTCACTTGAAAGAACGCCGCGCCCCGACGCAACTGCACGTGGCGCTCGCCGCCTGTGAAATGCACGGCGATGGCGCTGTCGGCATCGAGGGTCACCTGCGACTGATCGGCCAGCGTCACGGTGCGCACCTGCCCCGGCGCAGACACATAATCGGCGCCGAAATCGTCGGCCCAGCGCTGCGGCTGCCAGCCCAGGCCCATGCTGACCATTAGCAGCAGGCACGCCGCCATTGCCAGCGATGCGCCCCAGTACGACCGAGAACGGCGCGGGGGTGCATCCATGGCCGCCAGCAGCGCCTGCAATGCCGCGTCGTCTTCCCGGGCCAGTGTCGCGGCGGGTTCCTCGCTCATCTCCCAGACGACCTGCGCCTGAGCATAGGCCTGGGCGTGCGCGGGATCGGCTTGCAGCCATCGGCTGAACCGCGCCTGGTCCGCAGCCGTTGGCTGGTTGTGCAACAGGCTCAGCCAGCTCAAAGCCGCATCCTGTTGTTCGGGGGTGATCATGGCGGTGGATTCCAGGGGCGCTTTCATCGACGAGCGTCCTGATCCAGGCTCGCCTTGCAGGCTTGCAAGGCGCGCATCATATGTTTTTCCACGGCACTTTGCGAAAGCCCCATGGCCTTGGCGATCTCGGCGTATTTGCGTCCATGGATGCGGTTGAGCAGGAATATCTGCCGGGTCTTGTCCGGCAAGCCACGCAGGGCCGCTTCGATGTGGCGCAGGTCGTTGCTGGCCTCCAGCGCAGCCTGGGGCTCGTCGCTGCGCAATTCCTGCTCGTCGGGGATCAGCCCTTCGTTGATCCGCGCCCGCGTGCCTTCGGTGCGCAAATGATCGATGGCGATGTTGCCCGCGCAACGCAACAGATAGGTGTTGAGTTCCTCGACCTGCACCAGCGGTCGGCGCCAGAAACGCACGAACAGGTCTTGCACCAGATCGGCGGCGGTGGCTCGACAGCCGACCCGCCGGCTTACCAGCGCCTCCATCTGCGGGCGCTGGGACAGGAAGACTTTCAGAAAATGGGCGCGAGCCGCCTGGGGGGCGTCCTGATCGGCATCAGTGGGAGCCGCACCAGGCGGCGGGGTGAGGTCGATCATTGAAAGGGCTCAGGCCAGAAGTTGAAAGCAGGCAGCCACCGGGCAGAGCACTGCACCGATTGCCGCCAACGACACGGCCAGCCTTGGCCAATAAGACATCACGAAAACCAGAACAAACGCGCTGCCCATGAGCGCGGCAAACCATTGCACCAACGCCTGCCCCACGCTTAGCGAAACCAGAGCGACCCACAATGACAAGGCCAGCACGCCCCAGCCCAGCCATCTCGCCGCCCGGCTCCGTGCAACTGAAAGCGAAGCGCCAAGCAGATCCTCGGCGTGGCGGTTCATGGACAGGCACAGCGCAGTGAAACCGACGTAGCAGAGCAAGGTGGCCAGAAGCATCAGCGGGCCTCCTGCACGGCGGTGCCTTCGCTGACGCCTTCGCGAGCAAGCTCGCTCCCACCGGTCAGTGTCTGGCGAGAATCCTGCTTACGACTCGAACCTGTAGGAGTGAGCTTGCTCGCGATCAAGCCCTGCCCCTCACCGCGAAACCCCAAGGCTCCCCACGCCAGGAACACTCCGGTGGCCAACGCAGTCAGGTCCAGCGCTGCCAGCGTCCACTGCCCCTGCTTGAGCGACGCCCAAAGATAACTGCCCGCCGTAACCATATCCAGCACCGGCAACAGGCAGTACAAGGCCGCCGCCAGGGTCAGTTGCTCACGCCAGGCCGTGCGTCCGTCCCGGAAAAACACCCGGCCAAAGGCGTGCAGCAACGCCAGACCCCAGACGCAGAAAAACGTCTTCACTTCCCAGTCACTGCGTGCGGCGAAGCTCACCGGCAACAGACGGTTGGCCCAGAAGAAGCTCACCACCGCCAGCATCAGGCCGGACATGCTCGCCACGTTGAGCATCTCCACCAGCTTCAACTCGAACGGCAAAACGCCAGACTTGGCGTGCTTGAGCCGACGTTTACCGAGCCAGATCACCAGCCCGGTCGCAATCATCGCCGTGCCTCCGATCCCGGCGAGGAAATACAGCCAGCGCAGCAACGGCCCGGCGAAGTGGCCCATGTGCAACCCGTACATGCCGCCGGCCAGCAGCAGAGACGCAGCGGTCATGCTGCTCTCTTGGGTCAGCTCGCCGGTGACGCCGTTGAGCATCAGCGCCGTGCCCGGCTCGTGAGGAATGTGATCGGCGCCATTGCGGCCCAGAGCCACGGTTGCGTTGGCCTTGCCGGGATTGTTCACGGTAATCAGCCCTACCCGGCTGCCGTCCCATTTCTGCGTGGCCACTTCGAGCATGGGCACGATGGACGCCAGCGGCGCGGCTTCAGAGACCGGCGGGGCTGACTTGAACGCCGGAAACAGGTCGTCGAAGAATGCGCTGGTGTTGCTGCCGTAGGTGGTCAGGATACTGGCCGGCATGACCATGGTCATGAAGATGACCAGGCTGCTGTAGGTAATCATCAGGTGGAACGGCAGGATCAGCACGGCCACCGCGTTATGCCCGTCCAGCCAGGTGCGCTGGCCCTTGCGCGGGCGGAAAGTGAAGAACTCCTTGAAGATTTTCTTGTGGGTGATGATCCCGCTGATCAGCGCAACGAACATCACCATCGCCGCCACCGACGCCAGCCAGCGCCCCCATGGATGGGGCATCTGCAACTGGAAATGGAAGCGATAGAAGAACTCGCCACCCATGCTTTCGCGGGCCTGCACCGGCTGGCCGCTGACAGAGTCCAGGGATTTCTGTTCGAAGCCGCCTTTGGCCGGGTTGAACGTCAGGGCGATGTCCGGATTGCGCTCGTCAGGCAGGCGGATGAACCAGCGTTTGGCATCCGGGGCGTTGGCTTGCAGCCATTGCTGGGCACGCTCGGCAGCAACTGCATCGGAGACTTCGTGGGGGACGATTTCCGGCTGGGCCCACTGGGTGATCTCTTCCTTGAAGTACGAAAGCGTGCCGGTCAGGAAAATGGCGAACAGCAACCAGCCAAACACCAGCCCCGCCCAGGTGTGCAACCAGGCCATCGCCTGACGAAAACCCTCTTTCACACAAGCCACCGTGCGCAGGCGTAGACAGCCCCCAAAACCGCGCTCGGCACCAGCAGCCCAAGCCAGGCGCGCAAGGCGGTCCGACAGGCGAAACACCAGAGCACAGCCGGCAGATAGAACAGGAAGGAAAGGGTCATGGACAGCACCGCCGCCTCGGCCCGGGAAGACTGGAACAGCAGCGGCAGGAAATACGCCAGGCACACACTGGCAAGCGACGCCAACACGTAGCCTCCGATGACCGCCGCCAGCACTCGGGAGGCCACTGCCAGCCGCCAGCGCATGGAGACTTCGCCTGCGGCGCTTTTCTTCGGCGCGCGTGGGCGCTTTTCAGGCACGGGCGCAGGGGCCATCGCAGCGTCCATCAGCCGTCAACTCCGATGAAAGCGCAGATGCCTGAAGGGCATTGAATGTGAAGGGTCATCGACGTGATCTTCCTGAAATCGACCGCACGAAAATACACCGCTCCAGGGCGGCGTACAAAAGAACGCAATATTAATGATAAATATTCTCATATGCAAAAGAGTCTGACAGAATCGCCGCCTTTACTGGCCCAATCCCGGATCGCCGCTGTCCATGTCCACCGCCCCTTCTGCCCTGAACCCAACCGTTGAAGGTCTTTATAACGCCCATCACACCTGGCTTACGGGCTGGTTGCGGCGGCGATTGGGCTGCCCGCACAACGCGGCGGACCTGGCCCAGGACACGTTCGTCAAGGTATTGCTGGCCCGGGAAACGCTGCAATTGGTCGAGCCTCGCGCCTTTCTGACCACCATCGCCAAGCGCGTGCTGTGCAATCACTATCGCCGCCAGGAACTGGAGCGCGCCTACTATCAGGCGCTGGCCGAATTGCCCGAAGCGCTGGCGCCGTCCGAGGAAGAACGGGCGATCATTCTGGAAACGCTGGTAGAGCTTGATCAGTTGCTCGACGGCCTGCCGGTGCTGGTCAAGCGCGCCTTCCTGCTGGCTCAGGTCGATGGCCTGACCCACGGCGAAATCGCCGCACGGCTGGGCATCTCGGTGGCCACTGTGAAACGCCATCTGACCAAGGCAGCCATGCGCTGCTACTTCGCCCTGTGAACGCGCGTGCCCAGGGGCTGGGCGGCGACTCGATGAACCGCCCGGAAATCTCCCCGCAAGTCGCCGAGCAGGCGGTCAACTGGCTGATCGAGATGCAGAGCGGCCATCTGGACGCCGGCCGCCAGCAGGCCTGGCAGGCGTGGCTGAACGGACACAGCGATCACCAGCGCGCGTGGGCGCATATCCAGCGGGTCAATCAGCGCCTGCACGGCCTCTCCTCGCCTTTGGCTCACGCAGCGATCAACGCGCCAGCCTCCAGCAGCCGACGCCAGGCGCTCAAGTTGCTGCTGTTGCTGGGCGCAGGTTCGGTGGCTGCCTGGAGCATGCGCGACAGGATCGATCTGCCGCCAATGCTGGCCGACTACCGCAGCAGCATCGGTGAGCGCCGCAAACTGGCACTGGCCGATGGCAGCCAGTTGCAGTTGAACACCGGCACCGCGCTGGACGTGCGTTTCGACAACGGTCAGCGACTCATCAAATTGCTCGAAGGCGAAATCATGCTGACCGTCGCCAACGACCCAAGACCGCTGCACCTGCTCACCGCCGAAGGCAGCCTGCGCGCTGCAGCCAGCGGTACGCGGTTGAATCTGCGGCAGCTGGCCGGACGCACGCAACTGGCCGTGTTCGCAGGCAGCGTCGAACTGAGCCCGTTTGAACGGACCGAATCGATGCTGCTGGTCAAGGCTTCGCAACAGGTGGTGTTCAACCGCCGGCACTGGGACCCGGTGCGCCCGGTGGACAGCAGCAGCGGCGCCTGGGCCGACGGCATGCTGGTGGCCTCGCACATGCGCCTGGCGGACTTTCTGGGCGAGCTCTCCCGCTACCGTCGCGGGCACCTGAAATGCGACGAGAAAGTGGCCGACCTGCTGATCTCGGGCAGCTACCCGCTCAACGACAGCGAACGGATTCTCGACATGCTCGAAGTGGCGCTGCCGGTGAAGGTGCAGCGATTTACGCGGTATTGGGTGAACGTCCAAAGCCGGGCGTAACCCATACCATGTAGGAGTGAGCTTGCTCGCGATTGCGTCATAGCATTCACCTGCATTGTGACTGATCCACCGCCATCGCGAGCAAGCTCACTCCTACAGGACGGTGGCGATCAGCGTGGAAAAATATTTCAAACCCGGTGAGCTGATTTCCAACCCTCGCGTGACAGACAGGAAAAGCCCCCTTTATTCGTCTCGCCAAAGGACTCCTGCATGTCATCCCGACCGACCACTCTCTCGCCCCTGACGCGCACCCTGCGCCATGTGCTGTTCGGCGCCAGCCTTTCGATCACGGCAGGCTCCATGGCCTTCGCCGAAGAGACTCCCGCCAAGGCGTACCACATCGCACCCACGGCCCTGGAAACCGCGCTGAACCAGTTTGGCCGGGAAGCCGGGGTGCTGATTTCCTACGGCTCGAACGTCACCAGCGGCCTGAAGACTCGCGGCCTGGAAGGCAACTACACCACCGAACAGGCATTGGCCGCCCTGCTCGAAGGCACCGGCCTGCAAGCCAAGGGTGACGGCCAGGGAGGCTTTACCTTGCAGGCGGCCAACACCGAACAGCCCAGTGGCCAGATTGAACTGGGCGCCTCGAGCGTCGTCGGCGACTGGCTGGGTGAAGCGCAGCAGATCAATGTCTTCGAACACCCGGGCGCGCGGGATGTGATTCGCCGCGAAGAGTTCGAACGTGCTGGCGCGACGTCGGCCCGGGAAGTGCTCAACCGCATCCCCGGCGTCAACGCTCCGGAAAACAACGGCACCGGCAGCCACGACATGGCGCTCAACTTCGGCATACGTGGCCTGAACCCTCGCCTGGCAGCACGCTCGACCGTATTGATGGACGGGATTCCCGTGCCGTTCGCACCCTACGGCCAGCCGCAACTGTCCTTCGCGCCGATCAGCATGGGCAACATGGACGCCGTAGACGTGGTGCGCGGCGGCGGCGCGGTGCGCTACGGCCCGCAGAACGTGGGCGGCATCGTCAACTTCGTGACCCGCGCCATCCCCGACGCCCCGACCGTCAAAGGCGGCATCCAGACCGAAACCAGCCCGTCTTCCAGCCACGATGGCTTCAAGACCACCGGCAACCTCTTGGCGGGCGGCACCGCCGACAATGGCCTGGGCGGCGCGATTCTGTACTCCGGCGTACGCGGCGGCGACTGGCGCGAGCACAGCGACACCCAGATCGACGACCTGATCCTGAAGGGTAAATACCAGATCGATGAAGCCAACAGCCTGAACGCCGAAGCCCAGTATTACGAAGGCGAAGCCGACATGCCGGGCGGCCTGAGCGTGGCCGACTACGACGCCGATCCGTATCAGTCCACGCGCCTCAAGGACAAATTCTGGGGGCGCCGCACCATGTTCAACATCGGCTATCGCTATCAGGAAGATGCGCGGGAATTCACCGTCAACAGCTTCTTCACCAAGACCCTGCGCAGCGGCTATCTGGACCAGGGCTCGTTCATTTCGCTGTCGCCACGGGAATACTGGGTGCGCGGCCTTGAAACCCGATTCGCCCAGGGCTTCGGATTGGGTAGCACGCAGCACGAAATCGGTGTGGGTTATCGCTACATCAACGAAGCCGGTCATGAGCTGCGTTATCGCGAAAACACCGCGCTCAACCTGCTGCCTAGCACCGACAGCCGCAATGATCGCGATACCCGAGGATCCACAGAAGCTCATGCGTTTTTCATCGACGATCGCATCGATATCGGCAAGTGGACGTTCACCCCCGGCATTCGTTACGAGATGATCGATTCGGCCCAATCCAACAACCTGACCCACGTCAAATATCAGGGCGATTACAACACCGCCCTGCCCGCGCTGAACGTGCTGTATCACATGACCGAGAGCTGGAATCTGTACGCCAACACCGAGGGTTCGTTTGGCTCGGTACAGTACAGCCAGATGCCTAACCGGGTGGCTGGAGGCGAAGTCAAACCGGAAAAGGCGCGGACCTGGGAGCTGGGCACCCGCTACGACAATGGCAACCTGCGGGCGGAGATCGGCGCATTTCTCATCAACTTCGATAACCAGTACGAGAGCAACCAGACCAATGACACCGTCATTGCGCGCGGTGAAACTCGCCACCAAGGCATCGAGACCAGCCTCAACTACGCCCTCGATGGCTTGAGCCCGATGCTGTCCGGTTTCGACGTTTACGCCACCTATGCCTATGTGGACGCGACCATCCGCGAAGATGGGCCGAACAAGGGCAATCGCGTGCCGTTCTCGTCGAAACACAAAGGCACTCTGGGCGTAAGTTACACCGACGGCCCGTGGAAGCTGAACATGGACAGTTCGTACCAGAGCAGCCAGTTCGCCGACAACGCCAACACCTCCACCGAAAGCGCGGACGGCAGCACCGGCCGCATCCCCGGCTACATGCTGTTCAGCAGCCGCGCAGCCTACGATTTCGGCCCGCAGATGTCTGACCTGAGCGTCGCGGTCGGGGTGAAAAATATCTTCAACCACGAATACTTCACCCGCTCGTTCGACGACAACAACAAGGGCAAATACGTAGGCGAACCACGGACGTTGTACGTGCAGACGTCCGTAGCGTTTTGACCTCAGAAACAGACGTATAACCTGTAGGAGTGAGCTTGCTCGCGATGCTTTTTTTCAAGCCGCCACCCAAGCGTCTGAACGCACGTCATCGCGAGCAAGCTCACTCCTACAGGTCTGCGGTGATACAGCTGCCAGAGCGTAATTCGCGCGATACGGCACGCTTCGAATTCCTGCAAAGTTATTTCTGCAATGAAATATTTCTTTCGTTTTGGGGGTTGAATTGTTCTTCGTTCGGCGCCAACACTGTGAGTGAGGGCAGACGAAATTCATCCTCGTCGAGACTCTCCCGAGCAAGCCAAAGTAAGGGAAGAACTATGCAAATCCAGGTCAATAGCGATAACCACATCGAAAGCAGCATCCGACTGGAGGAGTGGGTACGAACCACCGTTGAAAGCACGCTCGACCGCTACGAAGAAGACCTCACCCGCATCGAAGTCCACATCCGCGACGAGAACGGCGACAAACCTGGCCCGCATGACATCCGCTGCCAGATGGAAGCCCGGCCCAAAGGCCACCAACCCGTATCCGTCACCCATAAGGCCGATTCCCTCGATCAGGCCGTGGACGGCGCCGCCGTCAAACTCGAACACGCACTGGGGCACCTGTTTGGCAAACTGCGCAGCAAACGTGGCGGTGTAACGTCCATCGACAGCGCGCGCAACAAAGACGATCTGGAGAACCCTGACGCCCTGTTGCAGGAAGAATTTCTGGAAAAAGACGAAGCCCTGCACGGCTAGCCAGCGGCTTCATAAATCGATCAATGGAGGGGGCGGGGCTGTGAAAACAGGCCCGCCCTTTTTATATGCACTCAAAGCAGGCAGCCCGCGCACAAGTGGTGCTTGCCTGCAACTTACGAAGCAATTGGCCAGTACTTAAGTATTAATGAATAACGGTGAACCCGTTCACATCGTTATCGCTGAAAGGTTTAATCGAGCGGCTGATAATGCCGTTCGTCCTGAATGGCCCGAACCCTGCAAGTTCCTGATTATCGAGCCTCCACCCTCTGCAAGCCCCATTTTCTCTGGCTCGACGGCAGTTGAATGTCTTGGGACCCGGGTGCGTTTTCTCCAACCGTTGATCCAGCGTCGAGAACTAAACGCACCGACCCCAAGTCAACTAACGCAGACCGATCATCAGGTAACCGCTCATGGATAACCCTTTTCAACAGATCACCGATGCATTTCACCCAGACTATCGGGTCAACCTGAGCATCCAGGATCTGGACGGCACCATCATGCTGACGCTGTCCAACGAGTCGGGCGTGGTCGCCAAGCGCCTGATCAGCACCGAGCAGCGCAACTCACCCAAACGCCTGCGCCGCCTGATCGAGAGCGTGCAGTTCGGCATCGCCATCGAGCAGGGCCACAGCGCCGTGAAGATCCTCACGGCCATGACCGACGGCGACCTCAAGCAGTTGACCCCGCGCAATCATTTCTCCAATCGCCCGCAGCTCAACGTGGGTATCTGATGCATACCTCATCCCCGTAGCAGCACGGCTTGCCGGCGGGGGCGTCCTCAAGATCGCCC
>NZ_JANHKS010000045.1 GCF_028682175.1 Pseudomonas putida | reverse complement strand
CACCAAAGGCCAACTGCAGGCGACCGACGTCGACGCAGGCGATGTACTGACCTACAGCGTCGCCGATGCCAGCAAACCAGCCGGCTTCAGCGTCAACGCCGCTGGCCAGTGGACTCTGGACGCCGGCAACGCGGCGTACCAGCACCTGGCCGCAGGCCAGACCACCACCCTGTCCGTGCCGTTCACCGTCACCGACAAGGCCGGTGCGAGCAGCACTTCGGTACTGACCATCACCGTTACCGGCACCAACGATGCGCCTGTGGCCAAGCTCAGTTCCGGTACCGGCGTGGAAGACACCACCACCACAGGCCAGCTGCAAGCCACCGATGTCGACGACAACGATGTACTGCACTACTCGGTCGCCAACGCCAACAAGCCAGCCGGCTTCAGCGTCAACGACGCAGGCGTGTGGACACTGGATGCCAGCAACCAGGCGTATCAACACCTGGCCGCCGGTGAAAAACTGACACTGACCGTGCCGTTCACCGTTACCGACAAGGCCGGCCTGAGCAGCAGTTCGGTTCTGACCATCGTCGTCACCGGCACCAACGACGCGCCTGTGGCCAACGCCACCAGCGCAACGGGCCTGGAAGATGCCGGTCAAACCACGCCTGCAATCGCCATCACCCTGAGCGGCAACGATGTCGACGGCACCGTGAGCAAGTTCAGCCTGTCCGACCTGGACGACCTGAGCAGTCACGGCAAGTTCTACAGCGATGCCAATGCCACGATCGAGCTGACCAACCTCAGCAACATCGCAGCCACGAACAATTCGGCGACGATCTACTTCAAGCCGACTGCAGACTGGAGCGGCAGCACCAGCTTCAACTACACCGCTGTGGATAACCTGGGCCTGGCAAGCAGCAAGGCGACTGGCACCATCAACGTCACTCCGGTCGTCGATCAGCCGTACGTGACCGTCGGCAGCGACGTGATCACCAGCACCGGTCTGGTCAAGGACGTCTGGGTCAAGACCCTGCAAAACATGGGTAACAACGGCAACGGTGCAAGCGAAGACACCATCAAGGCGGGCTTCGCCAGCGCGCCGGCCCCGACCAGCGAGACCACCGCAACCAACGCCAGCGAGAGCAACGTTGTCGAGGGGACCGGCACCAAGCTGTCCGGCCTGATCTACCTGGAAGCCGGCAAGACCTACACCTTCGGTGGCTCGGCGGACGACAGCCTGCTGATCACCATCGGCGGCAAGACCGTTGCCAACGCGGCGTGGGGCACTGCCGGCGGCGCGATCAGCGCGACGGGTTACACGCCCACCGCGACTGGCTATTACACCCTGGACATCTACCACTACAACCAGGCGGGTGCGGGCAACTACAACATCAACCTGACCACCACCGTCGGCAACACCAGCCAGACTGTGGCGCTGACCAGTGCCAACGTGCCGCTGTACGCTTCGTTGACCGACCTGACCAATTCGGGCCTGACCGTTTCGGACCTCAATGAAGTCAGCGGCGTCAAAGGCGAGGGTTACTACGCCGGTTACGAGCTCAACCACGGTCTGGAAAATGGCGTGGTCAAGCTGGCTCCGGTTGCCGCAACCTTCACCGACAGCCAAGACGGCTCCGAGACGCATACTCTGGTCCTGAAGCTCACCAGCTCCACCGGCGACGCCAAGGCCCTGGCCAACGGCATCATTACCGATGGTGAAGGACACAGCGCAACCCTGGCCGATGCGGCCAAAGGGCTGGATGTCAGCACCTGGAATCTGGCAAGCCTCACCGTCAAGACGGCCTACTACAGCGGCCAGTTCACCCTGAACGTCACTGCGACCGCCACGGAGAAAGCGCTGGTGGGCGTGCCTGGCGCCACGGCGACCGCGACCGACAGCAAGAACATCGTCGTCACTGTCGATGCAGGCACCTACAAGGCCACCGAAGGCACGGCCGGCGACAGCACTGTCACAGGTACCGCGACCAACGACATCGTCGTGGCGGACGTCAGCGCGATGAAGCTGGTCAAGGGTCAGAACTACGACATCGCGTTCATGGTCGACACCTCGAGCAGCATGTCCGGCAACCTGAAAACCATGGTTGATCAGATGAAGCAGGTGTTCTCGACTCTGGCTGCTGCGGCAACCAGCGAGCAGGCCGGCACCGTCAAGATCTACCTGACCAACTTCGCCAGCAGTGCGGCCAACGGCATCACGGTCGATCTGTCGAAAGCCGGCGCCCTGACCACGCTGAACAACTACCTGGACGGCCTGAAAGCCAGCGGCAACACCAACTATGAGGCGGTTTTCAACAAGACCACTTCCTGGTTCGGCAGCAGCGATGCGGTGAACGCCGGTGCGCAGAAGTTGACCTTCTTCATCACCGACGGTCAGCCGAACGTGTTCGACTCCAGCATCAAAGGCGTCGGCAGCACGCTCGATTCGCACACCACTGCCGCCTACAACAAACTGGCAGCAGCAAGTAACGGTATCGAAGCGATTGGCCTGAACACCAGCGCGCTGGACAAGTACGACACCAACAACCACTCGCAGAATGTCATTGACGTTTCCAAGCTCAAGGACGCGATCCTGAGCAACGAAACCCTGATCGGTCCTGGCAAGGACACCGTCACCGGCGGCGACGGCAACGACATCCTGTTCGGTGACGCCATCCACTACGGCACGCTGGAAGGGACTGCGGCGCTCAAGGCATTCGCGGCCGATGCGTTGAAAGTCAACGTATCGACCATCGATGACAAGGCACTGCATCAATTCATCTCCAGCCACGTGGACGATGTCTCGAAACTGGCCAACGGGTCCAATACCTACGACACCAGCAAGTTCCCGCTGCTGGCAGACGGCAACGACACCCTGCTGGGCGGCAACGGCGATGACATCCTGTTCGGCCAGGGCGGCACCAACACCCTGATCGGCGGCAAGGGCAACGACATCCTGGTCGGTGGCAGCGGCAAGGACACCTTTGTCTGGCAGGCTGGCGACACCAACAGCGGTGGCTTCGACGTGATCAAGGGCTTCAGCGAGAAGGTCGACAAGATCGATCTGCATGACCTGTTGCAAGGCGAGGACAGCAACGACCTCAACAACCTGAGCAAGTACCTGCAGATCACCAACGATGGCAAGGACACCACCATCGAAGTCAGCAGTGCAGGCAAGTTCACCACCGCGACCACGGCGGCGAACGCTGGCAGCACGGCCGATGTGCATATCAAGGTCGAAGGCGTGACCTGGAACAACGACATGCTCAAATCTCTGGTTCAAGGTACTGATCCGACCATCAAGGTCGATCATCACTGATAGATCAGTCGCGTGAGCTGATGTACTGTGCTGGCAGCCGTTACCGACGGCTGCCAGCCGTTGCATTCAATGAGGAATGAGCCATGTTTTACGTTCAGCGCGATGCAGAGGGTGTGCTTGTTCGTGTGGAGGCGGCAGCCTTTGCCGAGGCGACAGACCAGCTACCGGCCGACGATCACGAGATCCAGGCGTGGTACGCCAACGAGATCGTTGAAAAGAGCCTGAACAAGTTGAAGTTGAGCGACACGGACATGATCCGGGTACTCGACGACTTGATTCAGGTATTGACCAGCAAAGGAATCCTCAACATCACCGACCTGCCCCCGGCAGCCCAGGCGAAGTTGATGGACCGTACCCAGGCCCGTGAAACCCTGGGCGGCCTGAGCGATTTGATCAATGATGATGAAACGCGGTTGATTTGAAGAAGCAAGAATCCGAAACGTAGCAGCACGGCTTGCCGGCGGGGGCGCCCTCAGGAACGCCCGCGGGCAAGCCCGGCTGCTATGAATGGGCTTTGTACGCAAATGTTGTGAACATCGCTGATCCTGTGGGAGCGGGCTTGCCCGCGAAGGTGTCGGATCAGACGCATCGAAGCTGACTGATCTATCGCCTTCGCGGGCAAGCCCGCTCCCACAGAACTGCGTTTACCGGTCTTGTCTATTACCCCGCCATCACTTCCACGGCGCAGGGTCACCGACCAACTGGCCCTGCACCCCTTCCATGCCCATCTCGACGATCACCTTGCGCTCGCCCTCGGTCTCGACCCGTTCGGCGATCAATGGCAAATCGATGCTATGCGCAGCACGCTGAACCGCTTCGATGAACAGCCGCTTGTGGCTTTCTTCGTCGATGGCGCGAATGTAACTGCCGTCGATCTTCAGGTACGCCAGGCCAAGATGCGCCAGGTTGCCGATCATGCTGAAGCGCCCGCCAAAACGCTGCAGGGCCAGGGAGAACCCGGCCGACTTCAACCGACGCGCCAACTTCTCCAGCACCGCCTGTTCCGGCAACTGTTCCTCGCCGATCTCGAACGTCAGGCGCGAGCCCACCTTCGGATGCTGACGCAGCAATTCGAACACCTGATCCAGCGCATCGGCGTCAGCCAGCGTCGGCGCCGAGAGGTTCAGCGCCAGGCTTTGATCGTGGGTTTCAAGATGCGCCAGCACCTGCTTGAGCATCATCAGGTCCAGCCGGCTCGACCAGCCAAAGCGCTCGATCCACGGCAGGAACCGTCCTGCCGCGATGGCGTAGCCCTGCTCGTTGATCAGCCGCGACAGCACTTTGTAATGCAGCACCCGGTCAGGGCTGGCCGACTCGACCACAGGCTGGAAAAACAGCTCGAAGCGGCCATGGGTCAGCGCATGATCCAGCGTGCGATACCAGGTGTGCTGATCGTCACCCACGCTCGCCACAAGGCCATTCTCGGCGTAGCTCCAGGTCTGCTCGCCCTGGGTTTCGGCTACCGACAGCGCCTGGTCGGCCAGCCCCAGCAAGGTCAACGGCGCCTCACCCGGCGTATAAGCGGCCAGGCCCATGTGCGCGACCGGTGACAGGTCGGAAGCACCGGTAGCACCCAGTACCTGCAGCGCCTGCTCAAGGTCCTTGACCAGCTCCAGCGCCTCATCGCGTTCCATGCCCGGCGCCAGAACGGCAAACTCACCACCGCGGGAGCGGCTGATAAGGTTGCGGATCTTCGGATATTTTTCGCAGTGATTGCTCAGCACCTGCGCCACCGCGATCAACAATGCGTCAGTACGCTTGCCGCCCAGCCGCTGGTTCAGGCCCGTCAGATCCTGTACTCGCAGCAGCAACAGATGGCCTGCGCGGTGCTCCTCCTGACTGCTGACATGAGCCTTGAGCTGCATGTCGAAATAGCGCCGGTTCGACAGCCCCGTCAGGCTGTCCTGATAAGACTCCACCCGCAGTTTCTCGCTGCGCTCGGTGCTCTCCTTGAACAGCGCCTTTAGCTTCTCGACCATCTGGTTCATCGCCTGAACCACCCGCCGCAATTCCGGCGTGCGAGGCAACTCAGGCAAGGTCAGAAACTCGCGACGGCCGATAGCCTGGGACTGCTCGACCATGTAATCGAGCGGCTTCAACTGCCGACGCAGCAGCATCGCACCGAGAATCGCGCTGACGATGCCACACACTACCAGCCAGCCCAGGCTACCCAGCGCGCTCTGCCACAACTTGGCCAGGGCGAACATCGGATGGCTGACCACCTCGACCCGCGCCGCCTGCTCCCAACCCCGGCTGACGATGGCCTCGCCGCCCGCCGGCTCAAGGCCGATGGCATTGATGAACCACTGCGGCACACCCTGGTTGTCAGGGGTTGCACTGCGCTCGACGATTACCGCGTTGGTCGCCAGGTCCACCACACGAATGCTCGCGTAGTAGCCGCTGTCGAAGATCGAGGTGGTCATCAGTTCGACCATCGCCGGGTCGTCGATGTTGGCCGTCAGCGACAGCGCCAGCGACGTCGCCGCATCCTGGGCATGTGAGCGCAACTGGTTGACGTACTGGGCCCGCGAGCTTTCCAGGCTGACGACAAAGCTGCCCGCGAACGCGACCACCAGAAACAGACAGATAGCGATCAACAGCTGTTTGAACAGAGACATCAGAGCTCCTAATTCTCAGGCTCGGCCGGGAAGCCTTCGGCGGCCATTTTCTTCAAAACGTCCTGCCAACGGGACAGACGCTTGGTATCGCTGACTTTCTTGTTGCCCTGCGCGCCCGGCAGCCACAACCCCTCGGCATTGAAGGAGTAGACCGGCAGGAGATCCTGCCGCTGGTTGGCGGGTTTGATTTCGTCGATCAGACTGTCGAGCACCAGCGGCATTGCATTGGGGCTCGAATAGTAAGTCAGCACCATGTGCGCACGGTTCAGACGCAATGCCTTGACGTAGGTGATGAGCAGCTTCTCGCTGGGCACACCCAGGCGGCGCAGGCTGAAATACTTGGCGATGGCGTAGTCTTCACAGTCACCTGCGCCCTTGATCAAGGACTCCACAGGCGTTGCCCAGTAATCGACCTCATGCCACAGGTCGATGTCTTCTTCGTAGCGCATCTGCTTGTTGAAGAACTGGTTCACCACTTTGAGCTTGTCCATCTCGCCGATCTGCTTTTCGGTCGACAGCAGATTCTGCCAGGCATCGATGCGCTGCTTGCCGGCCCCCAGAGGCCCATACAGCGATTCGGCCCGACGGCTGATGAGGGAAAAGTCCCAATCGGCACTCAGATAGCTCGCACACGCCGTGCACGTCAGTGCAAGCGCCAGAAGCAACCAGAATCCGGGGCGCTTGTGGGCGGAACGTACTGCCAATTCGTCTAGTCCATCGGGCGAGCGGAGAACCGGAGCAGATGGTGAGGGCTTGGGCGGGAAAAGACAATGGCGTAGTGAGATCATCGCTCCCTGTTACCTCACGTCGATTCCATTCACAACACCCCAACTGTAGCAGCCCGGCTTGCCGGCGGGCAGCGGTGTATCAGTGAATCCTCTATTGACTGACACACCGCTGCCCGCGGGCAAGCCCGGCTGCTACGAACGTAACGCGGCGCGGCGCGGTTACGGCTTACGCTTGCGCGGTCCGGTATTGAACACCGGCACCTTGCGCACAGGCTTGGCCGCCGGCGCTTCCGGCGCAGCGTCGCCACTGTCGACCCACTTGCCCAGATTGCGCTTGCCGCCGCCGCTGACTTTCGGCTTCTTCGGCTTTTTCGGTTTCTTCAGAATCTGCCCCGAGGAGTCGGTCACCGGGACCCGGTGCTCGGGCTCGAAATCCGGCTCTTCCTTGCGTTGCAGGGTCTGGCGGGTCAGGACTTCGATGGCGCTGAGCAGGTCGACTTCGTCGGCGCAAACCAGGGAGATCGCCTCGCCTGTCTGCCCGGCACGGCCGGTACGACCGATGCGGTGCACGTAGTCTTCGGCAACGGTAGGCAGGTCGAGGTTGACCACGGTCGGCAGGTCGTCGATGTCCAGGCCGCGGGCCGCGACGTCGGTCGCAACGAGGATCTGCACTCCGTTGGTCTTGAAGCGGTCCAGCGCGCGCTGGCGGGTCGCTTGCGGCTTGTCGCCGTGAATGCCGTCGGCATTGATGCCCAGACCCTGCAGACGGTCAACCAGTTGATCGACGCCGACGCGGGTCTTGGCGAACACCAGCACCTGGCCCCAACGCTGCTTTTTCAGCAGATGGATGAACAGCTCGCTCTTGCGCTTCTTGTCGACGGTGACCACCCATTGCTTGACCGAGGACGCCGCGACGTTACGCGGGCTGACTTCGATGCTCAGCGGGTTATCGAGCATTTGCCCGGCCAGTGCGCGGATCGGGTCGGAGAAGGTGGCCGAGAACAGCAACGTCTGCCGGCGTTTGGGCAAGGCTGCGTAGATATCACGCAGTTCCTGGGAGAAGCCCAGGTCCAGCATGCGGTCGGCTTCGTCGAGCACCAGGGTCTGAACCTGGGAAAACTTCACCGCGTTCTGACGATGCAGGTCCAGCAGCCGGCCCGGGGTCGCCACCAGCACATCGACTCCGCGCCGCAGTTTCATCATCTGCGGGTTGATGCTGACACCGCCGTACACCGCGTACGTGGCCAACGGCAGGTGTTCGGCGTACTGACGGATCGCCTCATGCACCTGTTCGGCCAGCTCGCGAGTCGGCACCAGCACCAGCGCGCGCACCGAGTTGGCGGCGACTTTCGGGCCTTCCATGGTCAGGCGTTGCAGCAGCGGCAGGGCGAAACCTGCGGTCTTGCCGGTGCCGGTCTGGGCAGCGGCCATCAGGTCGCGGCCTTCGAGCACAGGCGCGATGGATTTGGCCTGAATGGGAGTGGGCGTCTGGTAGCCAAGTGCCTCAAGGGCACGCAGCAGGGGTTCGATCAGGCCAAGGGAGGCGAATGTCATGGGGGTACCGTGAAAAAGGGTCAGCACATAGGGGCTGTAGATTAGCCAATACGTAAGTTTACCCTGTCTGCACTGCACTCTGCTTGCGCCACTGCGGCAAGCCGATCAACACGACGGCGCTGATGATGACGCACATGGCCGCCGCTTCCGCCGCACCAATGTGTTCATCGGCGAACAGGACACCCAGCATCACCGCCACAGCGGGGTTCACGTAGGCGTAGCTGGTGGCGGCCGCAGGGCGCACGTTTTTCAGCAGGTACATGTAGGAACTGAACGCGACGATGGAGCCGAACACCACCAGGTACGCCATCACCAGCCAGCCGGAGGTGCCGGGGGATTGAACCATGCGCTCGCCGCTGACGTAGCTGCCGATCAGCATCATGGCGCCAGCGGTGAGCATTTCGCAGCCACTGGCCATGGCGCCTGGGGGCAGCGGCAAGTAGCGGCTCCAGACCGAACCGAACGACCAGGTCGCGGCGGCGAAGATCACCAGCGCCGCGCCCAGCGGGCTTGCCTGCAGGTTGGAACCCAGGTTGAGCAGGCCGATGCCGATCAGGCCCAGCACGATCCCCGCCCACTCAAGCGAGGTGTTGCGGTGCCCCCAGAGCAGGCCGAACAGCAGTGTGAACAGCGGCACCACGGCCACCGCCAATGCCGCCACGCCTGACGCCACGCCGTTGTGCTCGGCCAGGGTCACCGCGCCGTTGCCGCAAGCCAGCAACAGGAAGCCGATCATGGCCGAGGCTTTCCACTCTTTCCAGGTCGGCATCGGCGCGCCGCGAAAGCGCATGAAGGCAAACAGGATGGAACCGGCGATGGTGAAACGCACACCGGCCATCATCAATGGTGGCCAGGTTTCGATACCGATGCGGATGGCAAGGTAGGTGGAGCCCCAGATCACATAGAGCGCGAAAAAGGCCCCGATCAGCAGCAGGGGAAAACGGCGAGTGGCAGGCATGAGCGGCTCAACTTTTTATTCGGTGAGTACCTCATCAGGATTCACCGGAGTGTTTTTTGAGGTGCCATTTTAAGGAGACAGCGTTTACATAATCAGTAACAACTGCAGATTATTCGACCCGTACACTTTCACACGCCCCACGAAGACCTACTGCATGACGCACTGCATCTGTAGGAGCGCGCTTGCCCGCGACAGCGGTGTGTCTCTCAACCTGTTTGTCACAGGCAGATCGCCGTCGCGGGCAAGCGCGCTCCTACAGCGTTCAGTGAACTCAAGCCCCGCGGTGTTTGCTGATGGCGTCGATCATTTTCTTCGCCGGCACTTTCTGCAACTTGCAGAGTAACTGGTGGGAAACAGCGGCGATCCCGTGGGTATTGCGCAATTCAAGGCTCAGGTGCGCGGTGAGGTTGGCAGCCATTTCGGCGTCGGCCATCGCCCGGTGTGCCTTGCCGGTATTGGGCAGGCCCGCCCAGGAGGTCAGGGTCCCGAGCTTGTGGTTGGGTGCGCTGGGCATCAGGCGTCGGGCGAGCAGCATCGAACAGGCGAAGCTCTGCTCGCGGGTGCGCTTGATGCGCGACAGTTCGTAATCCCAGAACTTCTGGTCGAACGCGGCGTTGTGCGCCACCAGCGGTGTCAGGCCGACGAATTCGGCGACTTCGTTCATGACCCGATCGGCCGGCGGTGCCGTGCGCAGCATGCTGTTGCTGATGCCGGTCAGGGATTCGATGAAGCCCGGGATGCGCACGCCGGCGTTCATCAGGCTCTGGTAGCGCTCGACGATGACGCCCTGCTCCATGATCACCACGGCAATCTCGGTCGCCCGGCAACCGCTGCCTGGGGAAATGCCGGTGGTTTCGAAGTCGATGACGGCGATGCGTTCTTGCATGGGTAAACCTTGATTCTGTGATTCGACGCAACCCACCTGTAGGAGTGAGCTTGCTCGCGATGACGGCGGATGATTCAACATCGTATTGGCAGTCGGACCGCAATCGCGAGCAAGCTCACTCCTACAGGTCCGTGGAGCCTGCTAATTCTTGAGCAGCAACCCGCCCTCGATCGGCACGTAGCGGCTGGCGGCGCGGATCAGCGAATTCGCGGTCAGCCCTGGCACACCGTAGGCCACTGCCTCGACGCCGTGCTTGCTGATGATACGGTCGAGCAGCAGGTCGAAATCACCGTCGCCGGAGGCCAGCACCACTTCGTCGACATTCGGCGCTACGTCCATGATGTCGATGGTGATGCCCACATCCCAGTCGCCCTTGGCCGAGCCATCGCTGCGCTGGATATAGGGCTTGAGCTTGACGGTGAATCCCAGGTTACGAAGGATCTGCTGGAATTGCTGCTGTTTGCTGTCGCCACGGTCGATGGCGTAAGCGTAGGCCTCGACGATCTGCCCGCGCTTGCTGATGTCCGCCCAGAGTGCGGCATAGTTGAAGTGGCAACCATGGGCCTGACGCACCGTGTAATACAGGTTCTGTACGTCGGCAAACACCGCGATTCTTCTCACCGGAACTCCTCGATGCGCTGACAGGCGACAACGGTCCGAAAACCGGACCGGCGCTCAGTATGCCAGTTTGGGGAGGGGATTGAAGAGAAGCGTTTGCTTTAAGGCCTGCAACGACATACCCCGTAGCAGCACGGCTTGCCGGCGGGAGCGGCGTGTCAGCCAATGCAGGGTTGCCTGACACACCGCCCCCGCCGGCAAGCCGTGCTGCTACGGGGGATATGCGGTTCAGCGATCATACGTACGAATCGTCATCATCGCCGCCGAAAAAGCCGCCATCGTCGCTGCCGTAGTCGGTATCGGCAAAACCGCCGGAGTCATTGCCCCAGCCATCGTTGCTGGTGACACGCTGCTGATCGTCGCCCCAACCGCTGCCATTGCCCAAATCGTTGTTACTGGCTGGCTGCGCAGGCTGTTCTTCGATGATCTCGACGATTTCCTGCGGCTGGCTGTTGTGGTGGAACAGGCTGCTGATGCCTTCAGCCAGCATCACACCGCCTGCCACGCCCGCTGCGGTTTTCAGCGCACCACCCAAAAAGCCACTACCAAACGGCGCAGCCGGCGCCTGTTGTTGCGGCGGTGGAGCGTAGTTGCCCTGCTGTGGCGCGTTGTAGGGCGGTGGGCTGGACGGGCCATTGTCGCGCCAGCCACCCGAGGACGGAGGAGGACTGGACGGGCGCGAAAAAGAAGAAGCCGGCTGCTGCGGCTGTTGCGGCTCGCGCGAGCCACCACCGAAGATGCTCGACAAGAAGCCACCGCCGCCCTGCGCGGGCGCCTGGGCCTTGGCGCGCTGCAGCTCGGCCTGCAATTGCTGGATCTGTTCGTCGCGTTGGCGGCTCTGGGCCTCCAGCTGCTTGATCGCGACCTCCTGCACCAGGATCGCCTGCGCCATGTAGTAAGGCGCGGCAGGTTGCCGGGTCAGGTGCTCCTTGATCAGCGCCTCGGCCTGGGCGTCTCGTGGGGCCGAATCGGTTTCCGCTTGCTTGAGTTTGGTAAACAAGCCATCGATCAGGGTTTGCTCTTCGCTGTGCATGGCGACCTCGTTAGATTGCCGTAGGAATTCTGTGACTGACGCAAGTGTCAGACACAAACAGTAATGGGGTGTTTCAAGGGGCTTTCAATAGGATGTAGAAAAAGTTAAGAAGCCTGCGACCGCCCATCCGATTGGCCCGCTCACCGGCTCTACGTTAAAGTGTCGGCCTGCTTTTTCCTGTGATCCTTTCATGAATCCGCTGACCATCATTCAAGACTCGCTTTACTTCTTCCGGCGTCATTTCGTCAGCATCCTGTCGTTGTGCCTGCCGCTGGTGATACTCGAAGCCCTGACCAAGCAAGTGCTGGGCAGCTCGGCACCAGACGGCTCGGCAAGCTGGCAACTGCTCATCGGCCTTGCGTTCTACCCGTTGTACACCGGTGGTCTAATCCTGTTCCTGGACGCCAAAACCCGGGGCGAAACGCCCGCCAAGCGCGATCTGTTCGCCGCCACGCTACGCCTGTGGCCGACGTTCGCCGTGCTGACCGCCCTGAGCACCCTGCTGATCATGGCGGGCCTGTCGCTGTTCATCGTTCCCGGTGTCTGGGTGATGATCAAACTGGTGTTCTCCGAGTACCTGCTGGTGCTGCGCGGCCTGGGCCCGCTGGATGCCATGCGCGAAAGCTTCAAGATGACCCGCGGCCATGTGGTGCGCATTCTGGTCTGCGTGCTGTTCGTCTACATCCCGCTGTCGGTGCTCGAAGGCCTGAGCTTCTACGTACTGCCTGAACAGCAAAGCCCGATGCTGTCGTTGGCGGTGGACTCCATTTCCAGCTTCCTGCAGTTGTTCATCAGCGTGGTGATGTTCCGTCTGTTCATGCTGATCGACGAGCCTTCACGACCGTCCTGAGGAGCGTCGATGCCCCGCCTGCTGCGTTATGGCGTGTTTCTGGCCCTGTTGCTCGCGCTGATCGCGGGGCTGATCTACAACCTGACCTGGCATCCGGCCAGGCACGAACGCATGCCAGTTTCCTGCAACGCCAGAGGCGCGGCGCCTCCGGTCCTGGTACCCGGTCAGGCGCTCAAGGTCATGACCTGGAACATCCAGTACCTGGCCGGCAAACGCTACGTGTTCTGGTACGACATGGCCGACGGCAGCGGCCCGGACAAGCGCCCTACCATTCAGGACATCGCCTACAACCTCGACGAAGTCGCCCGGGTAATCCGCGACGAACAGCCGGACATCGTGCTGTTGCAGGAGGTGAACGACGGCGCCAAGAACACCGATTACACCAACCAACTGGCCCTGTTGAAGGAGCGCGTCACTGACCTGTACCCGTGCAGCACCGAAGCCTTCTACTGGAAATCGGATTTCGTCCCCGATCCGCACATCTTCGGCAGCGTCGGCATGAAGCTCGCGACCCTGAGCCGCTTTCGCATTGAAAAGGCCGAGCGCCTGCAACTGCCCTCCCCAGAGGGCAACCTGATCGGCCGCCAATTCGAGCCCCGCCGCGCATTGCTGGTCAGTTACCTGCCGTTGGCCGATGACGGGCACCTGGCCGTGGTGAATACCCATCTGGGCGATTTCCACGAAGGCGACGACACCTTGCAACGCCAGGTCGCGGCCACCACGCAGTTGCTCGACGGGTTCGAGCAAAACGGCATCCCGTGGATCAGTGGTGGCGACTTCAACCTGCTGCCCCAAGGCCAATACCAACGCCTGCCCGCCGAGCAACGCGCGCAATATTCGCCAGAAAGCCAATTGCATGCGCTGTGGGAGAAATACCCGATGATCCCCAGCAATGACGACACCAACGGCGAGGATCGGCGCAAGTGGTACACCCGCTTCCCGAACGACCCACGCATCAGCGGGCCGGACCGCACCCTCGACTACCTCTTCTACAGCCCGACCCTGAAGCGTGTTGACGCACAGGTCCGCCAGGCCGACACCCTGCAGATCTCCGACCACCTGCCGGTGATTGGACGCTTTCTGTTGCCTGCTGCGCAGTAAATCACCTCCCACGCCCTCCGGGCAGAAACAAAAGCGGATGTCAGACAGACCCGCGATCCGCTTCTGCCCGAAGGGCGTAGCAGCCGGGCTTGCCCGCGGTCTGGCGCGCAGCGGCAGTAAAACCATCAACCTCGGTCGTACCAGACACACCGCATGCACCGGATTTACTGCCGGTTCCCGGCAGATCGCAGGCAAGCCAGCTCCCACGCCCTCCGGGCAGAATCAAACGCGGACGTCAGGCGCACATCCGATTCAGAAACAAAAGCGGACATCATGCGCACCTACGATCCGCTTAACCATCAATTGGCCGTCGCGGCCTTCTCGATCAAACGCGCCACAGCTTCAGGATGGGAAACCATGACCACGTGGGAGGCGCCCTGGATGACTTCGGCTTCCCTGGCATTTATCCGCTTGGCCATGAACGCCATAGCTTGTGGCGGGATGTTCTTGTCCTTGTCGCCGTAGATGTACCAGGACGCAATGTGTCTCCACGCAGGGTTGCCCGCCTTCTCGTTCAACGCAGCTTCGGTGACCGGTCGCTGGGTCGCGGCCATCAGCGCGGCCTGGGGAGCAGGAACATCCGCGGCGAACTGGTCGTGAAACTTGTCCTGCTGGATGTACAGGTCCTTGCCACCATCGGCCAGGGGGACCGCCGGTGCCAGTGTCGGGCCGAGCGTGCTGCCGGGGAATTTTCCTGCCAGCCCGGCGACGGTCTCTCCGGCTTCCGGCGCGAAAGCACTGACATACACCAGCGCCTTGACGTTGGGCCGGTCGTTGGCGGCTTCGCTGATGACGTTGCCGCCATAGGAGTGGCCCACCAGCACCACCGGGTGCGCAATGCTGGCGATCAGGTTGGAGATCGAGGTGGCGTCACTCTTGACCCCACGCAGCGGGTTGGCCGCAGCCACCACCGGGTAACCGTCCTTTTCCAGAATCTGCACCACGCCGTTCCAGCTCGATGCATCGGCAAAGGCGCCGTGCACCAGCACGACCGTGGGTTTCTCGGGCTGGGCAGACGCATTGGCGCCCACTACCAGGCTGGCCGCAAACGTCAGTGCGACGAAGAGCTTGTTCATGGATAACTCCTTGATGGACGCCGTCACGGCGCGAATCGGGTGAAGACGTAATCGTGGTTTTGCACGCGAGCCTGGTGGCAGGCGAAGCAGGTTTGGTGTTGAGCTTCATCGGCAGGCTTGCCGTCGATGAAGCGGCCAAATCCCCAGCCGCCGGTGGAGGCGTATTTCTTCGAGTCCTTGACCATCACCTGAACCGTGGTGGCGGCGCCGGGGATCGATGCGGGCTCGAATTCGGGCGACTGGACGTGCTTCCAAGCCAGCTTGACCAGCACCGTGCCGTCGGGAAACGGCAGCACACCGCCTTCATAGGCGTTGATCGCCACCTCGTTGCCGACCACCGCACGCAGTTCATTCAAGGGCGCGGCCTCCTGTGCGGGGGCGATCAACACCCATTTTCTGTAGCCCTCGGGCACCTTGACCCCGTAGATCGGCGACACCTGGGCATCACTGGAATCGCCCAGGGCGACTCCAGCAGTGGCCAGCGCGACCGTTCCCGCAATGACGCCAATGGCCGTCAGTCGCTTGAGTTTCATCGCTGCGTTCCTCACAACCGGCTCAAAGATGATCGGCGTCGACAATCGCCTGGGCGAACGCCTGCGGCGCTTCCTGGGGCAGGTTGTGGCCGATGCCGCCGCTGATCAGGCGGTACTCGTACTTGCCGGTGAAGCGCTTGGCGTAGGCCTCAGCAGGTGGGTGCGGGGCGCCGTTGGCGTCGCCTTCCATGGTGATGGTCGGCACGCTGATGGACGGAAAGGCTGCGAGTTTCTTCTCGATGGCGTCGTAGCGCGCCTCGCCCTTGACCAGCCCCAGGCGCCAGCGGTAGTTGAAGATCGAGACCGCCACATGGTCGGGGTTCTGCAAGGCGGCTGCGCTGCGGTCATAGGTGGCGTCGTCGAAATCCCACTTGGGCGAGGCCAGTTTCCAGATCAGCTTGGCGAAGTCATGGGTGTTTTTCTCATAGCCCAGGCGACCGCGCTCGGTGGCGAAGTAGAACTGATACCACCACTGCAATTCGGCCGCCGGCGGCAACGGCGCCTTGCCCGCTTCCTGGCTGCCGATCAGGTAACCGCTCACCGCGACCAGCGCCTTGACCCGCTCAGGCCACAGGGCTGCAACGATGTCGGCGGTGCGCGCACCCCAGTCGTAACCGCCGATCACTGCCTGCTTGATCTTCAGGGCGTCCATGAAGTCGATCAGGTCCACCGCCAGCGCCGCAGGCTGGCCGTTGCGAACGGTCTTGGCCGACAGAAACCGCGTGTCGCCATAGCCGCGCTCGTAGGGAATCAACACCCGATAACCCTTGGCCGCCAGCGCAGGCGCCACATCCACGTAGCTGTGGATATCATACGGCCAGCCGTGCATCAGGATGACCGGCGGCCCATCCGCCGGGCCGACTTCGGCGTAGGCCACATCCAGCAGCCCGGCCTTCACATGCTTGAGCGGACCGAATGAAGTGTTGCTGCCAACGGTTATCGGGCCAATCGTGGTCGCGGCCACCTCAGCGGCGCTGGCCTGGGAGCATGCCCCGCCCAAGGCGCCCAGTTGCAGCAGCGCAACGGCCAGGATCGAGGGAGCCAGCAGGCGCCGACGCAGGGGCGCGGCGCTCGGGTTGATTGCAGTCAGTTTCATGATGAACCTCCTTTGCGAGCCGCCACAGGCGGCACAGATAGTGGTCACAGACCGGTTATTGCCCGGCCTTGGCGCTGTCGGACTTGACCGAGGCACGCAGTGGACGGAACGCGCTGCGCAGTTCTTCGCTGAACAACTGGGGTTGTTCCCACGCCGCGAAATGCCCGCCCTTGTTCACTTCGCTGTAGTAGGAAAGCGAAGGATAGGCGCGCTGTGCCCAGCTTTTTGGCGCGCGGTAGATTTCATGAGGGAATACCGTGATCGCCACCGGCACCGTGATCGTGTCGGTCTTCTGCGCGGCGGCGCTGAAATTATTGTTGTTGTTCTCCCAATAGAACCGGGAGGAGGACGCACCGGTGTTGGTCAGCCAGTAGAGGCTGATGTCGTCGAGCATTTCGTCACGGCTGAGCACGCGCTCGGGCTGGCCGTCGCTGTCGGTCCAGGCGGCAAATTTCTCGTACATCCACGCGGCGGTGCCGGCAGGCGAATCGGCCAGCAGATAGCCGATCGTCTGCGGACGGGTCACCATCATCGCGCCGTAGGCGGCGTTGCGGCCGAAGAAGGTTTTCAGCGAGTCATAGGCACGCAGCTCTGCACCGCCCAGGCCGGTAGGCGCCGACTCGCCGCTGTTGATCGGCTTGACCAGCTCCGGCGGCACGGTGGCCGGCATGTTCAGGTGAATGCCCAGCAAGCCCGGAGGCGCCAGGCGCCCCAGTGCATCGGAAATCACCGAGCCATGGTCGCCTCCCTGGGACACATAGTGGCTGTAGCCCAGGCGCTTCATCAGCACATCCCAGGCCTTGGCCACGCGATCAGGCCCCCAGCCCAGCTCCGTGGGCTTGCCGGAAAAACCGTGGCCGGGGATCGATGGAATCACCACGTCGAACGAATCCTCGACTTTCCCGCCGTACGCCACAGGATCGGTCAGCGGGCCGATGGTCTTGAGGAATTCGAACTGCGAGCCCGGCCAGCCGTGGGTCAGGATCAGCGGCATGGCGTGGGGATTGCGCGAGCGCACGTGAATGAACTGGATGTCCACGCCGTCGATGGTGGTGATGAACTCCGGCAACGCATTGAGCCGGGCCTCGGCCTTGCGCCAGTCATAGCCATTGCCCCAATACTTGACCAGCGCCTGGACCTGCGCGAGCTGCACGCCCTGAGAGGTATCGGCCACCGTTTCCTTGTCCGGCCAGCGGGTGTGGGCGATGCGCTGCTTGAGATCGACCAGCTCGGCTTCGTCGACATGAATCTTGTAAGGGCGGACGGCGGCACTCGCAGGGTCGGCTGCAAGAACAGCGGGCGTCGAACCGGCAAACAACGCCAGGCCAAAGGCGCCCGCCAGGGCCGAACCGGCCAGACGACGCTGCCAGGTCATCGGGGGGATGGCTGCATGCATGATCAATCTCCTTGGGAAGTGGCCGGCCCGGATGGGTAGGCTTAGCCACGCTCCGACTCACGTGAGACTGATGACACCACCGCCTCTTGCCCCAAGCGATTACACCAAGGTGTCGGTGCATACCTATGTATAGGGCTGCGCATAACGGCGGCTATCAGGAGCTAACCGCGTGCCACGACGACACCCACGTATGATGGTCCGGCGCAGCTCCCCTGGCGCATCCTCAACAATCGGCGACAGCGAGAACACCACCGGCATGCACAACGAAATCGAGCGACCTCGTGCAACCGAAGACAGCCTGCGCAGCCTGATCGACGCCGTGCCGGGATTTGTCTGGAGCGCTGCGCCCGATGGCTACGTCACCTTTCTCAATCAGCGCTGGGCCGACTACACCGGCGTGCAACTGTGCGATGCCCAGGGCTTTGGCTGGACCCAGTCCCTGCACCCCGACGATGCCCCGGAGCTGGCGGTCTACTGGGGGCAGCTGTTGCAGTCAGGCGAAGCGGGTGAGTACGAGGCCCGGCTGCGGCGCTTCGACGGCACCTATCGCTGGTTCCTGATCCGCGCCGTGCCGCAGCGTGACGAGTCCGGCGCGATCCTGTGCTGGTACGGCGAAAACACCGACATCGAAGACCGCAAGCGCGCCGAGATGCTGCTGGCCGGCGAGAAACGCCTGCTGAGCATGATCGCCGGCGGCTCGGCCCTGACGCCGATCCTGGAGGCGCTGTGCGAGCTGGTCGAGGCCTCGTTCAACGGTGGGTTGTGCAGCATCGTGCTGGTCGATCTGAAACACCCCTACCCCGCATCCGAACCCGTGCCGCGCATCCAGCCCGGCGCCGCGCCTCATGTGCCAGTCGATCTGGTGCCGGGTGCCGACGGTCGGCCTGCCGATGCAGTGCTCTGCCCCGTCGCCATGGCCGCAGTCACCAACGAACAGGTGATCGTGGGCGACCTGAACCACGAAACCCGCTGGAACGGCTGGCGCACCCGTGCGCTGTCCCATGGCTTGCAGGCCAACTGGTCAACGCCTGTCACTTCGACCAACGGCACGGTGAGCGGGATCCTGTCGATCCTCCATCGCGAGCCACAAACCCCGTCCACGGCGCAGCGCAATCTCATCGCCCAGTGCACCCATCTGGCGAGCATCGCCATCGACCGCGCACGCAACGAGGCTGCATTGGGCAAGATACGTTCCGAGCTGACGCACCTGGCGAGGGTAGCAAGCCTGGGCGCTCTGACAGCGTCCATCGCCCACGAGGTCAACCAGCCGCTGGCGGGCATCATCACCAACGCCAGCACCTGCCTGCGCATGCTCGGCGCTGATCCGCCCAATGTCGCCGGAGCCTTGGAAACCGCGCGTCGCACCATTCGCGACGGCAACCGCGCCTCGGACGTCATCAACCGGCTGCGGGCCTTGTTTTCCAAGAAAAGCATCACCCTCGAAAGCGTAGACATCAACGAAGCCGCGCGGGAAGTCATCGCCATGCTGCTGGGCGAACTGCAACGCAACGGCGTGATGCTACACCCCGAATTTGCCGACAACCTGCCTCAGGTGATGGGTGACCGCGTGCAATTGCAGCAGGTCATTCTCAACCTGATCCTCAATGCCACAGAGGCGATGAACACTATCAGCAGCCGCTCGCGACACCTGCAGGTCAGCACCCACGCTGACGACAACGACCGCGTCTGCCTGACGGTGCGCGACAACGGCAACGGCTTCGACCCGCAAGATGTGCAACGGCTGTTCACGGCCTTCTACACCACCAAGAGTTCGGGCATGGGCATCGGCCTTTCGGTCAGCCGTTCGATCATCGAACGCCACGAAGGCTCGCTGTGGGCGACCGTGAACGAGGACGGCCCCGGCGCCAGTTTCCGCTTCGCGCTGCCGCGCATCACCCAGAGCGACAACGCGGGCGAGAGCGTCACGACCCAGGAGACCCCCTGATGGATACCCCATTGCTGATTACCGTGGTCGATGACGACGAATCCGTGCGCGAATCGTTGCCGGATCTGCTGCGCGAATTCGGGTTCCGGGTTCAGGCCTTTTCGTGCGCTATGGATTTCCTTGCGTCCGAGTACCTGGCACAGACCCGCTGCCTGATCCTGGACATCGCCATGCCAGGCATGTCCGGCCTTGAGCTGCAAAAGGAACTGAAGTTACGTCGCTACGACATCCCGATCATTTTCATCACCGCTCACGGAGATCCCGCCGAGCGCCCGCGCCTGATGAGCCAGGGCGCCGTGGAGTGCCTGATGAAACCCTTCAGTGAAGCTGCGTTGCTCAAAGCCCTGAGCGCCGCGCTGCCGGTGAGCTGAGTGCAGGATCGAGCCCTTGAGGAGGTGGCTTATGAGAACTGACGACGCGCTTGCGCAAGGACGCAAGGCCGTGACGAACGACCCCACCCCGGTGGTGTTCGTGGTCGATGACGATGTTTCAGTGCGCGAGTCGCTGGAGTTGCTGATCGACTTCGCCAAGTGGCGACCAAGACTGTTCGAGTCCGCCCGGGCGTTCCTCGACCAACCCCAGGCACCGGTGCCCAGTTGCCTGGTGCTGGACATCAACCTGCCTGACCTGAACGGCCTGGACCTGCAAAACATGATCGCCACCGAGCGCCCGGACCTGCCGATCATTTTCCTCACCGGGTATGGCGACGTCCCCCTCACCGTGCGCGCCATGAAGGCCGGGGCCATGGAGTTTCTGACCAAGCCGTTCGATGACGAAGTGCTGCTGCGCGCCATCGCCGATGCGCTCGACCACAGCCGCGCAGCGCTGGTCCGTGAAGACGGCCTTCGTTCACTGCGCAGCGCCCACGCCACCCTGACCCCGCGCGAGCATGAGGTGCTGGGCATGGTGGTGGCCGGTCGGTTGAACAAAGTGATCGCGTCGGACCTTGGCATCAGCGAGATCACCGTCAAGGCCCATCGCGGCAAGGTGATGCGCAAGATGAAGGCGCGCTCGGTGGCCGATCTGGTCAGGATGTCCGCGCTGCTGGGGCTGCGCTGAGCTGCCGGACTAAAGCTGTTCCCAGAGCGCCTGCAATTGCCGCAAGTCCAGGGTGTCAAAGCCTTCGGTGAACTGCTCCCGGCACAGACCGATCAGCGCTTTCGCCTCGCTGCGCCGCCCGCGATCCAGCCAGAGCGCCGCCAGATCCATCGAGGTTCTCAGCGCCCACGCCCGCGCCCCTTGTTTGCGGGCCAGATCCAGCGATTCGGTCAGCGTGATCTCGACCCTTGTGTAGTCGGTAGGCGAGAGCGTCTTGAGAATGCCCGCCTTGATCCGCAGCAACTCAGGCAATGCAAAGGCATCCGCGCTGATGCGGCAGTGCGCGATGGTGCGATCGACCTGAGCCAGCGCCTGCTCATGACGCCCGGCAAGGATCAGTCCTTCGACCAGCGAGATTTCGAACGAGGTGGTCAACAGCTCGTAACGCATGCCTTGCAGCCGGGCCAGACTCTCATCCAGCATCGCCACGGCGTCACCCGGCTCGCCGGCGCGAATCGCAATGGCGGCACGAATGCCCATGGCCGCCGCGATGTAGGGACCGAAAGCGTTGGCGTGGGCGATGCCGGCGAAGGTGTCGATGCGCTCGGCTGCCTTGTCCAGATCGCCGGTCCAGACGTAGATGCACAGCGTCCAGATCAGGGCGATGCAATAGGTGATCGAGTGATCCAGCGCCGCCGCCTCGGCCTCGACCTGCTCGGCCCACTCGCGCGCCTGATCGGCATAGCCCATCAGCCAGAGCGTGCGGGCCAGGCCCAGGCCGGTCCGGTTGCGGTGATCGAAACCGTAGTGAATGGTGCTGCTGCGCTCGGACGGCAGACTGTTGCGCAGGGACAGTTCAAGCTCCTCGCGCGCCAGGGTCTGGTTGCCCAGCAGGTGGTGGGAAATGCCCGCCAGGGACGCCGCCACGGCGATGGCCTCCGGCTTGCCGATGTCATGCCCGACCTCCACCGCTTGCTCGGCCCAGGCCAGCGAAGACGGGAAATCGCCGATGCGTTCGTAGAAGATCTGCAACCGGCCAAGCACGCGCAAACGCGACCATTGATCCCCCAGCGCCACGGCAATATCCAGCGCCCTGAGCAGGGCCTTTTCGGCCAACTCGCTGTTGCCCTGGGTGAACATGAAGGCCAGCCCCAGCGCTGCTTGCAGCTCCATTTCGGTCGGTGTGCCGAAGTAGCCAAGCTCCAGCAACTCGATGGCCCGGGCGCACCAGGTGCGGCATTCGACCATCAATGAGAAATGCAGGAACAACTGTGAGCTGGCCGCCGCCAAGGGCAGCGCCAGGCCCGGATCACCATGGGGGCCGAAGCTCCATTCCAGCGCGCTTCGCACATTCCCCAACTGGCTGGCCAGGCACGCCGAGCGCTGGTAGATCTCCCCCGGCGAGACGCCAAGATGACCCAGCAGGTCCATGTAAAACGCCGCGTGGCGAAACGCCAGGAGATGCACCTGGGCATCGCCCTGGGCCACCAGTTTTTCCCGGGCATAGGCGCGGGTCATTTCCAGTAAACGGTAAGCGCCCACCGGATCGGTGAGGTCCACCGCCACCAGGCCTTTGGCAGCCAGTTCGTCGAGCATCGCCGCTGCTGTCACCGAATCGATCTGCCCATCGGCGACCACCTGGGAGGCAGCCTCCAGTGAAAACGGGCCGACGAAAATCGCCAGGCGGGCGAACACCAGGCACTCGTCCGCCGACAGCAAGTTGTAGCTCCAGTCGAGCATGGCGCGCAGGGTCTGGTGCCTTGGCTGCGCGGTGCGCCGGCCGGACCAGCCCAAGGAAAACCGCTCGCCGAGCAGGGCGTGGGTGGCACGCACACCGTAGGCACCGACGCGCACGGCCGCCAGCTCGATCGGCAGCGCCATGCCTTCGAGGCGGCGGCACATGTCGACGATCATCTGCGCGTCTTCGGCGTCCAGCACCAGGGTCGCGTTGCCCGACGATGCGCGCTCGACGAACAGCTCAATGGCGGGAAATGCGAGCATTTCATCGACCGACAATTCCTGGGTTTCGCCCGGGAAATCCAGCGGGTTGAGCCAATGCACATGCTCGCCTCGGGCACGCAGCGGCTCGCGGCTGGTGGCCAGCAGGCTCACTCGCGGGGCTGCCTCGCGGATCTGCTCGGCGATGACAGAAACGGCATCGATCAGGTGCTCGCAATTGTCGATGACCAGTAACAGTTCCTGGGCCTGCAGATGCGCCAGCAGCACCACCATCGGGTCATCGACCTGTACCGGAATATCCAGCGAACCGGCCAGCGCAGAAGGCACCAGCAAGGGATCCTCGACCTGGGCCAGGTCCACGAAACGCACGCCGCCGGGACGCGCCGCATGAATCCTGTGCCCGACTTCAATCGCCAGGCTGGTCTTGCCGACCCCGCCTGCGCCGACGATGGTGAACAGCTTGGGCGTCTGCAAACGCTCGACGACCATCTGCACGTCGGTTTCGCGCCCGATCAATCGAGTGCGCGAAGGCAGGCTGCCCACCGTGCTGGAAAAGCGGCGCACAGGCACGGCTGCCACTGGCTGCTCCACCAGCGGCTGCTCGCCCTCGAATCGCTCGATAGGCGCGACGAAGGCGTAACCGACGCCCACCTGCGTGCTGATGTAGCGGGCACCCTCCTCGCCATCGCCGAGAATTCGCCGCAGGCCGGTCATGTGGAAGCGCAGGCTGCCCTCTTCCACGACCACATCCGGCCAGACCCTGTCGATCAGTTCGCGCTTGGACAACACCCGGCCCGGACGCTCGAGCAGCGCAATCAGCAGGTCCAGCGCCCGTCCACCGATCTCGACGGCAGCACCGTCGCGGGTCAGCAACCGCTTGCCCGGCGTTACGCAGAACGGGCCGAAGGCAAAGCGCAAGGCGAGGGATTCGTGCAGGTCGTCCAGGGCTGACTCCACGGGATCGTTGTCCGAAAATTGAGGGTAATGCCACCCGATGTTGAACGATGGGCGCACGCTTGAGCATGATAGGTGTTTTGGTACACCGATCAAGCGATCACGCCCGGCCTGTGCGCCGCGAAGCCAATCACACCAGGGTGACGGCCAGATCCAGCCCGTCGCGCATGGCCTTGGAATACGGACAGTTCTGCCGGGCAGCCTCGATAAGTTCGCTTGCCACCTCGCCCTCAAGTCCGGGCAATGACACCGCCAACCGTGCGCGCAGGAAAAAACCCTGCTCGCCATGCACCAGATCGACCTGGGCATCGACCGCCGTTTCGGCTGGAAAACCGATCCTGCGGGCATTGCACCCATGGCGCAGCGCACCGATGAAACTGGCCGACCAGCCGATGGCGAATAACTGTTCGGGGTTGGTTCCGGTGCCTGGAGCCCCCGGTGGCGAGAGTTTCAGATCGAGCCGGCCATCATGACTGCGGCCTTCACCATCACGGCCACCGGTGGTGTAGGTGTGGCCGGTGTAGAGAATCTTTTCAATACTGATCATTGGAGGGTCCGACAGGAACAGGCAGTTCAGACTGCGCGCAGGATCTTGCGCGGGGCACAGGTGGCAAGGACGAGCGAAGCATCCACAGGATGGGCATCGTTGCGGTGCAGATAATCTCGCAAGGTGCTGCGGGCGACCTCGATCAGCCAGGCACGGAACGGGTGCGCGGCGTCGTAGCTCTGACGATGCCTGCAAAGCGCCGCAAACGCTTGGTGCACTAGCGCTTCGAGGTCCTCCCGCCGCGCCCGGCCGGCCTGGACCTGCCCCTCATAAAACGCCGTGAGCAACGGCGCGACCGCGATGAACAACCGCTGCGTATCGCCCTGACCGCCCATGACGATCAACGCGCTCAACTCATCATTGCTAGGCCTTGCGCCCCCGCACACGCAGCTCTGGCGAATTTCTTCGGACATGATCGGCACTCTCATGGTTGGCAACTCGCCATGGCACGTACAGCACCGCTGGGTGCGTTTACGTTGTGGGTGGCGAGGCTACAGAGTGAGGGGCGGGGTTGAATGCTGCCAGTTATCCGGTGTTAGCCCGTGTTAGGCGCGGGGCCGTGGTGCACAGGGGCAGCAACGAGTCATTTAGACACATCGCGTGTGTCTGTTTACTGCCGCTTTGCGGCAGATCGCGGGCAAGCGCGCTCCTACGCCTTCGGCAGAATCAAAAGCGGATCGGGCAGGCTCGCGCGGATCGCCACTGCCCGAAGGGCGTAGGAGCGCGCTTGCCCGCGATCTGGCGCGCAGCGGCAGTAAGACCGGACACCCCGGCTGATCCAGACACCCCGCATGCATCACAACCCCAACTACGTCCCCCTTGGCTTCGCCCGCGCAGTCGGCTGCGCCACCAACGGATCATCCGGCCAGTAATGCTTGGGATACCGCCCCTTCAAATCCTTCTTCACCTCCTGATAGGTGTTCTTCCAGAAGCTCGCCAGATCCTGGGTCACCTGCACCGGCCTGCGCGCCGGGGACAGCAAATGCAGTTTGACGATCTGCCGGCCACCGGCGATGCGCGGGGTGTCGGCCAGGCCGAAGAGCTCCTGCAGGCGCACCGCCAGGATCGGTGGATGTTCGCTGTAGTCCAGGCGCACGGAAGAGCCGGACGGCACGCTCAAGTGGTGCGGAGCCTGTTCTTCCAGACGCTGCGGCAGCGGCCAGGCCAGCAGGTTATGCAGGATCGAGGACAGGTCGAGATTGGCGAAATGACTCAGCCGAGTGACCTTGCCCAGATAAGGCAGCAGCCAGTGCTCCAGTTGATCGAGCAGCGCCGCATTGCCCACATCAGGCCAATCGCTGGCGCCGCTCTTTTCCAGGTCCAGCCCGCGCAGCAGTGCTACCCGTGCCTGCCACTGACGCAACTCCGGCGTCCACGGCAAAAGCTCCAGCCCCTTGCGCCGCACCAGCGCCAGCAATGCCTGCACACGGGCCGAATCGTCCAGACCGGTCAGCGGCTCGCGGCTGACGATCAACTCGCCCACCTTGCGCTGGCGTTCGGCACGAAACACCCCTTCGCGCTCGTCCCAGTCCAGTTGATCGACCTGAATGACCTGCTCGGCCAGCACCGAATCGAACAGCGCCGGATCAAAATCCGCCGCCAGATAAATACGCTCTTCACGCTGGCCCTGACGGCTACCCAGATCGGCGATCACCAGCCACGGCTCTCTCATCAGCGCATCGGGTTCGGCGAACAACGCCGCCCGACCGTTGGCCAGACGATACTCCGCGCCGCCCGCCCGACGTTGCTGGGCGACACGGTCCGGATAAGCCAGCGCCAGCAGCGCCCCCAGCCAACGGGGATGATCGGGATCGGCCACGGCCTGCTTCGGCCCGCCTCGCAAATAACCGCGGTACTGACGGGACAGTTGCCGGGCGCGCTGAACCCCACCCTGGGCGCCACGGCCCGCACGCTCGGTGCCGGCCAGCAGCGTCAGGCGGCTGTGCAAGTCAGCGCCCGCGCCTCGCAGAATGTCACGCTCGCCCAGCAAGGCGGCGACGTCGCAGGCCAGCGGACCTAACCCCAGTTCCTGGCCTCGCAGCAACAGATGGGCGATGCGAGGATGCGCAGGCAGCTCAGACATGGCTTGGCCGTGGCGGGTCAATTTTTCGCCTTCCAGCGCACCCAGACGCCCAAGTAAGTCGCGCGCCTGTGCGTAAGCGGCAACCGGCGGCATATCAAGCCAGACTAATTGCTCAGGCGACATTCCCCAACGGCTCAGTTGGAGTGCCAGGCCGGCAAGGTCAGCCTGGGTAATCTCCGCAGTGCTGAAGGCACTGAGTTGTTCGTGTTGCTCCTGCGACCACAATCGATAACAGGCCCCTGCCTCCAATCGCCCAGCCCGCCCCGCCCGCTGTGTAGCGCTCGCCCGGGAAATACGCTGAGTATCGAGACGGGTCATTCCACTGCGCGGATCGAAGCGGGGTACGCGCTCAAGACCAGCGTCTACGACTACTCTCACACCTTCGATGGTCAGACTGGTTTCGGCGATGTTGGTGGCCAGTACCAACTTGCGTCTGCCTTCAGGCGCGGGATCAATCGCAGCACGCTGTGCACTGAGGTCGAGTTCGCCGTGCAATGGACATAGGAGTATGTCTTTTCGCTCGCCGAGGATATCTGCCAGTTGCTGACTGACTCTTTGAATTTCGGCTTGCCCTGGTAGAAAAACGAGGATGCTACCGCTCTGCTCTTCGAGCGCATCCAGGCATGCCTGGACCACCCTCGGCTCGATGTGCTCACCAGGCTGGTAAGGGCGCCCCCAGAGAGTCGACACGGGGTACATCCTGCCTTCACTCGTGATAATCGGTGCATCTTCCAGCAACTGTGAAAGCCGCTCACCTTCCAGCGTTGCTGACATCACGAGAATCTTCAGGGGCTGCTCATCACGTAGCAATTCACGACCATTGAGAGTGAGTGCCAAAGCAAGATCCGCATCCAGATTTCGCGAGTGGAACTCATCAAAAATAACCAGCCCAACGCCTTCAAGAGCCGGATCATCCTGAAGGCGACGCGCCAAAATTCCTTCAGTGACTACTTCAATCCGAGTTTTCGGACCAATGCGGCTTTCTAGACGAATACGATACCCAACGGTTTCACCGACCTTCTCCCCCAGCTCACTGGCCAGTCTTTCTGCGGCGGCACGGGCAGCTAATCGGCGAGGCTCAAGCATCAGGATGGATTGCTCACCAAGCCACTCTTCACCAAGGACGGCCAATGGAACGCGAGTAGTCTTGCCGGCGCCGGGGGGTGCTTGGAGTACAACCTCGTTACGGGCATTTAACGCTTGGAGAAGTGCCGGCATGACGGCGTCGATTGGCAAAGAACTCATAGTGACTCCTGGACAGGATGAGCAGTATAACGGGCGAATGAGTACGACCGATTCAGGAAGTACTGACCGCCAAACCGGCACTGACATACGTCTCGGTGTCTGATCGATGAAGTTGCCTTAATCGTAGAAACGTTTTCCGCTGCGGGCTACGCAAAGAAAAGTTTGGGGCACTGTCGAAAGTGAAAGGCACACTTCACTTTTTTAAAGTTCGCCGCACTGCCACACACTTGATTTCCACCAACAGACCCGGATGCGCCAGCTCACTGACGCCGATACAGGTCCAGGCGCAAAGGCCTCTGGGGAATATCCGATTCTTCACTTCGCGAAACACCGCCATATGCTTCGACATATCCACATGATAAGTGGTCATGTCGACCACGTCCTCGAAGCTGCAGCCGCCAGCGGCCAGCACGCACGCCAGGTTTTCCCAGGCGCTGATGAACTGCTGCTCGGGGTCCCGAATTACTTCCAGATCAGCAGTCCTGCCTACCTGGCCAGCACAGTACAGGGTGTCGCCGATCTTGACAGCGGGGGCGTAACCCGCGCGTTCGACCACAGACTTCATGGCATCTGGAATGATGATTTCACGGTCAGACATTATGGGTCTCCTGAATAGGTGATTGGCGGTGCCTGGCAAGCACAGCGGATTCAACACGGCGGGGCAACATCCGTTGACGAATTACATAAAGCCCGAATTGGCGACGAAGTGACCAGGCCCTACCTCCAGATAGCTGACGTCAGGTGCCTGATAGTCAATGTCATAAATCCTGCTCGGCACGACTTCTTCCATCAGGCTGAACGGTTTCCTGGGGGCGTCCAGATCAGCAGAAGGTACTGCGCTCAATAATTTCTGGGTGTAGGCATGATGCGGATGTTCAAACACTGAGCGACGCGGGCCAATTTCGACGATACGACCGTGGTACATCACCCCCACCCGATGACTGACCCGCTCAACCACCGCAAGGTCATGGGAGATGAACAGAAATGAAATTCCCAGATCACGCTGCAAATCCTGCATGAGATTGATCACTTGTGCCTGTATGGACACGTCCAGAGCCGACACCGCTTCATCGGCAATGATCAGCTTGGGGGATAGCGTCAGCGCGCGAGCGATGCAAATCCGCTGCCGCTGCCCTCCGGAAAACTCGTGTGGGTAACGTTGCGCCTGTTCAGCAGACAGCCCAACTCGCTCCAACAGGTTTCGAACTTGCTTGCGCGCTTCGGCGCCACGGGCAATGTCATGTACATACAGCGGCTCTAGAAGACTGTCCTCGATCGTCAGGCGCGGGTTGAGGGATGCATAAGGGTCTTGAAAGACCATTTGAATGTCGCGACGCAGCGTCTTCAAACCACTCTTGTTCAATGACGCAAGGTTTTTACCGCCGAAGACAATATCCCCTCCCTGTATCGGCATCAGACCGGCAATTGCGCGAGCGCTGGTAGATTTGCCACATCCGGATTCGCCCACCAGAGCCAGTGTTTCACCAGAGTAAATATCAAAGTCGATGGCTTCGACGGCATGGACCCGGCGTCTGACCTTTCCGAGAAGACCGCCCTTGAGGTCATATCGAATGGATAACGACTTTACGCTGAGAATGGGTGCCTGGTCGTAGGCAGGAGCAACGTTACTGGCGGTGGCTGATCCCGGTGAGGACTCAGCGGTTTTATCATCGATCAGCGGAAATTTTGCGGGCAAACACGTACCGTGCATAGAGCCAATTCTAGGAACCGCAGCCAGCAATGAACGGGTATAGGGTTGCCGGGGGGACTGCAGAATAGCCTTGGCTGGACCCTGCTCGACGGTCTCGCCTTTTTTCATCACCATCACCTGGTCTGCGACCTCTGCCACAACGCCCATATCGTGCGTGATAAAAATCACGCCCATCGCCAGGCTGCTTTGCAGTTCCTTGATGATGCGCAGAATCTGCGCCTGGACTGTTACGTCCAGAGCGGTTGTCGGCTCATCGGCGATCAGCAATGCGGGTTCACAAACCAGCGACATGGCAATCATGACGCGCTGGCGCATCCCGCCAGAAAGCTCATGGGGAAACCTGTTCATGATCTGCTTCGCATCAGGAATGCGCACCAGATCGAGCATGCGTAACGCCTGGGCTTGCGCTTCTGCACGACTGCAGTGCTTATGCAGAATAATGGCCTCAGTGAGTTGAGAGCTGATCTTGAAGACCGGGTTCAGCGAGGTCATTGGTTCCTGAAAGATCATCGACATCGACGAACCTCTGAGATGACGCATCACAGACTCGGGAGCCGAGACCAGGTCGATCATTTTGTCGTCCTTGGTTTGCAGCTCCATCGACCCCGAGAGAACCCGCCCCCCGGCACGCTTGATCAGGCCCATCATTGCCATCGAAGTCACGGATTTTCCGGAGCCCGACTCGCCTACGATAGCGAGCGTCTGACCACGCATCACCTCGAATGAAACGTCACGTACAACCGGCGATTCGCTCCCCGTGGCGCCGAACCCAATGCTCAGGTTCTTAACACGGGCTACCAAATTCTGGTTCATGGGAGGCTCCTTCAATCGACAATTTTCGAAATGGCGGCGTCGAGGTCAGCCCGAGACTGGGCGAGCTTGCGCCGATGCAGGGCAACCCACTCGCAATCTTGCTGAAGCTCTTTTCGCGCAATCGACAACAACCTCTTGATTTCGCCGGGGCCTACTCCACCCGCAGAGATTCGAGTTTCGACAAACCGACGCGGACTCAACGAATCGCGGACCTGCGCATCCGAGTAATGGAGCGCTGAACCAATAGTTTCCATAGCCGCTTGATCCAGCGCCGCCCCCGTCACCATCCCGGGCGATACACCGGCGAGCAAGCTGTTACGAACCAGGCGCGCCACCACGTGGTGAACCTGACGGAACGAGATACCTTTATCTCGAACGATAACGTCGGCCAGATTGCTCGCAGTACACCAACTCCCCGACAAGAGAGCCGACATCCGGTCCTCATGCACGATCAGCGTTTCGATGATTCCAGTGAACAGGTCGAGCATTCCTTCTGTAGTCGCAAGGGCATCGTGTATCAACGGCAAGTCGCGCATTGCCTGATCGCCGGTCCCTTCGGATCTGAAAGTCGCCAACGCCGTGCCAAGCCAGGTAACGGACCCGCCGGCTGCTTTCTTGATCGTTTCCAGACCGCTGGGATTTTTCTTCTGCGGAAAGATGCTGCTGGTACCGCAGTAACCGTCGTGGCTCTCTACCGTCCCGAATTCGACACTCGACCAGATGTGCAAATCGGTAGCAAGATCATTCAAATCAGCCATGACAAATGACAGAGCGCCGATCGTCTCTGCCGCGTACCACGCTTCCCTGCCCAGCTTGGAGTTTTCCACAAGACTATCGAAACCCAGCAAATGCGTCGTACGCGCACGATCCAAAGGCCAAGAAGTACCGGCCAGCCCCACGGCTCCCAGAGGATTCCTGTTGACTCTGCTATAGGCCTGCACCAGGCGGCTGAAGCTATCGTGCAACCTTGAAGTGAAACTCAGCAGATAGTGACCAAAAACCCATGGCTGAGCGTGCTGCATATGTGTATAGCCCGGCATGATGGTGCTCGAGTACTGCGCCGCCTTCTGGATCAGAGCCACCTGAAATTCATTGATACGGTCGAGCACGGCAAGAATGCGCTTGCGATCGTAAAGACGACGGACCGTCGCTCCTTGGTCGATACGACTGCGGCCTGTGTGCATTTGCCCTGCCGAATCTTCGCCAATTCTGGAGAACAGGTACGATTCAACCTGGAGTAGAAAGCTGCCTTTCTTCACATCGAACGGGAAGTCTGATGGAGACATTGTTCGTATATCCCGCAGCTCCGCCAGGATGGCTTGCCCTACGGATTCAGAAAGAATTTTCTGCTCGACGAGCATGACGGTATGAGCCAGGTCGACTTCAACGAATTCATTGAATTGTCGTTTCTCGGTTTCAAGAGCAGGAATGTCATGGTATTTGACCATGCGCTCGGCAGGAGGGGCACTCAGACGAGCATCGGTCAACAGGGCTTCGTTGGCATTTACATTCGACATTTAAATCACCGGTCAATGAGTTCTACATTCTTGAAATCGATGGTCCCTTCATAATCAATATCAAGACCATTCAAACCTTTGCGCACGCCAACAACTTGCTCCTGGTCAAAAAGAGGCAGATTGTCTGCATCCTGCTCCCAAAGGATCTGTTGTATCTGGCCGTAATAAGACATGCGCTTTTTTTCATCCAGCTCACGAGAGGCAAGCTGGAGATAGCTGTCTACATCGGGATTGCTATACCCAGTTAGATTCTGTGCATCTCCCGTGGACAACTTCCGACGCAAGCGGATGTCAGCATCAGAAATGCCTGTGCCAAGCAACCACATATTTGCGTCATTCGTCCCTTTACCTGTTCCTTTTCCGGGCTCGGGGCGGTACAGGTTTTTTTGGTATGTGGCCCATTCCCACACCTTGAATTCGGTCTTGAGCCCTACGGCATTGAGATAACCTTGAACAACTTCGGCGACTTGTCGATCCTTGGTATAACGGCCCGCCGGCGTCCACATGACAATGGTCCCTGGATAACCTCCGGGATAGACTTCATCAATGATTTTCCTCGCGGCTTCAGGATCGTACTTGACCGGAGCGAATGCTTGTCGTGCCTGGGTACCTTCAGGGAATGGACCTGTAGGCACCTTTCCATAGCCAAGCAGAACCTTGTTCACCAGTGCCTGACGATCGATTGCCATACTGACTGCACGACGGATACGCGGGTCATCGAATGGCGGTTTTGTCAGGTTCATCTCAAAGAAGATCTGAAATGTACTTGGCACTCGGATCAACGTGGATTTTTTGAGTAGTGTCAACTCAATCGCGGCTTCTGGCGACAAATTGGCCGCGACGTCAGCATTGTTTGTCCGAAGTTCAATGACTCGAGAAGAATCCTCTCTCACTGGGCGGAATACAATTTTTGAAGGTTTACCGGGTTGCCCATAAAAAGTGGCGTTCTTTTCAAGGACGGCCTGGTCATTGGGTATCCAGCTATCAAAAATGTAGGGCCCAGTACCCACAGGATGATGCCCATAGGTTCGACCGTATTTAGCGACCGCTGCGGGGCTGTTCATTGACGAGGATTCGCTTGCCAGCAATTCCAGCATGGTGGGGGAAGGGTTTTTTGTCGTAATCTGAACCTGATACGGCGACACGACTTCCACCGACAGGATATCCGCATAGAAAGAACGATGCGGAGATCCCAATTCAGGGTTACGAATTCTATCCAGATTGAATTTCACAGCCTCAGCATTGAAATCCGTACCGTCGTGAAATTTAATGCCTTGCTTCAACACGAACGTCCATCGCTTTCCATCTTCTGTTCTCGACCATGACGCTGCCAAATCAGGTACGAAATTTGAGCGATCTTTTCCACCCCAGGCGATCAGCCTGTTGAATACGTGATCAATTACATTATAAGAAGGTACGCTGCGCGAAACGGCAGGGTCCAGCGTATCGATGTCAGAGCCTTGGACAAACGTTATCTGCCCCGCCTCTTTAGCATATACAACAGTCGGCAAACTGGCCGACAGCCCCAGGATGCCTAGAACAGTAAAACTGCGTATGAGTACTGCCCGAAAGTTTAAGCGTCCCATCACATCGTCTCGCTCTATTATTTTGTGGAACTCATCGGCGGTTACCGTCTTGATTTGAATCAAGCGTTTCGCGATTTCGGGTCGATATAATCCCGTAGCGCATCGCCAACAATGTTGAAGCTCAATATGGTCAGGACCAGGGCGCAACCAGGCGCGAGCAAGACATACGGATGGGTAGTCAGTAACGGCCGGGACTCGGCAATCATCGAACCCCACTCCGGCGTTGGCGGCGGTGGGCCAAGCCCCAGGAAGCTCAGCCCGGAACCAATCAGGATGGCTTCAGCCAGCGATACGGTTGCCTGAATAATGACCAGCGAGCCAATGTTGGGCAGAATGTGCACCAGTAACAATCGCAGATCGCCGACACCGATCGATTTCGAGGCGAGTACAAACTCGCGGTTTCTCAGGGCGATCACCGGCCCTGCAAAAAATCGGACATAGATAGGAATGGTCGAGATGGCAATGGCGAGTGTCAGGCTCAGGATGCTGTTTCCCGCGACGGTAATAATCAGAATCGCTACCAACGTCCTGGGGAACGCGATCATGGAATCCATGATCCGCATGACCAGACTGGCAAGGGTGCCGTTGTAATACCCGCAAGCTGCGCCTACTGAAACGCCGACCAGCAACGCGATAGCGACACTGGATACTGCCACAGTGAGTGTGATGCGAGCGCCCCACAGGACTCTTCCTAACAAGTCCCGGCCCATTTGATCCGTACCAAGTAAAGAGTCAGTGCCCGGACCGATCAGTGACCTGGAGAGGTTGATTTTTGTCACCGAATCCCAATCAAACAGAAAAGGTGCACATAACGCAGCTGCGATCATTGCCAGGATGACAATGAATGCACCAAGCGCAAACCAACGTTTATTGGATATGAGAAAACCCACAAAGCCCGGCCCGCGCTTTTTCGGCAGATGCATATCAGCCTCAGTTGTAGGTGATGCGAGGATCGAGGATGCCATATACGAGGTCCACCATTAAATTTATGATTACTACCAAGGCTGCAAACACAAGGACAGTGCCTTGTACGACATAAATGTCTCGAGCCATGATTGCATCGATCAGAAAACGCCCCATCCCTGGCCAGGCAAATACGGTCTCGACAATAACGGCCCCTCCCAGGAGTCGGCCAAAATCCATCCCAAATACGGTAACCAGTGGAATGGACGCGTTAGAAAGTGCGTGCTTGATAACGACTTTGTAGCCAGGCACACCTTTCGCGTAGGCGGTACGAATGTAATCTTCTTTCAGTACATCCATCATCGTGGATCGAGCGAGCCTCGAAAAAGTTGCAACATACGGCAACCCCAGAGTCACCGCCGGCAATATCAAGTGCTGCCACCCGCCCCTTCCGGTCGGTGGTAGCCAGCCTAAGCTGGCCGAAAAGATCGACATAAATATAAGGCCAAGAAAAAATCCGGGAACTGATATGCCTAGAACCGCGAAAGTGGTGAGCGAACCATCTAAAAACCCTCGAGGCTTTAGTGCTGCGACAATACCTAATGGAACACCAATCACGACGGCGAGCAGCATCCCGGCAGCGGTCAATTCAATAGTCGCCGGGAGCGTTCTTGCAATGCCTTCAAGCACCGGAGTGAATGTCTGGAACGACTCACCGAAATCGCCGCTGACAATTTTTCTTACATAGATAATGTATTGAGTAACGAGTGGTTGATCCAGCCCATAGTTTTGCCGTATCTGCGCAACGTCTTCGGCTGTCGCATCAGGTCCCGCAGCCAGTTGAGCCGGATCGCCAGGAATAAAATGCATCACCAGGAATACCACGATTGATACTCCGAATAACATTGGTAGCAGGAGTAGTAACCTGCGCAAGGTATAGTTCAGCACGAGTTGTCCTCTTTTTATTTTGCGTCAGCACCGCTTGGCACTATTGCGAAGTCAGGCTGTTCAATAAAACAACGCAAATAGATCATCGCTCTGTCACATGCCTACCGCAAACCGGTAACATGTTGGACGCGCATAACAAAATGTTATACGTTTAACCAAAGCCTTCTCCCATACCGCTCGAGCGCCACGATGAAGCTGAATCCTCGCCAACTGGAAGCCTTTCGGGCAGTCATGCTCACTGGCAGCATGACCATCGCCGCCGAAGCCCTACAGATAACCCAACCCGCTGTCAGCAGGCTCATACGCGATCTCGAAATCGTACTGTCGCTTCGACTGTTCCGCCGTGAAGGCAATCGCCTTATTCCGGGCGCGGAAGCTCAGCTCCTATACGCCGAAGTCGACAAGTTTTATCAGGGTATCGAACGCATCGAGCGCGTTGCGGAAGACCTGGTGACGCTACGCACAGGCACACTGAGAATCGGCTCAATGAGCACGCTCGGTTTAAGTGTCGTGGCTGAGGGCGTATGTCGTTTCGCCCGAAAACATCCCGATGTCAGAACGTCTCTGGACGTTCGCAACTCGTTGGGCATCATGGAGCTGACGTCGGCGAATCAGATCGATATCGGTTTTGTCCAGGTGCCGTCAGGCGAGTATCCGGGGATTCAGTCGATACCCCTGCCCCCGATCAATGCCGTCTGTGTCATGCCTTGTGACGATGTATTGGCGAGCAAAGAGGTGGTGACACTTGAAGATTTGAATGATCGCCGTTTGATCTCACTGAACACCAATAATCCGTTACAGCGCCGCATCACTACAGCGATGGAAGCGCGCGGTGTCGTCAGCCAGTCCTGCGTCGAAACCACCGCCGCTCACTCCGCCTGCGGCCTGGTTTCCGGTGGTCTCGGGCTCACCGTCTGCGATCCCTTTACGGCCTCCTACTCGAAATACCCAGGGATTACCTTCAGAAAACTGGATGAAAATATTCCCTTCGAAATTTCTATCGTATTCCCCAGCCACCAGCAACGTTCCAAGCTGGCTTCGGATTTCATGCAGATTATGGAAAACATCTTCAAATCCGAGTTTATGTCCATGATTCCCCGTTCGGCGTATTAAGCGGGTTGCCCGGCCGCACGCAGGACGGCATCAATGGGCAGGGAATTCATGAGGGCTCCAGAAACGGACCGCCGATCATGCGGGCGCACCACGCAGCTTTGTTTGCCGCGACACAGAACCGTCCTACAACTTGGATAGTCTTAATGATTAGGCGTTTGCCTTGTATAGTTGCGACTTCCTCTGAGGAGATTTCCATGCGCATTCCTTCGCGTTTGATTGGCACCGTTCTGATCGGCAGCCTGCTGGCTCAACTGACTGCCTGCGGCAGTATTTTCTACCCTGAACGTCGCGGCCAGATTCAAGGCAGCGGCAGGATGGACCCGGCCATCGTGGTGCTCGACGCCATTGGCCTTCTGTTCTACATCATCCCTGGCGTGATCGCGTTCGCGGTGGACTTCGCCACTGGCGCGATCTACCTGCCCGGCGGCAAGCACGCGCAGATCGATCCGCAGAAACTGCAGCCTGCCGTGCGCACTGACGGCACGGTGGACAACGCCAAGCTGCAGGCGATCATCCAGACCGAACTGGGCCGCAGCCTGCCGCTGGACGATCCGCGCCTGATCCAGCACAAGGGCAGCACGCAGCAACTGGCCTCGCTGGGCCTTGTGCCGTCGGCCTGATATTTCGCAGTTGTCACTCAAGGAAGTGCCATGAGCAGCAGCCCTGAACACGCCCGGTTATTGCGTCTGGCGACGCGGGCATCGCTGGCGGTGGCCAGTGTCCTTATCATCGCCAAGGCGGTGGCCTGGTGGATGAGCGGCTCGGTCAGCCTGCTGGCGGGTCTGACCGATTCGCTGCTCGATGGCGCGGCGTCGTTTCTGAATCTTCTGGCCGTGCACTATGCGCTGCGCCCCGCCGATGACGACCACCGCTACGGCCACGGCAAGGCCGAGGCGTTGTCGGGCATGGCCCAGGCGCTGTTCATTGCGGTCAGTGCCTTTCTGATCGGCTTTCAGGCCATCGAGCGCATCCAGCATCCGCAGGCCTTGAGCGCTCCGGGGCTTGGCATGCTGGTGATGGTGCTGTCGATAGCTCTGACCGTTGGCCTGCTGATGTTGCAGCACAAGGTGGTGAAGGAAACCGGCTCGGCGGCCATTCGCGCCGATTCGCTGCACTACCGTTCGGACTTGCTGCTCAACGTCAGCATCATGATTGCGCTGGGCCTGGCCTATTTCGGTTACGACCAGTTGGACGCATATTTCGGTTTGGCGATTGCGTTCTACATCCTGTGGAGTGCGATCTCGATTGCCCGGGAAACGGTGTCGGTGCTGATGGATGCCGAGCTTGAACCGGGCGTCAGCGCTCGCATGCAGGAACTGGCGCAGGCGGTGCCCGGTGTACTAGGCGCCCACGACCTGCGCACCCGGGTGTCGGGCAACCACTGGTTCGTGCAACTGCATCTGGAATTGCCGGGGACGCTGACGCTGTTGGTGGCCCACGATCTGTGCGAGCAGGCGGAACGGGCAATCATGGCCGAATTCCCGAAGGCCGAAGTGCTGGTGCACGCCGATCCTCAGGAAGTGGTGAAGCGGGCCAATAGCCCGGTGCTGAACTGACCCCTGACCGTAGCAGCACGGCTTGCCGGCGGGGGCGGCGTATCAGACACCTCAATGGTGACTCACATACCGCTCCCGCCGGCAAGCCGTGCTGCTACGGGGGAATGCGTTAGTTCTACTGCTGGACGCTGTATCCCCGGCTTGCATAACAGCTGGCCATCGCCTGGCGGTAGATCCCCAGCACTTCCGGCGCCGGCTGGTAGGTCGCTGCAGCCGGGTCGAAATTGCTCTGCTGCACCGCATAGCGATAACAGTCGTAGCGATCCTGCTCGACTTGCTGCTGGGTCTGCCCGTTGGCCGGGTAGGCGATCACGTCGTAGGGGTTGTCAGGTTGCTGCGCCGGCTGTGGCAGCGACTCGGGGGTGTAAATCGGTTCCACCCCCTGGGGCGGTTCAGCCACGATGTATTCCTGAGTGCTCTGCTCGTAGGTGTAGTAGGTGCCCGCCGCCACGAAGAACAGCGCGCTGCCCAGCCAGACCTGCTGCGCATAATCGGGCAGGTAGCGCACACGAACGCCACGGGGCGGCGCGACCACGACATAGCGCGGGCCCTGCGGGCGATACCAGTAACCCCCCGAATAGAAGTAGTCATTGCCGCGATACGGAACGCGCGAATAGCCGCCCGGCATGCGATCTATCTGGTAGCCGGGGCGGTAGCGCGGACCTGAGCCCCAGCCGTCGCCATGAACGCCCGGTGGATGGCCGCCCTGCCAATTGCCGTTGCCTGGGCGATTGTCGCCACCGCGCCACGGGTTGTTGTGATCGTTGGGGTTGTCACGGTAGAAGCCCTGGCGCGGCTGCTGGGTCTGCACCACGGTGTCCGGGCGGCTCTGGATCGGCAGGTTGTTCTGACGGTCCTGCAACTGGCGCTGCTGCAACTGCTGTTGCTGCTGACGTTGCTGTTGCTCAAGCTGCTGCTGGCGCTGGTCCTGCTGGGCCTGATTCATGCGCTGCTGGTTACGCTCGCGTTCCTGCTGCTGGCGCTGTTGATCGAAGCGCTGCTGCTGGTTCTGCTGGATCTGCCGTTGCTGCTGCAACTGCTCTTGCTGGCGTTGTTGCTGGTACTGCTGCTGTTGCTGCTGGCGTTGTTGTTGCTGCTGTTGTTGCTGCTGTTGTTGCTGCTGCTCGCGCTGCTGATTCTGCTGTCTATCCTCATTGAAGCTGCGTTGCTGGTTCTGTTGCTGCTGACGCTGCATGTCGAAACCGTGCTGACGCTGTTCATTGCGCTGTTGTTGCTGCTGATTGTTATCGTCGGCCAACACCTGAGCGCTGACACTCAAGGCCAAGAGACTGACACCTGCCAAACGCCAGATGCGCGTGTTCATGCTTTCCTCACTGCGGCGCGGATACCTGTTAATAGGACTGCATTCTGGGTGCGCCGTTCGCCGCACTCTATCAGCGAGAGCCGCAAAACTGTAGGAGTGAGCTTGCTCGCGATAGCGTACTCGCAGTGATGAATATGGAACTGACCCAAAGCTATCGCGAGCAAGCTCACTCCTACAGGTCGTGCGAGGCAAGAGATTCATTTCGTGCAGGGGAAGAAATCGTGGGCACAAAAAAAGAGGGCTCGATGGCCCTCTCTTGAATGCTTCGTCCTGGCACGACGCTTTTGACGCCGGCTCACCTCGCATCGTCTTCTGGACAGTGCGTAGCCCGGTGGCCTGGTCAACCCTGTTGGGCTGGAGGCCGCGGCTGGCCTGATTCGGCGGGCCGCGCTGGACGCTAAAGTCCGGGCAGTGATTCTGGGTAAAAGAATAGGCTTTGGCGCACAGCACAGGATTGCGAATGTTGCTGATGAAAACATCACTTGCGCAATTTTTCACTTAGGATGAATAATTCAGCGCAATAGATACATTAAAGGGACCTAAGATGAGCAAGCTCGACAGATACGACCTGAGCATTCTGGCCGAATTGCAACGTGACGCGCGCATCTCTAATCAGGAGCTGGCCGAACGCATCGGCCTGTCGCCCTCGCCCTGCTCGCGGCGGGTGAAGCAGCTTGAGGATGACGGCTACATCGTGCGCCAGGTGGCCTTGCTTGATCGCAAGAAGCTGGGGCTGAGCCTGACCGCCTATGTGCTGATCGGCATGGACCGGCACACCCCGGACCGCTTCGAGAACTTCGAGCAGCACATCCGCAACCTGCCGCAGGTGCTGGAGTGCAGCCTGGTGACCGGGATCGACGCTGATTATCAGCTAAAAGTCGTGGTCCCGGACATGGACCATTATCAGAAATTCCTGCTGGGCCATTTGACCCGTATCGACGGCGTGACCAGTGTGCGTTCGAGCTTCGTGCTCAACCAGGTGCTGGCCAGCACCGAACTCCCGCTGGTACACCTGCGCAGCTGATCGTCGCTGCACGCCCTATACTCGCAAGCCCCCGTTTGCAGGAGAAGCCCCATGGAACCCGAGATGTTCGAAGAGTGGATGATGACCATCCTGGTCACCGTGCTGATCGCGTTCATGGGTTTCATCGTCTGGGACCTGGCGAAGAAGTCCAAGGCCGGCCGCTTCGGCACCATGATCCTGTTCGGCGTGCTGGGCCTGGGGGTGCTGGCGTTTGTGATCAAGAGCGTGGTGATTGCGTACATTGAGCAGCACAAATAGCAGGGCCAAGCGCGGTTTCTGTAGGAGTGAGCTTGCTCGCGATGACTTTCCGTCAGACACAGAGATGGGTCTGATCTACCACATCGCGAGCAAGCTCACTCCTACAGGGACGACGTTCAGCCAATCCGATAGCGCGAGGGGCAAAATCACCCTTTACAACTTCGCCGGCACTTCCCGCCACTGCCCCTGATCCAGTCCTTCGATGCTCCAGTCGCCAATCCTCACGCGCACCAGCCGCAGCGTCGGCAACCCCACCGCCGCGGTCATGCGCCGCACCTGGCGGTTGCGCCCTTCCTTGATGATCAGCTCCAGCCAGCTGGTCGGCACGCTCTTGCGAAACCGCACGGGCGGGTTGCGCGGCCACAGGTCAGGCTCGTCGAGCTGACGGGCCTGGGCAGGCAGCGTCGGCCCGTCATTCAACTCGACGCCATCGCGCAGTTTTTGCAGCTGTTCCTCACTCGGCTCGCCCTCGACCTGCACCCAGTAGGTTTTCGCCAGTTTGTGCCTGGGGTCGGCGATGCGCGCCTGCAACTGGCCGTCGTTGGTCAGCAGCAACAACCCTTCGCTGTCGCGGTCCAGGCGCCCGGCCGGGTAGATGCCGGGGATCTCGATGAAATCCTTGAGGGTCGCCCGCCCCTCGCCGTCGCTGAACTGGGTCAGCACATCGAACGGTTTGTTGAACAGGATCAGCCGAGGTTCGGCAGGCGGGGCCTTGGCCACACGACGGGATGCGCCTGTGTTGTTCGGCGCGGGTCGACGGGAAACGGGACGTTGATTGCGGGGCATATCGGCTCGAAGCGTGAAAACAGAAAGGGCCACTTTAGTGGCCCTTGCGTCAAACGCCTAGCGGAATGGCGGTTCGTCGAAGCTGCGCAGTTTGCGCGAGTGCAGGGAATTGAGCTGCGTGCGCATCAGGTCAACTGCCGCGATACCGATCTTCAGATGCTGGGTGACCGCGCGCTCATAGAAGGCGTTGGCCGAACCCGGCAGCTTGATTTCGCTGTGCAGCGGCTTGTCGGATACGCACAGCAAGGTCCCGTAAGGCACTCGCAGGCGGTAGCCTTGAGCGGCGATGGTGCCGCTTTCCATGTCCACGGCCACGGCGCGGGACAGATTGATGAGCGGTCGCTCCTGAGCCCAGCGCAACTCCCAGTTACGGTCGTCGTAGGTCAGCACGGTGCCGGTGCGCAGGCGTTTTTTCAGATCGTCGCCGCGCTCGCCGGTGACTTGCGCCGCCGACTCCTGCAACGCGAGCTGCACTTCGGCCAGCGCCGGGATCGGGATGTTTGGCGGCAATACGCGGTCAAGAATGCCGTCGCGGCGCATGTAGGCGTGGGCCAGCACGTAGTCGCCGATGGTCTGGGACTGACGCAACCCGCCGCAGTGGCCGATCATCAGCCAGCAATGCGGGCGCAGCACGGCCAGGTGGTCGGTGATGTTCTTGGCGTTGGACGGGCCGACGCCGATGTTGACCAGCGTTACACCGTGGCCATCTTCGGCGATCAGGTGATAGGCCGGCATCTGGTAGCGGTGCCAGACCACGCTGGAGACGATGGCCTGCGCCTCGCCGTGATCCATGCTCTTGTCGACGACGACGTTGCCCGGCAGCACCATCTTCACGAAGCGCGGGTCGTCGCGCAGTTTTTCCAGGCCGTGGACGATGAACTGGTCCACATAGCGATGGTAGTTGGTCAGCAGAATCCAGGGCTGCACATGGCGCCAGTCGCTGCCGGTGTAGTGCACCAGGCGGCGCAGGGAGAAATCGACACGGGCGGCGTCGAACAGCGCCAGCGGCAACGGGTCGGTATTGGCCCAGTCGTAGAGGCCGTCGGCGATGCCATCGGTGGCGGCGGACAGGTCGGTGCTGGGGAATACGCGGGCCAGGGTCGCGGCGGTCACGCCGGTGCCCGCCAGTTCATCACCCTGCTCGACCACGTACGGATACGGGATGTTCTGCTCGCTGACGCCCACTTCTACCGTCACGGTGAAGTCGTTCATCAGGGGCACGAGCTGTTCGATCAGGTATTTGCGAAACGCCGCCGGGTGGGTGACGGTGACGCTGTAAGTGCCCGGCAGCTGAACCTTGGCGTAGGCGCGAGTGGTCAGCGGCACTTCGCCCTGGCAGTGATAGGTCAGGCGTAATTCGGGGTAGCGGAACAGCAGACGCTCGGCGGCGTCGGGCTCAACGCGGTCTTTCAGATAACGCTTGAGCGCCTGGCTCAAGGCAGTGGTTGCACGTGCGTGCAGCTCGGCAAGGCGATCGACGGCCTGCTCGGCGGTTTCTACAACAACAAAGGCTTCATTCACGATGTGCATCCTTCTGATCTTGCAAGGTTCCATCTTGCCTGCAACGGCGGGGGAAGGCACGAAATGAGTAATGAGGCGCACAATACATCATGCACTACGCAATCCCTGTAGGAGTGAGCTTGCTCGCGATAGCGCCAGACCAGGCAACATTGTGCTGATTGACCCACCGCTATCGCGAGCAAGCTCACTCCTACAGGGCTGGAGTCACTCATCAGATCTGTGGAGACGAACGCGCCACCAGCGCCTCGACATCCACCCCGCGCGGCAGCGCGCCGTACACCCGGCCGGGGTGTTCCAGGCGGCCTGCGATGAAGCCGTCGCTGACCGCCGCATTCCCCGCCTCCAGCAATAGCCTGGCCTGAAGACCGACCGCAATGTCCTCGGTCAGTTGCCGGGCGCGGTACCGGATGTCGCTGGTGTCCTTGAATGCGGCCTTCAACCGGTCGATGTGCGCCGCCAGACGCCTGTCGCCATGGCCATCTCCCAACTCATCGAACAGGGCATCGAGCACACCGGGCTCCTTGGACAGGGCGCGCAACACGTCCAGGCACTGCACGTTGCCCGAGCCCTCCCACGTCGAGTTGACCGGCGCTTCGCGATAGAGGCGCGGCAGAATCGTGTCCTCGACGTAACCCGCGCCGCCCATGCACTCAGCGGCCTCGTTGATCATTGCCGGCGCGCGCTTGCAGATCCAGTACTTGCCCACCGCCGTGACCAGCCGCGCAAACCGCGCTTCATGGGAATCGTCCAGCCGCTCCAACGATCGCCCCATGCGCAGACTCAACGCCAGCGCTGCTTCACTTTCAAGTGCCAGGTCAGCCAACACGTTTTGCATCAAAGGCTGCTGGCTGAGCACACGTCCGCCCACACTTCGATGGGCACAATGATGGGCTGCCTGGGTCAGGGCCTGGCGCATCAGGGCGCTGGATCCGGTCATGCAGTCAAAGCGGGTCATTGCCACCATTTCGATGATGGTCGGCACGCCGCGCCCTTCCTCGCCCACCATCCACGCCAGCGCGCCACGGAACTCCACCTCGCTCGAGGCGTTGCTCCAGTTGCCCAGTTTGTTCTTCAGGCGCTGTATGTAGAACTCGTTGCGGGTGTCGTCCGGGCGATGGCGAGGCAGCAGGAAACAGGTCAGACCCTTGTCGGTCTGGGCCAGGGTCAGGAAGGCATCGCACATCGGCGCCGAGCAGAACCACTTGTGGCCAACCAGTTCATAGGCCTGGCCCGGACCGGGCTGGCCGACCGGATAAGCGCGGGTGGTATTGGCCCGCACATCGGTGCCGCCCTGTTTTTCGGTCATGGCCATGCCGATGGTGACCCCAGCCTTGTGGGCGATGCCGACGTTGCGCGGGTCGTATTCGGTGGCGAGGATTTTCGGCAGCCAGGTCTGCGCCAGGTCCGGCTGCAACCTGAGGGCCGGCACGCTGGCGAAGGTCATGGTCAGCGGGCAACCGCTGCCCGCCTCGGCCTGGCTGTGCAGGTAGCTCATGGCGGCGCGAGCGACGTGGGCGCCTTCGCGGGGGTCGGTCCAGGGCAGCGACGGAATGCCGTGCTCGACGGCCGTCTGCATCAGTTGGTGATAGGCGGGATGAAACTCCACCAGGTCGATGCGATGACCGTAGCGATCATGGCTGGCGAACACCGGTTTGTTCTGGTTGGCGAGAAAGCCGGCTTCCATCAGCGGGCCACCGGCCAACGCGCCATAGGCGTCGATCCGCGCCTGCGCCCACCCGGCACCGAAGCGCTGCGACCACTCCTGCAACGGTAGGTCGATGCGGTAGAGATTGGCGCCATCCAGCGACGGCGGCTGGTTGGTGACTTCGTGGGTCTCGGCGAACTGATGCAGGTTCATGAGGCGGCTCCGGTCGGCAGTCAAGCACCAGTGAAGCACGCACCCTGCGCCTGACAAAGTGCCGTAGGCGACTAAATGACGGCGGATTTGCCCTCTTTTGCTAATGCCCCGCGTACCCTGGGCGAAGCTACGACCCGTAGCAGCACGGCTTGCCGGCGGGGGCGTCCTCAAG
>NZ_JANHKS010000044.1 GCF_028682175.1 Pseudomonas putida | reverse complement strand
CCGCCGGCAAGCCGTGCTGCTACGGGTCGGCGGTGTGCTTTTGATTTTGATCTTCGTGCGCGATGGTGCAGACGCCGCCGAACGCGACGTCAAGGCGCTAGGCCGAGCGCAGGCGTCGTGTAGGGGGATGAGCGGCAGGAAGCCGCGAAAGCCGTGCGGGCCAGGGACGGCCCATCACGGCGTGCCCCCGGAACGTCGCCGGAGCGAGGGAACCGAGACGAAGTCGAGGCCCAGCCAGGAGCAAATGGTTTGCCTACTTTCCCGAAAGAAAGTAGGTCGCCCGTAAGGGGCGAAACCCTAGAGTTCAACCGCCGCGAAAACGGATCAACCCCCAATCCCAAAGTCACCCAGCGACGCGGAGCGTCGAACCAGCCGTTACCACGCGGAGCGTGGGAACGATCAAACGATCAACCGCGGATCCCAAGCCTCCCGTCCCCTCGGCGGTTTTCCGTCGCTTCTTTGTAGCCCCTTGGCCTGCAAAACGGTACGTTAGTCAATTCCAAGGCACCACCCGCCACCGATCACTCACCTGCGTGCGCTAACTGCTTGATTCCTATGACTATCCATTCAAATGACCAAGTTGGCACATCTTTCGCTTTGTCCTACACAAGCCCGATGAGAGGCGAAGGAGCGAAAACATGAGTTTTCCGACACGGGCCAATGCCTTTGAATTCGACACCGCACGACTGCAGCGCTTTGGCTTCGCCAAGGCTGACAGCTGCGCGCAACAACCCATGGACTTCGAGCAACTGCAGCGCAGACTCGGCCTGCACCTGCAGACCAGCCTGGAAGCCGAAAAGATCCTGGGGATGTTCTTCAACTACGTACAACACCTGATCCCGCTCAGAGCCCTGCACTACCAGCACGCCGGCACCGACCTGAAACTGGAACTGGGCGAGCGCTCGCGCCACCACGCCAGCTACTCGATGACCCACGAAGGCGTCCAGGTCGGCGAACTGGAGTTCCAGCGTGACCGACGCTTCAGCGAAGAAGAGCTTTCACAGCTCGAATCCCTGCTGGTCAGCCTGCTGTACCCGCTTCGCAATGCCCTGCTTTACCGTCAGGCGAACCTCAGCGCGCTGCGCGATCCCCTGACCGGCGCGGGCAATCGCATCGCGATGGAACAGTCCCTGACCCGGGAAATCGAAATTGCCCGACGCCAGCAGCAGCCGCTATCGGTGCTGATGCTCGACATCGATCATTTCAAAAGCATCAATGACACCCACGGCCATGCCACGGGCGATGAAGTACTGCGGATGGTGGCCGATTCGATCAAGGATCGTTTGCGCAACATCGACCAGGTGTTCAGGTTTGGCGGTGAGGAATTTCTGATCGTGCTGACCAACACGGCACGGGACCCGGCCGCACTCGTCGGCGAGCGCCTGCGCAATGCGGCACTGCAGCTCACCTATCCGGTCAACGGACGGGCGGTGGAACTGACCGTCAGCCTCGGTTGCTCGACGCTGCTGCCGGGGGAATCCCCCGACAGCCTGTTGCGTCGTGCCGATTCGGCCCTGTACGCCGCCAAGCGCCAGGGCCGCAACCGTCTGGAAATGGCCGGCTGAGCGAACTCAGGCGCGAACCGCGAACCGATGCTCGCGCAGCGGTGCGTTGGCTTCCTGAGGCCGCTCCAGAACCATGCAACGTTCCAGAAAAAGATACATGTACTCGTAACTCTTGCACACCGCCATTCGCAGGTCAGCCTGCAACTGCTCGCTGGGGTTGTTGCCCGCCAGCGTGCAGATGATTTCCAGGGCTTCCCAGGGGTGCGAGTCATCGTACTGCGCATGCATCTTGAGCCACTTCATGGCGCGCTTGCGGATATCCGGCGGGAACATGTCCGCGTATGTCTCTTGCGAGCACACGACTGCCGACCATTCGCCGGTCGCCCCTTCAATGGCGTAGTTGGTGGCTGCGATGGCGACGACCAGAGGCTCCGACGAACAACTGTGCCAGCACCAGTGATTCAGTGCGTGCAACTCTGACGGTACCCGCTGCGCCTGCAGGTCTTCCAGCGTGACCCCATGGGCCGCGCTCCAGTTTACCCAGTAATCGGCATGATTGAGTTCTACCCGAATGTTGCGCATCAGCCAGCGACGCGCCATGTCTTCACCCGGATGACGGGCGAAACGGGTCTTGGTCAGGTTATGCGCCATATAGACTGCAAACTGTTCGACCACAGGCCATCCGCCAATCAAATACTGGCGCATGGTTTTGGTACTGAGTCGCCCATCACGCATACGTTGATACAGTTCATGCCCTACCACGCGTGCTTTGGCCTCACTGCAATCCTTGATCAATTGCTGTGCCCAAGCGGGGTAACTGCTGGCATCCATCAGCGGACCGGTTCTTATGAACATATCGATCACTGTGTAGCTCCTTAAGTTGTGTTGCCATGGGGCCGTTCAGCGAAAAGTCCCAGGTGCGCTGAACAGCATTGGGGTCTGCCTCGCGGGCCGTGCGTGCAGACATTCACAGGTGAATAATTGCGGTCGCTCGATAACGTACCCCTGAGCGTAGTCCACACCGATTTCCAATAACGCCTGCTCTATCTGGGGGCTTTCGACGAACTCGGCGATCGTCTGTTTGCCCATGACGTGCCCGATATGGTTGATCACTTCCACCATTGCCCGGTTGACCGGGTCGTCGAGCATGTCTTTGACGAAACTGCCGTCAATCTTGAGGAAATCCACAGGCAAGTGTTTCAAGTAAGCGAATGACGACATGCCTGCACAGAAGTCATCCAGTGAAAAGCGGCATCCCAGACTTTTGAGTTCGTTGATGAAACGAATGGCGCTGCCCAAATTGGCGATCGCACTGGTTTCGGTGATCTCGAAACAGATAAGTTCAGGAGGTATTGCGTAGATTTGGAACTGCTGTCGCAAATATTCGAGAAAAGCATCGTCGCCGATGCTGCTGCCCGACAGATTGATCGCACAGACCGCCAGCGGCCCTGGTGCGTGGTTGTCGTTCAGGCAGTCGGCAATGATCTTGAAGACGTTCTGCACCACCCAGCGGTCCAGGGTGGTCATCATCCCGTAGCGCTCGGCGGCGGGGATGAAACTGTCGGGCAGGATCAGCCGGCCGGACTCGTCGCGCAGGCGCAGCAGGATTTCCACATGCCCGTGGTGTTTCTCCGGATCGCGGCCCAGCGAGGCGATTTCCTGGGAGTACAGGCAGAAGCGGTTGTCTTCCAGGGCCATGTGCAGGCGCTGGATCCAGGCCATTTCGCCGAAGCGGGTGGACAGTTCCGAGTCGTTGTCGTGATAGACCTGCACCCGGTTGCGGCCCTTCTCCTTGGCCATGTAGCAGGCCATGTCGGCGGCCCGCAGCGAGGCCTCAAGAGTGGTAGGCGATGTGGAAACGTGCACCAGGCCGATGCTGACGGTGGTCACGAACGGCCTGCCCTTCCAGACGAAATGCAGGGTTTCGACGGTCTGGCGCAAGCCTTCGGCGATCTTCTCCGCAGCCTCGGGCGAGCAGTGCTCCAGCAGGATGCCGAACTCGTCGCCTCCCAGCCGCGCCAGGGTGTCGCCCTCGCGAATACCCTGCTGCAACAGGGCGCAGATGTGCCGCAGCAGCTCATCGCCTGCGGCATGCCCACTGGTGTCGTTGACCAGCTTGAACTGGTCCAGATCCAGGAACATGACCGCATGGCGTCCTGGCTGATGGCCAAGGCCGTTGAGCGCCAGCTCCAGCCGATACTCGAATTCCCGGCGGTTGGCCAGGCCGGTCAGCGCGTCATGGGTCGCCTGCCATGACAGGTTGGCGATGTACTGGCGCTCCTGGGTCATGTCGTGCAACACCAGCACCGCGCCACTGACCTTGCCTTCGGTGCGGATCGGCGAGCCCACCAGGGCCACCGACACCGTACTGCCGTCCAGGCGCTGGATCAGCTTGGAATTCTCGCTGCCGCCACCCAGCTTGCCGCTCAGCACGTGTTCGATCAGGGTCGAGCTGTCGCGCTGGTCGTTCTCGTCCAGCAGGTTGAACAGCGCCGCCAGCGGCAGGCCGGACGCCTGCTCGTTCTTCCAGTGGGTCATCTGCTCGGCGGCCGGGTTCATGTAGGCAATCGAGCCGTCGACATCGGTGGTGATCACGCCGTCCCCGATGGATTCCAGGGTGATCTGCGCCCGCTCCTTCTCCATTTGCAGGGCCGTGGCGAAGGCGTGGCGCTGTTCCAGTAATTTATGGGTACGCAGCAGCGCCAGGATGATCAGCAGCACGGCGGTGGTCAGGTTGACCACCAACAGAATCCGCAGGATGACGCGCGAGCCTTCGCCCAATGCATCGCTGAACGCCATGGCCGCCGGCGTCACCCCTTCGTTGATGGCGTTGATTCGCTGCCGCCAGCCCAGCACGTCGCCATTGGTGGCGCTGCCGTCGAGGATCCGCTTGTGCATGTCCCGGGCGACTTCGTCGAGCTGCACCAGGTAGTTGTCACCGATCTTCCACAGGTCGATGGCCTTTTCCAGGTAGCTGAAATGACGGAAATTGAGGTAGAGCCAGATGATGCCCCGCGCATCGTCGGGATGGTTACCACCCTGCAGGATGCCCGCAGTGGCGCGTGGAATGTCCGGGACCGGCTGATCCATGGCGATGCGCAGGTCATGGCCGCCCTGAGGGATGGCAATCGCCTGCTGGTACTTCAGGTAGTCGATCTCGTCGCGGCTGTTGGCGTACAGATTCAGATAATAAATAGCGTCTTTCTGGCCTTTGGACCAGAGGCTTTCCCCGCCTACGTAACTGCGCACGGCCGACATCATATAAAGGCTGATGCAACCCAGCAGTGCCTGTAACAGCACCACCGCGATAAACGGCCAGACGATGCCGAGAAGACGAGGCTTCTCGAGAATCCGCTTTTGCTTCATGGTGTCCCTTTCATCAGCACTGCCAGTACTCGCTCCCCAAGCGCAGGCGACCTTCCTGGCCTATAGGGACTCGGCTAATTTCCACGATGCAGCGGGTTGCTTCTCACACCTTGTACACGACCTTGAGTGTTAATACGGGAAAGTCGAGACGTAAATATGACGCTTTTCACAGAATCCGGTATTTCACGGCTCAAGCATAGCCCAAGAATTGACGTGTTCCACTGGCGAAACGCCATTTAGGGGTTGTCGCGAAAAAAACCGACAAGCTGTATCAGAGTTGTTGCAGATGCCCGTAGAGGCGCGCGTACAGGCCACCGTCAGCAATCAGTTGCTGGTGATCGCCATCCTCGGCAATGCTGCCGCCGTCGAACACCAGCACCCGGTCAGCCTGCTTCACCGCCGACAGACGGTGGGCGATGATGAGCGTGGTCCGGCCCGTGAGAAACCGGTTCAGGGCCTGGTGCAGGTTGTACTCGGTGGCGGCGTCCAGCGCCGAGGTGGCCTCGTCGAGAATCACCACCCGGGGATCGGCCAGGACCATGCGCGCGATTGCCAGCCGCTGGCGCTGGCCTCCTGACAGGCGCACGCCAGAGCGGCCCACCACACTGTCCAGCCCTTGCGGCAAGGCGCGGATGGTGGCGTCCAGTTGCGCGATTTCCAGTGCCTGCCAGCAGGCCTCGTCACTGCGCTCGCGGCCCATCGACAGGTTGGCCCGCACGGTATCGTTGAACAATGCCGGGTGTTGCAGCACCACCGCGACATTTTCACGAACCGTTTCCAGGCCGATCTCTTCGAGGGTAGCGCCGCCGAAGCGGATGCTGCCCGCCTTGGGGCTGTACAGCCCGAGCAGCAGCTGCACGAGGGTGCTCTTGCCGCCGCCGCTGGCACCGACGATGGCGACTTTCTCGCCCGGCGTGATCGACAGGTCAAGGTGATCGAGCACTGGCTCTTCGTTGTAGCCGAAGCACAGGCCGCGTACATCGATGCCGACGGTTTCGCGGCCCAGAAACGGGTTGAGACGGCCTTCATATTGCGGCTCGTCGGCGCGGGCCAGCAGCTCATTGATACGGGTCAGCGCGCCGCCGGCCGCATAGAAGGCGTATTGCAGGTTCAACAGCTGCTCCACCGGGCCGATCATGAACCACAGGTAGCTGAACACTGCGAGCATGTGGCCGATGGACAGGTCGGAGAACAGCACCGTGAGCATCGCCGCCGCGCGGAAGATATCGATGCCGAACTGGAACAGCAGCCCGCTGGCACGGCCCGACGCGTCACTCTTCCACTGCGAAGCCACGGCGTAGTCGCGCACCTCTTTGGCACGCCCGCCGAGCAGCCCCAGAAAGTAACCCTGACGATTGCCCGCGCGGATTTCCTGAATGGCGTCCAGGGTTTCGGTCAGCGCCTGGGTAAAACGCGAAGTGCTGTCGTTTTCCAGCTTCTTCAGGTGTTTGACTCGCTTGCCCAGCTTGACCGTGGCGTAGATCACCAGCGGGTTGAACAGCAGGATCAGCAGCGCCAGTTGCCAGTGCATCCACACCAGGATCGCGGCGGTGCCGGTCAGCGTAAGCATGGCGACCAGGAATTTGCTCAGGGTCTCGCCGACAAACTTGTCCAGCGTGTCCAGGTCGGTGACCAGGTGGGCGGTCACCGTGCCGCTGCCCAGGCTTTCGTATTCACCCAGCGAGATGCGCTTGAGCCGTTCGATGAGCCGGACACGGATGCGATAGACGATGTCCTTGGACAGCCCGGCAAACAGCCGCGCCTGGATCACGTTGAAGAGCAAGGCGCCCAGGCGCAGGCACAAGGTGGCCATCAGCATCAGGGCGATGTAGCCCACCGGCTTGTGCAGGCTTTCGGGCAGAAAGTGGTTCATGAACAGCAATGCCGCATCGCCCTTGCCCAGCAGCACTTCGTCGACCAGCAACGGCAGCAGCAACGGGATCGGCACCGAACACAGCACCGCGAGGAACGCGACGCCATTGGCGATCCACAGGGCTTTCTTGTGGGTCAGGGCCAGACGGCGGATTTGCGTCCAGTCCAGGCGATCGACATGGGCAAGGTGGTCGTCGGCAGCGAGTTTGCCCGGGGTTTCGATGTCGACGGAATCACGCACAGGCCGCGCGCTCCAGCCAGCGGCTGAGCAACGGCGCGAGTTCTTCCAGAGGCTGGTAGCCGTTGGTCAGCAAGGCCAGTTGGCCGTTGCGCTCGGCAAGCAAGGTCGGAAAGCCGGCGATGCCCAGGTCCTGGACCCAGGAGAAGTCCGAAGCAGTGGCCGCGTGCTGCTCGGGGCTGTCGAACGCCTCGGCGAACTCGATGCGCGGCAAGCCTGCGCGCTCGGCCAGTTCGGCCAGCACCTGGGCCTGGGTCACGTCGCGGCCATGCAGGTAGAACGCCTGCTGGATTTCCCGGACCAGCTTCCAGGCGATGTCCGGCGCCAGGCTGCGCGCGGCCACGATGGCGCGGCAGGCAGGCTCGGTGTCGTAGACGAAACCGTCTGGCAGGGCACCTTCGAACTTGAACGCCTGGCCCGTGGTGTCCTGCACCGCGTGCCAGTGTTCGAGAATGTAGCGTTTGGTGGAAGGCTCGAGCGCCGCGCCACTGCCGGTGCGCAAACCGCCCACCACCAGGTGCAGCTCGACGCCCGCCGCCCTCGCCTGCTCGACCAGTGCATCCGCCACCGGGGCGAATCCCCAGCACCAGGAACACATCGGGTCCATTACATAAAGCAGGCGGGCGTTCATGGTTCAGGCCTCGTGGGTGTGCGTGTCGGTGTCAGCCTGCTCGTTCTTCTGGCCATCGAGCAGACGGTAGTTGCGCCCGATCGGATGCGGCTGGTTGCGCTCCCTGGCCAGTTCGATCTGCTTCTGGCGATCGATGGCGCTGCGGCGGGTCTTCTCGCTCAGCGTCTCCCAGCAATGCGGGCAGCTGACACCCGGCGAGTAGTGCTCGCTGGCGCGGTCTTCAACGCTGATCGGCGTGCGGCATGCATGACATTGATCGTAGTCGCCTTCGGTGAGGTCATGGCGCACGGTCACGCGATTGTCGAACACGAAGCAGTCGCCACGCCACTGGCTTTCTTCCTGGGGGACTTCTTCGAGGTATTTGAGAATGCCGCCCTTGAGGTGATACACCTCCTCGAAACCCTCGCCGAGCATGTAGCTCGAGGCTTTTTCGCAGCGAATCCCGCCGGTGCAGAACATCGCCACCTTCTTGTGTTTCGACGGGTCGAAGTTGGCCTTGATGTAGTCAGGGAACTCGCGGAAGGTCGTGGTCTTCGGGTCGATGGCGCCTTCGAAGGTGCCGATGGACACTTCGTAATCGTTGCGGGTGTCGATCAGCAGCACTTCGGGGTCGGTGATCAGGGCGTTCCAGTCCTGCGGCTCGACGTAGGTGCCGACCTTTTTGTTCGGGTCCACGCCCGGCACGCCCAGGGTGACGATCTCTTTCTTGAGCTTGACCTTGGTGCGGTAGAACGGCTGCTCGTCGCAGTACGATTCCTTGTGATCGATGTCGATCATGCGCGGGTCGTTGCGCAGCCACGCCAGCAGGCCGTCGATGCCCTCGCGAGTGCCTGAAACGGTACCGTTGATGCCCTCTTCGGCGATCAGCAGCGTGCCCTTGATGCCGTTTTCGACCATGGCCTCAAGCAGCGGCTCGCGCAGCTCGACGTAGTCCGAAAGGGTGACGAATTTGTACAGCGCCGCGACAACGATGGGTGCGGTTTGGGTCATGTTGCGTCTCCAGGTGGTGACCCTCGCAAAGGGCCTACCGGATGAAAATTTCAGGTAAAAGCGTGCCGACCAGGCAACGCGGCGCGGATTCTAGCAAAAATCGGCGGGGTGCAGGCGGGCCGGTGTCGAATTCGCTACGGCATCGGCCTGTAGGAGCGCGCTTGCCCGCGATGGCGGGGTGTCAGTCAACAACGATGGCGCAGGCAGATCGCGTCGCGGGCAAGCGCGCTCCTACAGGGGTTACGCGATCCTGTAGGAGTGAGCTTGCTCGCGATCAGGGCAACATCATTCCCGGGCGGGAATTCAGTCATGCCCCCCGGCGCAGGTCGGCGATGCAGGGGCTGCGCCCAGTTTCGCCCACTCGTCCGGGGTATAGGTGTGCAGCGCCAGGGCATGGAACTCACCCATCAGGCCACCGAGCAGGCCATAGACCTTCTGGTGGCGCTTGACGGCGTTGAGGCCGGCGAATTGCTCGCTGACCACCACGGCCTTGTAGTGAGTATCCGTGCCGCGACTGTGCATGTGGCTTTCATTGAGCACCTGCAGGTACTCGGGCTGAAAGACCGCCAACGCGGATTCGATACGCTGTTGCATGCTCATGTCAGGCTTCGCTTATGGCTTCTTGGCCGGGGCAGGCGCCGCGCCTTTCTTGGCGGCCGGGGCCAGCTCGTCGGTCATGTCGGCCAGCAGCTTGGTGACCACAGGCACTGCAGGTTGCAGTTTTTCCTGAGTCATCTGGAACGATTGCTGGCTGATCTGCGGCATCTTGGACTGGACTTTCTTGCCCAGCGGCGACTGGTAGAACGCGACCAGGTCCTTGAGCTCCTGCTCGCTGAAGTTGTCGGTGTACAGCTTGACCATGTCAGGCTGCAGCTTGTCCCAGCCGATGGCCTTGTCCAGCGCGGCGTTGGCCTGGGCCTGGTACTTTTCCAGAACGGCTTTCTTGGAATCCGGGGCTTTGGTTTCGGCAAAACGCTGGGCAAACATCTGCTGCGCCTGCATGTAGATCGGTGCGCCCAATTGATCGGCGTGAGCCAGTTTGAGGAAGGCTACGGCACTGGCCTCATGGCTGGGGGTGGCGGCGAGAGCCTGGCCGCTGGCGCATACCAGAGCGACCGCAGCACAGATGGCGCGAAGACGGGTCATCGAGTTTCCTTATCTAGCAAGCGAGGCTGAACCCCAAGGCCGAACATTCTGCGCTCCTTTTCACCTCGCGCTCAACCCCCGACCCTACGAGCGGTTACAAGGGAGGCTGTTTGACGGGCTGTCTTGAATGTTTCGCACGACCGGCTCGTACATTTTGTCGCACACTGTGGGGACATGTTCATCCCTGGCAGCGGTTCCCGGGAACCGGATCGGTTCTCTGGGTACTAAACTGCGCTAAACGACGTTTAAGGAGTGAGTCCAGTGAGCCGTACCGAAACCGATAGCATTGGTCCGATCGAAGTCCCCGAAGACGCTTACTGGGGAGCGCAGACCCAGCGTTCGCTCATCAACTTCGCCATCGGCCAGGAACACATGCCGCTGCCGGTGCTGCATGCCCTGGCGCTGATCAAGAAGGCCGCGGCGCGGGTCAACGACCGTAACGGCGATTTGCCAGCGGAGATCGCCCGCCTGATCGAACAGTCCGCCGATGAAGTGCTCAGCGGCAAGCTCGACGACCAGTTCCCGCTGGTGGTGTGGCAGACCGGCAGCGGCACCCAGAGCAACATGAACGTCAACGAAGTGATTGCAGGCCGCGCCAACGAGCTGTCCGGCAAGGGCCGCGGCGGCAAGACGCCGGTGCACCCCAACGATCACGTCAACCGCTCGCAAAGCTCCAACGACTGCTTCCCCACGGCCATGCACATCGCCGCGGCCCAGGCGGTCAAGGAGCACCTGCTGCCGGCCATCGCCGAGCTGTCCGCCGGCATTGCCGAGCAGTCTTCGCGTCACATGAAGCTGGTGAAAACCGGGCGCACCCACATGATGGATGCCACGCCTATCACTTTCGGCCAGGAACTCTCGGCCTACGTTGCACAGCTCGATTACGCCGAGAAGAGCATCCGCGCAGCCCTGCCTGCGGTGTGTGAGCTGGCCCAGGGCGGCACCGCGGTCGGCACCGGCCTCAATTCGCCCCACGGTTTCGCTGAAGCGGTGGCCGCTGAGCTGGCGGCGCTGTCTGGCCTGCCCTTCGTCACGGCCCACAACAAATTCGCCGCACTGGCCGGGCATGAGCCGTTGACGGCGCTGTCTGGCGGGCTGAAGACGCTGGCCGTGACCCTGATGAAGATCGCCAACGACCTGCGCCTGCTGGGCTCCGGCCCCCGCGCAGGCCTGGCCGAGGTCAAGCTGCCCGCCAACGAGCCGGGCAGTTCGATCATGCCGGGCAAGGTCAACCCGACCCAGTGCGAGGCGTTGTCGATGCTGGCGTGCCAGGTCATGGGCAACGACACCACCATCTCCTTCGCGGCAAGCCAGGGTCATCTGCAACTGAACGTGTTCAAGCCGGTGATCATTCATAACCTGTTGCAATCGATCCGCTTGCTGGGCGATGGCTGCCGCAACTTCAACGAGCACTGTATCGCGGGCATGGAACCGGATGCCGGCAAGATGGCCGAGCACCTGGAACGCGGCCTGATGCTGGTGACCGCGCTGAACCCGCATATTGGCTACGACAAATCCGCACAGATCGCCAAGAAGGCCTACAGCGAAGGCCTGACCTTGCGTGAAGCGGCGTTGCAACTGGGCTTTTTGACCGATGCCGAGTTCGACGCCTGGGTACGGCCGGAAAAAATGCTCGAGGCCGGCAGCGATGGCTGAGCCGATCAGCGGCGCCACCCCACTGGAAGGGTACGGCAAACGCATCCTGATGGTCATCGGCTCGCCCAAGACCATCAGCTTCTGCCACGCACTGGGCGATGCATACGCCCAGGGTGCGCGCAGCCAGGGCCATGTGGTGCGTGTGCTCAAGCTTGAAGAACTGGACTTCGACCCGGTGCTGCGCGGCGGTTATGAATCAAGCCAGACGCTGGAACATGACCTGTTGCAGGCCCAGCGGGAAATCCACTGGGCGCAGCATCTGGTGTTCGTGTACCCGGTCTGGTGGGGCGGGCTGCCGAGCCTGCTCGGTGGTTTCTTCGACCGGGTGTTCATGCCCGGTTTCGCCTTCAAGGCCCACGGTCGGCATCATCCCTCCAACGAACTGCTCAAGGGCCGTACCGCCGAGCTGCTGGTGACCATGGACACGCCTTCGCGGTATTTCCGCTGGGTGTTCAAGGCGCCGGCGCATCGGCAGATGACCCACACCATCCTGGAGTTTTGCGGGATCAAAGTGAGCCGCCTGACGGAGTTCTCGCCGGTGCGTGGTTCGACCGAAGAGCAGCGTCAGCAGTGGATTCATCAGGCGCAGGATCTGGGCAAGCGCTGACAGGCTAACGCAACTATTTCCCCGTAGCAGCACGGCTTGCCGGCGGGAGCGGTGGATCAGTTGACCTTGCGTTGCCTGACACGACGCTCCCGCCGGCAAGCCGTGCTGCTACGGGTTTTGTATGGCGGCGCGCAGCTGCGAAATCCCCCTGTCTGGCGCGCTCTTTTGCGGTACAGTATCAATCAGCCAGCCCATCTTTCCGTCTCACGCTGTGGAAAGCCGATCGCGCTGGCCCCAACCAGGTTTAGCCGTCCTGAATCGTCCCACCCGACTCCCCCGTCCGGAGCAGGCTATGTTGAGCAAGCGTGAGAAAGACCCCGAAACCGCCGTGCATTTTCGCAGTGACCGCGTCTCCCGCGTCAATGGCATGTATTTCTTCAGCACCCGGGAAAACACCCTCGAAGGCCCCTTCTTCACCAAGGAAGACGCCGAGCGGGAAACCGAGGCGTACATCCGCCGCATGCAGGCGGGCAAGTTCGCCGCGCACACCCCCTCCTCCCACAACGGCTGACCTTCAGGAATGATTGCGGCGAAAGGTTTCCTCGCCCATGGCCTTGATCTGCCCATCGATCAGGGCATCGAAGGGACGCAACAGTGCGTCGAATGAGTGCTGCGGTTCAAGTGTGTGCAGCGCATGGACGATGGCCTCAAGGGTGGATAACGCATCCGGCCCCGGCGCCTTGCGCAGCCGATAGCGCGAGCCTGGGGCGTTATCCAGCGTCACCCGAGGCAACGCCGCCAGCAGCGGGTTCAGGTGCAGCAGCTTGCGCGCCTTGCGCCACGTTCCGTCAGGCACCACCAGCAGGATCGGACGATCATCAGCGCTTTGGCTGACCAGGGCTTGCGCCTCTTCTCCCGGAAACAACAGCCTTGGCTGATAGCCCGGCTCATCGAGCAGATCGGCCAGATCCTCGAACACCTCGCCCACTACCAGCTGTGCGTTGGTCAGCCCCAGCGCGGCAAGGCGAGCAGTGTTCAGCGCATGATTGACTTCACTGGGGTGCTGCAGAATCAGCACGCGGGTGCGGCTGTCCAGTTGCGGAATCAACCCGCACAGGCAATGGTTTTCCGGGCGATGGCAACGTTCGCAGCGGGCACGGGACATGACGAGCGCCCTCCTAGAGCGGGTTCAACTGGGCTTTGAGCAGGTCGCGGAAAGTCTGAATCAGCGGCTCGCGACTGCGACCCCGGCGCAGGATCATCGAAAACGGCGCCTGATAGCCGAAGGTGGCCGGCAACAGCACCCGCAGGTGCCCGGAGTCCACCCAGGACTGCGCGTAGTGCTCCGGCAGGTAGCCGATGTAGGCACCGGACAGCACCAGAATCAGCTGCGCCTCCATACTTTCCACCGTTGCCGCGCTGTGCTTGAAGCCATGGCGCGCCAGTTCCGCCTGGCTCCAGTAGCCGCGGCCGACCATGCGCTGCTGGGTAATCACCGGTTCCGGAATGCGCCGCTCGGCGAACAGTGGATGCCGGCTGCTGCAATACAGCCAGTGCTGTTCGCGGTACAGCGGCTGGTAGAGCAGGCCGTTCATGCGCGTGGAAAACGATCCGATGGCCAGGTCCAGGCGATTGTCCAGCACGCCCAACTGCAATTCGTAAGGGCTCATGACCGACAGATGCAAATGTACTGCGGGGTGCTCTTCGCTGTAGGCGCCAATCACTTCGGCGAACGGCAGCGCCCGGTCACTGACCGTCGAGTCGAGCACACCCAGGTTCAGGGTGCCGCGCAGTTCGCCTTTGAGCGCTGCTGCGTATAATTCGAAGCCTTCCAGTTCGCCGAGCAAGCGCAGGGTTTCCTGATGAAACAGTTCGCCCTTGCTGGTCAGGCTGAAACCGCCACGGCCACGATGGCACAGCACGATGCCCAGCGCCGCCTCAAGCTGGCTCATGTAGGTGCTGATCGCCGAGGTCGAGAGGTTCAGCTCCTGCTGGGCGCTGGCAAACCCCTGGTGGCGGACCACACAGACGAAGATTCTCAGCAGTTTCAGATCGGGCAGTGCGTTGGCCATGATGCATCCGGAAAACGGGATCGGCGAAAGCTTAACCTGATTTTCACGATAGTTCAGAAATCTCTGAACTAAGTATTTTGCCCCAGCGATTCTTTGCAGGCCGCGCGGTTCGCAGAATCGCCACAGGTCTACTCATATTAATAATCAACCGATGAGGCAATCCCGTGGACAAGATTTTCCACCAACCACTGGGCGGCAACGAAATGCCGCGCTTCGCCGGCATCGCAACCATGATGCGTCTGCCACACCTGCAATCGGCCGCGGGCCTTGATGCCGCCTTCATTGGCGTGCCACTGGACATCGGCACTTCGCTGCGGGCTGGCACCCGTTTCGGCCCACGTGAAATCCGCGCCGAGTCGGTGATGATCCGTCCTTACAACATGGCCACGGGCGCCGCGCCCTTCGACTCGCTGTCGGTTGCCGACATCGGCGACGTCGCCATCAACACCTTTAACCTGCTGGACGCCGTGCGCATCATCGAAGAGGCCTACGACGGCTTTCTCGAGCACGGCATCATCCCGCTGACCCTGGGCGGCGATCACACCATCACCCTGCCGATCCTGCGGGCGATCAAGAAGAAGCACGGCAAGGTCGGGCTGATCCACATCGACGCCCACGCTGACGTCAACGATCACATGTTCGGCGAGAAAATCGCCCACGGCACCACCTTCCGCCGCGCCGTCGAAGAAGGCCTGCTGGACTGCGACCGCGTGGTGCAGATCGGCCTGCGCGCCCAGGGCTACACCGCCGAAGACTTCAACTGGAGCCGCAAGCAGGGCTTCCGTGTGGTCCAGGCCGAAGAGTGCTGGCACCAGTCGCTGGCGCCGCTGATGGCTGAAGTGCGCGAGAAAGTCGGTGGCGGCCCGGTGTACCTGAGCTTCGACATCGACGGCATCGACCCGGCCTGGGCACCCGGCACCGGCACCCCGGAAATCGGCGGCCTGACCACCATTCAGGCGATCGAAATCATCCGCGGCTGCCAGGGCCTGGACCTGATCGGCTGCGACCTGGTGGAAGTCTCCCCGCCGTACGACACCACCGGCAACACCTCGCTGCTGGGCGCCAACCTGCTGTACGAGATGCTCTGCGTGCTGCCGGGGGTTACCCACCGCTAGACACAACGCATAAGCATATTTCCCGTAGCAGCACGGCGTGCCGGCGGGAGCGTCGGGTCAGGCAAATCATCATTGACTGATTCACCGCTCCCGCCGGCAAGCCGCGCTGCTACGGATCAATGCGACCCCTGAAACCTTGCGACTCACTATAAAAACAATGATTGGAGACACTCCATGGCTTTAGATATTTTCGTCGTGCTGATCTACGCAGCCGGCATGCTGGTGCTGGGCTGGTACGGCATGCGCAAGGCCAAGACCCACGAAGACTACCTGGTCGCCGGCCGCAACCTGGGCCCGAGCCTGTACATGGGCACCATGGCCGCCACCGTACTGGGCGGCGCCTCGACCGTAGGCACCGTGCGCCTGGGCTATGTGCACGGCATCTCGGGCTTCTGGCTCTGCGCCGCGCTGGGCCTGGGCATCATTGCCCTGAACCTGTTCCTCGCCAAACCGCTGCTCAAGCTGCGCATCTTCACCGTCACCCAGATCCTCGAACGCCGTTACAACCCGATGGCCCGCCAGGCCAGCGCGGTGATCATGCTCGCCTATGCGCTGATGATCGGCGTGACCTCGATCCTGGCCATCGGCACCGTCATGCAAGTGCTGTTCGACCTGCCGTTCTGGGTGTCGGTGCTGCTGGGCGGTGGTGTCGTGGTGGTGTATTCGGCCATCGGCGGCATGTGGTCGCTGACCCTGACCGACATCGTGCAGTTCATCATCAAGACTGTCGGCCTGATGTTCATCCTGTTGCCGATCTGCCTGTACCGCGTCGGTGGCTGGGACGAACTGGTCGCCAAGCTGCCAGCGACGAGCTTCAGCTGGACCACCATCGGCTGGGACACCATCATCACCTACTTCCTGATCTACTTCTTCGGCATCCTGATCGGTCAGGACATCTGGCAGCGCGTCTTCACCGCCCGCACCGAGAAAGTTGCCCAGGTGGCAGGCTCCGTCGCCGGCATCTACTGCATCATCTATGGCCTGGCCTGCGCGCTGATCGGCATGGCTGCCCATGTGTTGCTGCCTGACCTGGCCAACCCCAACACCGCCTTCGCCGCAATCGTCAAAGCGTCGCTGCCGGACGGCATTCGTGGCCTGGTCATCGCCGCCGCCCTGGCCGCCATGATGTCCACCGCCAGCGCCGGTCTGCTGGCCGCCTCGACCACCCTGACCGAAGACCTGCTGCCCAAGCTGCGCGGCGGCAAGCAGTCGAGCCTGGGCATCAACCGCCTGTTCACTGCCCTGACCGGCATCGTGGTCCTGGCCATCGCTCTGGTGGTCAACGACGTGATCAGCGCCCTGACCCTGGCGTACAACCTGTTGGTCGGCGGCATGCTGATTCCGCTGATCGGTGCGATCTACTGGAAACGCGCGACCACCGCTGGCGCCATCAGCAGCATGGCACTGGGTTTCATCACTGCCCTGGTGTTCATGTTCAAGGACGGCCTGGACGCCAACACGCCGATCTACTACAGCCTGGCCGTCGGCCTGGTCAGCTTCGTGGTGGTCAGCCTGGTGTCGCCACAGCGCGCGGTCGCCACCAGCGCCGCCTGATCCGGCTGTAACGCTGTCGCAACAGATCAAGGGCGCCTTCGGGCGCTCTTTTTTGTGTCCGGTTACAAATAATCGCCAGCGGGGAGGCAATCGCCCAGGACAAAGTTGGGCTAGCCTTAATCAGGACAGCACCGCGCCAAGAGGCCGCAATGGCGATGTATTTCAGGGAGTGAGTTGCAGCCGGCTGTCTTACGACAATCCTCTGGTTTCATGCCGTCGGGGTGATTTTCGAACACGTCACAGCCGAGGCTTGTCATGGACCGTCATGAAATCCAGCAGCACGTTTTCGATACACTCGGGATCATTCTGGTAGACAAGGATCCGATCCAGGATGATGCCCTGCTCACCGATCTTGAACTGGACGAAGAAGACTTCAGCGAGTTCTTCAGCCACCTGCAATCGGAATTCGGCATCGTGGTGCCGGGCAAGATCAGAAGTCAGATTTCCCACCTGCCGGGCCCATCGCCCTATCAGCAACTGACCTTGCAAGGCCTGGTCGACCTGATTCTGGTGCAGATGAAAGGACGCAAGCAACATTGAACGCAGATGCGTTCGATTACTGTCCGGGACGTGGTTGCGCGGATGTCTCGTTGCCGGTCGGGCATCGAGGCGGTAAACGACAAAGCGGGCTATCGGGCGATAGCACCGCTATTTTTACGACTGGACTTTCATCCGGTTCAGGGCGAAAGCCGTCCAGCGTTAGCGGCGAGGGCGACGACGCTCGTCATCATCGGTTCGCACGGGAATGGGTTGCAGCTTCGGCCGCTCGATCAGACCCAATGCAACGCCCACATCGTGAAGCCATTCTTGCAGTTTGCTGTTCATATAACGCCCCCTTCAGGGAAATGCCGGCAGCCAACTTCTGGTCCGCTTAAGGCAGATCATAGTGCTAAGTCGCACTTTACGCCTGCTACCGAGTGTCGCGGCAGAAAATTTCTCCTTCTTTATGAACAGACATTTCAAACCGCCGTTAACCGTGGTTTTACCCGACCAACGGCGGTGCATTTGTAACGCTTTGTTTATCCCGAGACCGCAGGCGTCAGCACGCTGCCTTCATGGGCCTGACTGCGACGGGCAAACAGATAGAACAACGCACCACCCAGGAAACACCCGGTAAACCAGGCGAAATTGGCCATGGACTGCAACGCCGGAACGAAGGTAATCGCGATTCCGGCCAGGGTGGCCAGCACCAGCGCCTTGACGGCGGTGTAATTGACCCCGCCGCTGTACCAGTAGCGCCCGGTGGGGCCGTCGTTGAACAGCGCATCGACGTCGATCTGCTGCTTTTTGATGAGGTAGTAATCCACCAGCAGAATCCCGAACAGCGGGCCGATGAAAGCCGCCAGCACATCGAGGGTGTAATGGATCACGGCCGGGTTGTTGAACAGGTTCCACGGCGTGATGAAGATCGAGGCCACGGCGGCGATCATCCCGCCCACCCGCCAACTGATCTTGCTCGGCGCCACGTTGGCGAAGTCGAAGGCCGGGGAAACGAAGTTGGCGACGATGTTGATGCCAATGGTGGCCGTGACGAAGGCGAATGCCCCCAGCAGCACCGCGACGTCATTGTCGATGCGGGCCACGGTGGCAATCGGGTCGTGCAGCATTTCGCCGAACACCGGCAAGGTGCCCGAGACGATGACCACCGTGACCAGGGAGAAAGCCAGAAAGTTGACCGGCAACCCCCAGAAATTGCCGCGACGCACCTCGGACATGCTGCGGCAGTAACGGCTGAAATCGCCGAAGTTGAGCGTAGGGCCGGAAAAATACGACACAACCAGCGCCGTTGCCATGATGACCTGGGACACCGCTTCCCAGCCTGTCAGCGACTTTTCCGACAGGGTGAAGCTGATATTGGCCCAACCGGCTTTCCAGACAATCCAGCCTGCCAGCAGGAACATCACCGCATACACAACCGGCCCTGCCCAATCGATGAAGCGGCGGATCGAGTCCATGCCGGTCCAGAACACCGCCGCCTGTACCAGCCACAGTGCGAGGAAACCGAACCAGCCAAGGTAGGACAAACCTGCAAAATGCGGCTCGGCATACACCGACATCTGTGGGAAGAATCGCAGCACCACGATGATCAGCGCGCTGGAAGCCAGGTAGGTCTGCACCCCGTACCAGGCGACGGCAATCAGGCCGCGGATCACCGCAGGAATGTTTGCCCCGAATACCCCAAACGCCAGGCGGCAGATCACCGGATACGGAACGGCGGCCTGCTGGCTCGGTTTTGCCAGCAGGTTGGCGATCACCTGGATGATGCAGATGCCCACCAGCAAGGCGATCAACACCTGCCAGCTCGCCAGTCCCAGGGCGAACAGGCTGGCGGCGAACACATAGCCGCCGACGCTGTGCACGTCGCTCATCCAGAAGGCAAAGATGTTGTACCAGCTCCACTTCTGCGGCAGCGGCCCCAGATCCCGGTTATAGAGGCGCGGGCTGTATCCCTTGGGCAATGGCTCGGTCATCGCATTTCTCCCTGATCGGACGAAACCGGCTCCCGAAGCGTACTGGCTGACCACACTGCGTACGGGAGCAGGTATGGGTTGTATACGAACCAATAGGCAGAATGCGTGCCATTGCTATTTCAGCGAGCCAGAACCCGCGTCGCAAAAGGCCTTGAAAGAATGAGTCGCCAGCGAATATCACGGTAAATGCCCGCTGACAGTGCACGAATGCCTGATCGAGGTGCATTACAGAAATGTATACAACCCCGCGAACCGTAGCAGCACGGCTTGCCGGCGGGAGCGGTGTGTCAGGTAACTCATCAGTGACTGACACACCGCCCCCGCCGGCAAGCCGTGCTGCTACGGGGGGATGGGGGATCATTCAGGTAACTGAACCAGCCCCTCTTCATCCGTCAGCGCCCGTTCCAGCAAGTCGGCCGGCAGATTCTTGCTCGCTCGCGCACCCAGCAACTTGAGCTGTTCGCTGCGGCTGACCAGATTGCCACGGCCCTCGACCAGCTTGTTGCGCGCCGCGCCATAGGCCTTGTCCAGTTGCTGCAAACGGTTGCCCACCTCGTCAAGGTCCTGGATGAACAGCACGAACTTGTCGTACAGCCACCCTGCCCGCTCGGCAATTTCCCGGGCGTTCTGGCTCTGGCGCTCCTGCTTCCACAGGCTGTCGATCACCCGCAGGGTCGCCAGCAGGGTAGTCGGGCTGACGATCACGATGTTGCGGTCGAAGGCTTCCTGAAACAGCGTCGGCTCAGCCTGCAACGCCGCCGAAAACGCCGCCTCGATAGGCACGAACAACAACACGAAATCCAGGCTGTGCAGCCCTTCCAGGCGTTTGTAATCCTTCCCGGACAAGCCTTTGACATGGCTGCGCAACGACTGCACATGCTGCTTGAGCGCATTCTGGGCGATCAGCGTGTCATCGCTCGAAACGTACTGCTGGTAGGCAGTCAGGCTGACCTTGGCGTCCACCACCACCTGTTTGTCGCCGGGCAGCATGATCAGCACATCGGGCTGGAAACGCTCGCCATCGGGGCCCTTGAGGCTGACCTGAGTTTGATACTCGCGGCCCTTTTCCAGCCCTGCATGCTCGAGCACACGCTCAAGGATCAGCTCGCCCCAGTTGCCTTGTGTCTTCTGGCCTTTCAGCGCGCGAGTGAGGTTGGTCGCCTCATCGCTCAGGCGCTGGTTGAGCTGTTGCAGACGCTCAAGCTCCTTGCCCAGCGAGAAGCGTTCACGGGCTTCCTGCTGATAGCTTTCCTCGACGCGCTTTTCGAAAGACTGGATGCGTTCTTTCAACGGATTGAGCAACTGACCCAATTGCTGCTGGCTGGTTTCGGCGAAGCGCTGCTCGCGCTCGTCGAAGATTTTTCCCGCAAGCTCCGCGAACTGGGCGCGCAACTCGTCGCGAGAGCCCTGCAGGTCATTGAGGCGCTGTTGGTGACTTTCCTGCTGCTCGCGCAACTCGGCCCCCAGAGAGGCGCATTGGGCGTCCAGCCGCCGCAGTTCCGCTTCCTTGTGGCTGCGCTCCTGCCCCCAGTTTTCCTGGGCCTGGCGCGCGTGTTCGTGCTGCTGACGCAGCAATTCGGCCTCCCGGCGCAGCGCCGCAAGATCGGCCTGCTTGACCGCATTGGCCTGGCCCAGGTCGCTGATCTCGTCACGGCAGGCGTCCAGCTGGGCGTTGAGCCCATCCTGGGCCATCTGCGCATTGCTCAAGCGCTCGTCTAGCAGCGCAGCCTCTGCCTCGCGTTGCGCTACTTTGCGCTGCAGTTGCCACGCCAACCCCAGCAACGGCAACGCCGCCGCCCCCAATCCCAGCAACAGGCTGGTGAGGTCCAAAGCCATAAAATTCCCCAACTCACGATTACGCTGGCGGCATTATGCGCAGAAGCTGCGTTGGCGTCAGATTCTGATTGATGATCTTGGGAGGAAGGAAAAAAGCTTAGTACAACTGCGCAAAGGTGCGTACTAGAGCAAGCGCTTGGGACAATCCACAGAAGCTGTGGATAACTCAGTGGACAACGCCCCTTTAACCCCCGCAAACGCAGGCAGAATGGGGCCTGCGTTCAAACTGACGATTTTTTCACCAACGAAAAAAAGCGATGATTTTCATTGACTTAATATTTCGCCGCTTGAAATCAAGCTGTTAGGACGGAATGTGACAGTGAGATGGCAGCTAATCGCGTTAATGTGCACAAGTCAATTTCCAATCGCTATAAAGCCTGTGGAAAAAAGTGCGTTTCAGCTCTTGCGCAGCGCAAAACCGGCAAAATGCCATCCCAAGCTGCCGCTGGCGCTTCAAAATGAAGGTACGACCTGGGCGCTGAATCACAACTGAACGACACAATTCTCATGCCCGGGTTGACAAAGGGTTCCAATTAAAGCTTGCAATTGTGCCAGTGGGTGGATAAAGTGCGCCCCGTTAGTACCAAGCTGAAAGTCAATTCTGGTCGAACAAATCCCCGATCACGCTTTGCCGGTTGAGCAAACGGGTCAAGAAAAGGGATCGACCACCTCGATGGTTTCCAGACACTCACTCACGCACTGCCTTCTGATTGCAGGCGTCGAGTTCAACGTGGCCTGCTCAAACCAGCCTGCAAATTGATCAGGATCCTCACCCCGAGCATCGAACCTTTGCTCCTGTTGTGTCGCCTGCCCTCCGAAGTACCTACCAGCTAGCCCGGCGCCATATGACAAGCGCGCCTGAACTCGCTGTTTTTGTTCCAGACAGGTTCTGCGCCCTGCCCTGACTCGCATTCGAGCATCGGCCCGCGTTTACTGGAACGTTTTCATTTTGCACGCCTCTATTGCGTGTCGATTCAGGAACACTTACATGACTACTCATATCCAGACTCAGGATGCCATCCGCACCCTCACCAACGCTTTTGCTCCAATGAACTGCCTGATCATGGCCGCGCGCAAAGGCTGCTTCAGCTTCACCATCGTCAATGAACACGGCATCGCCCGACACAGCGAACGCCTGTACCCGGATCAGTACTCCAGCGCAGAACCGCTGCAGGCCGTGATTGACCGGACGCGCCAGGCACTGACCGCCTGATACCGTTCGTCGGCGAAAATCCAGACGCCCCCCAGCCTCACCCTCAAACGGTGGGGCTTTTTTGTGTCTGTTTTCCTTATGAAAATCTGTCACGGCTAATCGCTGTCCGCTATATGGGCACAGGTCGAAATCGGGAAATATTGTAAAAACAGCCCTTTACACCGCAAATATGACACTACACTTCAAGTCAAGCGGTCTGAGCCGCTTCCGGTGGGCCCGATTCCATCACCGCTGCCAAGCACCAGGGTCCGCCGGCTCATTTACTTCCCGAGGGTGTCATGGGAATTGCTGCCAGTGAACTGTGCCGATATGTGATCCGCCCCACGCTGGTCTATCTCGGCCGCCATACGCCAGGCGCGGAGTTCTTCCTGCTCGCCGTGGCCGCCAGCCAGTCTGCCCTGGGCGCCGAACTCGACAGCCAGCGCGGCCACGGCCTCTACAGCATCTCCGACACGCTCCATTACAAACTCTGGGACAGCTACCTGGCGCGAGACCCCGACCTGGCCAGCCTGGTCCGCGGGCTCGCCAGCCAGCACGCATTCCTCAGCGGGCCTGACCTGGAACTGACCGTGAACCTGCGTTACTCCACTGCAATCGCCTGGCTGATGGTCGAAGCCAGCCACCTCACCCTGCCGGCTGAAGACGACCTGCTGGGCATGGCCCGCATTTGGCGCAGGATATTTCAACCCGGTGGCAACCTGCAGCAATTCACCACCGCCTGGCAAACCTCGGTTCGCCCTTTGTATCAGGCCGAACCAGCCATTTTGTGACCCGGCGGTTTCGCTGGAGATCGCGACACTTTTCCCGGATTGTCCTACAAAAACTGCTCTATCTCGGGTGATCCAGCCTATAGCGCGTTATGAAAAATGTTGGTAATTTTCGCGCGGTGATCAACAAGGAGTTCTAACAATGAAAAAAACAATGATCAAATCCAGCCTCAGTCTCGCCATCACTCTCGCCTCCACCCAAATCTTCGCTTCCGGTTTTGCCCTTAACGAGCAAAGCATCAGCGGCATGGGTACCGGTTATGCGGGTCGTTCTTCTGCCGCCGACGACGCAAGCACGGTCTATGGCAACCCGGCGGGCATGTCGCGCCTCAAACGCCAGCAAGTGACTGTGGGCGTGGCTGCGATTGACGCCAAGACTGACATCTCCGACACCAGCGGCCGGAGCAGCGGTTCCAACAAAGGCGACATGGTGCCTTTCACCGCCGTGCCTATGGGTTTCTACGTCAACCCGGTCGATGAGCACTGGGCATTCGGCCTGGGCGTCTATGCGCCGTACGGCCTGGTCACCGACTACGAGAACGGCTTCCAGGGCCGCAACTTCGGCAGCAAGAGCATCGTCAAGGTCGTGACCTTCCAGCCGACCGTCAGCTATGCCTTCAACGACAAGGTCTCGATCGGTTTCGGTCCAACCATCAACCGTATTTCCGGTGCGCTGGAATCGACCCTGAACCTCAGCGGCGTGACCGCCCCGATCACAGGCCGTGGCGCCGGTGACGGCCGCGTTCAGGTCAAGGGCGACGACGTGGGCTACGGCTTCAACGCCGGCATCCTCGTCCAGGCCACCGACAGCACCTCCGTCGGCCTGACCTACCACTCCAAAGTGACCTACAAGCTCGAGGGCCACACCGAGATCAACCCAGGCTCGGGCGTTCCACCTGCCCTGCTGAGCGCCGGCCGTTACGACGCCAAGCTGAACCTGGACACCCCTGAGTCGGTGGACTTCTCGGTCACCCAGGCGATGAACGATGCGTGGAAAGTCTACGCAGGCGCTACCTGGACCCGCTGGAGCCGTCTGGAAGACATCACCGTGAAGAACTCCGGCGTCAGCGGCGGTGCCCTGGCCCCTCGCCTGTTCGGCACCATCACCGAAGAGCAGAACTGGCACGACACCTGGGCCTACGCCCTGGGTACTTCGTACCAGTTGAACAAGCAGTGGGTACTGCGTACCGGCCTGACCTTCGACCAGTCGCCAACCAACAACGAAAACCGCTCGCCACGTATCCCGACTGGCGACCGCACCATCTTCTCCCTGGGTGCCGGCTACAGCCCGACCGAAGACATCACCATCGACGTGGCGTACTCGTACCTGAAAGAAGAAGACGTCAAGGTTCGCAACGCAAGTGCACTGGGTCAAACGTACAACGCCAAGTACGAAAACAGCGCCAACGGCTTCGGCCTGGGCCTGACCTACCGCTTCTGATGCAGTTGGCGGAACCGGCCAACACCGGTTCGCCAGACAGAAAACCCCGCAGCCAGCGATGGATGCGGGGTTTTTCGTTTATGCATCGCATACAGCATCGCCACGGCCTCAAGATCGCCGACGCCGGCAAGCCGGACTGCTACGGGAATGTGGCGCCTGCTCTGTAGGAGCGCGCTTGCCCGCGACGGCGGCCTTGAGATCGCTCCCGCCGGCAAGCCGTGCTGCTACGGGTGATTGGTGTACTAGTGATCAAGGCTTCGATGCAATCGCCTTTTCTACCGCCGAAATCAGCTCGGGATCGTCCGGCGTGATCCTGCTGTTGAAGCTGGCAATCACATTACCCTTGCGATCCACCACATATTTATAGAAATTCCAGCGCGGTGCATTGCTCTGCTCGGCCAGCACCCGGAACAGATGAATCGCATCCGACCCTCGCACCGGTTGCGGTTCGGTCATGGTGAAGGTCACGCCGTAATTCACATAACAGACCTTGGCCGTCTCGGCCGCATCGTTGGATTCCTGCTTGAAGTCATCGGACGGTACGCCCAACACCTCCAGGCCCTGCCCCTTGAACCGCTGGTTTAGCGCTTCCAGCCCTTTGAACTGCGGCGCGAAACCACAGAAGCTGGCCGTGTTGACCACCAGCATCGGCTTGCCCGCGAACTGCTTGCACAGGTCGATATCCTGTTTGGCGCGAAGCTTGGGCAGTTGCCCCTCAAGCAACGGTGGGCAATCGGCCGCCATGGCCGCGCCACTGGCGGCGAGCAGAAGCAGAGGAAGACAGATCCAGCGAGTTCTCATGGCGGCATCCATTCAATGCAGGAAATCGGTTGATAGCCACACACGCTGCTCCCTGCCACGACGGATGCCTAGCCGCACAGCAGATAGTCCGTCGCGGCCACGCGGGGCAACTATAGTCAAACGTCCCAAAGCAACGCCCCACCGACAGGAGGCCACGCGATGAAAATCCTGATAGTGCTGACATCTCACGATCAACTGGGCAACACCGGCAAGAAAACCGGTTTCTGGCTCGAAGAACTGGCCGCGCCCTATTACGTGTTCAAGGACGCCGGTGCCGAACTGGTACTGGCTTCCCCCAAGGGCGGACAACCGCCGCTGGACCCCAAGAGCAACGAGCCTGACTTCCAGACCGAGGCCACTCGCCGCTTCCAGAAGGACAGCGCTGCTACCTCGCAACTGGCCGCTACTCGCACGCTGAGCGAGGTGACGCACGAAGGCTTCGACGCGATCTTTTATCCCGGCGGCCATGGTCCGATGTGGGACCTGGCCAGCGATGCCCACTCGATACGCCTGATCGAAACCACCTATGCGGCTGGCAAACCGGTGACCCTGGTGTGCCACGCGCCGGGGGTGCTGCGTGACGTCAAGGGCGCCGATGGCAAGCCGCTGGTGGCGGGCAAGGACGTCACGGGTTTTACCAATGGCGAGGAAGATGCCGTCGGCCTGACAGACGTCGTGCCGTTTCTGGTGGAAGACATGCTCAAGGAAAAAGGCGCCAACTATTCAAAAGGCCCTGACTGGGCCTCCTACGTCCGCGAAGACGGCCTGCTGATCACCGGCCAGAACCCGGCCTCGTCGGAAGCAGCAGCCAAGGCACTGATCGCCCGATTGAAGTGACGGAGCTTCTGTGGGAGCGAGCTTGCTCGCGAAAGCGTCGTGTCAGACACAGCATCAATAACTGATGGTCCGCTTTCGCGAGCAAGCTCGCTCCCACAGTTCGTACCGAGACAGAATCATCTATATGGATTCAACGCTGGATCAGCGCCAACCCCACCAACACCAGCACTTCGAGCAACTCCAGCATCGCCCCGGCCGTATCGCCGGTGCAGCCGCCCAGGCGGCGGATCATCACCTGCCGCAGCCAGAAAAAGCCTACCGTCGCCATCAGTACGGCCCACAGCCCAGGCCAGCCCGACACCAGCACGCAACCCAGTGCGGTCACGCCCAGCACCTGAACACCCAGGGGGCGTGGCAAATGGTCCGCCAGCGCCTGCCCCAGCCCGCCTGCGCGCACGTAAGGCGTGTTGATGAACAGCCCCAGCATCGCCGCGCGGCCAATGACCGGTGCCAGCAACAGCGCGATGCCGTGCCGGGTGTCGATCAGCGCCAGCAACGCCGCAAACTTGAGCAGCAACACGATGACCAGGGTCACCACCGCAATCGGTCCGCTGCGTGGGTCTTTCATGATGGTCAGCGTGCGCTCGCGATCACCAAAACCGCCCAGCCAGGCGTCGGCACTGTCAGCCAGGCCATCCAGGTGCAAGCCGCCGCTGAGCAGCACCCAGGCCGCCAGCAACAGCGCGGCATGGAGGAACTGCGGCGTACCTTCGAGCAGCAGGTTCAACGCCATCAGCACCGAGCCGAACAGCACCCCCACCAACGGATAAAACAGCAGCGAACGCCCCAGCTCCTGAGGCGACGGCATGCCGGGCAGACGAACCGGCAGGCTGCCGAGAAATTGCAGGGCGATCCAGAACGGCAGCATCTACACCTCCGTCAGTTGGCCATCGGCCTCGACGGCCAGACCGAACAGCCCGCCATGGCCGACCACCACTTGCAGCAGTTGCTCGCGGGGCAGCCCACGGGCCTGCGCCAATAACAGCCGCATCACCCCGCCATGGCTGATCAGCAGGATCCGCTCGCCGTCGCAGCTTTGCTGCAGACGCTCAATCACGCCAAGCACGCGGGAGGCAAACGCCAGCACCGGCTCACCCTTGGGCGGGGTGAAGCTGTACGGGTCTTCCCAGAACCGCCCCAAGCCTTCGGCGTCGGTTTCCATCAATTGCGCGGTGCCAATTCCTTCCCAGTCACCAAAGTGCAGTTCCTGAATCCCGGCCTCCAGTTGCAACGGCAGGGACAGTTTCAAGGCCAGCTCCTCGGCAAACCGCGCACAGCGCTGCAAAGGCGAGCTGACGATGCGATCCCAGGGTGACTCAAGGGCAAGCTCGGCCACCGACGAGCGCATCTGCTGCCAGCCCAGGTCGGTCAGTGCGTCATCGAGACTGCCGCGCAGGCCGCCGCCAAGTTCGGTTTCGCCATGGCGCAGCAAGTCCAGACGCAAGGTCATGCCGGGCGATCCGCCACGGCTGCTTCGGCAAAGGTCGCCATGCCGTTGTGCAGCTCGCACGCCAGGCGCAGCAGTGGCACCGCCAGCGCCGCGCCGCTGCCCTCGCCCAGGCGCAGGCCCAGTTCCAGCAGCGGCTCGGCCTGCAGGGTTTCCAGCACGTGGCGATGGCCCGGTTCGGCGCCGCGATGGCCGAAGAACAGCCACGGGCGGCACGATGGATTGAGTCGCACCGCCACCAGCGCGGCGACGGTGCAGATGAAACCGTCGACCAGCGCCGGGATGCCTTCCTGGGCACAGGCCAGATAAGCCCCCGCCAGCGCCGCAATTTCGAAACCGCCAAGGGCGCGCAGGCTGCCCAGCGCATCACCCGACACCTGCGCGTGCAGCGCCAGCGCCTGCTCGATGACCTGAGCCTTGTGATTGATCCCTTGTGCATCCAGCCCGGTACCGGGCCCGACCAGCAACGGTGCCGGGCAGTTCAGCAGCGAGCAGGCCACCGCACTGGCGGCCGTGGTATTGCCGATGCCCATCTCGCCACCGATGAACAGCTCGGTGCCCGCAGCCTTGGCCCGCAGCACGCTGTCGCGCCCACCGGCCAGCGCTCCTTCCAGTTGCTCAGGGGCCATCGCCTCGCCTTTGGCGAAGTTGGCGGTGCCTGCGCCCAGGTTCAGGTGGCGCACCCCTGCCAGATTGAGCGGCGACACAGTGCCCAGATCCACCACATCCAGTTGCGCCGACAGTTGCCGCGCCAGCACGCTGATCGCCGCGCCGCCCATGATGAAGTTGTGCAGCATCTGTCCGGTGACCGCCTGCGGATAGGCCGAAACACCTTCGGCCACCACGCCATGGTCACCGGCGAAGATCGCGATCCAGACCTTATCCACCTTGGGCTTGACCCGCCCTTGCAGCGCCGCCAGTTGCACGGCGACGGCTTCCAGTTGGCCCAAAGAACCGGCGGGCTTGGTCAGTTGCTGCTGTCGGGCCAGCGCTTGCTCGCTGATCTCAGGGTTGATTTCACGGGCAGGCGCGAGCCACCAGGCATTGCTCATAGTGCGGATCCTTTGAGGGTCATGGGCAGTCCGGCGACCGTGAACACCACGCGCTGGCAGCGTTCGGCCAGCGCCTGATGCAGCCAGCCGGCTTCATCGACATACCGACGGGTCAGCTCGCCGAGGGGCACCACGCCCAGCCCGGTTTCGTTGCTGACGAAAATGATTTCACCCGGCAGTGTCGCCAGGCATTGGAGTAAGGCGTCGCGCTCCTGCGCCAGTCGCGGCTGATCGTCCAGCATCAGCAGATTGGTCAGCCACAGGGTCAGGCAGTCCACCAACAGGCAGCGGCCCTGTGCTGCGTTTTGCTTCAAGACGCGGGCAAGTTCCAGCGGTTCCTCGACCAGGCCCCAACTGGCCGGGCGACGCTCTCGGTGCAGCGCCACCCGCTCGTTCATTTCGCCATCCAGCGGCTGGCTGGTGGCGATGTAGATGACATCAAGGGCGCTTTCGCTCGCCAGCTTTTCAGCCAGCCGGCTTTTGCCGGAGCGCGCGCCCCCCAGGATCAATTGCAGCATCAGGCGCTCTCCAGCCCGCAGAGTTCACGCAGCAGCTTGCCGTCCAGGTGCTTCTCCACCAGGTCCGCCAAACGTTCGATATCGCGCTCACGCAGGGCGTGGTAATCCACCTGCTGCACGTTTTCCAGCCCCGCCCAACGCAGCAATGCGCTGCTCGACGCCGGGTTCTCGAACAGCCCGTGCAAATAGGTGCCCAGCACCTGGCCGTCGGCACTGCGCGCGCCATCGCAACGGCCATCGCTGAGCTGCACCAGCGGATGCTCCAGCGCAGGGCCGGTGGTCACGCCCGCGTGAATCTCGTAGCCCATGACGTCAGCGTCTTCCAGGGTCAGGCGGCCGCTGACATTGCGCAGCTGCTTTTCTTTCTCCAGCACCGTGCTCATGGCCAGCAGCCCCAACCCGGCGCTCGAGCCCGCCGCGCCTTCGAGGCCCAGCGGATCGTGCAGGGTTTCGCCGAGCATCTGCAGGCCACCGCAAATCCCCAGCAGCTTGCCGCCGTAGCGCAGGTGGCGCTGGATGGCCGTGTCCCAGCCATTGGCGCGCAGGTACGCGAGGTCGCTGCGCACGCTCTTGGAACCCGGCAGGATGATCAGGTCAGCAGACGGAATCGGCTGGCCCGGCCCGATGAATTGCAGGTTGACCTGCGGGTGCAGGCGCAGCGGGTCGAAATCGGTGTGATTGCTGATGCGCGGCAGCACCGGCACCACCACGTTGAGCACCTGCTCGGCCTTGTCGGTCTGGCGCTGATCGAGACCGTCTTCGGCCTCCAGATGCAGGTCCATCACGTAGGGCAGCACGCCCACCACCGGTTTGCCGGTGCGCGCCTCCAGCCAGTCCAGGCCCGGTTGCAGCAAGGCGATGTCGCCGCGGAAACGGTTGATGATGAAGCCCTTCACCCGCGCCTGTTCGCTGGGCGACAACAGTTCCAGCGTGCCCACCAGATGGGCGAACACCCCGCCGCGATTGATATCGGCCACCAGCAGCACCGGGCAGTCCACGGCTTCGGCAAAGCCCATGTTGGCGATGTCGCCGGCACGCAGGTTGATTTCTGCGGGGGAGCCCGCGCCCTCGACCATCACCACTGGCCAGCCTTCGCTGAGCCGCTTGTGTGACGCGAGCACGGCCTGCATGGCGATGGCCTTGTAGTCGTGATAGGCCACTGCGTTCATGGTGGTGACGGCGCGGCCATGAATGATGACTTGAGCGCCGGTGTCGCTGTTGGGTTTGAGCAGCACCGGGTTCATGTCGGTGTGGGGTTCCAGCCCACAGGCCTGAGCCTGCACCGCTTGGGCCCGGCCAATCTCGCCACCGTCAGCGGTGACGGCGCTGTTGAGCGCCATGTTCTGCGGTTTGAACGGCACGGTGCGCACGCCTTGGCGGGTCAGCCAGCGGCACAGCGCCGTCACCAGCGTGCTTTTGCCGGCGTCGGAGGTGGTGCCCTGCACCATAAGCGTCGCGCCCTGCACCATGAGACTTGCGCCCTTTACGGTCATGCCTGCTCCCGTGGGAATTCGCCGAGCACCTGTTCAAGGCGCTGCCAATGGACTTCGTCGCGAGGCAGGCCGAAACGCAGGCTGCTGTTGCTGGTGAAGATGCGCAGCAGAATGCCGCGCTGGGCGCAGAATTCGTGCAGCTCGGCCGCCCGTGGCGTCATCAGCCACTGAAACAGCGCGCAGCCACCCTGGGGCGCCAGGCCATGGCGGGTCAGCAGCTCGACCAGTCGCTGGCTGGCCTGCTCGGTGCGCTGGCGTTGCAGGCGATGGCCCTCTACATCGTCGAGGCACGCCTGACCGAGAATTCGCGTCGGGCCGCTGACCGACCACGGGCCGATCTGCCGCGCCAGCACCTTCAAAAACCGCGATTCGGCCAGCACGAACCCAAGGCGCACACCCGCAAGGCCAAAGAACTTGCCGAACGAACGCAGCACAATCAGCCCCGGCCGCTGGGTTTCAGCCGCCAGGCTCAGCGCGGGGGTGTTGTCCATGAAGGCCTCATCCACCACCAGCCAGCCGCCGCGCTCGGCCAGTCGCGCGTGCCATTCCAGCAGCAGCGTCGGTTTCAGGCTCAGGCCGGTAGGGTTGTTGGGGTTGACGACGACCAGCACGTCGAGCACGTCGATAAACCGCTCGACCTCGTGCTCCAGCACCTCACGCACCAGGAACCCGTTGCTGCGCCAGGCCTCGGCGTGCTCGGCGTAACAAGGTGACAGCACCCCCACCTTGCCCGCCTGTCGCAAACGCGGCAGCGCCTGAATCGCCGCCTGGGAGCCGGCCACGGGCAGCACGTCGGGCGCGCCGTAGTACAGGCGCGCGGACTGCTCAAGGCCGTCATCGGTTTCCGGCAGCCGCGCCCAGGCCGATTCAGGGATCGGCGGAATCGGCCACGACCACGGCGAGATGCCGCTGGAAAGGTCCAGCCAGTCGGCCTCGTCGATGCCGTACTTCGCGATTGCGCCCCGCAAACGTCCGCCGTGCTCAAGCATAGAACTCAACCCCCAGACACAGAATCAGCAGCCACAGCCACACGCCGCGCTGCACCAGTTGCCAGCCGCGATCGATGGAATTGGCGTCCGCAGGCTGGCCTTCACCCAGTTGCGGACGCTGATGCAGTTCACCGTGATAAATCGCCGCGCCGCCCAGCTCAACGCCCAGCGCACCGGCACCGGCCGCCATCACGGGACCGGCATTGGGACTGTCCCACTTCGGCGCCTGCGTGCGCCAGCAGCGCAGGGCCAGTCGGGTTTTGCCCAGCAGCGCGTAGGTCAACGCCACCAGGCGTGCAGGAATGTAATTCAACAGATCGTCGATCTTGGCCGCCGCCCAGCCGAAACGCTCGAAGCGCTCGTTGCGATAGCCCCACATGGCGTCCAGCGTATTGCTCAGGCGATAGAGCACCACGCCCGGCGCGCCGAGCACGACAAACCAGAAGATCGCGGCAAACACCGCATCGCTGCCGTTTTCCAGCACCGACTCGGTGGCCGCCCGGGCGACTTCGGTGGCGTCTAGCTCAGAGGTCTGGCGGCTGACCAGATAACCCACGCGCCGGCGCGCCTCATCCAGATTGTCGCAGCGCAGCGCCTGGGCGACCGGCTCGACGTGTTCGCCCAGGCTGCGCAGGCCCAGCGCGCAGTAAAGCGCCAGCACTTCGATCAGCCAGCCGATGTAGGGCAGCCAACTGAGCAAGGTTGCAAGCACAGTCAGCGGAATCACCGCGATGAACCAGGCCGTGACGCCATGGCTGCGCCAGCCACGACCGGCGCCGTTGAAACGTTGCTCGATGCGCTCGGCAAACCGGCCGAACGCCACCAGCGGGTGGTTTCGTTTTGGCTCGCCCAGCAGCGCATCCAGCGCAACCCCGGCGACGCTCAACAACGCCACGCTCATACCGCCACGCTCATGTAGCCACTCCCCATGTGTTCTCGAATACCAGTTCTTGCAATGGGCGGGCCTGGGCCCAGCCCTCCAGCACCAGCATCGGTGCCGGGTAAAATCCTTCCACCGGGCCCAGGCAAAGAATCGCCAGCGGCTTGGAGCCTTCGGGCATCTTCAACAGGTCCGCCAGTGCCTGCGGCTCGAACAGTGACACCCAGCCCATGCCCAGACCTTCGGCGCGGGCGGCCAGCCATAGATTCTGGATGGCGCAGGACAAAGACGCCATGTCCATTTCCGGCAGGGTCCTGCGCCCGAAGATGTGTTTCTCGCGATCGTCCATCAAGGCCGCGACCAGCACCTCGGCGCAGTCGCCGATGCCCTCGACCTTGAGCTTCATGAAGTCATCGGAACGCTCACCCAGTGCCTCGGCCGTGCGAACGCGCTCGGCTTCCACCTGCTCCTGAATCTGCCCGCGCAGGGCCCGGTCGCTGATGCGGATGAAGCGCCAGGGCTGCATCAGGCCGACGCTGGGCGCCTGATGGGCAGCCTCCAGCAGCCGGGCGAGCAATTCGGGGGCGACCGAACCGCCGCTGAAGTGGCGCATGTCCCGCCGCTCGGCGATGGCCCGGTAAACCGCAGCGCGCTCATCGGGGCTGAAGGCGTGGTCAGTCATGGGACGCTCTCCATATCCAGGCATACGCTAAACCTGTGGGAGCGGGCTTGCCCGCGAAGAGACCCGCACACCCAACCCTCTACTTCGCCTGACGCGCCGCTTTCGCGAGCAAGCTCGCTCCCACAGGATCGCGATAAGGCGGATTGGCATTCCGGGCTATTCATGGCAACAAAAGCGCCGCCATCGCCTGGGGGTTGGACGGGAAATAGAAGTGCACATAGGAGGCTGTCATCCGTCCGTCCCGATACACCGCCTCCGCGCCGCGCCCGCCGTTGGGGCTCACGCCGCGGGCAATCGGGGTCAGTTCGGTGCTGGTCAGCGAATGATGATAGGTGTGCCCGCGCAATGTGCCTTCCGGCAGCTCCACCGACTGCAGCGCCAGTGCCGCCAGGCGCTTCTGCATCACCGCTTCACCCGCCAGCAGGCCCACCAGCTCGGCGCGCTGGCCGTCCACATCGGTCAGGGCGTCGAGCAGGTAGAGCATCCCGCCACACTCGGCCAGCAAGGGTTTCCCGGCGCGGTGGTGCGCGCGAATGGCATTGAGCATCGAAACGTTCTGCCCCAGCGCCAGGTGATGCAATTCAGGGTAGCCACCGGGCAGGTACAGGCTGTCCGCCTCGGGCAATTGCCGGTCGCGGATCGGCGAGAAGAATGACAGTTCGGCGCCCATCGCCCGCAACAGATCCAGGCTGGCGCCGTAGGTAAAGGCGAAGGCTTCGTCGTGGGCGATGGCGATGCGCACGCCGTCGAGCAGACGCTCAACGGGTTTGACGTCAGGAGCGGCAAAGGTCACGGCAGGCGGCAGGGTCGCGTCGCAGGTGCTGGCCAAGGCGGCTGCGGCCGCATCCAGGCGCACGTCCAGATCGTTCAGCTCGCTGGCCTGAACCAACCCCAGGTGGCGGCTCGGCAGCTCGATCCCGGTTTCCCGGGAGAGCGCGCCGTACCAGCGCAAACCTTCGGTCAGGCTGCCTTCTAGCAGTTGCGCATGACGCACGGTGCCCACGCGGTTGGCCAGTACACCGGCAAACGGCAGGTCCGGCTGATAGCGCGCCAGGCCCAGCGCCAGGGCACCGAAGGTCTGGGCCATGGCCGTGCCGTCTATCACACCCAGCACCGGCACGCCGAAGTGGCGCGCCAGATCGGCGCTGGACGGCGTCCCGTCGAACAGCCCCATCACGCCTTCGATCAGAATCAGATCGGCCTCGCCCGCCGCTTCCCACAGCAGGCGCCGGCTCTCGTCCTCGCCGACCATCCACATGTCCAGTTGGTAGACCGGGTGGCCGCTGGCGCGCTCCAGAATCATCGGGTCGAGGAAATCCGGCCCGCACTTGAACACCCGCACCTTGCGCCCCTGGTTGCGATGCAACCGGGCCAGTGCGGCGGTGACGGTGGTCTTGCCCTGCCCGGAGGCAGGCGCGGCGATCAGCACCGCAGGACAGCGACGCGGCTCACTCACAACTCGATGCCCTTCTGTGCCTTGATTCCGGCCTGGAACGCATGCTTGACCACGGCGATCTCGGAAACGGTATCCGACAGGTCGATGAGTTCCTGCTTGGCGCCACGCCCGGTGACCACCACATGCTGCATGGGCGGACGGGCTTGCAGGTCGCTGAGCACCCTGTCCAGATCCAGATAGCCGTGCTTGAGGGCGATGTTCAGCTCGTCGAGGATCACCAGACCGACGTCCGGGTCGCGCAGCAACTCCCGAGTCACCACCCAGGCAGCTTCCGCTGCGGCGATGTCGCGCTGTCGGTCCTGGGTCTCCCAGGTGAAACCTTCGCCCATGACGTGGTAACGCACCTGTTCCGGGAAACGGCGGAAGAACAGTTCTTCGCCCGTGGCGTTGCGCCCCTTGATGAACTGCACCACACCGCACTGCATGCCGTGGCCCATGGCTCGGGCCAGCATGCCAAAGGCCGAACTGCTCTTGCCTTTGCCGTTGCCGGTCAGGACCACCAGCAGGCCGCATTCATTGGGTGCGCTGGCGATGCGCTCATCGATGATCGCTTTCTTGCGCAGCATGCGCGCCAGGTGCCGTTGGTCACGTTCGGGGGATTCGCTCATCTCGGCTCTCCGCTTTGAGGGGCAGATAGGACAGACGAAGGACGCAGGCAAGGACTGACAGCAGGCACCGGAATGGTCCGGGCCTGCGCAGAGCATCGCCCTCCGTGATGCTGTTTGGATGGATCAGGCCGGTCTCCGGACTCATGAGCGACAACCGGGGCTACGCGCCTTCCCATGCCCGTGGACACAGTGGCATCGTGCGCAGCCTTGACTCATTTACCGTTGCGGAGGCAGTGCCGGAATTGATCGCAGAACGTTCGCACCGGCTTCCCTGTTTCACCCGGTCGACCGATCAAGATCGCGGGCACCTGAAACAATCGGCGAAGGTTAGAGGGTTGACCCCGGAGCGTCAATCGAACAGGCGTTTGTTGTGCAGTTGAACCCCGCGCCGCACAGCGCCTCTATTCATTACATGCCCTTGCATGACTGCCCGCAAATGGAGACAGACCATGTTCACGCTCAAACCCCAGGTTGTGATGGTGCTGGTGGTGGTCGCAGGGCTCAGCGCCTGCGGCGAGACGTCCACCTTGCAGGTGTCGGACGGCACGGGCCCCTCGCCCCAGTTGCCGGCACCGAACAAAACCCTGTTTCCCACCGTGAACATCGCCCCGGCCGTCGGCTGGCCTGCCGGTGCCAGACCGGTAGCCGCGCCGGGCACACAAGTCGCGGCCTTCGCCGAAAACCTCGACCATCCACGCTGGCTGTATGTGCTGCCCAATGGCGATGTGCTGGTGGCCGAAACCAATGCGCCGCCCAAACCTGACGACAGCAAGGGCATTCGCGGCTGGGTCATGGAGAAAGTCATGGGCCGCGCAGGCGCCGGTGTGCCCAGCGCGAACCGCATCACTCTGCTGCGGGACAAGGATCATGACGGCGTCGCCGAAACCCGCACGGTGTTCATCGACCACCTGAATTCGCCTTTCGGCATGGTGCTGGTGGGCAATGATTTCTACGTTGCCGACACTGACCGCCTGCTGCGCTTCAACTATGTAGCGGGCGAAACCTCGATCAAGGGCGAACCGCTGAAAGTCACCGACCTGCCCGGCGGCACCCTCAACCACCACTGGACCAAGAACGTCATCGCCAGCAAGGACGGCAAAAAGCTCTACGTGACCGTGGGCTCCAACAGCAATGTCGGCGAAAACGGGCTTGAGGCCGAAAAGGGCCGCGCGGCGATCTGGGAAGTGGACGCCGCGACGGGCAATCACCGCATCTTCGCCTCCGGGCTGCGCAACCCCAACGGCATGGACTGGGACCCGGTAACCGGCAAACTGTGGACGGCGGTCAACGAGCGTGACGAGATCGGCAGCGACCTGGTGCCCGACTACGTCACCTCGGTGCAGGACGGCGCCTTCTACGGCTGGCCGTTCAGCTACTACGGCCAGCACGTGGACGTTCGCGTGTCGCCGCAAAATCCCGAACTGGTGCAGAAGGCAATCGCCCCTGATTTTGCCGTCGGACCGCACACCGCCTCACTGGGCCTGGCGTTCGCCGATGGCAAATCATTGCCGGCGCCGTTCAACGAGGGCTTGTTCATCGGCCAGCACGGCTCGTGGAACCGCAAGCCCCACAGCGGCTATAAAGTGCTGTTCGTGCCATTCAAGGACGGCAAGCCAAGCGGCACCCCGGTGGATCTGCTGACAGGTTTCCTCAATGCCGACGAAAAAGCCCAGGGGCGGCCTGTGGGTGTGGTCAACGATAATAAAGGCGGGGTGTTGGTGGCCGATGACGTCGGCAACAAGATCTGGCGGGTGACGGCGGCGCGGACGGTGCAGGCATCCAACACCAATCCCTGACACCACGCAATCCTGTAGGAGTGAACTTGCTCGCGATTGCGATGTGCCTGCTACGAATCAGTCGCCTGACACTACGCCATCGCGAGCAAGCTCACTCCTACAGGAACCGGGAATCGTCATGAACTACTGCTGCGCCAGATTCGAAGGCTGGATCACCCGCTTGGCATTGAGCCAGGCTTTCTGCCAATACGGTTTGTCCAGGCTGTCGAGCTTGACGGTGCCACCCGTGGCCGGCGCATGCACGAAACGCCCTTCTCCCACGTAGATCCCGGCATGGCTGACGTTCGAGCCACCACTGGTAGCGAAGAACACCAGATCACCCGTCTGCAACTGGCTACGATCAATGTCCGGGCCACGCAGATTGATCATCTCGCGGGTCGAACGCGGCAGGCTGATGCCGGCAGCGCCCTGGTAGACATAACCGATCAATCCACTGCAATCGAAACCCGAGTCAGGCGTGTTCCCGCCCCAACGATAGGGCGTACCGACCAGCCCGATGGCACGCAAAAGCACGTCATCAGCCAGAGGCGAAGAAAACTGCGAGGGAGCGGATACCACAGGCCTGGAAACGACCTTGGGAGGGGCTGGCGGTGGATTGCTGGAACAAGCGGCCAGCAATACAGCCAGTGAAGCAACAGCCAGGCGAACCGTAAACGACATAAACACAACAACCTTTATAGGATGCTTACTGTGCCGGGAGCCGGGACTGCGTGCAATCAGGGTTTCCCTGACTGCACGCCCGGTAGAACGGTTATTTGCGGTGTTGGCGCTTGATTGTAGTCGAAGTCATCGCAGTCGTCGTTTCCGCATCCTTGGAAGGTGCCATGGCCAACGCGCGCTTGGCTTCGATGAAAGTCCGGGCCCAGTAGGCGTCGTCGAGGCTGTCGACACGCACACCACCGCTGCGGCGGCTGCTGGAGTGGATGAACTGGTCATCGCCCAGGTAGATACCGGCATGGCTGACGCGACCACGGCCAGCGGTGCTGAAGAACAGCAGGTCGCCAGGCTTGAGGTCGTTGCGTTTGACCAGAGGGGCATCGATGTTGATCATTTCACGCGAGGAACGCGGCAGGCTCATGCCAGCCTCTTCGCGGAACAGGTAGCCGATGAAACCGCTGCAATCGAAACCGGAAGTGGTCGAAGTGCCGCCGAAACGGTAGCGCGTACCGATCAGCGATTTGCCACGTTCCAGGATGCTGTCAGCCAGCACCGGCAACTGATACGGCTTGTTGTCCGAGAACTGGGCCAGTTCGTCTTCGGTGGCGATTTCGTCGTCCAGTACGGAGCCCGAATAATCGGCACGCTTGGCAGCAGTTTGAGCAGTGACCGAATCCTTCATCTGAGGATTCTGCGACTGTTGCGACGCTGGCATCTGGGCCGCGCAGCCGAACAGCAGCGTAACGAGTGCGAGAGGCACGAGGGGTGCGAAGCGATTCAGCATGGGCACGACCGTGGCGTATTTTGTAAAGAAGGCGAGACTATGCCCTCTATCGTCATCATTTGCAAATTCAATCGACACAAATGTGACTTACCAGTGACTCCATGACATCTAAGGCTTTACACCTCAGAAAAGCGTCCATCTGCATGGAGTGGTCGGTCGAAGAGGGATTTATCTCGGCGGTAAAGCCTCCCGCGACCCGCGTGCGCAGCATCGGCTCGTGAATATACGGGAAGCTGGCGGTGGTTCCAATGCTCAATACCGCATCAAAGCCTTTCGCCATCTCTTCGTACAGCACGTTCAGTGCCAGTTCTGGCAACATTTCCTCGAACAACACCACCGGCGGGCGCAACACGCCCTGGCATTGCCTGCACAAAGGCGGCAGCGGTCGCTGCAGGTGTTCACTCAATTGAGGGTCCTCGGCGCCGCAGGACTGGCAATAGAGCGGCGCGAGGTTGCCATGGATTTCAATCAGACGCTCGAGCGGGCTGCCCGCAGCGCGATGGTAGCCGTCGACATTCTGCGTCAGCACCCAGCACTCGGGCTTGTGGCGCTGCAATTGAGCGATCGCATAATGCGCCGCATTGGGCTGTCCGCCCAGGCAAGCGCTGCCTAATTGTGCAATGTACTTCCAGCACAGTGCCGGATCACGGCGCAGCATCGGCCCGGACAGGGCCATCTCGATCGGCAGGCCGTCGTCGGTGTGGCCGTTGTACAGGCCACCCACCCCGCGATAGGTCGGCAACCCCGAATCGGCTGAAAGCCCGGCGCCGGTGATGATCAAGATGCGTTTGGCGTGACGCAGCGCCGCGGCCGTCTGCAGCACCAGGGCTGGATCGACCGCAGGCGCGTTCACCAGCCCAGCGTCTCTTTGAGGAAGGGAATGGTCAGTTTGCGCTGGGCCTGCAAGGAGGCCTGGTCGAGTTGTTCGAGCAGGTCGAACAAGGCGCTCATGCTGCGCTTGCCACGAGTCAGGATGAAATGGCCGACTTCATCGGTCAGGTGCAAGCCGCGACGCGAGGCGCGCAATTGCAGGGCGCGGAGTTTTTCTTCGTCGGATAACAGGCGCATCTGGAACACCAGGGCCATGGTCAGACGCGACTTGAGGTCGGCCAGCTTGACCGGCAGTTCGCGAGGCGAGCAGGAGGCGGCGATCAGCAGGCGGCGGCCGCTGTCACGCAGGCGGTTGAACAGGTGGAACAGCGCTTCTTCCCACTCGGGCTTGCCGACGACCGCTTGCAGGTCATCCAGGCACACCAGCTCGTATTGTTCGAGATGGTCGAAGAGTTCGACGCCTTCTTCGAGCAGTTCGGCCATGGGCAGGTAGACGGCAGGTTCGCCCAGTTGCGTCAGGCGCAGGCAGGCGGCCTGCAGAAGATGGGTGCGCCCCACCCCGTTCTTGCCCCAGAGGTAGATCAGGCTTTCAGTCCAGCCGGCGTCGGCCTCGCACAGGCGCTCCACATAGCCGAGTGCAGCGGCATTGGCGCCTGGGTAGTAATTGATGAAGGTGGCGTCGTCACGCAGACGCACACTCAGGGGCAGCTGAACTGGTTTCATGCTGGCTAAACGGTTCGAAAACAAACCGCCAAGGGGCCTCTGTGTAAAGTGTGCAAAGTTTATACCCGCAAAGCGGACCGCACAATGCGCCAGACGACCTGCAAAATCAAAGGGTTGCGTCTGGCCCGGAGTTACGCGGTGATTTACGGGGCTCGCACAGGGACCCTGTAGGAGTGAGCTTGCTCGCGATCGCGGTGTGTCATCCGACAATTTCGCCACAGACACACCGCAATCGCGAGCAAGCTCACTCCTACAATGAACGTTTACAAATCCGGATCTTCCATCCCGCCGTAGATGTCCGAATCCTTGTACAGATCGTGCACATGACGCACCAGGACCATGATCACCGCCGCCACCGGCAGCGCCAGCAGGATGCCGGTGAAGCCGAACAGCTCGCCGCCGGCCAGGATCGCGAAGATCACCGCCACCGGGTGCAGGCCGATCCGGTCGCCCACCAGCAGCGGCGTCAGGACCATGCCTTCCAGCGCCTGGCCGACCATGAACACCCCGACAATGGCCAGCATCGGATACAGATCGCCGCCGAACTGGAAGAACCCCGCCAGAATCGCCGAACCGATACCGATCACGAAGCCCATATAAGGCACGATGGCCGCCAGCCCCGCGATCACACCGATCAACAGCCCCAGCTCCAGGCCCACCAGCATCAGGCCCGCGGCGTAGATCACGCCCAGCGCCACCATCACCAGCAACTGCCCGCGAATGAATGCGCCCAATACTTCGTGGCACTCATCGGCCAGCGCGACGATTTTCTTCTCGCGATGGCGTGGCAGCAGGCTGCGCACCTTGGCCATCATCACGTCCCAGTCCCGCAGCAGGTAGAAGCACACCACCGGGATCAGCACCAGGTTGGTCAGCCAGCCAATCAGCGCAAGCGTTGAAGTGGTGGCCTGGGCCAGCACGATGCCGACGATGTCGCCGGTCTGCCCCATGTGCTCGGAAATCGCCGCCTTGACCTTGTCGAACTTCCAGAAGCCATCCGCCAGTCCAAGCTTGGCCTGGGTCCACGGCAGCGCGGTGTGCTGCAGCCAGTCGAGGATCTGCGGCGCCAGTTCATACAGGCGATACAGCTGCTTGGCGAGCATCGGCACCAGCACCAGCAGCAGGCCCATGAAGATCAGGGTGAAGAACACGAATACCGTGACCACGGCCCAGGTGCGCGACATCTTGAGTTTTTCCAGCCGGTCCGCCAGCGGATCGCCCATGTACGCCAGCAGCAACGCCACCAGAAACGGCGTGAGGATGGCGTGCAGCAGCCAGACGAACAGGCACAGCAGGACGACCCCGCCCAGCCAGAACCAACGACGCGTATCAGTCATTACTGCCCCTTGAACCCGAAATGAATTGCTTCATGCAACGTCGTTATGAACCCGCTCACCAGCGGAAGTGCAATGTTTGCGCGGCAGGCGCAGGCACCGGCGCCGCACCAGGCGCAGCAGGCACTTGCCCGGCATCGACCGGCGCGCTGGCCACTTCACCGGCAGGCACTTCCTGCAACTTGGCCAGGGACAGTTGCGAACGCAGTTGATCCGGGCTGCCACTGACATCAAATACAACGCGATCGGCATCGACCGATTTCAGACGACCGCCGAAGGGTTCCAGCAGGCGCCCCAGTTGCGCATAACGCTCAAGGTTCATGCCCTGCACTTCCAGCGCCATGCTCGACGAAGCGCCCGGCTTGACCACGAAGCGCGGGGCCAGGCGCTGACTCACCGCCAGCAATACCGCATCGGCCAGTTCCGCCTGGCTGGCGCCAGTAGCGCTGCCCTGCTCGGACTTGTCGCCCAGCCACAGGTGCCATTTACCCTGCCACTGACCGCCGTTTTCCTGGGCGTGCACCGCCAGAATCGCATCGGAGCCGTAACGTTCGGAGGCCTGCTTGAGCGGGGCGACGTCGTTGCCGTCCAGGGTCTTGGCGTTGCCGATACCCTGCTCGCTCAGGTCCGCCAGCGGCAGACGCAGCGGCAGTCCGCGATGGCGGGCGGCGCGGCGCAGGGGCTCGGCCGAGGCCTGACCGTCGCCCACCAGGTTGGCGCCGTCGGTTGCATCATTGAGCCACCAGGCCATGATCACCGGGCGATTGGAGCCCCACAGCGAAAGCCCGGCCTGACGCAGCGCGCGCTCGGTGCTGGCCGGATCGAAATCCACCTGCAAAGACTCGGGCGGACCTGCGTCATAGCCGTACTGACTGATGATCTGCTGCGGATCCTTGCGCACTTCGGCAAGGGCCGGGCTCTGCGCGGCCTTGGCATCACCGGTCAGGCGAATCACCAGCGTCTCCAGCGCAGCCTGGGTCGCGCGGGTTCTTTCGTCCGGCGTTTGCCCGCTGACCGGCTCGCGCACCTGATAAAGATTGTTCACCGTCTCGGCCAGGGCCGGGAGGCTCAAGAGGGACAGACAGCCCGCGAACAGACAGTTTTTCAGGCGCATAGAAAATTCCCAAACGATGCTTATAAATAGCTGCATAAAAATGGCTGGCTCGACTCTGACCGCAGCACGGCGCGAATCGCTCACTCTGAAGATGAAGTTACACCCTTTATAGCTGCCGACGAACGGCAAAACCCTGAACAGACGCGTTATTTTTTCTTCATCTATGGCCCTGCCCGTCGGCCCAAGGATGGCCGCTTGGGTCCAATCCTGATAAAATCGCGCGCCTTCGCAGACCGGCGATGACACGGCCATGAGCCGTCGACCTCGGTCGTTACCCCGAATCCCCCCTAAAGGCCTGGATAATGAGCAAGCAACCCTCCCTGAGCTACAAAGACGCCGGTGTAGACATCGACGCCGGTGAAGCATTGGTCGAACGCATCAAGAGCGTCGCCAAGCGCACCAAGCGCCCGGAAGTGATGGGTGGCCTGGGGGGCTTCGGCGCGCTGTGCGAAATCCCGGCTGGCTACAAGCAACCGGTCCTGGTCAGCGGCACCGACGGCGTCGGCACCAAGCTGCGCCTGGCACTGAACCTGAACAAGCATGACAGCATCGGCATCGACCTGGTTGCCATGTGCGTGAACGACCTGGTGGTCTGCGGCGCCGAGCCGCTGTTCTTCCTGGACTACTACGCCACCGGCAAGCTGAACGTCGACACTGCCGCCCAGGTCGTGACCGGCATCGGCGCTGGCTGCGAACTGGCTGGCTGCTCGCTGGTCGGCGGCGAAACCGCTGAAATGCCTGGCATGTACGAAGGCGAAGACTACGACCTGGCCGGCTTCTGCGTCGGTGTAGTGGAAAAGGCCGAGATCATCGACGGCTCCAAGGTCGTTGCCGGTGACGCCCTGATCGCCCTGCCATCTTCGGGCCCGCACTCCAACGGCTACTCGCTGATCCGCAAGATCATCGAAGTGTCCGGTGCCGACATCGAATCCATCCAGCTGGACGGCAAGCCACTGACCGACCTGTTGATGGCGCCGACCCGCATCTACGTCAAGCAACTGCTCAAGCTCATCAAGGACACCGGCGCGGTCAAGGCCATGGCCCACATCACCGGCGGCGGCCTGCTGGACAACATCCCGCGCGTGCTGCCGGAAGGCGCGCAGGCGGTGGTCGACGTGGCTAGCTGGACCCGTCCTGCGGTGTTCGACTGGCTGCAAGAGAAAGGCAACGTCGACGAGCACGAAATGCACCGTGTCCTGAACTGCGGCGTCGGCATGGTCATCTGCGTGGCCCAGGAGCACGTCGAGGCGTCCCTGAAGGTGCTGCGTGAAACCGGCGAACAGCCTTGGGTCATCGGCCAGATCGGCGTTGCTGCCGAAGGCGCTGCACAAGTCGAGCTGAAGAACGTCAAGGCACATTGATGCCTGACATGCCCCAACCTTGTGACGTAGTGGTGCTGCTGTCCGGCACCGGTGGCAACCTGCAGGCGATGATCGACCGCCTCCAGAACAGTTCGGGCCCGGCTCGCATTCGCGCGGTGATTTCCAACCGCGCCGATGCCTACGGGCTCGAGCGCGCCAGAAACGCGGGGATCGACACCCGCGTTCTCGACCACACCGCCTATGAAGGTCGCGAAGCCTTCGATGCGGCGCTGATCGAAGCGATCGATGCCTTCGCGCCGAAGCTGGTGGTACTCGCCGGCTTCATGCGCATTCTCACCCCTGCGTTCGTGCGTCATTACCACGGCCGCCTGCTGAACATACATCCGTCACTGCTTCCACGGTATAAAGGCCTGCACACCCATCAGCGGGTGATCGAGGCTGGCGATGTGGCGCACGGTTGCAGCGTGCACTTCGTCACCGAGGAACTCGATGGGGGGCCTCTGGTCGTACAAGCAGTTATTTCGGTAGAGTTGCACGACACGCCTGCGACCTTGGCGCAAAGGGTTCACACCCAGGAACACCTGATCTACCCGCTGGCAATTCGCTGGTTCGCCGAGGGCCGACTGGCTTTGGGCGAAGATGGCGCACTGCTGGACGGCCAGCCACTGGGGCCCAGCGGCCACGTGATTCAGGCCAATTGAATTGGCCCTTTAAATTAAAGTCAGGAGATATTATGCGTCGCGCTTTGCTCTTCGCTTTCGCACTGTTCGCACTTCCTGCGGTCAACGCGGCAGACCTTCAACCCTTCTCCGCCAGCTACACCGCTGATTTCAAACAGCTCCCTGTCGGCGGCGGCAGCGCTACCCGCAGCCTGGAAAAGAACGCCAACGGCAGCTGGACCCTGAGTTTCAAGGCGTCGATGATGATCGCCAGCCTGACCGAAGTCAGCACCCTGAAATCCGAAAAGGACACGCTGCTGCCACAGACCTACCACTTCGAACGTGGCGGCCTGGGCAAGAGCAAGACCGTTGACCTGGTGTTCGACTGGCCCACCAAGTTCATCACCGGCACCGACCGTAACGATGCGGTGAAAATCCCGCTGAACACCGGCGTGCTGGACAAATCCACTTACCAGCTGGCCCTGCAGCACGACGTGGCCGCCGGCAAGAAGAGCATGAGCTATCAGGTGGTCGATGGCGACGAAGTCGACACCTATGACTTCCGCGTACTGGGCCCGGAAAAGGTCGAGACCAAGGTCGGCTCGGTCGATGCCATCAAGGTCGAGCGCGTGCGTGACCCGACGCAGAACAAACGCATCACCGTGATGTGGTTCGCCAAGGACTTCGACTACCTGCTGGTTCGCCTGCAACAGGTCGAGACTGACGGCAAGGAATACAACATCATGCTGCAAGACGGCACGGTGAACGGCAAGTCGGTCAAGGGCAGCTGATTGCGCTGATCGAACGCTGTACAGAAAACCCCGCGCTTTGGCGGGGTTTTTTATGACCGATGCAAACCTGCGTCGAATGG
>NZ_JANHKS010000043.1 GCF_028682175.1 Pseudomonas putida | reverse complement strand
GGCGGGGGCGTCCTCAAAATCGCCCCCGCCGGCAAGCCGTGCTGCTACGGGTACATCGCCAACAGATCCAACGCAATCAGGTAATCGGCGCCGGGTTGAACAGGGTGATGTCGTTGTGCAGACGATAATGCTCGGTCCAGGTCTTCTTCTTGCCGCTGGCGACATCGAGATAGAAATGGAACAGCTCCCAACCCAACTCCTCGATGCTGGCGCGCCCGGTCGCTATGCGGCCTGCGTCAATGTCGATCAGGTCCGGCCAGCGCTGGGCCAGTTCAGTGCGGGTAGACACCTTCACCACCGGTGACATCGCCAGGCCATACGGCGTGCCGCGCCCGGTGGTGAACACGTGCAGGTTCATGCCAGCCGCCAGTTGCAGCGTGCCGCAGACGAAATCACTGGCCGGCGTTGCGCAGAAGATCAGCCCCTTGCGGTTGACCCGCTCGCCAGGGCCAAGCACGCCGTTGATCGCGCTGTTGCCGGATTTGACGATCGATCCCAGGGACTTCTCGACAATGTTCGACAACCCGCCTTTCTTGTTGCCTGGCGTAGTGTTGGCGCTGCGGTCTGCTTCGCCCTTGGCCAGATAACGGTCGTACCAGTCCATCTCGCGCACCAGCTCTTCGGCCACTTCCGTGGTTTCAGCGCGGGAGGTGAGCAGGTAGATGGCGTCACGCACTTCGGTCACTTCCGAGAACATCACGGTCGCGCCTGCGCGCAGCAACAGGTCCGAGGCGTAGCCCAGCGCCGGGTTGGCGGTGATGCCGGAAAACGCATCGCTGCCGCCGCACTGCATGCCCAGGATCAGCTCGGACGCTGGCACGGTTTCGCGACGGCGCTGATCGAGCTTCTTCAACCGCACTTCGGCCAGCTCCATGATCTGCTCGATCATTTCGTTGAAGCCGTGTTTCGAATCCTGCAGGCGATACATCCACTCATCGCTCAGATCGACCGAGGGATCGTTCTGATGCATCACCTGCTCGGCCTGCAATTTCTCGCAGCCCAGACCGATCACCAGCGCTTCGCCACCCAGGTTCGGATTGCGCGCCAGATTGCGCACGGTGCGGATCGGGATGTACGCATCCTTGGCGGTGATCGCCACGCCACAGCCATAGGTGTGGGTGATGGCCACCACGTCATCGACGTTCGGGTACTTGGGCAGCACTTCCTCGCGGATGCGCTTGACCGCAAAGTCCAGCACGCCGGTGACGCACTGCACGGTGGTGGTGATGCCGAGGATGTTGCGCGTGCCGACCGTCCCGTCGGCGTTGCGGTAGCCTTCGAAGGTGAAGCCTTCCAGCGGCTCGCCCCGACCAGGTACTTCGGTGGACAGCGGCAGGCTGTCCAGCGGCGGCGCGCTCGGCATGCGCAGTTGATCTTCCTTGACCCAACTGCCGCGCGGGATCGGCTTGAGGGCATAACCGATGGTCTGCCCGTAGCGAATCACTTCGCCACCCTCGGGGATGTCCACGGTGTTGACCTTGTGGCTCTGGGGCACGTTGTCGATGGTCACCAGGCCATTGTCGAATTCAGTCCCCGCCGGTACGCCCTGGTCATTGACCACGACGACAACGTTATCGCGCTCATGCAGGCGGATGTAACGTGGCGAGTCGGCATGTTGGATCAAGTTCATCACGGTCTTCCTCGATTTTTCTTGGACTCAGCTCTTGGCCTGGGAAATTTCGCCGACGTCGCTGGCCCGCAAATCACCCTGCGTTGGGGTGTCTTTCAATTCCACGCGTTTGATCTCGCCCACGATGAACACGTAGCTGATCACCGCCACCAGCGCGTTGGCGCCAACGAATACCAGAGCCCATTTGAACGAGCCGGTGGAGCTGATGATGTAGCCGATGACAATCGGGGTGGTGATCGACGCGATGTTACCGAACATGTTGAACAGACCGCCGCTCAGACCGGCGATTTGTTTCGGCGAAGCGTCGGACATCACCGCCCAGCCCAGTGCGCCCACGCCCTTGCCGAAGAAGGCCAGTGCCATGAAGCCCACCACGACCCATTCGATATCGACGTAGTTGCAGGTGACGATGGAGGTCGAGAGCAGCAGTCCGCCGATGATCGGCGCCTTGCGGGCGAAGGTCAGGGATTTGCCGCGACGCAGCAGCCAGTCGGAGATGATCCCGCCCAGCACGCCGCCGACGAAGCCGCAGATCGCGGGCAACGAGGCGATGAAACCGGCCTTGAGGATGGTCATGCCGCGTTCCTGCACCAGGTACACCGGGAACCAGGTCAGGAAGAAGTAGGTGATGCCGTTGATGCAGTACTGCGCCAAGTAGATACCCAGCATCATGCGGTTGGTCAGCAGTTGCTTGACGTAGTCCCATTTCGGGCCGCCGCTCTTGCCTTTGCCCTTGTCGTTGTCCATATCGACCATGCCGCCGTTGTTGGCGATGTGATCGAGTTCTGCCTTGTTGATCATCGGGTGGTTGCGCGGGCTGTGGATGACTTTCAGCCAGATCAGCGAAAACACGATGCCGATACCGCCCATCACCACGAACACGTGCTGCCAGCCGAAGGTGAAGACGATCCAGCCCATGATCGGGGCGAACAGAACGGTTGCGAAGTATTGCGCCGAGTTGAAGATCGCCGAGGCGGTGCCGCGCTCGGAGGTCGGGAACCAGGCCGCAACGATGCGCGCGTTGCCAGGGAAGGATGGCGCTTCTGCCAGACCCACCAGGAAGCGCAGCATGAACAGCGCTACGATGGCGGTGGAAAGGCCGAATTCACCGACATAGCCTTGCAGCACGGTGAACAGCGACCAGGTGAAAATGCTCAGTGCGTAGATCTTCTTCGAACCGAAGCGATCCAGCAGCCAGCCGCCGGGGATCTGACCGGCCACGTAGGCCCAGCCAAAGGCAGAGAAGATGTATCCGAGGGTGACGGCGTCGATGCCAAGGCTCTTTTGCAGGCTGGAACCGGCAATGGCGATGGTGGCACGGTCGGCATAGTTGATCGTGGTCACCAGAAACAGCATGAGCAGGATCAAATAGCGGACGTGAGTCGGCTTGGTTTTTTGCATGTTCGAAACTCCCACTAATTATTTTTTTGCGCGGGTAAACAACGATCTTATGTGTGTGTGTCGCTCGCCTCTGCCCCTAAAAACCAGATGCGATTGAAGCGTTATTTCAAGATGCGGCCACGGTGACGCCTGGGGTAGAACTCACGCGATCGGCAGCCTTGCCGGCGCGAAACGCTGCGCTGTGCAGCGTTTTGATAAACAGTGCCCTGACGGCAAAAAACCGCTGATCGCTCAGCGGTTTCCCGGCAGGTGGCTGTTACTGCTTGCCTTGCTTGTCCATCAGTGCAGCGAGCATTTCGAACTCTTCTGCAGTCAGGTCGGTCAGCGGAGCGCGGACCGGACCTGCGTCGTAACCGGCGATTTTCGCGCCTGCCTTGACGATGCTGACGGCGTAGCCGGCTTTGCGGTTACGGATGTCCAGGTACGGCAGGAAGAAGTCGTCGATCAGCTTGCCGACAGTGGCGTGATCGTCTTTGGCGATCGCGTGGTAGAAGTCCATCGCCAGTTTCGGTACGAAGTTGAACACCGCCGAGGAGTAGACCGGTACGCCCAGCGCCTTGTAGGCAGCGGCGTAGACTTCAGCGGTCGGCAGGCCGCCCAGGTAGGAGAAGCGGTCGCCCAGGCGACGACGGATCGAAACCATCAGTTCGATATCGCCCAGGCCGTCTTTGTAGCCGATCAGGTTAGGGCAGCGCTCGGCCAGTTTTTCCAGCAGCGGCGCGGTCAGGCGGCAAACGTTACGGTTGTAGACGACAACGCCGATCTTGACCGATTTGCAGACCGCTTCAACGTGGGCGGCAACGCCGTCCTGGCTGGCTTCGGTCAGGTAGTGAGGCAGCAGCAGCAGGCCTTTGGCACCCAGACGCTCGGCTTCTTGAGCCTGCTGGATCGCCTGACGGGTCGGGCCACCTACACCGGCCAGGATTGGCACAGTCTTTTCGCAGGTGTCGACGGCAGTCTTGATGATTTGGGAGTATTCGTCGCCGGTCAGGGAGAAGAACTCACCTGTACCGCCAGCGGCGAACAGCGCGGAGGCGCCGTAAGGGGCCAGCCACTCCAGACGCTTGATGTAACCCGCGCGATGGAAGTCGCCCTGGGCATTGAAATCGGTGACCGGGAAAGACAGCAGACCGTGGGAGAGGATGGACTTCAGTTCTTGTGGATTCATTATTCGAACACCCTGGGAAGCTAATTGTGTGAATGGATCACCAGACCTGCGCTGATGTCGTAAGTCATCGTACAACTAGGAATGACATCTCTCAATAGGGGGGACGAATTATTTCTAGGGGAAGGAGATGAGCGGTGACATCCCCGTAGCAGCACGGCTTGCCGGCGGGTCGTCATTGAAATCGCCCCCGCCGGCAAGCCGTGCTGCTACGGGGGTCATGTATGTCAGGTCATACGACCTCAGGCGCGCTGCGACTCCGCCTCTTCATGGGCGTGGCGCAGGCGTTCGCGGCTGTTGGTCAGGTGCAGGCGCATGGCAGCGCGGGCGGCGTCGGAGTCCTGGCGGGCGATGGCCTCGTAGATCTCCTCGTGCTCGCGGCTCAGGCGGCTCATGTAGTGCTGTTGGTCGTCATGGGCCAGGCGCGCGGAATTCAGGCGGGTACGCGGAATGATGCTGGTGCCCAGGTGATTCATGATGTCGGTGAAGTAGCGGTTGCCCGTGGACAGCGCTATGGCCATGTGGAACTGGAAGTCGGCACCTACCGCATCGCTGGCATGGGCCGCGCTTTCATTGAGGGCATCGAGTGCGGCGCGCATGTCGGCCAGTTGCTCGGGGCTGCGACGCTGGGCAGCCAGGCCCGCCGATTCGACTTCCAGGCTGATGCGCAACTCGAGGATCGCCATCACGTCACGCAGGGTGACGATGGTCGCAGGATCGACGCGAAAACCGCTGGGGCTCGGCGTGTCGAGCACGAAGGTACCGATACCGTGGCGGGTTTCCACCAACCCCGAGGCCTGCAGACGGGAAATGGCTTCGCGTACGACGGTGCGGCTGACCCCCTGCTCTTCCATGATCGCGGATTCGGTGGGCAATTTGTCGCCACGCTTCAGGGCGCCGGTGCGAATACGCTCCGAGAGTTCAGTAACCAACTCCTGGGCGAGGCTGCGGTGCTTTCTACGTGCGCGAGGCGGAGCACTCTGATTTTCCATATCCAACATGCGTCTCTAAATACGGTGAAAGTCTAATCATAGCTCACCGGGTTGTACGATCACATAACAAACCCGGCGAGTTCGTAGGTTTTTGCGGCATGGTGCTGCTAAATCACCGTTTCAGCGTGGGGTTGCTCGCGCAATTGACCGCCCTCGATGCGCAGATGACGACGATGGAAACGCTTGAGACTGCTGCGGTGGCCGATGCTCAGCAGCGTCACACCTGGCAGCTCATCGAGCAGCGCCTGATACAGCGCCGCTTCGTCTTCTTCGTCCATGGCCGAGGTGGCTTCGTCCAGATACAGCCAGTCCGGTGCATACAGCAGTGCCCGAGCAAAGGCCACGCGCTGCTGTTCCCCGGGGGACAGCATGCGTTGCCAGTGGTTGCTTTCGTCCAGACGTGACACCAGATGGCCCAGCCGGCAGGTTTCCAGCACCTGGGCAAAGCGCTCGGCCGGGTAGACGTCTGGCGGTTGTGGATAACTCAGGGCCTCGCGCAGCGTGCCAATGGGCAGATAGGGTTTCTGCGGCAGGAACAGGTAACGACCGGCCGGCAGGTCCATGGTCCCGGAGCCGTCGCTCCACAGACCACCCATCGCCCGCAACAGCGTGCTCTTGCCGCTGCCGGAGCGACCGCTGAGCATCACGTGATCGCCCGCCGCGATTTTCGCGTTGGCGTGATCGAGCAGTTGGCGATCGCCCACCAAGTCCAGGCTGAGCTGTTCGAGCTTGAGCTCATGCCCTTCCCGGTTGAGCTTGATCGCGCTGTGGCGTTCTTCGTTTTCGGTCATGGCCTGACGGAAAGCCAGCAGACGGTCGGAAGTCGCGCGCCAGCCCGCCAGCGACACGTAGGCATCGATGAACCAACTGAAGTTTTCCTGAACGCTGCCAAAGGCCGAGTTGATCTGCATCAGTTCGCCCAGTTCGATCTTGCCGGCGAAATACCGCGGCGCGGCGACCACGAAGGGGAAGATGATCGCGATCTGGCCGTAGCCGGTGGTGAAGAACTTCAGGCGTTTCTGCACGCCCATGATGTCCCAGAAGTTGCTCCAGACCAGCTTGAAGCGTGACGTCAGGCGGCGGTTCTCGTTGGCCTCGCCGTCATACAGGGCGATGCTCTCGGCGTTCTCGCGAATGCGCACCATGGCAAAACGCAGGTCGGCTTCGTAACGTTGCTGTTTGTTGCTCAGGCCGATCAGGCGTCGCCCGATGAGGTGGGCCAGCCAGCTGCCGATGCCCGCATACAGCAGCGCACACCAGAACATGTAACCCGGAATTTCCATACCGAACAGTTCGATGCTGCCGGACACGCCCCACAGGATGACCGAAAAAGACACCAGGCTGACGACCGTGCTGATCAGCCCCAGCACCAGACTCAGGGTGGTGGAGGTGAAGCTGTTGAGGTCTTCGCTCAAGCGCTGATCAGGGTTGTCGGTGTAGCCGCCCTGCTCCAGGCGATAGTAGTTCTTGTGATCCAGCCAGCGGGCAAAGTGTTTCTCGGTGAGCCACGTCCGCCAGCGAATCGTCAGCATCTGTGTCAGGTACAGCCGATACACCGCCGCCAGGATCGACACCGCGGCAATCCCGCAGAAATACAGCATCAGGTGGGTGAAGGCTGCCAGGTCCTTCTGTTGCAGGGAGTTGTAGAAGTCGCGGTACCAGCTGTTGACCCAGACCGACACAGCCACATCGAACAGCACCAGCGCAATCACCACCACCAGCAGCAGCCAGGCGATGCCCTTTTCCTCGCTGCGCCAGTAGGGGGTGATCAGGTGCCAGACTTTCTTGAAGAACTGGCCACGGGACGTATCGTTGGCCGCAGAGTATTCGGCGTTTTGATTCATGTGATAACTCGATGGCAGGCATTAAGTGGCGTCAGCCCCAATGTGCCAGACGCCACACGAGATCTTCCATGAAGAAAATGTTAACTGTCCCTGCGTGCTTCGGATCGGTCTTCGAGCCTGCTCGACCAACCTCCGGGATGGCCCTTAGCGGCGCACGGGACGCTTCTGCAATTTCCTTTGCAGCGTGCGGCGATGCATGCCCAGCGCCCGCGCGGTAGCCGAAATATTGCCCTCATGCTCGGTCAGCACACGCTGGATGTGCTCCCACTGCAGGCGGTCCACCGACATGGGGTTGTCCGGCACCAGGGTGTCGAGGTCGGCGTGTTCGGACAGCAGCGCTGCGAGCACGTCGTCGGCGTCGGCCGGCTTGCACAGGTAGTTGCAGGCGCCGCGCTTGATCGCCTCGACCGCCGTGGCAATGCTCGAATAACCGGTCAGTATCAGGACCCGCATTTCCGGGTCCAGTTCCAGCAAGCGTGGCAACAGGACCAGCCCCGAGTCGCCTTCCATCTTGAGGTCGACCGTGGCGTAGTCCGGCAGGTCCTGCTGGGCCAGGATAAGGCCTTCTTCGGCGGAACCTGCGGTGCTGACGCGGAAACCACGGCGAGCCATGGCGCGGGCCATCACGCGGGTAAAGGTGGCGTCGTCGTCCACCAGCAACAGGTGCGGCAGTTCTTCGCCTTCGACCTGGATTTCGTCAGTCATGCTTCTTCTCCTGGTGCTTGACGGGGCAGGCGCAGCTCGGTGAGCGTGCCGCCTTCCTCGTGAGGATAGAGTTTTACCGAGCCGCCTGCGCGAGTCACGCTGGCCTTGCTCAGGAACAGGCCCAGGCCGAAGCCTTTGCCCTTGGTGGTGAAAAAGGGTTTGCCGATCTGTTCGGCCACCGCCAGCGGCACGCCAGCACCGTGATCACGGATGCTGATGCGAATCTCCAGCGGGGTCCAGTCCAGACTCACCTCCAACCCTTCGGGGCAGGCGTCGGCGGCGTTATTGAGCAAGTTCAGCAGTGCCTGGGTCAGGTCGGGAGGCGGCGCGACCGTCGGTACCTCGCCCTGCCCCAGCCGCTGGAAGCGATAGGTCGATTCGGGACGCATCAGGTGCCAGCGGTTCAGCGCCTGGTCCAGCCAGTGGGTGACCGTCTGTTCCTGCACAGCGAGCCTGCGATTGGCCTCGGCGGCGCGCACCAGTTGCTGCAGCGTCTCCTTGCACAGCTTGACCTGGTCCTGCAGCACCGACAGGTCCTCTTGCAGCGCCGGATCCTTGTGGTCCTGCTGCATCTCCTTGAGCAATACGCTCATGGTCGCCAGTGGCGTGCCCAGTTCATGGGCCGCGCCGGCGGCTTCGGTGGCCACGGCGAGCAGTTGCTGGTCCCGCGCGCCTTCTTCGCGGCGCAAGGCACGCATCTGCTCCTGGCGGCGCAGTTCCTCGGCCATGCGTGCAGCAAAGAAGGTGATGACCCCCGCCGCGAGCGCAAAGCTCAGCCACATGCCGTAGATCTGCAGTTTCTCGCGGGCGAAGGCGACGGTATCGATGGGATAGAAGTTGGCCAGCATCAAGGTGTACAGCGCCAGGGCGATGCCGGACAGGATCAGCGAATAGCGCCAGGGCAGAGTCACCGCAGCGATGGTCAGCGGCACCAGGTAATACGACACGAACGGGTTGGTCGAGCCACCGGAGTAGAACAGCAGCGCGCTGTGGATAAACAGGTCGAAGGCCAGTTGCACGGCGTATTCGAGTTCGGTCACCGGCCACGAGGTGCGCAGGCGAATGGCCGTGAGCAGACAGACGATGGCCGAGAAGCCCAGGGTGATGTCCAGTTGCAGCCAGGGTAAGGGCAACAGATTGAACAGGTAGGCGAAGCCCACCGAGCCGGCTTGGGCACCGAGCACCAGAATGCGGACGAAAGTCAGTCGCCAGAGGTTCTGGCGCGTGGCGGAAAGTACTTGGACGGGGGCGAGCATGAGCTCTCCTGATGCGCTCCTGGCGAATCGCAAGGAGTATAACCAATGAAGCAGCGCTTTCCTTGAAAGTGCGTCAAAGCGCCACACATCGCGCATCCGTAGGAGCGCGCTTGCCCGCGACCACGATGCGTCAGCGCCGGATGGATTGGCTGACACGACGCCGTCGCGGGCAAGCGCGCTCCTACAGTGCGCGTGATCATGCCCACCACCCGTAGCAGCACGGCTTGCCGGCGGGCGCGGTGCGTCAGCGCCGGATAGGTTGGCTGACACGACGCCGTCGCGGGCAAGCGCGCTCCTACAGTGCGTGTGATATGCCCACCACCCGTAGCAGCACGGCTTGCCGGCGGGAGCGATGCGTCAGCGCCGGATGGGTTGGCTGACACGACGTGTCGCGGGCAAGCGCGCTCCTACAGTGCGTGTGATCATGCCCACCACCCGTAGCAGCACGGCTTGCCGGCGGGAGCGATGCGTCAGCGCCGGATGGGTTGGCTGACACGACGCCGTCGCGGGCAAGCGCGCTCCTACAGTGCTCGAGATCATGCCCACCACCCGTAGCAGCACGGCTTGCCGGCGGGAGCGATCTTGAGTACGCCCCCGCCGGCAAGCCGTGCTGCTACGGGGCGATGCGGGGCTTCGTGAAAACGAGGTTCGGAACAAGATCCCGGATTTTCAGTCTCATGGGCATCCGTCCGACGGGCCATACTGGAATGCGCCACAGACGGCCTGCCCAACAAGGAGTTTTTCATGTTCAGCCTTCGTCCCACCGCTACCCTGTTCGCCCTGAGCACCCTCGCGCTGGCGAGCGCCCCGGCCCTGGCCGATGACGTTCATTACAACCAGGTGTCGGTCCGTGCCGAGGTCAACCAGGAAGTCCAGCGCGACCTGATGACAGTCACCGTCTACACCGAATCGCAGAACTCAGACCCTGCGAAACTCGCCGCCGAAGTCACCAACACTCTGAACAAGGCGCTGGGCCAGGCTCGGCAGGTCAAGGACGTGACCATTCGCCAGGGCAGTCGCAACAGCTATCCGATCTACGACGACAAGGGCCAGAAAATCACCGGCTGGCGCGAGCGTGCCGAACTGCGTCTGGAAAGCCCGGACTTCGCCGCCCTCTCCGGCCTTACCGGTGAACTGCTGGGCAGCGACATGAAAATGGGCGGCATGGACTTCTCCATCTCCGACCCTGCGCGCAAGGCCAGCGAAGACACCCTGCTCAAGAGCGCCGTCACCGCGTTCAAGGCCCGCGCCCAACTGGTCACCGACGCCCTGGGTGGCAGCGGCTACAAGCTGGTCAATCTCAACCTCAACACCTCGGGTTATCCACAGCCCTACATGCACGCGCCGGTCATGATGATGAAAGCCGCCCGCGCCGATGCCGCTCCGACACCCGATGTCGAAGCCGGCACCAGCCAGGTCAGCGTCACCGCAGACGGCGTGATCGAAGTCGCCATTCCTTGATGCAACGCCGCGGCAGCCCAGGGTTGCCGCGGTTTCTCTCATGCCCCCGGCTCCCCCCCCTCGCGTTCTATCGCCGTTTCCTCTTCCGCGCATTCGCTCGCTCCTACACCTTTGAGCGACCTCGCTGATTTTCACCCTCACCACAATCCATAGAATCGGATTCGCAACATCCCATTGCGGCGGCGCACGGATTGCCCGAACAGAGGCAACAAGGCGCCACTCAAACATTCAAGGAAGAATTCAAAATGGCTTTCACAAACACCCTGCGCTCGCCAACAGACCTGCCTGACGAGAACCTGCACACCACCACTGCGCTCGACATGCTTACAGATGTCGCCCAGCGCCTGGGCGAAAACGACTTCAAGACGCAAATGCGCGATGTCTTCGGCGACGATATTCCAGATCACACCTTCGGCGCGCTGTGGACCCGCCTGATACTGGGCGAGCTTGGCAACCCACCGATCATCCTGACCGAATTCCTGGGCTACGACGCGGATTACGACAACCGTGAACGGGCCATCCGCATTGACCGGGACTTCTTTTCATTCGCGACGCGGGACACTCCGCACCACGCCTGGCTGCTGTCGGCATTGCTGCATGAGTTCGGCCATCACGTCGACAACGTACTGCGTCAGGATCTCGGCGACCGTGCGCCCGATGGCACTTCCCTGCTGGCCCACGATGCCCCCTTCGAGGAAGGCCATCGCTTTACTGCCTGGATCGCTGCACAGGCGGAACCTGCGCAGGACCGCATCCAGCTCGCAAGCTACTCGACGGCACACGAGCGCGAGCCTGTGGATTACAGCGTCGACTGGCATGAGGCGCTCATGCACGTGCTGGCGTTCCAGGCGAACGTCGATGACCGAATCGATACGGCACACGCCAATCCTGACCGTGAAGCCTTCGAGGCAGGCAGCGCAGATGCCCAGGGTCATACTCACCAGACCATCGGCTGGTCACTGGCCGAGGCTGGTTTCACCCGCGCCGAGGCAGACGCCGTCTACTTCGGCAACTGGCTGCGCGATTACTCGCAGATCGTCGACCCCAAGATCACCCGCAGCGTCGACATGCCCAAGGAGTTTCCCGCGTACGTGTCCCGGCAAGCGTGGACCGACCTGGTGGATATCCTTGCAGTCAAGAAATTCCCCGACCTGCGGATGCGCTACCCGCAGGACATGCGAGTGACGCTCGACAAACTCGGGGTTTACCTGCCCAACGAGCACATCGACAATCCCATGGCCATCGACCCGGCCTTCCCGGATCCGACAGTGCGTGACCCCGACTTCGCGCCCTGGATTCTTCCTGGCGACCCAGTGCTGACAGCTGAGCCCGTCACGTCGATGAAGCGCTACATGACCGGGGCGGTCGAGTACATGCAACGGCAGTTGAGGCTGGCAATGACCGGCGGCCGTACGCTCTCCGGGATGCGTAGTTTCGGCGCGGGGCTCCACGTGCTGGAAGACCTGTTCGCCCACTCCAACTTCGCCGAGCTCAGCCTGATTTCCGCCGGCCACACTCGGGTTTTGCCCTGGACCACCCCGGCAAACGTCAAGCGCAATCTGCCCTTGGTCACCGGCACCTTTGGCGGTAGCGACGTGATCGCCAGCCTCGCCGCGCCGCTGGGCAAGATCCTGTTCTCTACCCAGGAGCTGGAGTTCGAGCTGTCCCAGCCGGGTTATCGCTCCGAACGGGATAAAGTGATGCTGATCCTGCTGGGCGAGCACCCCAATCAGAACTTCCTCAGGGCATTCGAAGCGCTGCTCAAGGCAAGAGACGGTCTGGTCGGCCTGGCTCGAAAAGCCGGTGTGGATACACTGCGGTTTTACCGCTGGCTCATGAACACCCCTGCCGCGATCCTGCTCAACGCTTACAACAGTGCGGCGCAGGGCTTACTGACCTGGATCGGCAATAGCGTCGCCGATGCCCAACTGGCGCTGGGCAGCGATCCGAACCTCGATTCGTCAGTCGAGCCCAGCCATTCGCAGCTCTCCAAGGATCACCCCGAGCATCCTCTGCACGACCTCAGCGCGCGGCTCGCCAACATCGCTGTCAGTCAGGTGGCCCAGGCCATGGTCGATCACTGGAACGGCAAGCAGGACGCGGACCCGATCGCCGTGGCGACGGCCTTCTTCTGTCATCCCGACGACACGCAATGGCACCAGACGCTCGTCAAAACCTGGGCCAACGACAATCCTGACCAAGTGCAGCGAGCGCAATCCAGATCGGATCTGGATGAAGTGCATCAGCAGTCGATCCGCCAGTTGCAGAATGTGCACCGCCAATTGCTGGCCGACAGCAATGCCTATATTCGATACGTTTTCAGCAACGAGGAAGTGCCATCGTCCGCATGGAGCTTTCTTGAAAAGGTGTTCATGAAAGCGGTGGGCAACACAAGCTGGTTCAAGGAGCTGCGGAACCTGGCCAAATAGCCCGGGCGCTCTCTCGCGAGCCCCTTGTGAACCTTCGAGGCACTGCGGCATTCTCACCTGTCAGTCATCAGCCGATGACCCCAGGCACGAATGCCGCTTTGTTCGAGGTCCACATGGAAAACACCTTAAAGCCCCTGTTCCTGGCGACCGCGCTGGCGCTCTGCGCACCAGCGGTTCACGCCGCCAGCACCCTGGTGTATTGCTCGGAAGCGAGCCCGGCAGGCTTCGATCCCAGCCAGTACACCAGCGGTACCGAATTCGACGCCTCGGCCGAAACCGTCTTCAACCGCCTGACCCAGTTCAAGCGCGGCGGCACCGAGGTCGAAGCGGGCCTGGCCACGAAATGGGAAGTGTCCGATGACGGCCTGACCTACACCTTCCACCTGCGGCCCGGCGTCAAGTTCCACACCACCGACTACTTCAAGCCGACACGCGACTTCAACGCCGATGACGTGCTGTTCACCTTCAATCGCCTGCTCAACCCCGATGACCCCTTCCGCAAGGCGTATCCGTCCGAGTCACCCTATTTCAACGACATGGACATGAACACCACCATCAAACAGGTGGAAAAGGTCGACGAGCAGACCGTCAGGTTTCACCTGAACAACATCGATGCCGCGTTCGTGCAGAACCTGGCGATGAGCTTCGCCTCGATCCAGTCGGCCGAATACGCCGCCCAGTTGCTCAAGGAAGGCAAGGCCGCCGACATCAACCAGAAGCCGGTCGGCACCGGTCCGTTCGTGTTCAAGCGTTATCAGAAGGACGCGCAGATCCGTTATGTCGGCAACACCCAGTACTGGAAGCCTGAGGACGTGAAGCTCGACAACCTGATCTTCTCGATCAACACCGATGCCGCTACCCGCCTGCAGAAACTCAAGGCTGGCGAATGCCAGGTCAGCGGCTACCCGCGCCCGCAGGACATCGAAGAAGCGCAGAAGGATCCGAACCTCAAGGTGCTGAGCCAGGCAGGTTTCAACCTGGGCTTTCTGGCCTACAACGTGACCCACCCGCCGCTGGACCAGCTCAAGGTGCGCCAGGCGCTGGACATGGCCATCGACAAGCCGGCCATCATCAAGGCGGTGTATCAGGGCGCAGGCCAACTGGCGCAGAACGCCCTGCCACCTGCGCAATGGGGCTATGACCCGAACATCAAGGACGCGCCCCACGATATCGAGAAAGCGAAACAGTTGCTCAAGGAAGCGGGCGTCGCGCCGGGCACCCAGATCAACCTGTGGGCCATGACCGTCCAGCGCGCTTCCAACCCGAATGCGCGCATGTCGGCGCAGATGATTCAGTCCGACTGGGCGAAGATCGGCATCAAGGCCAACATCGTCAGCTTCGAGTGGGGCGAGTACATCAAGCGCGCCAAGGCTGGCGAACACGACGCGATGATCTATGGTTGGACAGGTGACAACGGCGACCCTGACAACTGGCTCGGCGTGCTCTACAGCTGCGCGGCGGTCAAGGGCAGCAACTACGCCAAATGGTGCAACACCGGCTACGACAAGCTGGTGACCCAGGCCAGATTGACCAGCGACAGGAACGAGCGCATCAAGCTGTACCAGCAGGCGCAGACTATCCTGAAGAACGACGTGCCGATCACGCCGATCGCCAACTCCAAAGTGTTCCAGCCGATGCGCAAGGAGGTGCAGGACTTCAAGCTCAGCCCGTTCGGCCTGACGCCGTTCTATGGGGTGAGCCTGTCGAAATGACCCACGATATTTCAACAGCGAAGTAACACTTGAGACACAAACGGGTGCATTCGCAACGATGCAGTGCACCAAAATTGCGCACTAAACGTACCGATATGCGACACGCAAACGTTCAACCGCGTCAGAAATTATAGTTTTGCGACATTCGTGTACGTTCGTGCCACTCTTTGTCACTTGATTGGCGCCAGCATCTTGCTTTGGGTATGGCGCCTGCATAAGTATCCGCGGGACCGACTCAAAAGGTCGTTTCCCTCAATTAAAAAATGACAACAACTGAGGCCACCATGCTCAAAAAAGCGGTCATTCCGTTTCTTCTCGGCGCAGGTTTGATCGCCAGCGCTCCCTTCGCTCAAGCAGCATCGAACCTGGTGTTCTGCTCCGAAGGCAGCCCCGCTGGTTTCGACCCAGGTCAGTACACCACCGGCACCGACTTCGACGCTTCGGCCGAGACCGTCTTCAACCGTCTGAGCCAGTTCGAACGTGGCGGCACCGCCGTTATTCCAGGTCTTGCCACCAGCTGGGACGTGTCCCCGGACGGCCTGACCTACACCTTCCACCTGCGTGAAGGTGTCAAGTTCCACACCACGCCGTACTTCAAGCCGACCCGTACCTTCAATGCCGATGACGTGCTGTTCACGTTCAACCGCATGATCAACAAGGACGATCCGTTCCGTAAGGCGTACCCGACCGAATTCCCGTATTTCACCGATATGGCGATGGATACCAATATCAAGAATATCGAGAAGGTCGACGATCACACCGTCAAGATGACCCTCGGTACTGTCGATGCGGCATTCATCCAGAACCTGGCCATGAGCTTCGCCTCCATTCAGTCCGCTGAATACGCCGCCCAGTTGCTCAAGGAAGGCAAGGCAGAAGACATCAACCAGAAGCCGATCGGCACCGGCCCGTTCGTGTTCAAGAGCTACCAGAAAGACTCCAACATCCGTTTCACCGGCAACAAGGACTACTGGAAGCCTGAAGACGTCAAGGTCGACAACCTGATCTTCGCCATCACCACCGACGCCTCGGTCCGTGCGCAGAAGCTCAAGAAAGGCGAGTGCCAGATCACCGCCTACCCACGTCCGGCTGACCTTGAGCCACTCAAGGCCGACCCTGCGCTGAAGATGCCCGACCAGGCAGGTTTCAACCTGGGATACATTGCCTACAACGTGATGCCGACCATCAAGGGCGAAACCAAGCCTAACCCGCTGGCCAAGCTGGAAGTGCGTCAGGCGCTGGACATGGCTGTGGACAAGAAAGCCATTATCGGCGCGGTGTACCAGGGCGCAGGCCAGTTGGCCGTCAACGCCATGCCGCCGACCCAGTGGTCCTATGACACCACCATCAAGGATGCGCCGTACGACGTCGCCAAGGCCAAGGAGCTGCTGAAGAAGGCAGGCGTGGCCGAAGGCACCGAGATCACCCTGTGGGCGATGCCGGTTCAGCGTCCGTACAACCCGAACGCCAAGCTGATGGCCGAAATGCTCCAGAACGACTGGAAGAAGATCGGTATCAACGCCAAGATCGTTTCCTACGAGTGGGGCGAGTACATCAAGCGTGCGAAGAACGGCGAAAACGGCGCGATGCTGATTGGCTGGAGCGGCGACAACGGTGACCCGGACAACTGGCTGGGCACCCTGTTCGGTTGCGACGCCATCAACGGCAACAACTTTGCCAAGTGGTGTGACAAGCCGTTCGACACCTTGATCCACCAGGCCAAGGAAACCACCGACCAGGCCAAGCGCACCGAGCTGTACAAACAGGCTCAGCACTTGCTCAAGGACGCAGTCCCGATGACCCCGATTGCCCACTCGACTGTGTACCAGCCGATGCGCAAAGAGGTTCAGGACTTCAAGATCAGCCCGTTCGGTCTGAACTCGTTCTACGGCGTCAGCGTCAGCGGCAAGTAAAACCCCCAAATGGCTTCACAGTCGCATTACCTGCGGGTAATGCGACTGTGTCGTCGCGTGCGCGATTCATGCATGAAAATGAATATTGTTAGACGAGTAGAACTTCGAAAGAGATTGCCTACTAACAATAGTCATTTTTCCTACATACACAGCTGCGCCTAGAACTATTTACTGTGCATCTCGACGGACATACCGTTTGAGATCCCGCACTCGATATGTGCTGTCTATCTGTCCGGTCGGGATTTCCGTCGGTGGAAACTTCATTTGCGCAAACGATTGCGAAAAAGAGTTTCAGTCCGTTACAGGATTCATTCACGCCCAAGACGATAAGGATTGTCATGAATAAGAATATTGTTTTGCCATCACTATTGGCGGCGGGTCTTCTGGCCGCCTCCCCGTCCTACGCCGCTTCAAAGAGCCTGGTGTTCTGCTCAGAAGGCAGCCCGGCGGGTTTTGATATCGGCCAGTACACCTCCGGCACCGACAACGACGCCGCCGAGCCGATCTACAACCGCCTGGCCGAGTTCGAACAGGGTGGAACCGGCGTGGTGCCTGCGTTGGCAACCCGTTGGGATGTATCCCCGGATGGCCTGACCTACACCTTTCATCTGCGCGAAGGCGTGAAGTTCCACAGCAACAAGGCGTTCAAACCCAGCCGCGACTTCAATGCCGATGACGTGCTGTTCACGTTCAACCGCATGCTGCACAAGGATCATCCGTTCCGCGTCGCTTATCCGACAGAATTCCCCTACTTCACCAGTATGGGCCTGGACAAGAATATCAAGTCCGTTGAAAAAACCGGACCAATGGTTGTTGTATTTACACTCAATAAAGTTGATGCAGCATTCATTCAAAACATTGCGATGAACTTCGCCTCGATTCTTTCAGCTGAATATGCTGACCAATTGATGGCATCCGGCAATCTGCAGGATATCAATCAGGCGCCCATCGGCACCGGCCCGTTCGCCTTTGGCCGTTATCAGAAAGACTCGCAAATCCGTTATGTGGCCAACAAAGAGTTCTGGGACCCGAGCCGCATCAAGGTCGATCAGTTGATCTTCGCCATCATCACCGACGCCTCGGTGCGCGCGCAGAAACTCAAGCGCAACGAATGCCAGGTCACGCTCAACCCGCGTCCGGCGGACGTCGATGCGCTCAAGGCCGACAAGCAGCTCAAGGTCATGCAGGAGCCCGGGTTCAACCTCGGCTACATCTCCTACAACGTGCGCCACGCGCCACTGGACAACCTGCAGGTTCGCCAGGCGCTGGACATGGCAGTCAACAAGCCGGAAATCATCAAGGCGGTGTACCAGGGCGCCGGCCAACTGGCCCAGAACGCCATGCCACCGACCCAGTGGTCCTACGACGACACCGTGAAGGATGCGCCCTACAACCCGGAAAAGGCCAAGGAGCTGCTGCGTGCCGCCGGGGTCAAGGAAGGCACCGTGCTCAACCTCTGGGCGATGCCGGTGCAGCGCCCGTACAACCCGAACGCCAAGCTCATGGCGCAGATGCTCCAGTCGGACTGGGCCAAGGTCGGGATCAAGGTCAACATCGTCAGTTACGAATGGGGTGAATACCTCAAGCGCAGCAAGAACGGCGAACACGACATCTCGCTGATCGGCTGGACCGGCGACAACGGTGACCCCGACAACTGGCTCGGCACGCTGTACAGCTGCGCCTCCATCGGCGGCAACAACTACTCGATGTGGTGCGACGAAAAATACGACGCGCTGGTCAAGGCCGCCGTCGCCACCGCAGACAAAGAAAAACGCATCGACCTGTACAAACAGGCCCAGCACTACCTCAAAGAACAGGTGCCCATCACCCCGATTGCCCACTCCACCGTCAGCCAGCCGCTGCGGGCCGAGGTCGAGGGCTTCCAGGTGAGCCCCTTCGGGCGCAACAACTTCTCAGGCGTGACCGTCGCCGATTGATCCGAACCACCGTGCCAAGGGCGCTTGCGTCCGCGGCACCGCTTTATCCGCATACCGCGGACCCAGCAGAAACCATGGCTCATAAGGCCGTACCAAGCCGGCGACCTATAAAAGCCGGCCTTTAAAAAAAGCAGTAAACGGGAGCTTCAAAACGTGAAAAAAGCCAGCACCGCTGTATTCGCCTTGTCCATGCTCAGCCTGAGCATGGCCGCACAGGCAGAGCCAACCAGCCAGGAATTCGTTCCGACCACCCTGGCTACTTCCAACGCCCAGAGCGAAGCCAAGGGCTTTCTGGAAGACTCGAAGATCACAGGTTCCACCAAGAACTGGTACGCCAACGAACTGCTGCGTCGCGGCGGCGAATTCTCCCGCAGGGAGAACGGCGTGATCGTCGACAGTGATCCGCGTCGGATCAACTGGGTGCAAGGCACCATCGTCAACTACAGCTCGGGCTTCACACAGGGCACGGTCGGTTTCGCCACCGAGATGGCGATCTACAACGCCGTCGCGCTGGACCGCGACAAGGACGACCTGATGGGCGGCGCCAACCGCACCCTCACCAAGAACAACGGTGACGCGGTAGGCCAGTGGAGCAAGCTGGGCCTGGGCAACATCAAGGCACGCATCTCCAACACCACCCTGACCGCAGGCCGTCAGTCGCTCAACACCCCGGTGCTGGCTTATATCGGTAACCGCGCCCTGCCTTCGAGCTTCGAAGGTGTGAGTATCCTGAGCGAAGAATTCAACAACCTGTCGTTCACTGCCGGCAGCTTCGACCGCGTCTCGCCACGTTCCGAGCAGAGCCTGACCAAGTTCCGCTCCGAGTACACCGCCAACGCCAACATCGAAGCCGATCGCGTGGACATGGCCGGCGTCGACTACAAGCCGTTCAAGAGCCTGACCACCAGCTTCTACGCCTCCAACGTCGAAGACTTCTGGCACCAGTATTACTTCTCGTTCCTGCACGAGATGGGCGACACCGACGTGCTGGGACTGTCGACCAACCTGAACTACTACAAGACCAAGGATTCGGGCGCCAAGAAAATGGGCCCGATCGACAACGACACCTACTCCCTGTCGTTGACCGCGACCCACAAGGCGCACAGCTTCAGCATTGCGTACCAGGAAGTGGAAGGCGACACCTACTTCGACTACGTCCACGACAGCAACGCCATCTTCCTGGCCAACTCCCTGCTTTCGGACTTCAACGGACCGAACGAGAAGTCGGTGCAACTGAGCTACCTGCTGAACATGGCCGACTACGGCGTGCCGGGCCTGAAGTTCAACATCTACCAGGCGCGCGGCTTCGACATCGACGGTACTCACTACAAGGGCACCGCCTACGACGTGCGCGGCATGGACGGCGAAACCCATTACGAATACGGCGTAGGCGCCACGTACACCATGCAGTCCGGCCCGCTGAAGGCCTCGACCATGCGCGGGACCTACACCACCCACCGCGCGAGTGCCAACCAGGCTGATGGCAACATCAACGAGTTCCGCCTGGTGACCACCATTCCGTTCAACATCCTCTGATACAGCAGATGGAAGCGTTTCGGGCTAGAACTTAATAGCCCGAAACACCCACTCAGTATTGGCTTCATCACTTTGCCGAGGGCGTTTACTTGAAATCGACATTCAAACTCGCAACATTGCGCAACGCGGTAGCACTTGCCCTTTTCAGCGTCGCGGTCGGCGTTTCGGCCAAGCCGCTGGTGGTCTGCACCGAAGCCAGCCCCGAAGGTTTCGACACCGCGCTGTACACCACCGCCGTCACCGCCGACGCGGCAGCGGAAACCATTTTCAACCGGCTGGTGGATTTCAAGCCGGGCACCACGGACATCGAGCCAGCTCTGGCCGAATCGTGGGACATCAGTGAAGACGGCCTCAATTACACCTTCCACCTGCGCAAGGGCGTCAAGTTCCACACCACCGAATACTTCAAACCGACCCGCGACATGAACGCCGACGACGTGGTCTGGAGCTTCCAGCGTCAACTGGACCCGAACCACCCGTGGCACAAGCAATCGACCGTGGGTTTCCCGTACTTTGAAAGCATGGGCTTCAAAGAACTGCTCAAAAGCGTCGAGAAGCTGGACGACAACACCGTCAAGTTCACCCTGACCCGCCGCGAAGCACCGTTCCTGGCCGACGTGGCCATGGCTTTCTCCTCGATCTACTCGGCTGAATACGCCGATCAGTTGCTCAAGGCAGGCAAGACCGACAACCTCAACAGCCAGCCTGTCGGCACCGGCCCGTTCGTCTTCCAGCGTTACGCCAAGGATGCCCAGGTGCGCTTCAAGGCCAACCCGGACTACTTCCGTGGCAAGCCGCCAGCCGATGCACTGATTCTGGCCATCTCCACCGACAACAACGTGCGCCTGCAGAAGCTCAAGGCCAACGAATGCCAGGTCGCGCTGTATCCCAAGCCTGACGACATCCCGAGCATCCGCAAGGATGCGAACCTGAAGGTCGACGAGCTCAACTCGATGACCACCGCCTACATCGCCATGAACACCACCCACAAGTACATGAGCGACGTGCGGGTGCGCAAAGCCATCGACATCGCCTTCGACAAGGAAGCCTACGTCAACGCGCTGTTTGGCAAAGGCAACGCGACGGTGGGCGTCAACCCGTACCCGGACACGCTGCTCGGCTACAACAAGGAGCTGAAAAACCCGGCCCACGACCTGGACAAGGCACGTGCCTTGCTTAAGGAAGCAGGCGTTCCGGACGGCACCGTGCTGACCCTGTTCACCCGCAACGGTGGCGGCCAGACCAACCCTAACCCGCTGCTCGGCGCGCAGATGATGCAGGCCGACTTGGCGAAAGTCGGCATTAAGTTAGATATTCGCGTCATGGAATGGGGCGAAATGCTCAAACGGGCCAAAAACGGCGAACACGACATGGTGTCGGCGGGCTGGGCAGGCGACAATGGCGACCCTGATAACTTCCTGACCCCGAACCTGAGCTGCGAAGCCGCCAAGAACGGCGAAAACTACGCGCGCTGGTGCAATCAGAAGTTCCAGACGTTGATCGATCAGGCCCGGGAAAAAACCGACCCGGCCGAACGTGCCGCGCTCTATGAGCAGGCACAGGTGATCTTCAATCAGGATCAGCCATGGATCAGCATGGCGCACACTAAAATGTTCACTGCAATGCGCAAGAACGTAGAGGGTTATCACATTAGCCCCCTCACCACGAATAACTTCGCTACCACCCAAGTGAAGTAGAAGAACAATCCGGCGGGCTCACACAAGGGCCCCGCCGGGCACACGCCTAACCGGCTGATGAGGTACACGAGAAGATGTTTAGTTTTATCGCTCGCCGAGTGGGGTTGCTCATACCCACCTTCTTCGGCATCACCTTGCTGACCTTCGCATTGATCCGCCTGATTCCGGGCGACCCGGTCGAAGTCATGATGGGTGAACGCCGGGTCGATCCGGAAATGCACGCCCAAGCCATGGAACGTCTTGGCCTGAACAAACCCCTGTATGCGCAATACATCGACTACGTCGGCAAGCTCGCCCATGGCGATCTGGGCGAGTCGCTGCGTACGCGCACTAGCGTGTGGACCGAATTCACTTCGCTGTTCCCGGCCACTCTGGAACTGTCGATTGCGGCGCTGATCTTCGCAGGCATTCTCGGGCTTCTGGCCGGGGTCATCGCGGCCCTCAGGCGAGGGTCCCTGTTCGACCATGGCGTGATGGGCATCTCCCTTGCGGGCTATTCGATGCCGATCTTCTGGTGGGGCCTGATTCTCATCATGTTCTTCTCGGTGTCCCTGGGCTGGACCCCGGTGTCGGGACGTATCGACCTGCTGTACGACATCCCGCCGAAAACCGGCTTCATGCTGATCGACACGCTGCTCAGCGATGAAGAAGGCTCGTTCATCGACGCCCTGCGTCACCTGATCCTGCCGGCCATCGTGCTGGGCACCATTCCGCTGGCGGTTATCGCCCGGATGACCCGCTCCTCGATGCTCGAAGTGCTGCGTGAAGACTACGTTCGCACCGCCCGGGCCAAAGGCCTGTCGCCGGCTCGCGTGGTGTTCGTCCACGGCCTGCGCAACGCGCTGATCCCGGTGCTGACCGTGTTCGGCCTGCAAGTGGGCACGCTGCTCGCCGGTGCCGTCCTGACCGAGACCATCTTCTCGTGGCCGGGTATCGGTAAATGGCTGATCGAAGCCATCGGCGCCCGTGACTACCCTGTCGTGCAGAACGGCATCCTGTTAATCGCCTGCCTGGTGATCCTGGTCAACTTCGTGGTGGACATCCTCTACGGCTTTGCCAACCCACGCATCCGTCACCAGCGCTGAGATCACGACCATGAATACACCTACTCCTGTGGTAGCAGTCGATCAAAGCCTGCTTTACCCCTCCGTCTACAAAGAATTCTGGCAGCACTTCGCCAAGAACAAAGGCGCCGTGGCCGGTCTGGCCTTCATGGCGCTGGTGGTCTTCTGCGCCATCTTCGCCCCGTGGGTCGCACCTCACGACCCGAGCGAGCAATACCGCGACTTCCTGCTGACCCCGCCAGTCTGGCTTGAAGGCGGCCAGTGGCAGTTCCTGCTGGGCACCGACGAACTGGGCCGCGATCTGCTGTCGCGCCTGATCCAGGGTTCGCGGCTGTCGCTGCTGATCGGCCTGTCGTCTGTGGTGATGTCGCTGATTCCGGGCATCCTCATGGGCCTGCTGGCGGGCTTCTTCCCCAAGGTCCTGGGCCCGACCATCATGCGCCTGATGGACATCATGCTGGCCCTGCCGTCGCTGCTGCTGGCTGTCGCCATCGTCGCGATCCTCGGCCCTGGCCTGATCAACACCGTGATCGCCATCGCCATCGTGTCCCTGCCCTCCTACGTGCGCCTGACCCGCGCCGCCGTGATGGGCGAACTGAACCGCGACTACGTGACCGCTGCCCGTCTGGCCGGCGCCACCCTGCCGCGCCTGATGTTCATCACCGTGCTGCCCAACTGCATGGCGCCGCTGATCGTGCAGGCAACCTTGAGTTTCTCCTCGGCAATCCTCGACGCCGCGGCGCTGGGCTTCCTGGGTCTGGGTGTACAACCGCCAACGCCTGAGTGGGGCACCATGCTCGCTTCGGCCCGCGACTACATCGAACGCGCCTGGTGGGTGGTGAGCCTCCCTGGCCTGACCATCCTGCTCAGCGTGCTGGCAATCAACCTGATGGGCGACGGCCTGCGCGATGCGCTGGACCCGAAACTCAAGAACGCCGCCTGAGGACGACCCAATGCCTTTGTTAGAAATGAAAAACCTCAACGTGCGCTTCGGCGACGCCAACGCCACCCCGGTGGTCGATGGCCTGGACCTGCGCGTGGAAAAGGGCGAAGTACTGGCAATCGTTGGCGAGTCGGGCTCGGGCAAATCCGTGACCATGATGGCGCTGATGGGCCTGATCGATCACCCCGGCATCGTCACCGCCGACTCCCTGAGCTTCGACGGCAAGGACATGCTCAAGCTTGGCGCACGGGAACGTCGCAAGATCGTCGGCAAGGATCTGTCGATGGTTTTCCAGGACCCGATGACCGCCCTGAACCCCAGCTACACCGTGGGCTTCCAGATCAAGGAAGTGCTCAAGCAACACCTGGGCCTCAAGGGCAAGGCTGCGCACCAGCGGGCCCTGGAATTGCTGCAGAAGGTCGAGATTCCGGGCGCCGCACAGCGTCTGGACGCCTATCCGCACCAGCTCTCCGGCGGCATGAGCCAGCGCGTCGCAATCGCCATGGCCATTGCCGGCGAGCCGAAACTGCTGATCGCCGACGAGCCGACCACTGCACTGGACGTGACCATTCAGGCGCAGATCATGGACCTGCTGCTGGCCCTGCAGAAAGAGCAGGACATGGCGCTGGTTCTCATTACCCACGACCTCGCGGTAGTGGCCGAGACCGCCCAGCGCGTGTGCGTGATGTACGCAGGCCAGGCCGTTGAAGTCGGCCAGGTTCCCGGCCTGTTCGACGTCCCGGCGCACCCGTACAGCGAAGCACTGCTGGCGGCGATCCCCGAGCACAGCATGGGCGCCGAGCGCCTGGCCACGCTGCCAGGTATCGTCCCCGGTCGCTATGACCGGCCTACTGGCTGCCTGCTGTCGCCGCGCTGCCCGTACGTCCAGGAAAAATGCCGCCAGCAACGCCCGACCCTGGACCCGCAGGTCCACGGCCTGGTGCGCTGCTTCTATCCGCTTAATCAGGAGGTGGCGTGATGAGCGATATCGTACTGACCGCCCGTGACCTTACCCGTCACTACGATGTATCCCGTGGCTTGTTCAAGCCGACTGCTACCGTGCGCGCGCTCAACGGCGTGTCCTTCGAACTGGAAGCCGGCAAGACGCTGGCAGTGGTGGGTGAGTCCGGTTGTGGCAAGTCCACACTGGCCCGCGCCCTGACCTTGATCGAAGAGCCGTCTTCGGGCTCGCTGAAAATCGCCGGCCAGGAAGTGACTGGCGCGACCAAGGCCCAGCGCAAGCAACTGCGCAAAGACGTGCAGATGGTGTTCCAGAGCCCGTACGCCTCGCTCAACCCGCGCCAGAAGATCGGCGACCAGTTGGCCGAGCCGCTGCTGATCAACACCAGCCTGTCCGCGGCCGAGCGCCGGGAGAAGGTCCAGGCGATGATCCGTCAGGTCGGCCTGCGTCCCGAGCACTACCAGCGCTACCCGCACATGTTCTCCGGTGGCCAGCGTCAGCGTATCGCCCTGGCGCGCGCAATGATGCTGCAACCCAAGGTGCTGGTGGCGGACGAGCCGACTTCGGCACTGGACGTGTCGATCCAGGCGCAGGTGCTGAACCTGTTCATGGACATGCAGGAGGAGTTCAACACCGGTTATGTGTTCATCTCGCACAACCTGGCGGTGGTGCGGCATGTGGCCGATACGGTGCTGGTGATGTATCTGGGCCGCCCGGCGGAGATGGGTCCCAAGGAGGAGATCTATAGCCGTCCGTTGCACCCGTACACCCAGGCGCTGCTGTCGGCGACGCCGGCGATCCATCCGGATCCGCTGAAGCCGAAGATCAAGATTGTCGGGGAGTTGCCTAACCCGCTGAATCCGCCTTCGGGGTGTGCTTTCCACAAGCGTTGTCCGTATGCGACGGAGCGTTGCAGTGCGGAGATCCCGGAGCTCAGGACTGTGGATAATCGTCAGGTGGCTTGCCACTATGCGGAGCAGTTTGTGGCGTGATTGATGGGTGACGTAGCAGCACGGCTTGCCGGCGGGGGCGTCTTTGAAATCGCCCCCGCCGGCAAGCCGTGCTGATCGTTCCCACGCTCCGCGTGGGAATGCCTCGTGCGACGCTCCGCGTCAGCTTGAGACGCTGACGTTGCGTCTATATCCGTTCCCGATGGTGTTGCTAATTCACCTTTCCGCCCTTACGGCGGGTCACTTTTGGCATTCGCCCGGAATGCCGGCCCAGCCAAAAGTAACCAAAAGGTCTGTGCGACAGGCTGGGGTCCTTCGGACTTCCCTCGACTCCGGCGCCGTTCCGGGGGCACGCCATGATGGGCCATCCATGGCCCGCACGGCTTTCGCGGCTTCCTGCCGCTCATCCCCCTCCACGACACCTGCGCTCGGCTTGGCGCCTTGACGTCGCGCTCTGCGGCGCCTGTGCCATCGCGCAGTAAGATCAAAATCAAAATCTAAAATACACCACCGACCCGTAGCAGCACGGCTTGCCGGCGGGAGCGATCTCGAAAACGTCCCCGATCCTGTAGGAGCGCGCTTGGTCTGGGCCGCATTCGGACGACGGCGTCCTCAAAATCGCTCCCGCCGGCAAGCCGTGCTGCTACGGGTGGTCAGTACACGTCGCGGCGGTAGCGGCCTTGTTCGATGAGGCGTTCTACGCCCTTTTCGCCCAGCAGCTCAACCAGCACGGCATCCACCCCGGCGGCCATTCCTTCGAGGCTGCCGCAGATGTAGATGACGGCGCCATCGGCCAGCCAGCGGTGCAGTTCGTCGGCGGCTTCGCGCAGGCGATCCTGTACGTAGACTTTCTGCGCCTGATCCCGGGAGAACGCCAGGTCCAGTCGCGCCAGGTCAGCGGAGGCCAGCCAGCTTTGCAGCTCATTCCCGCAGTGGAAGTCATGGGCGGCGTTGCGTTCGCCGAACAACAGCCAGTTGCGCTGCTCGCCCTGGGCGATGCGTGCCTTGAGCAGGCTACGCAAGCCTGCCAGTCCCGTGCCGTTACCGATCAGGATCATCGGCGCCGGCTCGCTCGGCAGGTGGAAGCTGCTGTTGCGCCGAACCCGCAGGCTGATCGCGCCGCCCAGCGAAGCATGCTCGGTCAGCCAGCCGGAACCCAGGCCGAGGCTGCCGTCGGGGTGCAGTTCCTGGCGCACGATCAGTTGCAGCGAACCGTCCTGTGGCATCGAGGCAATGGAATACTCACGCATCGCCAGCGGCACCAACGCATCGACCAGCGCTTGCGCATGCAACCCGACCAGGTGGCTACGGTTGGCGGGCAACTGGCGGCTGCCCAGTGCCTGTGCGAGGCTTTCGTTCAGGCCGTCGACAGTGACTTGCGTGTCGGCATCAATGCCCAGGCCGGCAAGGAACTGCTCCACGGCAAACGCAGGGTTGCGCGGCAGCACTTCGACCAGATCGCCCGCCTCCCACGACGTGTCGGAGGCCGATATCAACCCCAGCAGAAACACCTTCGAGCCAGCGCTGTCAGGGTTCAGCCAGTCGCGCTGAGCCAGCACCCAGTTCTCGTATTCGGGCGCAGTCCATGCCGCCGCCGGTGTCGATCCGGTGACTTCGCTCAATTGCTGTTGCCAGTGTTGCACCGCGCCAGCGTCACCGCTGTCCACTTCGACTGGCGCGAACAGCGTGCTGCCTCCGCGCTCGGCCAGCCAGCCGTGCAGACGCTGGGCGAATCCGCAGAAGTGCTGATACTGACGATCCCCCAGCCCCAACACCGCGTAATTGAGGTTTTGCAGGGACAGCGGTTGGCCCAGCAGCTTGCGCTCGAAACCACGGGCGCTGTCAGGCGCTTCGCCGTCGCCAAAGGTGCTGACGACGAACAGCGCGTTGCGGCTCTGGTTCAGGTCCTGCTCGGTCATGTCCGCCAGACGCTGCACGCGCACCGGCAAACCCGCCGACTGCAATTGTCCGGCCGTCTGCCAGGCCAGTTGCTCGGCAAAACCGCTCTGGCTGGCAAAGCCGATCAGCCACGCCGGGCCTTGGCTGCCATAGGCGCTGGAAGGCGAAACGGCGACTTCGCCACGGGCGTTGCGGATTTCGCGCTTCTTGCGACGGCGATCCAGATACAGCAACCAGCCGGTAATGAAAAACAGCGGCATCAACAGCGCGGCGACGGTAATCACGATGCGGCCGGTGAGGCCCCAGTAGCTGCCGGTGTGCAGCGAGTAGTTACTGACCAGCAGCTGCGCGCCATAGCCCTTGTCGGCGTAGCGCGATACTGCCTTGAGCTTGCCGTTGGCCGGGTCGAGGGTGATCTGGTTGAGTGCGCGCGGGTGTGGCGAGTCCTTGAGGATGTAGTACACCGTCGCCATCTGGCCCGCTGCCTGCGGCATGCGCAGGTTGTAGCTCTTGAGGTCGGCGCCTGCGGCTTTCTGGATCGTGTCCCAAATCGCGGCATAGTCGGCAACCAGAGGTTGCTCGGGCGCGGCGTCACGCGGACCGGCTCCCGGGCGCGGGCCACCGCCGCCACGGCGCTGTTCGCCAGGTACGGGTGGATCGCCGATCAGCTTGTTCATGCCATTGTTGAACCAGTCGTAGGACCACATCAGCCCGGTGACGGCCAGCAACAGGTAAACGATCAGGCACCAGGTACCGAACACCGAATGCAGGTCCCAGTTGAAACTGCGTCCCTTCTTCGCCCAGTCCAGGGTCAGCCACACGCGCCAGTTCAAGGCCTGACGCGGCCAGCGCAGGTACAGGCCCGACAGGCAGAAGAACACCAGGATCAGGGTACAGGCGGCCGTTACCTGCTTGCCGTATTCACCGGCGGCAAGGAAGCGGTGCAGGTTGAGCATGAAGCCGAAGAAATCCTGGCCTGTGGCGTCCGGCTTGAACTCGCCGGTGTAGGGGTCGAAGTTGTGCATCTGGCCACGACGCTCACCTGGCGCAGGCTTGAACCAGACCTGCGCGGCCCGGTCGCCACCGACCTCGATGCGGAACATCGAAACGGTGTCATTGCCTTGGGCTTCGAGCTTGCTGACCATTTCCGTGAGCGACAACTGACGCTCGCCAGGCTGGACGAACAGCGCATCGGGGTTGAGCGCATCCATGATTTCGTCTTCGAACGAATACAGCGCACCCGTGATGCCCATCAGGGCCAGCACCAGACCCGCCGTGATCCCGAAGAACCAATGCACTTGAAACAGGACTTTCTTCAACACCCTCGATCACCTCGATAACCCGCAGCGACGCGCATTATGCGCACAAACGGAATGCATTCTCATCCGTGGCTGATTCTTTGTTCGGTCACAGACCGGACACAAACACACTCTTGATTCTGCCCGCAGGGCACACGCTCTGTTTTTGATTCTGGGCGAAGCCCGTAGGAGCTGGCTTGCCTGCGATCTGGCGCGAAGCGCCAGCAAGTCCTGTACACGCAGCCTGCCTGACACACCGAGCTATCCGGTTTTACTGCTGCTGCGCAGCAGATCGCAGGCAAGCCAGCTCCTACGGCCTTCGGCCAGAATCAAAAGCGTAACCATGCTCTTCACGCAAAAGCCCCGCTCACCAATGGCAAGCGGGGCTTTTCCACTCATGCTGCTTAGAAGTGGAAGCTGGTGGTCAGCAACGCCGTGCGACCGGCTGCCTGGTTGGCGAAGTGCGCCGCGTAGGCCTTGTCGTAGTAGGTCTTGTCGGTCAGGTTCTGCACGTTCAGTTGCAGATCGACGTTCTTGGTCAGCTTGTACGAAGCCATGGCGTCGTAACGGGTGTAGGACGGTACGTAAACGGTGTTGGCCGTATCACCCCAGACTTCACCGACGTAGAACGCGCCACCGCCAACGGTCAGCTTCGGCGTGATGTCGTAGGTGGTCCACAGGCTGGCGCTGTGCTTGGCCGTGTTAGGCAGCTCGTTGCCCTTGTTCGGGTTGGCGCCGGCGATCACGGTATTGGTGCGGGTGTTGCCGTTGGCGCCCGGATCGACCAGTTCGCTGTCCAGGTAGCTGTAGCCGGCGAAGACCTGCCACTGATCGGTGATCTTGCCGCTGGCCGACAGTTCCACACCATCGACACGGCTCTCGCCGGCGTTGGCGTAGGTGTTGTTGCTCACCAGCACACGGGTGTTGGTCTTCTCGGTGCGGAACACCGCCGCGGTCAGCGACAGGCGATCATTGAGGAAGTCCCACTTGGTGCCCAGCTCGTAGTTCTTGGTGGTTTCCGGTTCCAGGTCGCTGCTCACGATGCTGCCGTCAGCCACCAGTCCGTTGCCGTCGATACCTTCGTTGAGCATGCCGCCCGGCGGAGTGGCCGAGGTGGCGAACGAGGTATAGATGCTGCCGTTTTCAACCGGCTTGTAGACCACACCGGCCTGCCAGTTCCAGAAATTGCTGGTGTTCTTGCTGCGGGTGGTCGCGGCAGTGAGGCTGTCGGTCTTGGCCTTGGTGTCGAAGCTGTCGAAACGCGTGCCCAGGTTGACCTGCCACTGCGGGCTCAGCTCGATGGTGTCGAAGGCATACACCGAACGGGTGAAGCCGATGGTGTTGGTGCCTTTGTAGTTGCGCGCGATGGTGCCGGTGTAATCGTCATCGGGGTTCGGATTGGCCAGCGAAGTACAGGTGCCGCCGTAGACTTCACCCACCTGGCAGCCCACGCCGCCAGGCGAAGCTGCGGTCGGGTTGGTGTTGGCCGGGTTGGCGAAGGTGTAGCCGCTGACCTTGCTCACTTCACGGGTCAGTTCGATACCGGTGGAGTAGCTGTTCTTCAGGCCAAGCAACTGGAACTGGCCGAACAGGTCGGTCTGGTTGGTGGTGGTTTCAGTGGTGCTGACCCGGGCGTTGGCACGGCGCCAGACGGTGCCACGGGTGTTGACGTTGTGCTGGCTGTCGTCCGGCTGGGTCAGGATGTAGTCCTGGCCGACGTTGCCGTGGCGGAAGGTGTTTTTCAGCGTCATGTCTTCGTTGAAGTCATGCTCGAAGCTGATGGTCGAGATGTCGCTGCGTGTCTTGCGGAAGTCACGGTCCTTCAGGCCATAGAAGTTGTTGCTGTTGCCGCCGTCGGTGGGTTTGTCGTGCACATGCACAGCGGTGGCCGAGGTCGAACCGTAACCGTAGGGAATGCCCGAATCCGGCAGGTCGTTGCCTTCCACATGGTAGTAGCTGAGGTTCAGGCGGTTTTCAGTGCCCAAGCCGAAGGTCACCGACGGCGCTACGCCCCAACGGTCGTAGTTGATGGCGTCACGACCGGCGACGTTCTGCTCGTGGCTCATCAGGTTCAGGCGGAACGCTGCGGTGTCGAGGAACTTGCGGTTCACGTCCAGGGTGTAGCGGCGGGTCTGGTCGGTGCCGTAGGTGAAGCTGCCTTCGGTGAAGTCGTTGGCCTTGGGCAACTTGCTGACCAGGTTGATGCTGCCGCCCGCCGAGCCGCGTCCGCCAAAGGCCGAGTTCGGGCCCTTGCTCACTTCGATCGATTCGATGTCGAAGATTTCGCGGCTCTGGGCACCGGTGTCACGCACGCCGTCGATATAGGTGTCGCCCTGGGCGTCGAAGCCGCGAATGAACGGACGGTCGCCCTGCGGGTTACCGCCTTCACCGGCACCGAAGGTGATGCCCGGCACGGTACGCAGCGCGTCCTGCAGCGAAGTGGCTGCGGTGTCCTTCAGTACCTGCTGAGGAATCACAGTGACCGAACGTGGCGTGTCCGACAGCGGTGCGGTGTATTTCTGCGACGCGCTCTTCTCGGTCTTGTAGTCCTTCGATTCCTGGGCTTCGCCGGTGATGCTGGTCGCGCCCAGCGAGATGGCACCGCCCTTGGCGTTCTCGGCTTCGTCGGCGGCATGGGCCATCTGCGACGCGGACATTGCGGTGACGGCCATGCCAATCGCCGAAACGAGAAGCCGTGGTGAACTGACAGACGGTTGGAGCGAGAGGCGCGACATCGTGATTTTCCTTCCCCAAGGAATGTAGAGGTCGCGGAATATAGATGAGAGTAATTTGTATTTGCAGATAACTTACATTCTTTACAATTTCGCTTTACGGATTTTTCACCCTCGTTCGTCCACGCGTCCGCGCGGGTTTTACACATCCAATAAGAATCACTACCATTCGCTACCTTTTTCGATAATGAGTGGCGTCTTCATGCTCCTGCACATCCCTGGCCTGTTTACCCGCGAGGAAGTGCTGCGCATCCGTCAGGCGCTGGAGCAGACCGACTGGGCCGACGGCAAGATCACCGCCGGCCACCAGTCGGCAAAGGCCAAGCACAATCTGCAGCTGCCCGAAGGCCATCCGCTGGCCAAGGAAATCGGCGCGGCGATGCTCGAACGCTTGTGGCAGAACCCGCTGTTCATGTCGGCCGCGCTGCCGCACAAGGTCTTCCCGCCCCTGCTCAACTGCTACACCGGCGGCGGCAGCTTCGACTTCCACATCGACAACGCCGTGCGCCAGGCCAGGGGCAACATCGAACGGGTGCGTACCGACCTGTCGTCGACGCTGTTCTTCAGCGACCCCGACGATTACGACGGCGGCGAACTGGTGATCCAGGACACCTTCGGCACCCGCCAGGTCAAACTGCCCGCCGGCGATTTGCTGCTCTACCCCGCCACCAGCCTGCACAAGGTCAACGCCGTGACCCGTGGTGCGCGTTACGCTTCGTTTTTCTGGACCCAGAGCCTGGTGCGCGACGACGGCCACCGCACGCTGCTGTTTGAAATGGACAGTGCCATCCAGCAACTGAGCCGCGACGTGCCCGACCACCCCTCGCTGATCCAGCTCACCGGCACCTACCACAACCTGCTGCGCCAATGGGTCGAGGTCTGATCGATGAACTGGACGCTGCGACGTGACGATGTGCTCGATGGCGACCAACTGCGCGCCATGCTGCAGGACAACCCCGCCAGTGCCGCCAAGGCAATCCTCATGGCGGCGCAACGGAACCTTCCCGACGCCCAGGCCCTGCTCGGACAGATCCTGCTGGACGGCACCGGCATCGAACAGGACGCCGCACTGGCCCTGACCTGGTTCCAGATCGCCGCGCGCAACGGCCATGCCATGGCCACCAACATGGCCGGGCGCTGCCATGAACATGGCTGGGGCTGCGAACCGGACGCCGCCAGGGCCGCCGAATTCTACCGCCAGGCCGCAGAAGCCGAGCTGGACTGGGGCTTCTACAACTACGGCAACCTGCTGGCCACCGGCCGCGGGGTCAACAAGGATCAGGCCCGGGCACTGGCCTGCTACACCAGGGCGGCGCACCTGGGCCACGCCAAGTCGATGAACATGCTGGGCCGCTATCTGGAAGAGGGTGTGTGTTGCGAGCGCGACCTGCCAGCGGCCCACGACTGGTATCGACGCGCAGCCGAAGGCGGGGATTTTCGTGGGCAGTTCAGTCACGCCGCCGTGCTGGTGGATCAGGGCCGGATCGAACAGGCGCTCATCTGGCTGGAAACCGCCTTGCGCATCGGCAACCTGAATTTTCTTCGCGTCAGCCGCAAGGCGCTGCTGGACGCTGCCCATCCTGATGTTCGTGCAATGGCAATCAGGTATCACGAGCGCGCTGCGCAATTGGGCGATGGCAGCGACAAGGCAGAATTTGCCCGGCTTTCAGAGACTGATCAATAGAGTAAAACAGTCGCTCGAAACTTAATGTTATAGAGCGACGTCTTTTCCAATTGCACAAGTAGATGTTTCAAAACTTCCTTCCAGCCTTGCCAATCAAGGCTCTGGCTATTTGTAACTTTTCGCACCCGAAAATTCCTACAAAGTAAGAATACGTTTTCACTTTGACGTTAATCGAATGACAACTTAGTCTTCAAGCGTGCAGGCAACTTCACACAGCAACTCATGACTGCACACCAGGCAACTCAACAACCGTCATTAAAGGATTAATGATCATGCCTCAATCGATTCAACGCATCGTGGACGATGCCGCCGCTGATCCGGCAATGTTCTTCAGCCAGTCGGTGGGAACAGCGGACAGCGAAACCCGGGACAGTGGTCTGATTCTGACCAAAGATCAACTTATCAACCTCAAACGCTACGAGCTCAAAGGCCTTGCACTTCCTACCCAGTTGAAAGATGTCATCAACTACCTGGGTTATGAAAGCGGCGCAGGCAACGGACTGGAAGCCGTGGACTTCCAGGGCTCGTTCAAACTCATTCATGGCCACGCCAGCCTGTGGAACCCACTGCGCACGGACCTGCTGACCGTCAGTGACAAACTGGTGGTGTTTGCAGGCTCCATGCAAGTGTATGGCAAGAGCATGGGTGAAGTGCTCGACGATATCAAAGCGCTTGGGCTCGTCGAGAAATACGACATCAAAACCCTGGAAGACTTGCGCAGGGTTGAACTTGAACTGGGCATCAAGTTTCCAGGCATAGACCCGGCAGACAAAGACGACCTGGGTTATTACCTGGACAAGATTCTGGACAAGGTGCGCGAGCGCGAGGCAGAAGCGCTGGGCATCAAGGCGCGCCTGGACGCATTCGGGTACCAGTTGGCCAATCGCGTCGCCCCGGAAGTCAAGCTCAGACTGGCGTGCATCGACAATAACAATCTGGATGTCGAAATCAGGGCACTGCAAACAAAGATTGATAACCGCGCCAAGGATATTCAGGAAAAAACCGAAGAATACAAAAAGATGGTCAACAAGGCCCTTGAAGCGGCGGGCCAGGGCAATCTGATTGTGATGATCTATTCCAGTGTCGAAGCCGAAAAGATCCGCAAGGAGCGCAACAAGATGCGCAAGGATCAGGAAGCCGACATTGCACGCATGGAAACGAAAAACCGGATTCTGGCATCCCTGGGCCGGGTTCGCATGGACATGCAGGACCTGGACCTGATCGTTATCGACGCCGATATCGCTACCAAGAACCTGATCACTGTCTGGAACAAGCTGGGCACGTTCATTGCCGAGTCTGTCAGTGAAGTCGATGGCATCAACGACGGCCTGTCCATGCGCCGATTCAAGAATCAGTTCGAACTGGTAGTGAAGCCTTGGGAAACCATTGAAGTGGACGCCCAAAAGTTACTGGACGTGTTTGCACAGGCAGACCGGGAATTCAGAGAAGAATACGGAGATCAATGATGAGCAATATTACCTACTTTCCCTCCAACGTCGATTACCCCGAACTGGATGTTACCGCGCTGCGCCTGGCATCCCAGCATGCGAACAACTCGACCATCGATGTCAAACGCCTTTTTATCCAGACCGACTACCTGCCCATGCTGCATGCAGGCGTGGTGCGTGTCGACAACGCCCTGCGCGATGCGGATTTCAAACTGCGCGAAGCGGTCCAGACTCTGGATACCAAAGTCGGCGTCAACGTTCGAACACTGCGGGGTTATCAAAAGGAACTCGACGGCGCCCCAGACTCTGATCGAGAGGAAATCCTGGAAGACATCGATCAACGAATCAATGTGATTGTCGACATCGTCAGCAAACACCAGACCGTTCTGAACACTCTGTTTTCGCCTTTGGGTGAAACCGTGGACCGTAGTGTCACGACCAGACATCTTGTTCAACTGGCAGAAGACAAGGAGCGTCTGCCTGGTGAAATCCAGGGCATTGAGGAGCGCCAGGCGGAGCTTGAGCAGAAACGCCGTGATCTGAGCGAAGCGATTGCGTTGATCGAGTCCAAGGACTTTGTCGAAGTCGGCAAGGAGACTCTGCTGGATGCCAAGGCGCTTGCCGCCCTTGCCAAAGGCGGCCCTGAAGCTGCCGCCCTGGAAAAAGCCATCGAGATGGCACAGGACATCCTGAAGCAACTCGAGTCGTTCCTGAACTTCCTCGATCTGGTGGAAGCACGCAATGTCGTCCGTAAGCAGATCGACGACCTGGTCAAGTGCGGCATGGATAAAATGGACAAGCTGCGCTTGATTCACCAGAAAGAGGAGTTGATCAACGCCAGCCATACGTTCGATGAGCACCGGGTGGACTACGTCGGCGAGTTTGAAAAGATCATGCAGTCGAGCCGGTCGTTTCTCAGCGTCCATAAAAAGGTTGCGGCAGAGAACGACGACGCTGTGAATCAGTTTATCGTTGATGTCGAGGCCTTGGCCAAGCATGTGAAGGTCTTCGGCTGACACCTGCACGTTAGCTTCAGGGTATCACTTCGATACTTGCCAGAACGATGACTCGTGCATCGTTCTGGCTTCGCCACATCTCAAGGAGGAGATATGAGCGCAACCTTTATTACACAGGAGCAGTTCGACGAAATTGAAGATTGTGTTTCGTTCCTGGCGGATGCCCCAGACAGAGTCAAACAGTTCAACGCTGCACTGTTCACACTTCCAGACTTTCTAAAACCGGCCGCCCCCTTATCGGACATGCTGGAGGGGCAGCGGCAGATGGCGGTATGGAGGGGGGGATATTACGAGGTTAGCTATCGGCAACTTCATCAAATACTGGTCGATGCACTGTACTTCTTCGACTACCTGATCCCACAGATCCAACCGCCGTCAACGGCAGATCCGGACGGGCTTGCAGCAACGTTGAGCAGAATTCCAGCACCACCTGGGCCACCGCCTGCCTCTGCCCTGCGTCCGATTACCCATTGTCTGCAAGCGTACGACTACCACGTCAGAATGATGGGCCAGGGGGCAACTTACGCCGTCTTCAACCGGGCGCTTTTCAATGCTACGCGCAAAAGCTTTGGCCAGGTCCTGCCCCGGATTCTCGACTTCATGTCAGCGCAATTGCAGATTGCCGAACGCTTGAATCTTCCGGCGAATCGGTTGAAGACCGCTCGCGATATGCGGACAGAGGCCCATCGTCATTACACCTTTGGCATGAATGGCATGGCCAATCTCATGGCCCAACAGAGCAGGATCAGTACGCTGGTTGGCGGGATCAATCAACATTTCAATTTGTTGCTCGATCTTGGAACGCTTCGCCGATTCAGGGCGGATCTGGAAGTGATACAACTCCAGGCAACACAGGCTCAACGCTATTGCGCTGAAATTCTGGCGCTGCGACGCCCATGACACCCCGCAAGCCACCCAATAAAAAACCCGCGATCTCTCGCGGGTTTCTCATGATGCAACAGCGTATTACACGTAGAACGACTTCAGCGGCGGGAAGCCATTGAATTCAACGGCGCTGTAGCTGGTGGTGTACGCGCCGGTGGACAGCCAGTACAGGCGGTCACCGATGGCCAGGTTCAATGGCAGGCCGTACTTGTAGTTCTCGTACATGATGTCGGCGCTGTCGCAGGTTGGACCTGCAATCACGACTTCTTCCACTTCGCCTTTCTTCTCGGTCCAGATCGGGAACTTGATGGCTTCGTCCATGGTTTCGATCAGGCCGGAGAATTTGCCCACGTCGGTGTACACCCAACGCTCGACGGCGGTGCGGGACTTGCGCGCAACCAGTACCACTTCGCTGACCAGAATACCGGCGTTGGCGATCAACGAACGGCCCGGCTCCAGAATGATTTCCGGCAAGTCGTCACCGAAGTCTTCCTTGAGGAAGCGGATGATTTCCTCGGCGTAGGTTTCAAGGCTGTTGGTACGGGTGATGTAGTTGGCCGGGAAGCCGCCACCCATGTTGATCAGCTTGAGTTCGATGCCGTCTTCTTCCTTCAGGCGCTCGAAAATCACCTTCACTTTGGCGATCGCGGCGTCCCACACGGAGATGTCGCGCTGTTGCGAACCTACGTGGAAGGAGATGCCGTAAGGCACCAGGCCCAGGTCACGGGCCAGGATCAGCAGGTCCATGGCCATGTCGGTCTGGCAGCCGAATTTGCGCGACAGAGGCCAGTCAGCCGTGGTCGAGCCTTCGGTGAGGATACGCACGTAGACTTTCGAGCCCGGCGCGGCCTTGGCGATGTTGCGCAGGTCGGCTTCGGAGTCGGTCGCGTACAGACGCACGCCCTTGTCGAAGAAGTAACGGATGTCCTTGGATTTCTTGATGGTGTTGCCGTAGCTGATGCGATCCGGGCCAACGCCACGGCCCAGCACCTTGTCCAGCTCGTAGATCGAGGCGATGTCGAAGCTCGAGCCTTTTTCCTTGAGCAGGTCGATGATTTCGACGGCCGGGTTGGCCTTGACCGCGTAGTACACCTTGGCGAATTCGAAACCTGCGCGCAGGTCATCGTAGGCCTGGCTGATCATCGCGGTGTCGATGAGCACGAACGGGGTTTCTTGCTTGTCGGCGAACGCCTTCATTTTAGCGAAGGTGTTTTTCTCGAAATAGTCTTCGACCTGAATCGACATGCGGGGGACTCCTGTTGGCAAACGGTAAAAAACAATGGGTGCAAATGAACGTCCTCCGTATCCCCACTTTGGTTCGCCTACTTCCCAAGGCCGTTGACCGAAAGCAAAAAGGCCATGGGACGCGGGTTCCCTTGGCCTTGCTGTCTCGTCGTCAGTACTTGAGCCGGATGGATCGTTTCCAGCATGGACGTTCGGCGCGAACTGTAGGACCTGAGGGGTTCAAGATCAACAAAAAATGTCGCTTTTCTGCCCGTTTTTTCCAGACGGGCATCAGCATCTGTTCAATCACCCTGTAGTAACCGACCGATGTGACAGGACGATGTTCCCCTGGATCAGGATATGCGTTCTGTTAGAGACGCACAGTCCTGTGGGAGTGAGCTTGCTCACGAAGAGGCCAGTACATCCGAATCAGATGTATAGGTCTGACAATCAGCCTTCGTGAGCAAGCTCACTCCCACAGGGGCCTGTTTCCTTCCGTCAGTTCAAACCGAAGCCGCCTGCTCCGCCACTTCCGCTGGCGAAACGATACTGGTCTTCTTGCCCCGCGACTGCCCGGAACTCAGGTAAGCCGCAATCGACTCCTGCGTCACCTCGCCCAGGAACACATTCTCGGCATCGAGCACCGGCAGCCAGGCGCGGTTGAACTCGTACATCCGCGACAGCAGGATGCGCAGGTGTTCGTCGTAGGCGGCGGTGGCGTTGAACGGGCGCAGGTACTGCTCGCAGGTGCCGCTCTGGCGGTGCAGGTCGCGGCGGCGCACGTAGCCTTTGGCCTTGTTGTCGGCGTCGGTGACAACCACGTAGCGGCGGTCGTTTTCGTCCATCACTTCCAGCGCATCGGCCACCGGGGTTTCGGGGCTGACCGACGGCGCGTTGTCGGCGGCGTCTTCGGCCTTGACCAGCAACAGGCGCTTGAGGGTGCTGTCCTGGCCGACGAAGTTGCTGACGAACTCGTCCGCCGGATGGGCCAGCAGGGTGTCCGGGTGGTCGATCTGCAACAGTTTGCCGGCGCGGAAGATCGCGATCTTGTCGCCCAGTTTGATGGCCTCGTCGATGTCGTGGCTGACCATGATCACGGTCTTGTTCAGCGCCCGCTGCATCTCGAAGAACTCGTTCTGGATCATCTCGCGGTTGATCGGGTCCACCGCGCCGAAAGGCTCATCCATCAACAGCAACGGCGCCTCGGCGGCCAGCGCACGAATCACCCCAATGCGCTGTTGCTGCCCACCGGACAGCTCGCGCGGGTAGCGATGCAGGTACTGCTTGGGCTCGAGCTTGATCATGCTCATCAGCTCGCGGGCCCGGTCGTGGCAGCGCTTCTTGTCCCAGCCCAGCAGCTTGGGCACCACGACGATGTTTTCCTCGATGGTCATGTTGGGGAACAGGCCGATCTGCTGGATCACGTAGCCGATGTTGCGGCGCAGGGTCACTTCGTCCAGTTGCGTGGTGTCTTCACCGTTGATCAGCACCTTGCCCGAGGTCGGCATGATCAGGCGGTTGATCATTTTCAGCGTGGTGCTCTTGCCGCAACCCGATGGTCCCAGGAACACGCAGATTTCGCCTTCATTCACGGTCAGGCTCACGGAATCGACGGCCTTCACTTCCTTGCCGTTGCTCTGGAAAGTCTTGGTGAGGTCTTGCAGTTCGATCATGGTTTTGCCAGTCATTTGAGCAGTCCTTTTGGAGTCAGCGAGCGTTGCAGCCATTGCAGAAGCAGGTCGGCGAAGATGGCCAGGATGCTGACCAGTACGGCGCCGACGATCAGCATCGACATGTCGCTGCGGCTGATGGAAGCGAGGATGAGCACACCGAGGCCACCGGCACCAATGGTGGCGGCGATGGTCATGACGCCGATGTTCATGACCACGGCGGTACGAACACCGGCGAGGATCACCGGCACGGCAATCGGCAACTCGACCATGCGCAGGCGCTGGCCGAAGGTCATGCCGATGCCACGGGCCGCTTCACGAATGCCGGGCTCGACACCGGTCAACGCCAGGTAGGTGTTACGCATGATCGGCAGCAGCGAATACAGAAACACCGCGGTGATTGCCGGCAGCGGCCCAAGGCCCTGGCCGAATTTGGAGTAGAACGGCAGCAGCAACCCGAACAGGGCAATCGACGGGATGGTCAGCAGCACGGTGGCGCTGGCCTGCAGGGGACCTGCGAGCGCCGGGAAGCGCGTCATGAAGATGCCCAGCGGCACGCCAATCAGAATCGCCAGCGACACCGCGATGCCCACCAGCGTGATGTGTTGCAGGGTCAGGTGAAAGACCTGGTTCCAGTCCAGATGGGAGAAAGCGCTCAAGAAGCTCATAGTTTCTCCTCCTGTTTCTCCACCGGCGTCTGCTTGATCGGCACGCTCTCGGCGGAAGGATTGATCGGATGGCTGCGCAGGAAATCTGCCGCCACGACGGTAGGACTTTCATGATTGACGTCGATGCGCGCATTCAGGTCGATCATGGTCTGGTTATCCAGCAGCGCGGCCAGTGGCTTGAGTTGCTCGGCCAGTTGCGGGTGCTTGTCCAGGTACTCCTTGCGAACCACCGGCGCTGCGGTGTAGTCCGGGAAGTAGTGCTTGTCGTCGGCCAGCACCTTGAGTTTGAAAGCGTTCAGGCGGCCGTCGGTGGTGTACACCAGCCCTGCGAAGACCTGCCCGTTGCGCAGTGCGGTGTAGACCAGCCCTGCGTCCATCTGACGAGTGTTTTCACGGCTCAGGTTCATGTCGTAGTGCTTGACCATGCCCACCAGACCGTCCGAACGGTTGGCGAACTCGGTGTCGAGCGCGACGATATGACCCTCCTTGGCCTCATCCTTGAGCAAGGTTGTCAGGTCGGAGACGTTGTTGATCTGCGGGTATTTCTTCGCGACGTTGTCCGGCACCGCCAGCGCATAGGTGTTGTTGAATTTGGACGGCGACAGCCAGACCAGGCCCTTCTTCGCGTCCAGCTCCTTGACCCGCTGGTAGGTCTGGTCGCTGTCGAGTTTTTCGTCGACATGGTTGTAGGCCACCAGCGACACCCCGGTGTATTCCCAGAGCATGTCCAGTTGGCCGGATTCCTGGGCGCTGCGTGCCAGGTTGCTGCCCAGGCCGCCAGTGATCTGTACCTGATAGCCCTTGTCGCGCAGGTATTGCGCGGTCAGCTCGGCCAGAATCGTCTGTTCGGTAAAGACCCGTGCGCCGATTCGCAGCACCGGGCGCTCGGCCGCAGCGTCAGCCGCCTGGACAACGCCAGACAACATCAGGCCTGCGCCCAGTATTAATGTGCATAACTTTTTCATCTGAATTCCTTTCTCTGCGGCCCGTTAGCGAGCCAGGCCACGTTCCAGCCAGACACGACTCGCCAGGGTCACGGCGCCATCGAGCAACAGGGCCAGCAGCGCGGTACACGCGGCACCCAGCACAAGCTGAGGCTGATTGTTCAGGGCGATGCCAGGGAAGATCAGGCTGCCAAGGCTGTTGGCGCCGATCAGGAAGGCCAGCGGCGCGGTGCCGACGTTGATCGCCAGCGCCACCCGCACGCCGCCGATCATGATCGGCACGGCATTGGGCAGCTCGACGCGCCACAACACCTGACGCGGTGTCATGCCGATGCCCGTGGCAGCTTCCTTGAGGGAACCCTGAACGTTTTTGAGGCCTTCGTAGGTGTTGCGCACGATGGGCAACAGAGAGGCGAGGAACAAAGCGAAGATCGCAGGCCCACTGCCGATGCCCAGGACGCCCAGAGCAATGGCCAGTACCGCGAGAGGAGGAACGGTGTTACCGATATTGAAGATCTGCATGAAGCGTTCGGCGCGGCCAACCATGTTCGGTCGGCTGAGCACAATGCCGGTCGGGATTCCGACCACCAGTGCCGCCAGCATCGATGCCAGTACCAGCATCACGTGGGCTTGCAGATAAAACAGCAGATCATCCTGATACTGCTTGAGCGTGTCGATGCCGATCCATTGGACCAGCAGGGCCAGGAGTGCGATGACGATCACACCTCCCATCAGCCCCTTGCCATAGCGATTAGCCACGGGCGGACTCCTTATTTCAGTCGGCGTACGTCTGGCACGTGACGGTCCTTTTCAGGCCATCTGCCAGCGTTCGCGAAGAGCAGCGGGTGGGTCGCCGGTTAAGGGTTAACCTGGGCGATTTCACGAGCCATGAGCGCAGCTTCGTCAAGCTAACTTGCTGATTTTGCAACCCTTGGCAGTTTGCATTGCCAGGAAGTGGACGTCTCCACAACCGCAAAGGTTCCCACGTAAGATGGTATTTGGCCACCCTTGATCGACTGAACGGTTCGGATATTGGATTGGTTTGGGCTATAATCGCCGCCCTTTTTTGAATCACCTCTCAGGCGATTTCCCATGACCAGACAGGCCGCCGAAGTCGCGAAACGCCGCACTTTCGCCATTATTTCTCACCCCGACGCCGGTAAGACCACCATCACCGAAAAGCTCTTGCTCATGGGCAAGGCCATTTCCGTGGCCGGCACGGTGAAATCCCGCAAATCCGACCGCCATGCGACGTCCGACTGGATGGAGATGGAGAAGCAGCGTGGTATTTCCATTACCACGTCGGTCATGCAGTTCCCCTATCGCGAACACATGATCAACCTGCTCGACACCCCGGGCCACGAAGACTTCTCCGAAGACACCTACCGCACCCTGACTGCGGTCGACTCGGCGCTGATGGTCCTCGACGGTGGTAAGGGCGTCGAGCCGCGGACCATCGCCCTGATGGACGTCTGCCGCCTGCGCGACACGCCGATCGTCAGCTTCATCAACAAGCTGGACCGCGACATTCGCGACCCGATCGAACTGCTCGACGAAATCGAAGCGGTGCTCAAGATCAAGGCCGCGCCGATCACCTGGCCCATCGGCTGCTACCGCGACTTCAAAGGCGTGTACCACCTGGCAGGCGACTACATCATCGTCTACACCCCGGGGCACGGTCACGAGCGCACCGAAACCAAGATCATCCAGAAGCTGGATTCCGACGAAGCCCGCGCCCACCTGGGTGACGAGTACGATCGCTTCATCGACCAGCTCGAACTGGTGCAGGGCGCCTGCCATGAATTCAACCAGCAGGAATTCCTCGACGGCCAGATGACCCCGGTGTTCTTCGGTACCGCACTGGGCAACTTCGGGGTCGACCATGTACTCGACGCCGTCGTCGACTGGGCGCCGCTGCCGCTGGCACGCGCCACCCACGAGCGCAGCGTGGAGCCGGTGGAAGAGAAGTTCTCGGGCTTCATCTTCAAGATCCAGGCGAACATGGACCCCAAGCACCGCGACCGTATCGCGTTCATGCGCATCTGCTCGGGCAAGTACGAAAAAGGCATGAAGATGCGCCATGTGCGCACCGGCAAGGACGTGCGCATCGGTGACGCCCTGACGTTCTTCTCCAGCGAGCGCGAGCAACTGGAAGAAGCCTACGCCGGCGACATCATCGGCCTGCACAACCACGGCACGATCCAGATCGGCGACACCTTCACCGAAGGCGAAGCCCTGGGTTTCACCGGCATTCCGCACTTTGCGCCGGAACTGTTCCGTCGCGTGCGCCTGAAGGACCCGCTCAAGTCCAAACAGCTGCGTCAGGGCCTGCAACAGCTGGCCGAAGAAGGCGCCACCCAGGTGTTCTTCCCGCAGCGCAGCAACGACATCATCCTGGGCGCCGTCGGTGTGCTGCAGTTCGATGTGGTCGCCAGCCGCCTGAAGGAAGAGTACAAGGTCGAATGCGCCTACGAGCCGATCACCGTGTGGTCTGCCCGCTGGATCGACTCGGCGGACAAGAAGAAGCTCGAGGAATTCGAGAACAAGGCCGTGGAAAACCTGGCAGTGGACGGCGGCGGTCACCTGACCTACCTGGCGCCTACGCGGGTGAACCTGAGCCTGATGGAAGAACGCTGGCCGGACATCAAATTCCGCGCGACGCGTGAGCATCATTAAGATGCGTTAGTGCTGTTCGCCGCCAACTTGCGGCGAACACAATCCTGTAGGAGTGAGCTTGCTCGCGATTGCGGTGTATCAGTCGACATCAATTTGCCTGAACGGACGCCATCGCGAGCAAGCTCACTCCTACAGGTACCAGGCTAGTGTCACAAAATGGGTGACCAACGCCGTTGCCCTCAAGGCGAAACGATAGTTACTTCACCACCATCCCCACACCCCTCCCCCGCGGATCCGCTGCGGTTTCGACCTTCGTGCCGTTGATCCTGATCGCCTGCACATTGCCCATCGCCCAGTTCTGATCCTTGATCGTGTAGCCCATCGCCTTCAACTCGTCGGCTACCTGCGCAGACATCGGCGCGAAGCGCTCGGTGAAGATCGTGTCCTTGGGCAGCAACTGGTGATGCACGCGCTGCGCCGCCACCGCGTCCTTGAGCGGCATGTTGAAGTCATACAGATTGTTGAGCACCTGAAACACCGTGGTGAAAATCCGCGAGCCACCCGGCGTGCCCAGCACCAGCGTCACCGCGCCGTCGCGGGTCACAAGGCTTGGGCTCATGGATGAAAGCATTCGCTTGCCCGGCTGGATGGCATTGGCATCGCCTCCCACTACACCAAAGGCGTTGGCCACGCCGGGTTTGGAACTGAAGTCATCCATCTCGTCGTTCATCAAGAAGCCCGCGCCCTTGACCACCACGCCACTGCCGTAGTCCCAGTTCAGGGTGTAGGTGTTGCTGACCGCGTTGCCCTTGGCATCGACGATGGAGAAGTGGGTGGTCTGGTGCGATTCGAGCCCGGGCTTGATGTTTTCGGTCGGGGAAATCGCCGTCGGGTTTATCTCATGGGCGCGCTGGGCCAGGTAGACCTGATCGGTCAGTTCGCTCACTGGTGCCTTGGAGAAATCCGGATCGCCCAGATAGTTGGCGCGATCGGCAAACACCCGCTTCTCGATCTCGGCGAGCAAGTGCACGTAACGCGCCGAGTTCAGGGGCACGCCTTTGAAATCCTCGGCCAGTTGCTGCTTGATGCCGATCAGTTGCGCCAGCGCCACGCCGCCGGAACTGGGTAGCGGTGCGGTGTACAGGGTGTTGCCGTTGAAGTTCACGTGCAACGGCTTGCGCCACACGGCCTTGTAGTCGGCCAGGTCCTGTTTGGTGATCAAGCCGTTGTCGTGTTGCATCTGGGCCACCAGCAGGTCGGCAGTCTGACCCTGATAGAACTCGCTGGCGCCTTTGTCGGCGATGCGCTCCAGGGTCTGGGCCAGCTCCGGCTGACGGAACAGTTCGCCGGCTTTCATGGTGCCGAAGTAATCGGCGAAGTTGGTCTTGCCCTCGAGCTGCTTGAGGGCCTCGGTGCCGTACATGTTCTGTTTGTCGGCGACCTTGAAACCGTTCTTCGCGTAACCGATGGCCGGTGTCAGCAGTTCGGCCCAGGGCAACTTGCCGAATTTGCGGTGCGCCTCCCACAAGCCCAGCACCGTGCCCGGCACGCCCGAAGCGCGAGCGCCCACCAGGCTCATGCCGGGAATCACCTCGCCCTTCTCATCCAGGTACATGTCGCGGGTCGCGGCTTTGGGAGCGGTTTCGCGGTAGTCGATGAAATAGGGCCGACCGTTCATGAATAGGGTCATGAAGCCACCACCGCCGATATTGCCCGCCTCCGGGTACGTCACGGCCAGGGTGAAGGCGGTAGCCACGGCGGCATCGACAGCGTTACCGCCTTTCTTGAGGATTTGCGCAGCGACCTGCGCGCCGTACTGATCGGGCGCTGCAACGGCGCCGCCTTCCAGGACGATGGCCGCGTAAACCGGGGAACTGACGGCAAAGACTACCGATAAGGCGAGGGTCTTGAGGGTCACGACGCGCATAGGGCTTCCTTGATTGCGGGATGCAATAGACTGGTCTGTGGAGGCTGTCTGAATGCTGACGAGACTAACGCAAACGGCCACCCGAAGGTGGCCGCTGTGTATCGAGAAATGTG
>NZ_JANHKS010000042.1 GCF_028682175.1 Pseudomonas putida | reverse complement strand
TTTGATTATCAAGGAGTTTTCCGTTCCGACTGCGCCGGAAGTGGGGCGAATTATAGAGAGATTCGAGGGGGCGTCAACACTTAATGTGAACTTTCTATGAAATAAGCGAAACAGCAGGAAAATCAGCAACTTCCTTCAGTTTATATAGGGGAGGGCGGCTATCGCCGCCCACCTATATAATAGAAGCGCTACAGAACACCCGCCTCGCGCAGCACCATGACGGCCTCATCCGACAGGCCCAGAACACTCGTCAGCACCTCCAGCGTGTGCTCGCCCAGCAAGGGCGGCGCCCGGCGATACTCCACCGGCGTACCCGAAAGCCGAATAGGACTCGCCACCTGGGGCACCGTGCCGCCCAACGCATGGGGCAGCTCGACTTTCAACCCGCGCGCCTGCACCTGGGGATCAGCAAAGACCTGTGACACATCATTGATAGGCCCGCAGGGCACGCCGGCACGTTCAAGCGCTTCCACCCACTGCGTCGTGGTCTTGAATACAGTGGCCTGGCGAATCAACGGGATCAGCTCGGCCCGATGCGCCACTCGCTGCTTGTTGGTCGCGAACCGCGGGTCATCCGCCCACTGGGGCTGCCCGGCCACTTCCGCGAATTTGCGGAACTGGCTGTCATTACCCACGGTAAGAATGAAGTCGCCATCGGCCGTGGGAAAATCCTGGTACGGCACAATGTTCGGGTGCGCATTGCCAAGACGCCTGGGCGGGGTGCCCGTGGTCAGGTAATTCATCGCCTGGTTGGCCAGGCAGGCCACCTGTACATCCAGCAGCGCCATGTCGATGTGCTGACCCACGCCGCCCTGATCGCGATGGGCCAAGGCTGCAAGAATCGCAGCAGTCGAGTACAGCCCGGTCAAGATGTCGGTCAATGCCACGCCTACCTTCACCGGCCCTGCGCCTTCCTCACCATCCGGGCGCCCGGTCAGGCTCATCAGGCCGCCAAGACCCTGGATCATGAAGTCGTAGCCGGCACGCTTCGCATAGGGGCCGGTCTGGCCGAACCCTGTAATCGAGCAGTAAATGAGCCTCGGGTTCTCGGCCTGCAGTGACTCGTAGTCCAGACCATAGGCCTTGAGGCCACCGACCTTGAAGTTCTCGATCACGATGTCGGACTTCGCCGCCAGCTCCCGCACCAGCTTCTGACCTTCAGGCCGGGTGAAGTCGATGGTGACCGACTGCTTGTTCCTGTTCGCAGAAAGGTAATAAGCCGCCTCGGACGTATTCTCGCCCCGCGGATCTTTCAGAAACGGAGGACCCCAGGCACGCGTATCGTCGCCGTTTCCCGGGCGCTCGATCTTGATGACGTCCGCCCCCAGATCCGCCAGGATCTGGCCCGCCCAGGGCCCGGCCAGCACCCTGGACAAATCCAGCACACGAATATGCGACAGCGCGCCCATGGCAGGCTCCTTAGTAGAAGGCCTGAATGCCGGTCTGCGCGCGCCCCAAAATCAGTGCATGCACGTCATGGGTGCCTTCATAGGTGTTGACCACTTCAAGGTTGACCAGATGACGGGCAATGCCGAACTCGTCGGAGATCCCGTTGCCGCCGAGCATGTCCCGCGCCATGCGCGCGATGTCCAGGGACTTGCCACAGGAGTTGCGCTTCATGATCGAGGTGATTTCCACCGCCGCAGTGCCTTCGTCCTTCATCCGCCCAAGACGCAGGCAACCTTGCAACGCGAGGGTGATTTCAGTCTGCATGTCTGCCAGCTTCTTCTGGATCAACTGGTTTGCAGCCAACGGGCGGCCAAACTGCTGGCGATCCAGCGTGTACTGACGCGCGGTGTGCCAGCAGAATTCGGCTGCGCCCAGCGCACCCCAGGAAATGCCATACCGCGCGGAGTTCAGGCAGGTGAACGGCCCCTTGAGCCCGCGAACATCCGGGAAGATGTTCTCTTCAGGCACGAAGACGTTATCCATGACCACTTCACCGGTGATCGAAGCACGCAGGCCCACCTTGCCGTGGATTGCCGGGGCGCTCAGACCTTGCCAGCCTTTCTCCAGAATGAAACCGCGAATGTCACCGGCATCATCCTTGGCCCAGACCACGAACACATCGGCAATCGGGCTGTTGGTGATCCACATCTTGCTGCCGGTCAGCCTGTAGCCGCCTTCCACGGAACGCGCACGAGTAATCATCGCGCCCGGGTCGGAGCCATGGTTCGGCTCGGTAAGACCGAAGCAGCCGATCCATTCGCCGGACGCCAGCTTGGGCAGGTATTTCTGCTTTTGCGCCTTAGTACCGAACTCGTTGATCGGCACCATGACCAGCGACGACTGCACGCTCATCATCGAGCGATAGCCCGAATCGACGCGCTCGACCTCCCGGGCGATCAGGCCATAGCAGACATAGTTCAGGCCGCTGCCACCGTACTGCTCGGGGATGGTTGCGCCCAGCAGGCCGACTTCACCCATCTCACGGAAGATTGCAGGGTCGGTCTGCTCATGCCGGAAGGCTTCGAGCACACGAGGAGCGAGTTTGTCCTGGGCGAACTGTTCGGCGCTGTCACGAACCATGCGCTCTTCTTCGGTGAGCTGCTGATCCAGCAACAGCGGGTCGATCCAGTTGAAGCTTGCCTTACCGCCCATGACGTTCTCCTCGTTGAATGGTGCTCTCGGGCCACGCCGAGAAAAAGCTGTGGAGTGAGACTAGGCCCGGATCGGCGCCGGGGCAAACGAGGATTTCGCATAGTCTTGTGCTAATTTCTCACTCCGTAACGGCAAAAACCGCCCTATCAGCATCCAACGAGTGAGGTTCCCGTACATGCGTCGCAAGATCCCCAGCACTGCCGCACTCGTCAGTTTCGAGGCCGCCGCTCGCCACGAAAGCTTCACCAAGGCTGCTGAAGAGCTTTCCCTCACGCAAAGCGCCATCTGCCGACAGATTGGCAGCCTGGAGGAGTTCCTCAATGTGGAACTGTTCCGACGCTCGCGCAGGGGAGTGAAGCTGACAGAAGCAGGGCTTTCCTACAGCCGACGGGTCGCAACGCAACTGGATGCCGTGGAACGCGACACGCTTTCGGTGATGGGCCACCAAGGCGCTAATGTGATCGAGCTTGCAGTGGTGCCAACCTTCGGCACCCAGTGGTTACTGCCTCGCTTGAAGGACTTCCAGCAACAGAATCCCGACGTGACGATCAACCTGACCAACCGCACCCGGCCGTTCCTGTTCGCCGACACCGACTTTGATGCAGCCATCTACTTCGGAGATGCCGACTGGTCGGGTACGCAATCCCATCGGCTGATGAGCGAAAACCCCATGCCGGTTTGTAGTCCCCATTTGCTGGGCAACAAACCCCGACTCAGCGCGCGTGAATTATCCGAGATGCCGTTGCTGCAACAGACCACACGACCCTACGCCTGGCGCCAGTGGTTCGACTCAATGGACATGAATATCGCTCGCGACATGACAGGCCCGCGATACGAGCTATTCTCCATGCTCGCTCAGGCGGCGATGCATGACATGGGCGTCGCGCTGATCCCGCCGTTTCTGATCCAAAGAGAACTGGCGGAAAAGCGTCTAGTGGTGGCCAATTCCCACGCATTATCGAGCGTGAAAGCCTATTACCTGATGATCCCGGAGCGAAAAGTCGAATCCGCGTCATTGAAAGCCTTCCGCGACTGGCTGGTGCAACAGGCTGAAACCTACGCCCTGCCTTGATTTCAGGCGATTGAGTCAAATTTACTGACCCTGTAGTCAATTAAATTCAAGGACTACAGATATCTTGTAATGTCGCATTTAAGAAACACCTCTGTTCTTTATCCAAAACAGGCTGCACACGTTATATGACGGGGCTTACAGCCAGATTGAGCACTGTTTTCACCTCGCAGACGAAAAAAACTTCAAACACTGAACATTTCGCTACACGCCTCTAAATACAAGGCCTGTAGCGGTTTGTTGCGTCAAACGGTCACAGGGTGACTTGTAGTTAAAGTCACGTCCCGTTACAGAATTCCTTGAAGCACCCCTGTTACACCTGCAAAATGCCGCGCCCCTCTTGTTATAGAGAGGGCGAGGTGATCGCTGCACCAGACGCGCCATACGCAGTGCGCTGGCCTACTTTTTAAAAGATAAAAAAGATCACGCAGGAGATTTGACGTGCACATTGGTGTCCCTCTAGAAACCCAGTCCGGTGAAACTCGGGTTGCTGCTACTCCGGAAACCATCAAGAAGCTCATTGGCCAGGGTCATAAGGTCACCGTCCAGTCAGGCGCAGGCATTACCGCCTCCGTGACGGACAGTGCCTATGAGGCGGCAGGTGCTTCGATCGGCGGCGCCTCTGATGCCTTTGGCGCCGAGCTCATTCTAAAGGTCGTCGCCCCAAGCGACAGCGAACTGGCCCTGATCAAGAGCGGTACCGTGGTCATCGGGATGCTCAACCCGTTCAACAACGAGATCATCGCCAAGATGGCCGAGCGCGGGATTACCGCCTTCGCCCTGGAAGCGGCGCCGCGCACCTCGCGGGCGCAAAGTCTCGATGTACTGTCCTCGCAAGCCAACATTGCCGGTTACAAATCGGTCCTGCTGGCGGCCCATCACTATCCGCGCTTCATGCCAATGCTGATGACTGCTGCCGGTACCGTGAAGGCTGCTCGCGTGCTGATCCTCGGTGCAGGCGTTGCCGGTCTGCAGGCCATCGCCACTGCCAAACGTCTTGGTGCAGTGATCGAGGCTTCCGACGTTCGCCCTGCGGTGAAGGAGCAGATCGAGTCGCTGGGTGCCAAGTTCGTCGACGTGCCTTACGAGACCGACGAAGAACGCGAAGCAGCAGTGGGTGTGGGCGGTTATGCGCGTCCGATGCCGGCCAGCTGGATGCAGCGTCAGGCCGTGGCCGTTCACGAGCGCGCCAAGCAGGCGGACATCGTGATCACCACCGCGCTGATTCCGGGCCGCAAGGCCCCAGTGCTGCTGAGCGCCGAAACCGTCTCGCAGATGAAACCAGGCTCGGTGGTCATCGACCTCGCAGCGGCCCAGGGCGGCAACTGCCCGCTCACTGTCGCTGATCAGGTGGTGATCGAGCACGGCGTGACCATCGTTGGCCACACCAACCTGCCTGCGCTGGTGGCTGCTGACGCGTCGGCGCTTTATGCACGCAACCTGCTGGATTTCCTGAAGCTGGTCTTCACCAAGGAAGGCCAGTTCGAGATCAACCTCGAAGACGACATCGTCGCCGCGTGCCTGATGTGCCGCGACGGCCAGATCGTGCGCAAGAACGGCTGAGGATAAAAACAATGGAAGACATGCTGATCTCTCACGGCGTCTACAACCTGATCATCTTCGTGCTGGCGATCTACGTCGGCTACCACGTGGTCTGGAACGTCACCCCTGCGCTGCACACCCCACTGATGGCCGTGACCAACGCCATCTCGGCCATCGTGATCGTCGGCGCCATGCTGGCGGCTGCACTGACCGTGACCCCGCTGGGCAAGACCATGGGGACCCTGGCGGTCGCTCTGGCAGCCGTCAACGTGTTCGGTGGCTTCCTGGTCACCCGCCGCATGCTGGAAATGTTCAAGAAGAAGGCTCCGAAAGCCAAAGCTGAGGATGCCAAGCAATGAGCATGAACCTCGTCACCCTGTTGTACCTCGTTTCGGCGATCTGCTTCATCCAGGCCCTCAAGGGCCTGTCGCACCCGACCACATCGCGCCGCGGCAACCTGTTCGGCATGTGCGGCATGGGTCTGGCAGTGCTGACCACCATCGGCCTGGTGTTCAAGCTGGCGGCGTTGTCCACCGACGGCGCCAGCGCGGGTATCGGCTACATCATCGTGGGCTTGCTGGTCGGCGGCACCGCCGGTTCGATCATGGCCAAGCGCGTCGAAATGACCAAGATGCCGGAGCTGGTCGCCTTCATGCATAGCATGATCGGCCTGGCAGCGGTGTTCATTGCCATCGCCGCCGTGGTCGAGCCTCAGTCGCTGGGCATCGTTGCACACCTTGGCGACGCGATCCCGACCGGTAACCGCCTTGAGCTGTTCCTGGGTGCGGCGATCGGTGCGATCACCTTCTCAGGTTCGGTCATCGCCTTCGGCAAGCTGTCGGGCAAGTACAAGTTCCGCCTGTTCCAGGGCGCACCGGTACAGTTCGCCGGCCAGCACAAGCTGAACCTGATCCTGGGCCTGGCCACGCTGTTCTTCGGCCTGATGTTCATGTTCACCGGCAGCCTGTTCGCCTTCAGCGTCATGCTGATTCTGGCGTTCGTGATCGGCGTGCTGCTGATCATCCCGATTGGCGGCGCCGACATGCCTGTGGTCGTGTCGATGCTTAACAGCTACTCCGGATGGGCAGCGGCCGGTATCGGTTTCTCGCTGAACAACTCGATGCTGATCGTGGCCGGCTCCCTGGTGGGTTCCTCGGGTGCGATTCTGTCCTACATCATGTGCAAGGCCATGAACCGCTCGTTCTTCAACGTGATCGGCGGCGGCTTCGGCGGCGCGGCAGATGCGGGCGATGCAGGCGGTGCGAAAGAGGCGCGTCCGGTGAAATCCGGCTCGGCGGACGACGCCACTTTCCTGCTGACCAACGCCGACACCGTGATCATCGTTCCGGGCTACGGCCTTGCGGTGGCACGTGCCCAGCACGCCCTGAAAGAGCTGACCGAGAAGCTGACCCACGCCGGTGTGACCGTGAAGTACGCGATCCACCCGGTGGCCGGTCGTATGCCGGGCCACATGAACGTCCTGCTCGCCGAGGCCGAAGTGCCTTACGACCAGGTGTTCGAGATGGAAGACATCAACTCCGAGTTCGGCCAGGCCGACGTGGTGCTGGTGCTCGGTGCCAACGACGTGGTCAACCCGGCCGCGAAGAACGATCCGAAGTCGCCAATCGCCGGCATGCCGATCCTGGAAGCCTTCAAGGCCAAGACCATCATCGTCAACAAGCGCTCGATGGCCAGCGGCTATGCCGGTCTGGACAACGAACTGTTCTACCTCGACAAGACCATGATGGTCTTCGGCGACGCCAAGAAAGTCATCGAAGACATGGTCAAAGCGGTGGAATAAGCGCTCTGGCCCGCAGCAAAACCAACCCTCGGCACGTGCATCGGCCGAGGGTTTTTTACATCCGGCGTAAAAGTGTTTTGTCCTGAAAGCCGCTAATTAGAGCCCTCGAATGCGACCTTGGTCGTGGGACGAAAAAAATCCAGTTCTCTAGACTTGGGCCCTCGCATCCTCGTCCTGAGACAAGAAAACCATGCACCGTGAACGTATCCGCCTGCCTTCTTTGATGAGCAAGGTAATGAGCGCAGCCGACGCCGCTTCCCTGATCCAGGACGGCATGACCGTCGGCATGAGCGGCTTCACCCGCGCCGGTGAAGCCAAGGCCGTACCCAAGGCCCTCGCCGAGCGCGCCAAGGCCTCGCCGCTGAAGATCAGCCTGATGACCGGCGCAAGCCTGGGCAATGACCTGGACAAGCAGCTGACCGAGGCAGGCGTGCTGTCGCGCCGCATGCCGTTCCAGGTCGATAACACGCTGCGCCGCGCAATCAACGACGGCACGGTGATGTTCATCGACCAGCACCTGTCGGACACCGTCGAGCAACTGCGCAACCGCCAGATCAAGCCGGTGGACATCGCCGTCATCGAATGCGTGGCAATCACCGAGGAAGGCCATCTGGTGCTCAGCACCTCGGTCGGCAACTCGGCCAGCTTCGCGATTCTCGCCGAGAAGGTGATTATCGAGATCAACACCGCACAGCCTCTGGAGCTCGAAGGCCTGCACGACATCTATATACCGACCTACCGACCGACGCGCCTGCCCATCCCGGTATTGAAGGCTGACAGCCGCATCGGCAGCCAGGCGGTGAAGATCGACCCGGCGAAGATCGTCGGTATCGTGTTCAGCGACCAGGCGGACTCACCTTCATCTGTATTGCCCGCCGACCACGAGACCCAGGCCATTGCCGGGCATCTGGTGGAGTTCTTCAAGAACGAAGTGCGCCAGAACCGCCTGACCAACCAGTTGATGCCGTTGCAGGCGGGGGTCGGCACCATCGCCAACGCTGTGATGACCGGGCTGCTTGACTCGCCGTTCCACGGCATGGCGATGTACTCGGAAGTGCTGCAGGACTCGACGTTCGACCTGTTCGAGGCCGGCAAGCTGGATTTCGCATCGGGCTGCTCGATGACACTGTCCGAGCGCAAGCACGACGCGGTGTACAACAATCTGGAGCAGTACAGATCGAAACTGTTACTGCGCCCTCAGGAGATTTCCAATCATCCTGAGATTGTGCGCCGCCTGGGCATCATCGGAATCAACACGGCGCTGGAGTTCGACCTCTACGGTAACGTCAACTCCACCCACGTCGGCGGCACCCGCATGATGAACGGGATTGGCGGCTCCGGGGACTTCGCCCGCAACGCCCACTTGGCGATCTTCGTGACCAAATCCATCGCCAAGGGCGGCGCGATTTCAAGCGTGGTACCGATGGTCAGCCATGTGGACCACACCGAGCACGATGTCGACATCCTCGTCACCGAGATCGGGCTGGCCGATCTGCGCGGCCTGGCGCCTCGCGAGCGGGCCCAGGTGATCATCGACAACTGCGTGCACCCGGCCTATCGCGAAGCGCTCAATGACTACTTCCGCAAGGCTTGCGCCATCGGCGGTCACACGCCCCATGTGCTGCGTGATGCACTGAGTTGGCACCTGAACCTTGAAGAAACCGGCCGCATGCTGGCGGTGTAGAAAATACAGTTTGGACGTGGCGACGACCTTTCGTCGCCACTGCGTTTGAGCTGAACGCTATTCTGGCGAAAATTGTACTGCTGTACCGGTCGTTTCTACCCCTGAAACGACACTTTTCACTAAATCAGCGCACAAAATGCACCATTTAGGTGCCAACCGGTACAGTTGCCCCATTTCCGAACAAAACAGTGCCCTTGAACAGTTAACTGAAGCAGCACAATACAAGTGAACTGTGTCTGGAGAGAGGAGGGCAACGAGAGGAAGATGGGCACCAATCAAGTCACTATCTAATCCCGCCACAAGCGGAAGGAAGAAGCACCATGGAACGCACCGTAAGTTCCGAACTGTTCTACGAAGAAACCGCTCAATCGGCCAAAGGCTCCCTGGTTCTGCGCATGTTCGCCAACCTGATGCTCTGGCAGCGTCGCCTGTCCAGCCGCCACCAGCTGGCCCGTCTGGATGCTCGCCTGCTGGCTGACGCCGGTATCAGCGAATCCCAGCGTTACGAAGAGCTGAGCAAGCCGTTCTGGCGCTAATTTAGCGCTCGCTGGTCCAGGCCTTAAGCCTACTGCCAGCACCCTGAATTGTTCACACAAAGCCCGTCGCAGGTCACTGCTGACGGGCTTTGTTGTTTCTGGCTTCCAGCGATTTCTTCCGTAGCAGCACGGCTTGCCGGCGGGAGCGGTGTGTCAGTCGAAAATGATTCGTCTGATACGACGCCCCCGCCGGCAAGCCGTGCTGCTACGGGTGCGAGTACAAATTCCAAGACCAACAGGTACAGTTTTATATAATCGCTTTGATACCGGTACAGTGCTTGAGTTATAAGGCGTACAGATCCGCAGCGGTGCCTCGGCAAAGCAGCTGGCACATCGCCCTGATAGTCCTTTAGCCCCCTGTTACGCTAGTCTTGCGCCATCTTCTGCCCCGTCGCTTGCGAGACAGCTCTGGCTCCTCTGCGAATTTGCGCGTGTGGTTTCGATTGACCCTTGTGGAGTTCCAACATGTCTCGTCTTCGTCTCATGACCGCCGCTGCGCTTCTGATCGCGGCAACCGGGGCCCAGGCTTCCAGCTTCGTGGTGACCACCGACACACTGGTTCGCGCGCTCGATGCTTCGTCCAACGCCACGTCGAAAATCTCCTCGTCCTTCCACGATGACAAGATCGTGCTGGCCGCCCGTGACGACGCCGCAAGCTTTGTCGCCTCCCAAGGCGAGATTCGCGGCGTTCACCTGGAAGGCGCCTTCGCCCACATCCGTGAAATAGCACCTGGCCTCCAGGCTTCGGACGCACAGCTGGCTCAGGCGATTCTCGCCATCTGATTCAGCTTCGCGACAGCTTTGGCAACGCTTGCCCCGCTACCTTCACTGGCTCTGGCCGGGGCATTGCGCTAGCCTTGCGGCTCGTTCCGTCATTACCGAAGACTCATGCACTTATTGTCTCGCCTGTTGATTGCAGCGACTGCCAGCCTGATCTGTGTGACCCAGGCTCAAGCGTTCGACACAACCACACAAAGCCTGATCAAAAGCGGGTACGGCACCAGTCAGGTGACGACCGGGCCTTTCGATAACAAACTGATACTTGCCGCCCAGGATGATGCTGCAGCGTTCATTGCCACTGATGGCCAACTGCGAGGAGCACAACTGGAGTCGGCGTTGATGTGTCTGCGTCAAACCTCTCCAAAACTTCATGCCAGCGACCTTGAACTGGCGCAGGCAATCCTCGTCCAATAATTACTTTTTGTATCTTCTGTCTTTTGGAGACGTTCCATGCGTACCCCGCTTATCGTTGCGGCCCTGGGCTTGCTCGTGCTTACCGACGTGGCTCAGGCTCAAACCTTGAAAGCGACCAGCAACATTGTTGTTCGTGCTTTTGGCCGCAGCGTTGATTTCACGTCCGACACCACCTCTTCGGTCCGCAACTGGAAAATGGTTGTGGAAGCCCAGGACGACGCCGCCAGCTATGTCGCCAGCAACGGTGACATCCACGGTGCCCGCCTGGATGCGGCCTTCGCCACCCTGCGCGATCGTCTGCCCGAAGCCCGCAATGCCAGTGACCAGGATCTCGCCGAAGCCATCCTCGCATTGTGAGGCGCGTAGCCGCCTGGCTGCTGGCATCGGCGCTCTCGCTGATCTGCACGAGCGCCTTTGCCGACCTGAGCCTGTCGCTGTACACCGACGGGCTCGATCCTGCACAGCAGAAAGCCAGCCAGACGCTACTGGATGAAGCCCTGGCGCACCTGCCGCCCATGTTCATCACCAAGCTGGACCGCAAGGTGGAGGTGCGCTGGACCGATGACATGCCGGCCAATGCCTATGGACGCGCTGACGGCCCCTACCGCCTGGACCTGAATCAGAAGCTGCTGGCAGGCCTGACCGACGGCAGTGCCGCCACCACCAAGACCAATCGCCCCCACGGTACCGTTCGCGAAGAAATGCTCGCCACGGTGCTGCATGAACTGACTCATATCTACGACCACGCCCAGTTGTGGTCGGCGCAAGAGCGCAAACTCATCATCGCCTGTTCACGCCAGGGCAACAGCCTGGGCAAGATCGGCCTGCGCGACAGTTGCCGCGGCCAGACGGACCGGCGCTTTACCTTGAGCGACGATCCGCGCCTGCTGGATCTGGCAGGCTGGCCGCAATACGTCGGACGGCGAGGAGAGCGCGAAGAGCGCAACGGCCAAGTGGCCCGCAGCCCGGACATCTACGAAATCAGCAGCCCGCTGGAATTCGTGGCGGTGAACATGGAGTACTTCCTCCTCGATCCTGCCTATGCCTGCCGCCGCCCGGCGCTGTACGACTATTACCGGCAGCAGTTCGGCTGGGCCCCTGCGGCCAAGGAAGACTGCCCGAGTTCCTATCCGTACCTGAACGCCGGCAACGATTTCGCCCGCGAGCCGCTGGGCAAGCTCGACCCCGAGCGCGTGTATGAGGTTGATTACCTGCTGGCCGAAGCCAACCAGAATCTGGTGAGCCGCTGGGGGCACAGCATGCTTCGGCTGGTCATCTGCAAGCCCGGTCGCCCAAGGGGGCCGGATTGCCGCCTGGATCTGGATCAGCACCTGGTGCTGTCTTACCGCGCCTTCGTCAACGACCTGCAGCTGTCCAGTTGGAGCGGCCTGACCGGCAAGTACCCTTCGCGGCTGTTCGTGCTGCCGTTGGGCCAGGTGATCGACGAGTACACCAAGACCGAACTGCGCAGCCTGGCGTCGGTTCCGCTGAAACTGTCGCGCCAGCAGATCGATGGCCTGGTGCAGCATGCCGCCGAAATGCACTGGGCCTACGACGGCGATTACTGGTTCCTGTCCAACAACTGCGCGGTTGAGAACCTCAAGCTGTTGCGCAGCGGCACAAACGACCCGCGCCTTGTCGGCCTGGACAGCATCCTGCCCAACGGCCTGCTCGAAGTGCTCAAGGGCAGGGGGTTGGCCGACACCAGCGTGCTGGACGACCAGAAGCGGGCGCTGCGCCTGGGCTATCGCTTTGACTCGTACCGTGATCGCTATCAGGCGATGTTCGATGTGCTGCGCAAAACCACCAAGGTGAAGGAGGCGACGGTGGAGGACTGGCTGACGCTGTCCGCCAAGGAGCGACAGCCGTACTTTGCCAAGGCCGATTTGCGCAGTAGCGCGGCCTTGCTGTTGCTGGAGCAGGCCAGCATGCGTCGGCAGTTGTTGCTGGCGCAGGATGAGGTGAAGCAGCGTTATCTGAGCGCAGTGGAGAAGAAAGACAACCGGGTTTCCCAGGCCACCGGCACCTTGCAGGACATTCTGGCCAACAGCGGCTTCTTAAGCCGTCCGGCTGAGCTGCTCGGCAGCGGCGGTTATGGCTTGCCCCAAGAGGGTGAGTGGAAACGGCTGGAGGCGGAAAGCAGCGAGCGGCAGAAGCAGCTCCAGCGCTTGAGCGGCGACCTGGACAAGGAGGTGAGGGCGCTGCTGGAACCGGATCGCGCCGCCGAAATCGCCGCCACCGAAGACAACCTCAAGCAGATCGGCGAACACTTGCGGGCGTTGCACAAAGCCGCTGGCGGGTTGGAATTGCCGTAAACACATCCCATGCACACCCAAATCCCGTAGCAGCCGGGTTGCCCGCGGGTCGATCTCGAGGCCGCCCCCGCCGGCAAGCCGTGCTGCTACAGGTACGGCGGTGAGGCGCAAACCCCGCGTTACCCCCAATCCCGTAGGAACGCACAATCGCTTAGATCGTTTCTTCGCGCTCTTCTGGCAAATGCTCATCAAGGTGCAGCCACGGCAACCGGCTGTCGGTCCAGATATGCCGCTCGGCCGGGGCGTTCTCTGGATGGTCGAGGGTGCCGATGGTCACGTCCATGGTGTCGGGACTGTGCTGGCTGAACAACGCCATCTGTGCCCCACAGTTGCTGCAGAAAAACCGCACGCAGGTGGGACCTGAATCGTAGGCCGCAGGGCTTGCCCCCAGCCACTTGAAGGCGTCGAGCGGCACGGTGATCCAGGTGACCACGATGCCCCCGGAAGTACGCCTGCAGATCGAGCAATGACAGTGGGCGATGTCGCGCAATGGCGCATCGAAATGATAACGCAGGCGGCCGCAATGGCACCCGCCAGTATGACTGTTTGTCATGGCCGCTCTCCCTTACGTGTCTTCCCTCTGACTGCCAAAAGCCCGATTTGCTGCATTTTTCCGACGGCGACGAGCGAAACCCCGGCGAAAGCTGGCTGAAAGCTTGGCCCTTTAGGATCGCCTCACCTCCGGCGACAGACCGGTCAGCCAGGACGAACGCTCGACGTTCTCCGGCCCATCAACAACAACAATTTCGGTGATTCTGATGCTTGCTCTTGCTACCCCTGCGCTGCACCTCCCGTTCGCACCCTCACTCCTCGCGCCGCTCGTCCTGAGCTGATTGCTTCGTATCAAACGTTCTTTCGTCGCGTAACGCCTGGAGTATTTCTATGTTGACCTTCCTCGGCTTCGCCATGGTCGTCGCCTTCATGTACCTGATCATGAGCAAACGCCTGTCGGCGCTCATCGCCCTGATTATCGTACCTATCGTATTTGCCCTGTTCGGCGGGTTCGCCACCGACATCGGCCCGATGATGCTCGCCGGCATCAGCAAACTTGCGCCCACCGGCGTGATGCTGATGTTCGCGATTCTGTATTTTGCCCTGATGATCGACTCCGGCCTGTTCGACCCGGCCGTGCGCAAGATCCTCAAGCTGGTCAAGGGCGACCCGGTCAAGGTATCGGTCGGCACCGCCGTGCTGGCACTGGTCGTCTCGCTGGACGGCGACGGCGCCACCACCTACATGATCTGCGTGGCCGCCATGCTGCCGCTGTACAGCCGCCTGGGCATGAGCCCGCGAATCATGGCTGGCCTTATCATCCTGGCGGGCGGCGTGATGAACATGACGCCATGGGGCGGCCCGACCGCCCGTGCGGCGAGCGCGCTGCATGTGGATCCGTCCGACATCTTCGTACCGATGATTCCTGCAATGCTGGCCGGCGTAATCGCCATCCTGGTCATCGCCTACTTCTACGGCAAACGCGAACGTGCTCGCCTCGGTGAATTGCACCTGCCGGGCGATGAAGTCGATCACAGCGAAATCAGCGTCTCGCAGTTTCCTGAAGCCCGTCGCCCCAAGCTGATCTGGTTCAACGGCGCGCTGACCCTGGTGTTGATGATCGCGCTGATCATGGGCGTGCTGCCGCTGCCTGTGCTGTTCATGATCGCGTTCAGTATCGCCATGATCGTCAACTACCCCTGCCTGCAGGCGCAGAAGGATCGCATCGCGGCCCACGCCGGTAGCGTGCTGGCCGTGGTCGGCCTGATCTTCGCCGCCGGTATCTTCACCGGCATTCTGTCCGGTACCGGCATGGTCGACGCCATGTCCAAGAGCCTGCTGGCTGTGATTCCTGACGCGATGGGGCCTTATCTGGCGGTCATCACGGCGGTGGTCAGCATGCCGTTCACATTTTTCATGTCCAATGATGCGTTCTACTATGGTGTGCTGCCGGTGCTGTCCGAGGCCGCTGCGCATTACGGCATCAGCCCGGTGGAAATGGCACGTGCCTCGATCGTCGGCCAGCCCGTCCACCTGCTGAGCCCGCTGGTGCCATCGACCTATCTGCTGGTCGCGCTGGCCGGCATCGAATTTGGCGATCACCAGCGCTTCACCCTGAAATGGGCGGTGCTGGTCTGCGTCTGCATACTGATCGCCGCGCTGATGATGGGCATCTTCCCTGCATTCAGCAGTCTATAAATCACAATGACAGCCGGGCTTGCGCACACGCGACGGCCTAGGCTCAACAAGCTCAAAGGAAAACGTAATGGAATGGCTGACCAACCCTGAGATCTGGGTTGCTTTCTTGACCCTGACCGCGCTGGAAATCGTTCTGGGTATCGATAACATCATCATGATCTCGATCCTGGTCAGCCGCATGCCCAAGGCCATGCAGCCGCGCACGCGCATCTTCGGCCTGGCGCTGGCGATGGTCACGCGCATCCTGCTGTTGCTGTCGATCACCTGGGTCATGCGCCTGACCGACGACCTGTTCGTGGTACTGGGGCAGGGCATCTCCGGGCGCGACCTGATCCTGTTCTTCGGTGGCCTGTTCCTGCTGTGGAAAAGCTCCCAGGAGATCTACCACGGCCTGGAAGGCGAGGAAGAGCAACTGGAGGAGCCCAAAGGCAAGGGCGGCCAGTTCCTGTACACCATCGTGCAGATCGCGATCATCGACATCGTGTTCTCGCTGGACTCGGTCATTACCGCCGTGGGCATGGTTTCCCACGTACCGGTGATGGTCGCGGCGATCATCGTCGCCGTGCTGGTCATGATGCTGTGCTCGGGCGTCATCAGTGACTTCATCGACAAGCACCCATCCCTGAAGATGCTCGCGCTTTCGTTCCTGATCGTCGTCGGTACGGTACTGATCGCCGAATCCTTCGATGTGCATGTGCCAAAAGGCTACGTGTACTTCGCCATGGCGTTCTCGCTGGCGGTGGAAGCGATCAACATCAAGATGCGCACAGCCATGGCCAAGAAGCGGGCTTTGAAGGACCCTGTGAAACTTCGCAAGGACGTTCCGGGTCAATAACAACCGATGCGTTGTAGCTGAATGGAACGGGGCATTGAAAAATGCCCCGTTTTTCATGCGCGGGTATCGCGCTTCAAATGGCTGATTTGTTACAGTTTTGTTTCACTGAATAATCGTCTGTGCCATGCTGGCAATAAGGCCTCGGGCCGACTAAAGCTTTAGTTGAGCATGCTTATCACGATAAGACTCAAGCGCTGTCGCTCGCTACACGCTGTACTTTCAATCCTTGCCCATTGGGCACACTACAGGGGGCTTTTTGTATGCTGACCCTGCTCGATTTGCTTTCCGCCGTCGCGCTGTTGATCTGGGGCACGCACATCGTTCGCACGGGCATTCTGCGCGTCTATGGCACGCAGTTGCGCCTGGTGCTCAGCCAGAACATGTCCAAGCGACCGCTGGCGTTCATCGCCGGCATTCTCGTCACCGCACTGGTGCAGAGCAGCAACGCCACTGCCATGCTGGTGACCTCGTTCGTCGGCCAGGGGCTGATGGGGCTCACGCCCGCGCTGGCGATCATGCTCGGTGCCGACGTCGGTACTGCGGTCATGTCCCGAATTCTCACGTTCGACCTGTCGTGGCTCTCGCCGCTGCTGATCTTTCTCGGGGTGATTTTCTTCCTTTCGCGCAAACAGACCCGCATCGGCCAACTGGGCCGCGTCGGGATCGGCCTGGGCCTGATCATTCTGGCGCTGCAGCTGATCGTCACCGCAGCGGCGCCCATCACCCAGGCCGCAGGCGTCAAGGTGCTGTTCGCCTCGCTGACCGGCGACATCCTGCTCGACGCCCTGGTCGGCGCCATGTTCGCGCTGATCTCCTATTCGAGCCTGGCGGCGGTGCTGTTGACGGCCACCCTGGCCGGTGCGGAAATCATCAGCCTGCCGGTCGCCATCGGCCTGGTCATCGGCGCCAACATCGGCAGCGGCCTGCTGGCGTTCATGAGCACCAGCATGCAAAACGTCGCCGGGCGCCAGGTGGCGCTGGGCAGCCTGCTGTACAAACTCATCGGCCTGTTGCTGATCATCCCGGTGCTGACACCGCTGGTGCACTGGATGGACTCGCTGGAGCTGAGCCCGGCCAGCCTGGTCATCAGCTTCCACGTGATCTACAACTCGCTGCGCTGCCTGCTGATGCTCCCGACCGTTGCGCCGATGGGCCGCCTGTGTGCGTCGATCCTGCCGCAGCCGGCCGAGGCCAACGGCCAGACCAAGCCTCGTCATCTGGACCTCTCGGCGCTGGCCACGCCGAGCCTGGCGCTGGCCAACGCGGTGCGCGAGACCCTGCGTATCGGCGATCTGATCGAGAGCATGCTCAGCGCCATGCAGGAGGTGCTGCGTGGCAACCAGACAGCCGTGACCCAGGAAGTGCGGCGGCTGAACGACGACATCGAAGTGCTCTACAACGCGATCAAGCTGTACCTGGCGCAAATGCCTCGCGAAGACCTGAGCGATCAGGACAACCGCCGCTGGGCCGAAATCTTCGAGCTGTCGATCAATCTGGAACTGGCCAGCGGCCTGATCGAGCGTATGCTGCGTAAGGTCCAGCAGCAGAAGACCGCCCAGCGCCGCTCCTTCTCAGAAGTGGGCCTTGAGGAGCTTTCCGGGCTGCACGAACAACTGATCGCCAACCTGCGCCTGGGTCTGTCGGTGTTTCTCAGCGGCGACCCCGAAAGCGCGCGCCAGCTGCTTCGGGAAAAACGTCGTTTCCGGGCACAGGAACGGCGTCTGGCCCATGCCCATGTCAGCAGACTGCAACGTAAAATCGTGCAGAGTATCGAGACCAGTTCGCTTCACCTCGAGCTGATCGCCGACATGAAACGTCTGAATTCCATGTTCTGCAGCAGCGCCTATGCCGTACTTGAAACCAGCGACACCGGGGCCTTGTCCAGCGAAAGCGAGCCTGAACAATCGAGGTGAACGCCAGGGCCGGTCTGAAGTCTGTTACACATACCGGCCCGCAAGGAAGCCCGTTTTTATGCGTTGCCTGCTGTTCGTTTGCCTGTTTGTGACATCCCTTTCCTCCATGGCCATCGACCGCTTTCGGGTGGAAGGCTATGTATTGCCCAACGGTTTGCAGTTGCTGCTCAAGCCGGCTGAAAAAGGGCACGTTTCCATTCGCCTGGTGGTGGGCGTCGGCTTTGACGATTTTCCCTGCCAGGACAAAGAGCTGCCGCACCTGCTCGAACATCTGCTGTTCAGCGGCATCGACGACTCCGGCGAGGGCGGCCTTGAGCAGCAGATGCAGGCGTTGGGCGGGGAGTGGAATGCGTTCACCAGCAACACCGATACCACTTTCGTGATCGAGGCGCCCGCGCAGAACCAGCGCAAGGTGCTGGACCTGCTGCTCGATGTGCTGACCCACACCCAGATCAACCAGACCAACCTGGATACCGCCAAGCGCATTGTCGAGCGTGAAGACGGCGGCCACTATTCGCACCTGCAACGCTGGCTGGACAAGCGCGACTTGGGCAACAGCGCAGGCAGCCAATTGGCGGTGGAACTGGGCCTCAAGTGCGCTGAACGTCCGCAGGTCGATCATCTGACGCTGGAACAGATCGAGCACTTCCACGACAACTGGTACGCGGCCAACAACATGACCCTGATCATCGTTGGCGAACTGGACAAGCTGCTGCCGGCCTATCTGGAACGCACCTACGGCCAGCTCAACGCGGTGGACCCCAGCGAACATCCGCCACTGGCCACCGTCACCGACAAGGCCGAGCCGGAACGCACCCTGATTCGCGGGGCGCTAGGCGATGGTGCCAAGCTGCACTTGTTGTTCCCTGAACCGGACATGGGCGAGCAACATGATGAAACCTGGGATCTGGTCAAAGCCTATCTGGACTGGGCGCTGTACAGCGATCTGCGCCTGGACAAGGGGTTGTCCTACGGGCCCTCGGCGGAACGCGAAGCCTATGGCGACACCGGTTTTCTCAGCCTGAACGCGGACCTTGATCGTGACGATGTGGATCCTGCAGTGAGTGCTGTTCGCGGGATGCTGGAGCGGTTGCGCAAGGAAGGCATGGATCCTGCGACCTTCGCCCGCCTGCAACAGGCCTCGATTGCCAGACAGGCATGGGCGGTGCAGGGCAACAGCGCGCTGGCGGACTATTACTGGGGTGCGCTCAATGATTACGAAGACGGACGCTTTGAGGACCCGGCCAAGCGAACCCGCGCCGTAAGCCTGGACCTGGCCAACCGCGCCATGCGTCAGATGCTGGCGCAGCCGGGGTATCTGCGGATTGAAAAGCCGCTGGTCAGTTATGACGAGGCGTACGAGATCGGGCTGGGGTTGCTGGCGTTGGTGGTGCTGCTGATCGTCTGGCGCTGGCGAGCGTATAGAAAGCGGCACATCTGACCCTGTGGTGACCTTGAGGCCGCTCCCGCCGGCAAGCCGTGCTGCTACGGGATCGGTGTTAGACCCAGACTCTGCGAACACCCCGATCTGCGTAGCAGCCGGGCTTGCCCGCGGGAGCGATCTTGAGGACGCCACGCCGGCAAGCCGGACTGCTACGGGATCGGTGTTAGACCCAGACTCTGCGAACACCCCGATCTGCGTAGCAGCCGGGCTTGCCCGCGGGAGCGATCTTGAGGACGCCACGCCGGCAAGCCGGACTGCTACGGTGTTGGCGATTTCGGGGCCGCCATGAATATTGATCGGCGGTAATGGGGATGTTGGTATCCTGCTCAGGATTTTCCTAACGCCAAAGTGATGACCGCAATGCCCGACCTCAACGCCCTCATACAGAACTCACTGGTACAGCGCGTTCTGGAGTTCATGAAACGCTATCCGGGGCTGATTGCGTTGTTCGGGTTTGGCTCGGGGATTGCCAGTTTCATCATGGTGGACCGCCAGTCCCGCCCCGGCAGCTGGATTGCGGCCATCCTGCTCATCAGTTGGGTGTGGCTGATGGTTGAGAACAGTGCTGTAAGGCTGATCGCAAAAATCTTCAAACGCGAAATCCCGCAGCCGCTTCTGCGCTATGCCACGCAGATGATCCATCAGGAAAGCCTGTTCTTCGTACTGCCGTTCTTCTCCATTACCACCACCTGGAACAGCGGCCAACTGGCATTTACCGGCCTGCTGGCCATCGCGGCGTTGATCTCCATCATCGACCCGCTCTACTACAAATGGCTGGCACCGCGCCGCTGGCTGTTTCTGGCCCTGCACACCCTGACCCTGTTCGCCGCCTTGCTCACGGCGATGCCGATCATCCTGCACCTGACCACCGCCGAGAGCTACAAGCTGGCGCTGATCGCTGCCGTGCTGCTGTCATTCCCAAGCCTGGCGTCTAGTTTCCCGATCAACACCTGGAAACGCGGCGTGGGCCTGGTCGCGATGACGCTGGCCATCGGCGGCGCCGGCTGGCTGCTGCGTTCCTGGGTGCCGCCGGCCACGCTCTGGCTGACGGAAGTGGCGGTCAGCACGCAATTCGACAACCAGAACCGCACCCCCGGCGAGAGCATCCAGGAAGTCGGCGTCAAGCAGTTGCGCAGCGGCGGGCTGTACGCCTACACCTCGATCAACGCGCCCCGTGGTCTGGATGAGCGGATTTATCACGTTTGGAGACACAATGGCGAAGAGGTTGATCGAATTGCTCTAGACATCCGAGGTGGACGTAAGGAAGGCTATCGGGCCTGGACGCACAAACAGAATTTTCCACCGGATGTGCTCGGCAAATGGCAGGTGCGAGTGTTGACTGAAGACGGCCAGATGATCGGCGTCTTGCGTTTCGAAGTCACTGACAGGGACCAGCCCGCCGTGACCCGGAAAAAGATCACGCCAGCGGGCCTGAAGCCCGGCGCAGACACCTTGAGCCCGGATGACCCGGACGCTGAAAAACCTGATGACAAAGCGCCTGCGGACAACACGCCCGACCCGGCCAAAACCAACTAAGCTCGTCGCTATGACCTCAATCACCCACCTTGCTGTCAACACGCCGAAGGTCACGGGAACCGTCTCGCTGGACACTTCGGCCCAGCCTGCACAGCTCTGGATCGCCGGAGACTGGACGCTTGCCCATTACCACCAGCTCAAGCGCCAGACCGACGCCCTGAATGCAGGCTTCAGCGCCGATACCCAGGTGGACATGAGCGGCCTGGGTGCGCTGGACACCGCCGGGGCGTCGTTGCTGGTCGAATTGCTCGGGGTCCAACGGCTGCGGCTGCTGGCCGTTCAGGCGCCCAACCTGCCCGAATCCAGCCGTGCCCTGATGCAGACGATCCAGAGCGCCCTGTGCGACTACTGCCAGCCGCAGAAAGACCCGGAAGTCGCGGTCGGCACCCAGCTGCTGGCGCGCATCGGCTCGGCGGTGGAGGTGATCTGGAAAGACACCCTGCAATTGCTCGGCTTCGTCGGGCTGATCCTGCAAACCTTCGTCACCACCCTGTTTCGCCCCAAACGCTGGCGCACCACCTCGGTCATCGCCCACATCGAGCAGATCGGCCTGGACGCCGCGCCTATCGTTGCGCTGCTGACGTTCATGGTCGGCGCCGTGGTGGCGTTTCTCGGCGCCACGGTGCTCAAGGCATTTGGCGCGACGATCTTCACGGTCGACCTGATCGGCTTCTCGTTCCTGCGCGAATTTGCCGTGCTGCTGACCGCGATCCTGCTGGCCGGCCGCACCGCCAGCGCCTTCACCGCGCAGATCGGCTCGATGAAGGCCAACGAAGAACTCGATGCCTTACAAACCCTGGGGCTCAGTCCTACAGAGATGCTGGTGCTGCCTCGCGTGCTGGCACTGCTGATCTCACTGCCGATGCTGACGTTTCTGGCGATGATCTGCGGCATCGTCGGTGGCGGCGTGGTCTGCGCCTTGTCGCTGGGGATTTCCCCGGCCATGTTTCTCTCGCTGATGCAGGCCGACATAGGCGTTCAGCATTTTCTGGTGGGCATCGTCAAAGCGCCGATCTTCGCCTTTTTCATCGCCGCCATTGGTTGTCTGGAAGGCTTCAAGGTGGAAGGCAGTGCCGAATCCGTGGGCGCTCATACGACATCGAGCGTGGTGCAGTCGATTTTCGTGGTCATCGTGCTGGACGCACTGGCCGCGATGTTTTTCATGGAGCTTGGCTGGTGACCCGACGTTGTGTGCAACCCAGTGAAGCGGTGATTCAAGTGCGCGGCCTGTGCAATCGCTTCGGCCCGCAGGTGGTCCATGAAAACCTTGATCTGGACCTGTATCGCGGGGAAATCCTCGCAGTGGTCGGTGGCTCGGGCAGCGGTAAATCCGTGTTGCTGCGCAGCATCGTCGGCCTGCAGCGGCCGGCGGAAGGCAACGTGCGGGTGTTGGGACAGGATCTGCTGAACCTGCCGGACAAGGCCCGCTCCCAGGTCGAGCGACGTTTCGGCGTGCTGTTTCAGAAAGGCGCGCTGTTCTCGTCGCTGACCATCACCGAAAACGTCGCCCTGCCGCTGATCGAGCACGCGGGATTGAGCCGCGAAGAAGCCGAGCACCTGGCCGGGATCAAGATGGCGCTTTCGGGCCTGCCGCTGTCAGCCGCCCACAAATATCCGGCTTCGCTCTCTGGCGGCATGATCAAGCGTGCTGCCCTGGCCCGGGCGCTGGCGCTGGACCCGGACATCCTGTTTCTCGACGAGCCCACGGCGGGTCTGGACCCCATCGGCGCCGGCGCTTTCGACCAGTTGATCCTGACCCTGCGCGACGCCCTGGGTCTGAGCGTGTTCATGGTCACCCACGACCTGGACACCCTCTACACCATCACTGACCGCGTCGCGGTGCTGGCTCAAAAGCGCGTACTGGTGGCCGATAGCATCGACAAGGTTGCGGCGACCAACGACGCCTGGATTCACGAATACTTCCATGGCCCGCGCGGCCGTTCGGCCTATGCAGCGGCCACCCACCCACACGAGGTCTCATGATGGAAACCCGCGCCCATCACATTCTGATAGGCCTGTTCACGGTGATCGTGGTGGTCGCCGCACTGCTGTTCGGGCTGTGGCTGGCCAAGTCCAGCGTCGACACGGCATTCAAGGATTACCAGGTGGTGTTCAACGAAGCCGTGACTGGCCTGTCCCGTGGCAGCCCCGTGCAGTACAGCGGCATCAAGGTCGGTGACGTGGTGCAACTGCGCCTGGACCCTCAGGACCCGCGCCGCGTGCTGGCACAGATCCGCGTGACCGGCGAAACCCCGATCAAGCGCGATACCTTCGCCAAGCTGGCGTTGAACGGCATTACCGGGACCTCGATCATCCAGCTCAGCGGCGGCACGCCACAGAGCGAACAGCTCAAGGGCGAGGACGGCAACCTGCCGGTCATCATCGCTTCGCCCTCGCCGATCTCGCGCCTGCTCAACGACAGCAACGACCTGATAACCGGGGTCAACGTGTTCCTGCATAACGCCAACGAGTTGCTGTCGTCGAAAAATGTCGAGGCACTGAGCAACACCCTGGAGCATCTGGAAAAGACCACGTCGGTGATCGCCGACGAGCGCGACGACATCCGCCAGACCCTCAAGCAGCTGCTGGCATTGAGCAAGCAGGCGAGCACCACGCTGGACCAGACGTCCACCGCCATGCGCAACGCGAACCTGCTGTTCACGGTCGATGGCAAGCAGGCGATTGCAACCGGTCAGGCCGCCATGCTGTCGCTGCAACAGAGCACCGACACCATCAACCAACTGATCAAGGCCAACAAGGGTTCGGTGGATGGCGGATTGCAGGGGCTTGGCGAACTGGGCCCGGCGATTCGCGAACTGCGTGAAACCCTCAATTCACTCAAAACCATCTCTCGCAGCCTCAACGCCAACCCCAGCGGCTACCTGCTCGGTAGCGACAAGAACAAGGAGTTCGAGCCATGAGGCTTGCCGGTATTCCCTTCACTCGACTGTTGCTGGTGAGCGCGCTGGTGTCACTGGGGGCTTGTTCGATCCTGCCTAAACAGGAGCCCTCCGACGTCTATCGCCTGCCCACGGCCCAGACCAGCAGCAAAGCCGCAGCGCCGACGCCCTGGTCGCTGCGGGTGGCCAAGCCGAAATCCAGCGAAACCCTGGACAGCCCACGCATCGCGGTGATCCCTCAGGGCGATGTCATCAGCAGCTACAAGGGCGCACGCTGGGGCGATCCGGCGCCGGTGCTGTTGCGTAACCGCCTGACTGACGCCTTTTACCGCGATGGCCGGGTGCAGTCGATCAGCACCGATGACAGCAACCTGCAGGCCGACTTCGAACTGGGTGGGGAATTGCAGGCGTTCCAGAGCGAGTACCGCGGCCAGGCCATCGAGGTGGTGATTCGCCTGGACGCGCGCCTGGCCGACGATCACCAGCGCATCGTCGCCAGCCACCGTTTCGAAGTGCGTCAGCCGGTAGCCGACAAACAGGTATCAGCGGTGGTGGCAGGCTTCGGGCAGGCCAGCGACACGCTGACCGCCCAGGTGTTGCAGTGGACGCTGGAGCAGGGCCAGCGGCGTTACACGGCCGACGCGAAGAACCAGTAGCAGACGAAGATCGCCGCCACCACGCCCGCCAGCTCCGCCAGCAGCGCGCAGCCCACGGCGTGACGTGCGCGCTGGATGCCGACCGCGCCGAAGTACACCGCCAGCACATAGAAGGTGGTTTCGGTGCTGCCCTGAATCGTCGCGGCCACCAGCGCGGGAAAGCTGTCCACGCCTTGGGTCTTCATGGTTTCGATCAACATGGCCCTGGCGGCACTGCCCGAGAACGGCTTGACCAGCGCGGTGGGCAGGGCATCGACGAAACGGGTGTCCAGACCCATCCACTGAATGCCGTGGCGGATGCCTTCAAGCAGTAGATCCAGCGCCCCCGACGCCCGCAGCACACCGACGGCGCAGAGCATCGCCACCAGATACGGCAGCAGGTTCTTGGCCACGTCGAAGCCTTCCTTGGCGCCTTCGACGAAGGTTTCGTACACCTTGACCTTGCGCAGCGCGCCCACCACCAGAAAGATCATGATGATGCCGAACAGCGTCACGTTGCCCAGTACCGACGACAGGCTCGCCAGTGCGGTCGCCGACAGCCCGGCCAGGATCGCCATGAAGCCGCCCAACAGCAGCGCGCCGGGAATCAGATAGGCCAGCACCACCGGGTCCCACAGGCGCAGGCGCTGCATGAACGCTACCGAGAGCAGGCCCACCAGGGTCGAGGCGCTGGTGGCCAGCAGGATCGGCAGGAACACCATGGTCGGGTCCACGGCGCCTTGCTGGGCGCGGTACATGAAGATGGTCACCGGCAGCAGCGTCAGCGACGAGGCGTTGAGCACCAGAAACAGAATCTGCGCGTTGCTGGCCACGGTCTGGCTGGGGTTGAGCTCTTGCAGCGAACGCATGGCCTTCAGGCCAATGGGCGTGGCGGCGTTGTCCAGGCCCAGGGCATTGGCGGCGAAGTTCAGGGTGATGAGGCCCAGTGCAGGGTGTCCGCGAGGCACTTCGGGCATCAGGCGATGGAACAGCGGGGCAAGGATCTTGCCGAGCCAGTCGACGATCCCGGCCTTCTCGGCGATGTTGAGAAAGCCCAGCCACAGGGTCAGGGTGCCGAACAGCAGGACCATGACCTCGACCGACAGCTTGGCCATGGCGAAGATGCTCTCGACCATCGCGGCAAAGATGCCGGCGTTGCCACCAATCAGCCATTGAGCCAGTGCGGAAACCGCCGCCACCACGAAAAAGCCAAGCCACAGGCCATTGAGCATCAGTAAATCCCCTCGCTAGATGCGGGAATGATAGCGGCGGGGGCGCAAACAACAAACCCTCAGGCTGTATCCAGTCCTGTAGGAGTGAGCTTGCTCGCGATTGTGGTGTGTCTGTGACTCATCTGGGGGCTGACACACAGCAATCGCGAGCAAGCTCACTCCTACAGGGAACAGGTTCTTTCCCGAGAAAACAACAAACCCCGGACAGGCCGGGGTTTGTGTTCAACGCGGGAGCGGTCAGTCGGTGGTCGACTGGCCAACCGGCATCGATTGCTTGCTGCGCAGGTTCGGCAGCGAGTTCCAGTAGCGCTCGCCCTTGGCGTCGTCGTACATGCCTTCCCAACGTGCGATGACCAGCACCGCCAGCGCGTTGCCGATCACGTTCAGCGCGGTGCGCGCCATGTCCATGATGCGGTCGACACCGGCGATGAACGCCAGGCCTTCCAGCGGAATGCCAACGCTGCCCAGGGTCGCCAGCAGTACCACGAAGGACACGCCCGGTACGCCGGCGATACCTTTAGAGGTGACCATCAAGGTCAGCACCAGCATGATCTGGGTGCCGACGGACAAGTCGATGCCGTACAGCTGGGCAATGAACAATGCCGCGATGCTCTGATACAGGGTCGAACCGTCGAGGTTGAACGAATAGCCGGTCGGGACCACGAAGCTGCTGATAGCCTTCGGCGCGCCGTAGGCTTCCATCTTTTCGATCACGCGCGGCAGCACGGTTTCGGAGCTTGCGGTGGAGTAGGCCAGCACCAGCTCATCCTTGAAGATGCGCATCAGCTTGATGACCGAGAAGCCGAACAGGCGGGCGATCAGGCCCAGCACCACGAAGGCGAAGAACGCGATGGCCACGTAAACCAGGATCACCAGTTTGGCCAGCGGCAGCAGGGAGGCGAAACCGAAGTTGGCGACGGTCACGGCGATCAGCGCGAATACCCCGATCGGCGCGTAGTTCATGATCATGTGAGTGACCTTGAACATGGTTTCCGAAACGCCCTGGAACACCTTCACCAGCGGCTCGCGCACTTCGGCGTTGAGGCTGGACAGACCCAGGCCGAAGAACACCGAGAAGAAGATGATCGGCAGCATGTCGCCACGGGCAACGGCGGCGAAGATGTTCGACGGGATCAGGTTGAGGATGGTCGCGATCAAGGCGTGATCGTGCTGCACTTCAGCCGTGGTTTTCTCGTATTGCGAGATGTCCACGGTGCCCAGCGTGCTCATGTCGATGCCGGTGCCCGGGTGAAACACGTTGGCCAGCAGCAGGCCGACAACAATGGCAATGGTGGTGACAATTTCGAAGTAGATGATCGTCTTCAGGCCAATGCGGCCCAGTTTCTTCGCATCACCGACGCCCGCGATACCCACCACCAGGGAGGAAATCACGATCGGGATCACGATCATCTTGATCAGACGGATGAAGATATCGCCGGCGGGCTGCAAGATGTTGCTGATCCACCACGCCTTTTCAGCGCTGAAGTGGTTGAGCAGCGCTCCGAGCGAGATACCCAGGACCAGACCGATGAGGATCTGCCAGGCGAGGCTCAGTTTTGCCTTCTTCATTTCAATAACCTTTGTTGTAGTTGGCGAGAACAGCTTCCATCGACGCTTTGGAGCCGCTCTTGTGAAGCGACTGGGTGGCGCGAATGCCCTTGAAACTGTTCAGAGAAGGTCACCGCAATTGAGCATCCAAGCTCTCGGCAAGCGGAAAAAAGGCGCAACTATTCCCACGCAAGAGGCCATCGTCTAATGCCGTAAATGACTACCTCATGCCGAATCGGCATGAGGAAAATCAAATACTTAGCAAAAAACGCCCTGAAACGGAGCATAGGACCTGTACAGGAATCTGCTGAGAAGTGGCTAAAACGTCGCCTGTAGCGCGATGAGATGCGTGAAGAGGCAAGCAAGTGACAAATTGGTCATGGGTGGCCAATCCGCAAGAAAGGGGATGATATTTCTCGATATACGGTCGCAGGGAGGGAAAAAACGGAGGGGAAGATCGATTGCGCGTCGCAAGTCCATGATCGGATCGCCTCGCGAGCGGCTCTGACAATGGACTTGCTTGGCGGCTTCCTGACCCGGCCCACGAATGGGAGCACTCCCTGTGCACCTGAGACGCTGCGACCACTCCCTTGGTCAGAACGTCCCGACCCCTTGGTCACGCGCAGACCCTCCTCGGGTTGCGCGGCTGTCGGGAAGACCAAATGCAGTTGTGTCTTCCGTCATTCGAATCAGTACCAGTTTGGATCTCTCTTGAGCTGCTCCTTCAAAAGGCCCTGCATGCCTTCATCGGGCTTGCCAAGGAAACGGTAATCGGCGTGGCGAGTTGGCGACTTGTCTGCCGGCAAACCTGCCGGGACCTCGACCAACATGGCGTAGGCATGGGACTTATCCATGCTGAAAGCCACGATCAGACGCTTGTTGATACAAGTGTCCTGGGTTTCGCAAAGCGGCCCTACCAGATACTTGTCACCATCTTCCGTTACGGCGTTCATTTGATCCGACGTACCGGACAGGTTGATCACCCAGTCCGGCAGGCGTTCTTCCTTCTTCACTACACCTGACCAGGTCTGGCGGTACGCAGGGTCCGAGCTCAGCAGCTCGTTGACCCGGGTCTGCCCGTCATTGGCCGCCATGGCCATGGCGCTGGCGCTTGCGAGAAGCGCCAGAGTCAATGCATGGAAATGCTTGCCAGCCATGGTCAGCCTCGTCCGCGACGACCGAAGAAGAACGACACGACGAACATCACCAGGAACACAATAAAGAGAATCTTGGCGATACCCGTTGCAGTGCCTGCGATACCACCGAAGCCCAGAACCGCTGCGACGATGGCGATGATCAGAAATGTGATTGCCCAGCTCAACATGGTGATTCTCCTTACTGTTTTTAATTTCTAGCTGCACCGAGGTGTCAAATACGACCCTGGGTGAAGGTCACGTCTTTGAACACGAAGCTCAGAAGACCCAACTCTGTTGACGAGGCGACTCATCGTTGACGGCCGCCGCGTCTTCAACCGATTGCAGGCTCAGGGCCACATCCCGTGCTGTCAGGGCGCTGGCCTTGGCGAAGGGCGCGCTGTGAATGTAGACAGGCTGGATCTGAGCGGTGTCTTGATGCTGGTTCCAGTGAGCGAACTGCTGAACGACGATCAGCGTGACCATCAACGCCAGGCTGGCAAACAGACCCTGCTGCAAGTGCAGAGGAGAAATGCGCAGTTGGGCGAGGCGTTGAGTGTTCATTCGGTTGGCTCCAGGTGATCTTGTTGTCCGACGGTGCAGACTTGTTACCTGAAGTATTGCAGCGGTTGTGCCAGCTTTTTGAACGCCATAAAAACGTTATAAATCAACAAGTTAAATATTTTTGAGGGACGACTCTTACAAGCAGGCTGCACGATTGAACATTTGGCATCGTGCGCAATGCACGACCGGGATCGAGCGGAACTGCATGGCGGCAGGTGACGCCGCCTGTAGGAGCGCGCTTGGTCTGGGCCGCATTCGGACGACGGCGGTGTATCTGAAAAACATATTGGTCTGACACACCGCTGGTCGTCCGAATGCGGCCCAGACCAAGCGCGCTCCTACAAGGGTTGATCAGCCGGCGCTACGTGCCACCACCCGCAACGTGTCGGCATCCACGCCCTTGACCCCTCTGATATTGCGGGCGATCTCCACCGCCAGTTCCTTCTCGGCATAATTGGCCACCACGCCATCGAGGCTGACCACCCCGTCCTTGGTCTGCACCTTGATGTTCAGTCCGTCGAGTGTGCGGCTATAGATAAGGCTGGATTTCACCTTGCTGGTGATCCATGTATCACTGAGCTCTTCCTTCACGCTGTTGGCAGCGGCCTCGTTCTGCTCCTTGATGGCCTGGGTGTCACGGGCGCTCACGCTGATAAGGTTGTTCACCTCGGTCACCCCGTCGGTGTTGCTCGCAAGGCTACCGGCAAGCTGCTTGGCGTCGGCGTCCTTGGCCTGGCCTTTGAGCGTCACCACGCCCTGATTGGCGCTGACCTCGATGTTCAGCCCCTCGGTCACGCTGTTCCACAGCAGCTTGGACTTGATGGTCGCGGTCAGCGTCGCGTCATCGAAACGCTGGGCCATGTTGGCCTTGGTGCCGGGTTCGGAGGCAACCTGCGGGTCGATCTCCAGCAAGTTCTCGACCTTATTGATGCCCTGGACGTCGCTGGCGATCTGCGTGGCCAGATCCTTGTCCACCTGATTCTCCACCTTGCCCTTGAGCGTGGCGGTGCCCTGCTCGACCTGCACGCTGATGTTGAAGGGGCTCAGGTGCCGGTTCAGGGCAAACGCAGTCCAGATCGACCCTTCCTGACGCGCTTGCTGCAACTGTGTAGGCAGATCGCCCTGGGCCGCCTGGGCAACGACAGGGGTCATTCCCAACAGGCTGGCGGTGGTGATGGCAAGGGCGATCTTCTTCAGCGGGTGCATGGCAAATCTCCAGACATTTCCAAAAAGGTACTCATGGAAAGACTTTGCATTCGCCCAGATGTTCTGTCCGGCTTTCCTGTCACGCCCTGTATTGCGAGGCCTGACGGGTGTCAGGTGCGACAAATCATGGTGTTCTCGGTTTTTTCGGCAGATCGCTACCATGCCGCGCACGGAATCAATCAGAATGAACCATGCAACTTGCCCGATCTTTCCGGGACTAACCAAGACAATTCATTTAGGAGCGTAGGAAAAATGGAAGAAGCCACTGAGAATCAGGGCCGTATTCTGCTAGTGGATGATGAATCCGCCATCCTTCGCACCTTCCGCTATTGCCTGGAAGATGAGGGTTACAGCGTTGCCACCGCCAACAGCGCAGCCCAGGCTGAAGCCTTGTTGCAGCGGCAGGTGTTCGACGTGTGTTTTCTGGATCTGCGTCTTGGGGAAGACGACGGTCTGGTGGTTTTGGCGCAGATGCGCATTCAGGCGCCGTGGATGCGCGTGGTGATAGTCACCGCGCATTCGGCGGTAGACACTGCCGTGGACGCCATTCAGGCTGGCGCGGCCGATTACCTGGTCAAGCCTTGCAGCCCTGACCAGTTGCGCCTGGCAACCGCCAAGCAACTGGAGGTCCGCCAGCTTTCGGCACGCCTGGAAGCGCTGGAAGGGGAAGTGCGCAAACCCAAGGACGGCCTGGATTCCCACAGCCCGTCGATGATGGCGATCCTTGAAACCGCGCGCCAGGTGGCGGGCACCGACGCCAACATTCTGATTCTCGGCGAGTCCGGCACCGGTAAGGGTGAACTGGCCCGCGCGATCCACGGCTGGAGCAAGCGCGCGAAAAAGGCCTGCGTCACCATCAACTGCCCGTCGCTGACGGCGGAGTTGATGGAGAGCGAGCTGTTCGGTCACAGCCGTGGCGCGTTTACCGGTGCCAGCGAAAGCACGCTCGGCCGGGTCAATCAGGCAGACGGCGGTACATTGTTCCTCGATGAGATCGGCGATTTCCCACTGACCCTGCAGCCGAAACTGCTGCGCTTCATTCAGGACAAGGAATACGAGCGCGTTGGTGACCCGGTGACACGCCGCGCCGATGTGCGCATCCTGGCGGCGACCAACCTCAACCTGGAAGACATGGTCCGCGAAGGGCGCTTCCGCGAGGACCTGCTGTACCGCCTGAACGTGATTACCCTGCACCTGCCGCCCCTGCGCGAGCGCAGCGAAGACATCCTGACCCTGGCGGACCGGTTCCTGGCGCGCTTCGTCAAGGATTACGGACGCCCGGCCCGTGGCTTCAGCGAGGAGGCGCGCAGCGCACTGCTCAATTACCGCTGGCCAGGCAACATCCGCGAGCTGCGTAACGTCATCGAACGGGCGAGCATTATCTGTCCGCAGGAGAAAGTCGAAATCAGCCACCTGGGCATGGGCGACCTGCCGACCAACAACGCACCACGGGTTGGCGCGGCGTTGAGCCTGGACGAACTGGAGAAAGCCCACATCGGCGCGGTGCTGGCGACCAGCGACACCCTCGATCAGGCGGCACGCACCCTGGGCATCGACGCCTCGACGCTGTACCGCAAACGCAAGCAGTACAACTTGTGACGGATCGCTCATGAAGTTCGCGATGACACTGCGCACGCGGCTGTTCCTCAGCATCTCGGCGCTCATCACCGTCGCCTTGCTGGGGTTGATTCTGGGACTGGTCAGCGTCATGCAGATGGCCAAGTCCCAGGAATCGCTCATCCATCACAACTTCATCACCCTGGATATCGGCCTCAAGCTGCGTCAGAACCTGGGCGATCAACTGGTCATCCTGCTCAAGGACACCACCGACCGCACGGCCTTGCAGAAGGATCAGCAAGACTTTCAGGAACTGCTCGGCCAAGGCATCGATCACGACCTGCAAACCGCCACCCACAGCGGATTCGAGAAAGCTCGCCAGGATTTCGAGCTGTTCCTGGCTGCGCTCAAGCAAACCAGCGATCCGGCCAACGCGATCAGCGACGACCCGGCGGTGACCAACACCTTCAACGCGGTGCGCAACGATCTGGTCGAGGCTCATCGCCAGGCGCTGGATAACATCAGCGAAGCTGAAAAGGCATCGAGGATAAAGGCGCTGTGGGTCGCTGGCCTGCTGGGCCTGGTCGGCCTGGCGGTTCTGGCCATCGGCTTTATCACCGCCCACGGCATCGCCCGGCGTTTCGGGGCGCCGATCGAAGCGCTGGCCAAGGCCGCGGACCATATCGGGCAGGGCAACTTTGACGTGACCCTGCCAATCTCCTCGGCCTCGGAGATGAACCAACTGACGCGACGCTTTGGCATCATGGCCGAGGCGCTGCGCCAGCATCAGGTCACCAATGTCGATGAACTGCTGGCAGGCCAGCAACGGTTGCAAGCGGTGCTGGACAGCATCGACGACGGCTTGCTGATGATCGACCGCCAGGGGCGCCTTGAGCACTTGAACCCCGTAGCCCAACGGCAACTGGGCTGGGAGGAGAGCAAGCTGGGGCAGGGGCTGGGCGAGGCGCTTGCGCGACCGGAGATGGACCAGCAACTGTCGCTGGTGCTGCGCGGCGGCTCCCTTGAACGTGCGCCGGAAGACCTTTCCATCGAGATAGACGGCGAAACCCGGCTGCTGACCTACAGCATGACCCCGGTGAGCCACACTGAAGGCCATATCCTCGGGGCCGTGATGGTGCTGCACGATGTCACCGAGCAACGGGCTTTCGAGCGCGTGCGCAGTGAGTTCGTCTTGCGTGCCTCCCACGAACTGCGCACGCCGGTCACCGGCATGCACATGGCCTTCGGGCTGTTGCAGGAGCGCGTGAAGTTCGCGCCGGATTCCCGGGAGACGGACCTGTTCAAGACCGTCAACGAGGAAATGCAGCGGCTGATGCAGCTGATCAACGATCTGCTGAATTTCTCCCGCTACCAGAACGGGCTGCAAAAGCTTGCGCTCGAGCCGTGTGACGTCAGCGAACTGCTGAACGCGGCCCGTCAACGCTTCGCCGAATCGGCCCATGAACAGGACGTGATGGTGCTGCTGGAAATGCAGGAGCCGCTGCCACGCCTGCAAGCCGACAAGGCCCAGCTGGATCGCGTGCTGGACAACCTGCTGGATAACGCCCTGCGTCACACACCGCAGTCAGGCCTGATCCGCCTGCAAGCGCGGCGTCATGGCGAGCGCCTGATTATCAGCGTCGACGACAACGGCGAAGGTATCCCGTACGGTCAGCAGGCGCGGATCTTCGAGCCCTTCGTACAGGTGGGCCGCAAGAAAGGCGGGGCGGGGCTGGGCCTGGCGCTGTGCAAGGAAATCGTGCAGTTGCACGGCGGACGCATGGGTGTGTATTCACGGCCGGGGCAGGGTACGCAGTTCTACATGGCGTTGCCGTTGTAGAAGCCGGCCCGCAGGGCGTAGCAGCATGGCTTGCCAGCGGGGCGATCTTGGGAAGGTCCCCGCCGGCAAGCCGTGCTGCTACGGGGCTGTCGTGCGCATCCGTCTACGCCACATCATCAGCCCGGCGTCCGGCATTGCGCCGTCCGCCGGTGACAAGCTCGGTGAATTTGGCGGCGGTCAGTGGCCTTGCGAACAGCCAGCCCTGGCCGTAGATCACCCCTTCGCTCTTGAGCAGCAAAGCCTGGGATTCGAACTCGATGCCTTCTGCAATGACCCGCAGTTCCAGGGCGTGAGCCATGCGAATGATGTGCGGCGCCACCCCGCTGCTGGCGGCATCGTGGCCCAGGGCGTCGATGAAGGCCTTGTCGATCTTCAGGCAATCCACCGGCAGGGTCTGCAGATAGGCGAGGCTGCAATACCCGGTGCCAAAGTCATCGATCAGCACCTGATGCCCGCGATCGCGCAGGGCCTGCAAGTGATTGCGGGCGACCACCACGTCAACCAGGCCACGCTCGGTGACCTCGAAGGCAATCTGCCGGGGTGCCACACGGTGCAGCGCCAGCAGCTTGGCCGTCACCCGGCCTATGCGCGGCGCCATCACATCGCACGCCGCCAGGTTCACCGAAACGTACAGGTGCGGGTTGGCGCGCAGTAACTGGCCCAGTTGCTCCAGCAACTGTTGCAGGACGAAATCGGTGATCTGACGGATCTGCCCGGTGTTTTCCGCAAGCGGTATGAACAGGTCCGGGCTGGTCAGGGTGCCATCGGGTCGTCGCCAGCGCACCAGGGCCTCAGCCCCCACGCACAGCCGGGTGTTGAGGTCGAAAATGGGTTGATACAGCACCTTCAGCTCGCCACGACGCAGCGCCCCGTGCAGCTCGCCACCCAGCGAAAGCCGCTGCCTGACCAACTGCAATACCAGGATCCCGATGCAGAGCGACACCAGCATGCTTGCCGGCACCAGCAGCCACCAGGCACCGGTAACCTTCTCCTGCAGGCCACTGCGCGGCGTAATCAGCACCAGTTGGTAGTCCGGGTTCTGCGTCGGCATCCGGTACACCAGTTTGTCCTGGGTGGTGCTCAGGGTGTCCGTGGACGTCGGGGACCAGTCAGGCGTCGGCGGCCAGGTCTGCGCGGGGCCCAGCACCGGAACGGCCTTGGTGCCTTGATCGAGCACCACCACCAGGCTGCCGCCGGGGGGCAAGTCCACAACATCGGTCAGGTGCCCGCGAGAGGTCGATACGCGAAATTCCCCGCGCCCCAGCATCAGGGAAGCGAGGTTGTCGTCAGGTTGGGTGGACGTGTTCAGCCAGTAGTCGTAGGTCGGCCCGCGGATGTCCGGCGCCCGGGGCTTGCCGATCATGCTCTGGCGGGTCCAGCTGGAGCAGAACTGGGTGTCGTCGACGTAGGCCACTTCATAGATGAAGCGATAGCGCGAGTTCACCTGGCGCAACTGCTCGATCATCGCCGGCCCGCAGCCGCGCAAGGGCTGCGCTTCAAGCTGATCGAGGCCGGCCCGCAACTGTCCGAACAACTGGTCCAGACGCACCAGAAAGCGCTCGCCCTGGGCGTTCATCTGGGCACTTTCTTCCTGACGCGCCTGATGCATCGCCAGCCCGAAACTGCCCGCCAACAAGACAGCAGCACTCAGCAACGCGGCCAGCAATGCCAGGAGCGAAGGGCGATAAAGAGCTGAGCGCAGCTGCGTTGACGCCGTGAACATCGGCTGATATCCAGATGAATACCAATGAGGTATAGCAACAAGCGCGCAAATAGCCCGTCAGAAACCGACGTTACGGGTAATTTAATGCTTCAGGTTCAGCACTTGAAGAATAGCTGCACTTTGCAGATCAGCTTCGCCGTCGAATTTCTGCGGCCGATAGTGCATCTGGAACGCTGCCAGCACATGACGGCTGGCGATGTCCCATTCGCCCGTCTGTGGCGTCGGGTAACCCAGCAAAGCCAGTTGTTGCTGGAACCAGGCGGCGCTCGGGACCACGCCCATCATCTGCGCCTGACGCTGCGCAACCTGTGCCTCATCCGGCCAGATCCCCAGCCCTTCTTCGGCCAGACGCTTCCACGGGAACAGCGGTCCCGGATCGAGCTTGCGCAGTGGCGCGATGTCGCTGTGACCAATCACGTGGCGAGGCTCGATGTGGTGGCGCTTGACGATGTCCTTGAGCAGTACGATCAGCGCCTGGATCTGCGCCTCGCTGTAGGGATACCAGAGCCGGCCGGCAGGCGTGTCGCGGTAACCCGGATTGACGATCTCGATGCCAATGCTGCTGGAGTTGAGCCAGGTGCGGCCGTCCCACTCGCTTTCGCCGGCGTGCCAGGCGCGCTGGGTTTCATCCACCAGCTTGTAGGTCGTGGCCGGGCCGTCGCCGATCAGGTAATGCGCACTGACCTCGCCGTGGGTCAGCAGCTCCAGCGAACGGTCAAGCGACGCCGAGGTGTAATGCACCACCACGAACTGCACGCGGCTGTCGAAGTTGACGGAAGGATGGCTGGTGTCCAGCCTGGGACCGCTCGAACAGGCGGTGAGCAACAGGAGCAGGCAGAACGCGGCGAAAGACTTCATAAAAAGGCACAACACATGGGCAGATAATGCAACAGTGTAACGTAATGCCGACCCGCCGCCCAAGATTGCGCGTCGGCATCTGCCAACCGATGTTGTGGGAACTCAGCCTTTTTCGATGCGATTTCGCCCTTCGTTCTTGGCTTTGTACAACGCCTGATCCGCGCGCTTGAGCACCACGTCGCTGCGCTCGCCGGGCCGGAAGAGGGTGACGCCCATGGACACGGTGATCGTGACCGGCTCCCCCTTGAAGTGGAACGGGCATTGTTCGATGGCCTCGCGCAGGCGCTCAAGCAGTGCCAGGCCTTCTGCCATCTGGGTATGGGGCAACAGGACCACGAATTCTTCACCCCCGAAACGGGCAATGAAGTCTTCAGTGCGAAGGCGTTTTGCCCACTGGCTGGCGACGATCTTCAGCACCTTGTCCCCGGCCAGGTGGCCGTAGCCGTCGTTTATGCGCTTGAAGTGATCCAGGTCGAGAATGCCCAGCAGCAGGCTGGATTTGTGCTTGTCCAGTTGCTCGATCTCGTGATCCAGCCGCTCGTTCCACGCCGCCCGGTTGGGCAGCCCGGTCAGGGTGTCGATCAAGGCTTTTTGCCGCTGTTCTTCGAGGTTCGCCCGGAAACCCAAGGCTTCCTGTTCCATGGTCGCCACGCGCCCGGCCAGGGATTGAAGCCGCGAGGCCACTTCCTGCTCGCGCTCGTCGCGCTCCTTCTGGTGCTCGTCCATGGCGCCGAGCAAGCCTTCGAGCCGGCGTTCCAGCACACTCTTGAGGCTGGTGAGGTCCGACGCTTCCTGCACGCTGCTCTGCAACCCGCCTACGTGTTCACGCAGCTGGTCGGTCATGTCCCGGGATGCGGATTGCTGGCCTGCGTGATCCTCGGTGGCCGCCTGCAAGTTGCTCTGGAAGGAGGCCAGCCGCTCGTTCAACTGCTTGAGATAGCGCTCGAACTCGTGCTGTTCGCTGTTGGTGATCGCCAGCATCAGCACCGCAAGATCGTCGAGAATCGGCAGCAGTTCGTACCAGTTCAGCCCATGTTCCAATCGTTCACGCATGGCTTGCGCTTGCGGACGGTGGTGTTCGGGCAGGGTCAGGTCGTTGAGCAGGCCCAGCAGTGTCTGTTCGATGTGTACCGCGACCGAGCTGTAGCTGGGCTCGGGGGATGACGGCAGCGCGAAGGGGCCGTCTTCTTCGATCTCGGCTTCGTCGACTACAGCTTCTTCAACGTCTTCAACGTCTTCGACGTCTGCATTCTCGGCCTCTGCGGGCTCCTCGCTCGCTGGCGGGGCTTCATTGTCCTGATCGTCTATCGCAGCTTCGGCCTGTTCGATGGCCTGCTCTTCGCTGATCGACGCGGGCTCATCGGTGGCTTCGACGGGCGCAGTCTCGGCAAGTGTCTCATCCGAATCCGGAGGCGCCGCGTCGTCAATCACAGCAGGCTCGGCAGTGGCGGCCTCAACTTCTTGAGGGGGCGCGGGCTCAGGCGCCTCGACCTGAGGCGATTCAGCCAGCACTGTCTCAGGCTCCGACGACCTGGGCTCGGCGACTGGAGCGGGTGATTCAGGCGCGTGCGCAGGTTGCGCAGCCGCAGGCGCCTCCACAGCCGGGGCGACGAGTGCCGCAACTGGGGTTTCGGCGGGGGCCGGCTCTGCCCCGTCCGAAGCATCCCGGCTACCAAACAGCCGCTGCAGGAATCCTGGCCGCGCCACTTCCTCCGGATGCTCAAGCTGAGAAAACGCCTGGCCCTGCAGGCCGCTCAGCTCGCTGAGCAGCAGCGGCAGCTCACGGGCCTGGGTGACGCGATCTTCCAGGTTCTTGGCGAAGCGCTTGAGGGGTTTGGCGACTTCCCGGGGCAGGGGCAGGCTTTGCAGTTGTGTCACCAGCGAGGTCAGGGCCGTGGCCATCTGCTCGACACGCTGTTCGCGACGCTGCTCGGAATCGAGTACGGCTTTTTCAAGGCGCGGAATCAGCGCGGCCAGGCCTGCGTCCATGTCGTCCTTGCGCACGACTTCGCGCATTTCTTTCATGCACTGGTCTACCGCCTTGTCGGCACCTTCCGCCGCAAGGCTGCTGCGCACCAAGCCGCGACGCAACAGGTCGAGGCGGGCATTCCAGCGCTTTTCGAGCTTGTCTTGCTGCTCGATGCTCTTGAGGTATTTTTCTTTCCAGCGTTCAGCTTCGTCGCTCATTCCGAGGATCCGCGAGGAGATGGGCTTGTTATCGGCAGGGAGTCCCCAATTAATGAGGCCGGCAAGCGAATCTCCACCGCGACGGGCAGATGATCGGAGATGGGCTGAGCCAGTACCTGCACTTTCTCAAGTGTCAGGGTCGGGCTCAAGAGGATGTGGTCCAGGCAGCGCTGCGGGCGCCAACTGGGGAAGGTGGCTTCGATCTGTGGCGCCAACAGGCCCAGGTCGCGCAGGGGCGAGGTTTCCAGCAGGTCGGCGGCATGGGTGTTCATGTCGCCCATCAGCACCTGGTGCCGATAACCGCCGATAAGCTCGCGAATGTAGGCCAACTGACGAGTACGGGTGCGTGCACCCAGCGCCAGGTGCATGACCACCACCACCAGCGCGTCTTCGCCTTCGCCGAAGCGAACCAGGATCGCGCCGCGCCCGGCAGGGCCTGGCAAGGGATGGTCTTCGATGTCATGGGGGCGCAAGCGGCTCAGCACGCCATTGCTGTGCTGGGCGAAGCGCCCCAGGTTGCGATTGAGCTGTTGATGCCAGTACGGGAATGACCCGAGCTGGGCCAGGTGCTCGACCTGATTGACGTAGCCTGATCGCAGGCTGCCGCCATCGGCTTCCTGCAGGGCGACCAGATCGTAGTCGGCAAGCAGGTTGCCGATCTTCTGCAGATTTCCGGCACGACCATTGTGGGGCAGCAGGTGCTGCCAGCCACGGGTCAGGTAGTGCCGGTAGCGCTCGGTACTGATGCCCACCTGAATGTTGAAGCTGAGCAGACGCAGCCGGCCATCGGACGGCAATCCGGTCTGCTCCAGGTGACGCTCGTTGACCTTCGCCGAATGCCGGGCAACGGCGCGTTCAGTACCCCAGCGCGTGATCACGGGCGCTTACTTGGCTGCTGCACGTTCTTTGGCGATCAGCTGATCGGCCACGTCCAGCGTCTGCTCCGGACCACCGGCCGAGGCCAGGTCGAAACGGTACTTGCCGTTGACGATCATGGTCGGAACGCCGGAAATCTCGTACTTCTTGGCCAGTTCCTTGTACTGGGCGATCTTGCCCTTCACAGCGAACGAGTTGAAGGTTTCCAGGAACTTGGTCTTGTCGACGCCCTGGGTGGCGACGAATTCGGCCATGTCATTAGGGTCGGTCAGACGCTTGCCGCCTTTCTGGATGGCGTCGAATACGGCGGTGTGGACTTTCTTCTCTACACCCATGGTGTCCAGGGTGATGAACAGCTGGCCGTGGGCATCCCATGGGCCGCCGAACATGGCAGGGATGCGCACGAAGTGCACGTCGGCCGGCAGTTTTTCAATCCATGGATTGATGGTTGGCTCGAAGGCGTAGCAGTGCGGGCAGCCGTACCAGAACATCTCGACGACTTCGATCTTGCCTGGTTCGGAAACAGGGACGGCGCTGCTCAGCTGGACATATTGCTTGCCCGCTTCGATAGGCTCTGCAGCTTGAGCGGTCAGACCGAACAGGCTGGTGAACACCAGAGCGGCGCTGAGAATCAGATTACGCATGCTTAACTCCTGGGCATGAAAGGCCACCTCGATACCGGCAGTTGGACCGGAGGAGGTGATACGAGTTCGCAAGTGTAACGCCTGCGCGCACAAAAAAGGGCAGCCGTTCGCTACCCTTTTTAGCCCGCCTGCACGGGAATCGTGAAGAAGTGTGAAACCGCGCCAAAAGCCTCTAGATCAGGGGCTTCGCGTTAATCCGGCGTTAATGCAGACCCTGTATATAGGCCGACAGCGCGTCGATATCCTTGTTGCTGAGCTTGGACGCAATGGTGCGCATGACCATGGTGTCGCCATCGTTGGTGCGCTCCCCTTCGCGGAACGCCGTGAGCTGTTTCTTCACATAGTCGGCGTGCTGCCCGCCCAGGTGCGGAAAGCCTGCGGCAGCGTTGCCGGCGCCATTGGGCGAATGGCAGCCCGTGCAGGCCGGCATGCCCTGATCCAGCTTGCCGCCCCGGAATAAAGCCTCGCCCCTGGCGACAAGGTTTGCATCGGCGGCGCCGACACTGCCGCGCTGGCTGGCGAAATAGGCCGCGATGTCGGCCAGGTCCTGGTCGCTCAGGTTATTGAGCAGGCCGGTCATCTCCAGCACCACACGCTTGCCGTCCTTGATCTCGTGCAGCTGCTTGAGCAGGTAACGCTGGCCTTGCCCTGCCAGTTTCGGAAAATTGGGCGCCATACTGTTGCCGTCCGGCCCGTGGCAGGCACCGCACACAGCGGTTTTCGGCTGGCCAGCGGCGGGATCGCCCACCGGGATGTCAGCAGCTTGCGCGGCGCCAGAAATACCCAGGGTCAACAGCAGACTCACCAGTAGTTTGTTCATCGGCTAATCCAATGGATTTTATTGTTGGTGTAAGGTTAGCCCGACTTGCGCGAACTTCTATCCTGCTGACGCACAAAGCACACACAAAATCTGCGGCATTATATACTTGCGCCCATCAAACGGAAAAAGACACCCCGCTGGCGCCAAACCGCGCCAACGCCCTCACCGGATATCCCATGCAACTCAAGAACCCGATCCTCGGTTTGTGCCAACAAGCCAAGTTCATGCTCAGCGCCGCCAAAGTCGATCAGTGCCCCGATGACGAAGGCTTCGAAGTCGCCTTCGCCGGGCGTTCCAATGCCGGTAAATCCAGCGCGCTGAACACCCTGACCCACGCAAGCCTGGCGCGTACCTCGAAAACCCCGGGCCGCACCCAGCTGCTGAACTTCTTCAGTCTGGACGACGATCGCCGTCTGGTCGACTTGCCAGGCTACGGCTACGCGAAAGTGCCAATCCCGCTCAAGCAGCACTGGCAGCGTCACCTTGAGGCGTACCTGGGCAGCCGGGAGAGCCTGAAGGGGCTGATTCTGATGATGGACATTCGCCATCCGATGACCGACTTCGACCTGCTGATGCTCGACTGGGCCATCGCCAGCGGCATGCCGATGCACATCCTGCTGACCAAAGCCGACAAACTGACCTTCGGCGCGGCCAAGAACACGCTGCTCAAGGTCCAGTCCGAAATTCGCAAAGGTTGGGGCGACACCGTCACCATCCAGCTGTTCTCGGCACCCAAGCGCATGGGCCTGGAAGAGGCCTACACCGTGCTGGCCGACTGGATGGAGCTGGAAGACAAAGCGCCTGCGGCCTGAATCGCAGGCAAAAAAAACCCCGGACTTCATATGGGGAGGGGAAGTTCGGGGTCCAAGTCCAGACCGCTCGGGAGTGGTCCGGATATCTGCCAACACTTAACACAACATAGGAGCATGAGCGGCTACGTCAGCCACTCGCAAGCTCTGACCGGGTAATGTTCGCGGAAGTTCAAAATCCGCGGAAATTTAATGTTGGCAAGGTCGCAATTGATCACCTGTGGGAGCGGGCTTGCCCGCGAATACTCAGGCACTGCCCCAAAATCTTCCGCGCCTGACCCGACCTCTTCGTGGGCAAGCCCACTCCCACAGATGATGCGCAAGACTCCTAGCATGTGGTCCACCCACAAAAGCCGTGCGAACAACAAACGATTAGTGCGCCTCATCCCAGTTATTGCCCACGCCCACTTCCACCAGCAGCGGCACGTCCAGTTCGGCGGCGCCGCTCATGTGCACGCGGATTTCCTGGCTGATCTGCTCGACCAGGTCCTCACGCACTTCCAGCACCAGTTCGTCGTGCACTTGCAGGATCACGCGGGCGTCGAGCCCTGAAGCATCCAGCCAGCTGTTCACCGCGACCATCGCACGCTTGATGATGTCAGCCGCCGTGCCTTGCATCGGCGCGTTGATCGCCATGCGTTCGGCGCCTTTGCGCAGGGCCTGGTTCTTGGCATTGATGTCCGGCAGGTACAGGCGACGGCCGAAGATGGTTTCAACGAAACCCTGCTCGGCGGCCTGGGCGCGGGTGCGTTCCATGTATTGCAGCACGCCGGGGTAGCGGGCGAAGTAGGTGTCGACGTAGGCCTGCGACTGCTTGCGATCAACGCCGATCTGTTTGGCCAGGCCAAACGCGCTCATGCCGTAGATCAGGCCGAAGTTGATGGCTTTGGCGCTGCGGCGCATGTCGCCAGTAACGTTTTCCAGTTCAACGCCGAAGACTTCGGCGGCGGTCGCACGGTGCACATCCAGGTCGTTGCGGAAAGCGTGCAGCAGGCCTTCGTCCTTGGCCAGATGGGCCATGATCCGCAACTCGATCTGCGAGTAGTCCGCCGCCAGCAGCTTGTAGCCCGCAGGCGCGACGAACGCCTGGCGAATCCGGCGGCCCTCGGAGGTGCGGATCGGGATGTTCTGCAGGTTCGGGTCGCTGGACGACAGGCGCCCGGTCACGGCGACGGCCTGATGGTAGGAGGTGTGAATCCGCCCGGTGCGCGGGTTGATCTGCTCCGGCAGGCGGTCGGTGTAGGTGCTTTTCAGCTTGCTCATCGAGCGGTACTGCATCAGCACCTTGGGCAGCGGAAACTCCTGCTCGGCCAGTTCCGCCAGTACCGCTTCAGCCGTGGAAGGCTGGCCGGTTGCGGTCTTGCTGATGATCGGCATGCCGAGTTTTTCGTAGAGAATCACCCCCAGCTGCTTGGGCGAGCCCAGATTGAACTCCTCACCGGCGATGGCAAACGCCTCGCGCTCAAGCTCGGTCATCTTGTTGCCCAGCTCGACGCTCTGGATGCCCAGCAGCTTGGCATCGACCAGCGCGCCCTGGCGCTCGATACGCGCCAGTACCGGCATCAGCGGCATTTCGATGTCATTGAGCACCGGTGCCAGTCTTGGGGTTTTCCCGAGTTTTTCCTGCAGGATTTCGTGCAGGCGCAGGGTCAGATCGACCTCTTCGGCGGCGTAGGTGCCGGCCTGTTCGAGGGCGATCTGATCGAAAGTCAGTTGCTTGGCGCCCTTGCCAGCGATGTCCTGGAAGTTTACCGGTGTGTGATCCAGATACTTGGCGACCAGGCTGTCACGGTCGTGGCGGGTGGCCGTGGAGTCCAGTACATAGGACTCGAGCATGGTGTCGAACTTCACGCCCTGCACGCTGATGCCCTGGGCGTGGTCGCCATCGATGGCACAGTTGGCCAGCAGGTTGATCGCGAACTTGGCGTGCTGACCGACCTTGATCTTGCTCGCGTCTTCGAGCATCGGCTTGACCGACTTGAGCACCGCGTCGCGATCCAGTTGCTGCGGCACGCCCATGTAGGAGTGGGTCAGCGGGATGTAGCAGGCTTCGTGGGTCTTGATCGCGAATGACAGGCCAACGATCTGCGCGCGCTGGGCGTCGGTGCCATTGCTTTGCACCACAAAGGCGAACAGCTTGGCGGCCTCAAGCTTCTTCAGCCAGGCGTCGAACTGGGTCTGCTCCAGGATCAGCTCGTACTTGGCCTCGATGACTGGCGCTGCCTCCTGCACCGGCGCGATCTCGGCGCCTTCCTGTTTGGCTTCGCGTTGCAGGTCGGTGATCCAGCTCTTGAATTCAAGCTCGGTGTACAGGGCCAGCAAGGCTTCCCGATCAGGCTCGCCGCAATGCAGGGCGTCCAGCTCGATGTCCAGCGGCACATCGACCTTGATGGTCGCCAGCTTATAGGACAGGAACGCCATTTCCTTGTGCTCTTCGAGCTTGGCAGGCAGGGTCTTGGCCCCGCGAATGGCCAGGGTCGGGACCTTGTCGAGGTTCTCGTACAGTTCCTTCAAGCCACCATTGATACCCAGCAGCAAGCCCGCGGCGGTTTTTTCGCCCACGCCTGGAACGCCGGGGATATTGTCGACTTTGTCGCCCATCAGCGCGAGATAGTCGATGATGTGCTCAGGACCGACACCGAATTTCTCTTTCACGCCGGCCACGTCCATCACGCTACCGGTCATGGTGTTGACCAGCGTAATGTGCCCGTCGACCAGTTGGGCCATGTCCTTGTCGCCCGTGGAGATGATCACCGGGCGATCGGCTGCGGCACTGCTGCGCGCCAGGGTGCCGATCACGTCGTCGGCCTCGACGCCTTCGACGCACAGCAGCGGATAACCCAGGCCTTTCACGCAGTTGTGCAGGAAGTCGATCTGCACCCGCATGTCATCGGGCATGCTGGGACGATTGGCCTTGTACTCGGCAAACATTTCATCACGGAACGTGCCGCCTTTGGCGTCGAAAACGACGGCAAACGGGCTATCCGGATACTGTTTGCGCAGGCTCTTGAGCATGTTCAGCACGCCCTTGACCGCACCGGTGGGCAGGCCTTTGGACGTGGTGAGCGGCGGCAGCGCGTGGAAAGCGCGATACAGGTAAGAAGAACCGTCCACCAGGACGAGGGGCGCAAGACTCATGCAGGATCAACCTTTTCGGCGGGGTCGGCGCTAGAATGCGAGGACCGTTGACGACAAAGGAGCAAGGTTATCATGCGCACGCTAAATCGCCTGTTGCTGGTCAGTTTGATGGTTGCTTGCCCACTGATGGCACTGGCTGCCGAAGACGAGGCGCCGTCCGCCGAACCTGACGTCACGATCCGCAAGGACGGTGACAATTTCGTGCAGGAATACAAGGCGAACGGCTTCGTTTATGCGGTCAAAATCACGCCAAAATACGGAAAGCCGTATTATCTGGTGCGGGCTGACGGCACCAGCGGGCAATTCATTCGGGCTGATCAGCCGGACATGCTGATCCCCCAATGGGTATTATTCAGCTGGTAGGCCTTACATTCACCTTTTGCTGGCAGTGTTCATATGTCCGTTTTTACTCCCCTGGCTCGGCCCGAGCTGGAAGTTTTTCTCGCCCCGTACGGGCTTGGCCAACTGCGTGATTTTCAGGGCATTGCCGCCGGAAGTGAAAACACCAACTTCTTCATCAGCATGGAGCAGGGCGAGTACGTCCTGACGTTGGTCGAGCGCGGCCCCGTGCAGGAAATGCCGTTCTTCATCGAACTGCTGGACGTCCTGCACGATGCCGACCTGCCAGTGCCCTACGCCTTGCGCACCACCGACGGCCAGGCGCTGCGCGAGCTCAAGGGCAAGCCTGCGCTGCTGCAACCGCGGCTGTCGGGCAAGCACCCGACCGAGCCCAACACCCAGCACTGCATGCAGATCGGCGAGCTGCTGGCGCACATGCACCTGGCAACCCGCGACAACCCCATCGAGCGCAAGACCGACCGGGGCCTGGACTGGATGCTGGAAGAAGGCCGCAATTTCATTTCGCACCTGGGTGAAACCGAAGGTGCGCTGCTGAAGAAATCGGTGGACGAAATCGAGCGTGAACAGGCCAGGATCATGGCCTTGCCTCGGGCCAACGTGCACGCCGACCTGTTCCGCGACAACACGCTGTTCGAAGGCACGCACCTGACCGGCGTGATCGACTTCTACAACGCCTGCTCCGCGCCGATGCTGTATGACGTGGCCATCGCGGTGAATGACTGGTGTTCGTTCGAAGACGGCGCCATCGACGCGCCCCGGGCCCGTGCACTGCTGGGCGCCTATGCAGCCCTACGTCCGTTCACTGCAACCGAAGCACAGTTGTGGGCAACGATGCTGCGCGTGGGTTGCGTAAGGTTCTGGCTGTCGCGCCTGATCGCCGCAGAAAGCTTTGCCGGCCAGGACGTGCTGATCCACGACCCTGCAGAATTCGGCAAGCGCCTGGAACAGCGCCAGGATGTGCACATTCCTTTGCCATTTGCGTTGTAACGGATTCCCCAGATGACACCGATCACGTAGCAGCACGGCTTGCCGGCGGGAGCGATCTCAAGGACGCCCCCGCCGGCAAGCC
>NZ_JANHKS010000041.1 GCF_028682175.1 Pseudomonas putida | reverse complement strand
CGTGCTGCTACGAGGTAATCGTCGTAAATATCAGGCGATCTTCTCGAACTTCAAATCCCAAACCCCATGCCCCAACCGCTCACCACGGCGTTCGAACTTGGTGATCGGACGTTCCGCAGGGCGCGGGACGCATTTGCCGTCTTCGGCCAGGTTGCGATAACCCGGCGCGACGTTCATCACTTCCAGCATGTACTCGGCATAGGGCTCCCAGTCGGTAGCCATGTGCAGAATGCCGCCTGGTTTGAGCTTGCTGCGCACCAGCGCGGCGAACTCAGCCTGGACGATACGGCGCTTGTGGTGACGCGACTTGTGCCATGGGTCCGGGAAGAACAGCATCAGGCGGTCCAGGCTGTTGTCGGCCACGCAGCGGTTGAGCACTTCGATCGCGTCGCAATCGTAGACCCGCACGTTGGTCAGGCCCTGAGTCAGCACGCCGTTGAGCAGCGCACCGACACCCGGACGGTGCACTTCAACGCCGATGAAATCCTGCTCAGGTGCCGCCGCTGCCATTTCCAGCAGTGAGTGGCCCATGCCGAAGCCGATTTCCAGGGTGCGCGGCGCCGAGCGACCAAACACCTTGTCGTAATCGACCGGCGCGTCGGCCAGTGGCAGCACGAACAGCGGGCGCCCCTGATCCAGGCCGCGCTGCTGGCCTTCGGTCATGCGCCCGGCGCGCATCACAAAGCTCTTGATGCGCCGGTGATGGCTGTCGTCGCCCTGCTCTTTACCGTCTTCGTCGTTCATCACTTCGTCGTCCGGAAGTGGGTCGCTGCTTTGCGAATCAATCATCAACAGGCTCTTACTTGATCAGACCATCCAGCGGCGAGGACGCGCTGGCATAGAGTTTCTTCTGCATGCGACCAGCCAGGTAAGCCATGCGGCCTGCCAGGATGGCGTGTTTCATGGCTTCGGCCATGAGGATCGGTTGCTGCGCATGGGCGATGGCCGAGTTCATCAGCACCGCTTCGCAGCCCAGCTCCATGGCGATGGTGGCGTCGGATGCAGTACCGACACCGGCATCGACCAGCACCGGGACTTTCGATTCTTCGAGGATGATCTGCAGATTGTACGGGTTGCAGATGCCAAGACCGCTGCCAATCAGACCGGCCAGCGGCATGACCGCACAGCAGCCGATTTCAGCCAGTTGGCGGGCGATGATCGGATCATCGCTGGTGTAGACCATCACGTCGAAGCCTTCCTTGACCAGCGTTTCGGCGGCCTTGAGGGTTTCGATCACGTTGGGGAACAGAGTCTTCTGGTCCGCCAATACTTCCAGTTTGACCAGGTTGTGGCCGTCGAGCAGCTCACGGGCCAGGCGGCAGGTGCGCACGGCTTCGATGGCGTCGTAGCAGCCAGCCGTGTTGGGCAAGAAGGTGTAGCGATCCGGTGACAGCACCTGGAGCAGGTTCGGTTCGCCTTCAATCTGGCCGAGGTTGGTACGGCGCACAGCGAAGGTGACGATCTCGGCGCCCGAGGCTTCGATGGCCAGACGGGTTTCTTCCATATCCTTGTACTTGCCAGTGCCGACCAACAGGCGCGACTGGAAAGTACGACCGGCCACTGTGAACGGCTTGTCGCTACGAACATTGCTCATCGAAAATCCTCTTTACGGTTGAGGTTTTTGCAGTTCTTCTGGATCAGGCAGGCTGCGGCGCTGCGGATCAACCGCCGCCGATGGCGTGCACCACTTCGACCTGATCGCCCTCATTCAACGCCGTGGAGGCGTGCTGGCTGCGCGGGACGATATCCAGATTGAGCTCGACCGCGATACGGCGCCCGGCCAGGTCCAGACGGGTCAGCAACGACGCAACGGTCTCGCCGTCGGGCAGTTCATAGGATTCACCGTTCAACTGAATGCGCATGCGAAGGGCAGCCATCATTTTAGGGGGCGTGCATTCTAGCCCGATCAGTCAGGATTCCCAAGGCAAAGGCGCGCCATTCGTCCTGCACAGGTCTAGAGCCCCGTAGCAGCACGGCTTGCCGGCGGGAGCGGTGTGCCAGTACCTGAAGTGTTGCCTGACACACCGCTCCCGCCGGCAAGCCGCGCTGCTACGGGCTGGGTGTCGTGGTTCAGAGGGTATCCAGCCCCAGCCGCCACGCGAGCCAGCCCAGGATGAACCAGCCGATCAGAAAGCACAGTCCGCCAATCGGCGTGATGATGCCCAGCTTGCTGACGCCGGTCAGGGTCAGCAGGTACAGGCTGCCGGAGAACAGCAGGATGCCCAGCACGAAGGCGATCCCGGCATAACTCACCAGCCGCCCTTGAATCTGTGTCGCCAGAATCGCCACGCCGAAAATCGCCAGGGCGTGAATCACCTGATAGAGCACACCTGTGTGAAAGATCGCCAGGTACTCCGGCGTCAGGCGGTTTTTCAGGCCGTGGGCTGCGAATGCGCCGAGGGCAACGCCGGTGAATCCGAAGAATGCAGCCAACATCAGAAAGGTTCGTAACATGTGCAGCTCCCTGCGAAGTCGTTCAATGGCCCGTGGTCTGTATAATGGCCCGCTCAACGGGTTCGGCCAAGCCATCTCTATGCTGCGTTTTCTCCTTCGTCGTGTCGCCAAAGGCCTGCTCTGGTTCGCAGCGGCAAGTGTCGTGCTGGTTTTGATCTTCCGTTTCGTGCCTCCTCCGTTTACCGCATTGATGGTCGAGCGCAAGATCGAATCCTGGTTCGACGGCCAGCCCATTGACCTGCAGCGCGACTGGGAGCCGTGGGAGAAGATCTCCGATGACCTGAAAGTCGCGGTGATCGCCGGTGAAGACCAGAAATTCGCCGAGCACTGGGGTTTCGATATCGACGCCATTCAGGCCGCACTGGTTCACAACGAGCGTGGCGGCTCCATTCGCGGCGCCAGCACCCTGAGCCAGCAGGTGTCGAAGAACCTGTTCCTGTGGTCCGGCCGCAGCTACCTGCGCAAGGGCCTGGAGGCCTGGTTCACCGGGTTGATCGAGGTGTTCTGGTCCAAGCAGCGGATTCTCGAGGTGTACGTCAACAGCGTGGAATGGGACGACGGCGTCTTCGGCGCCCAGGCCGCCGCGCAGCATCACTTCCACGTCAACGCCAGCCAGCTATCGACCCAGCAGGCCAGCTACCTGGCCGCCGTGCTGCCCAACCCGCGGGAATGGAGCGCTAGCCACCCGAGCAGCTACGTCTCACGCCGCGCTGGCTGGATCCGCCAGCAGATGCGGCAGTTGGGTGGGGATGATTATCTGGTGGGGATAAACAATCGGCGGCAGTGGTAAACCAAACTTTTAGAGCCACGCGCAAAACCTGTAGGAGTGAGCTTGCTCGCGATGGCGTCGCACCAGACACCAAGGCAGTGACTGAAAAACCGCTATCGCGAGCAAGCTCACTCCTACAGGTCTTCGTCAGCCCCACAAACAAAAACGCCCCGATCATCTCGGGGCGTTTTGCATTGCGGCTTGTCGCTTACGCGGCAATCGACAGCTTGAGCTTGTTCATCGCGCTCTTTTCCAACTGACGAATACGCTCGGCAGACACGTTGTACTTCTCGGCCAGGTCGTGCAGCGTGGCCTTTTCCTCGGCCAGCCAGCGCTGGTAGAGGATGTCGCGGCTGCGGTCGTCCAGCACGTTCAACGCTTCGTGCAGGTTGGCCGTCGAGCTGTCAGTCCAGTCGGCATCTTCCAGCTGGCGAGCCGGGTCGTAGCGATGGTCTTCCAGATAGTTGGCCGGCGACTGGAATGCGCTGTCGTCGTCAGCTTCGGCTGCCGGGTCGAACGCCATGTCCTGGCCGGTCAGGCGGCTTTCCATTTCGCGCACTTCACGCGGCTCCACACCCAGGCTTTCAGCCACGCGGTGCACTTCTTCGTTGTTCAGCCAGGCCAGACGCTTTTTCTGGCTGCGCAGGTTGAAGAACAGCTTGCGCTGAGCCTTGGTGGTGGCGACTTTCACGATGCGCCAGTTGCGCAGGATGAACTCGTGAATCTCGGCCTTGATCCAGTGCACAGCGAACGACACCAGACGAACGCCCATTTCAGGGTTGAAGCGTTTTACAGCCTTCATCAGGCCGACGTTACCTTCCTGGATCAGATCTGCCTGAGCCAGGCCGTAACCGGAATAGCTACGTGCGATGTGCACGACGAAACGCAGATGGGCGAGCACCATCTGGCGGGCCGACTCTAAATTCTGCTCGTAATAGAGACTCTCGGCCAGTTCACGCTCCTGCTCGGGAGTCAGCAGCGGAATGCTGTTCACCGTGTGCACATAGGCTTCCAGGTTTGCACCGGGAACCAGGGCATAAGCAGGTTGCAAAGAATTGGTCATACGAAAAAACCTCCTACACATGACTCGTGCAGTTCAGCACTGCGAAATTGACCGGGAACCGCGAGACAAGTTCCCTTAGCTGAAAAGTCAATAGATGAAACAATATTTACACTGAAAACATTATATGAACATTAACACTCAACGAGGTGCCAGCTCTCTTAAATGGCGTGCAACGGCAATCCACGCACCGATATACCCCAACAACACGGCCCCAAGCAAGAGCGACAGACCGTCGGCGGGCGGCACACCGGCCAGCGAGAAATCACTGCCGTACAGCCCCGCCAGCTTGATTACCGCATCGTTCAGCCAGTCCAGGCCAAAGGCCAGCACGCCCCAGGCGAAGATCCCTGCGCCCAGGCCGTAGATCGCCCCCATATAGAGGAAGGGCCTGCGCACGTAGCTGTCAGTACCGCCCACCAGTTTGATGACCTCGATTTCCGTACGACGGTTCTCGATGTGCAGACGGATGGTGTTACCAATCACCAGCAACAGCGCACCGACCAACAGCACCGTGAGCCCGAAGACAAAGCGGTCACCCAGCTTGAGAATCGCCGCCAGGCGCTCGACCCAGACCAGATCCAGCTGGGCCTGCTGCACCTTCGGCAACTCGGCAAGACGTGTACGTAATGCCTCCAGCGCGGCCTTGTCAACTTCCTGCGGCGTGACCAGCACCACGCCCGGCAGCGGGTTCTCCGGCAGTTCCTTGAGGGCTTCCCCCAGGCCGGACTGCTGCTGGAACTCGTTCAGCGCCTGATCGCGGCTGATGTACTCGGCTTCGGCGACTCCGGGCATTTCCTTGATCTGGGTCACCAGACCCTGACCTTCTGCCGACGAAGCATCCAGTTGCAAATAAAGCGAGATTTGCGCCGCGCGCTGCCAGGAGCCGCCAAGACGCTCGACGTTGCTCAGCAGCAACGACAGGCCCATCGGCAGGCTTAACGCTACCGCCATCACCAGGCAGGTGAAAAAGCTGCCGATCGGCTGCTTGCCCAGGCGACGCAAGCTGTCCAGCAGGCTCGAACGGTGAGCTTCTATCCAGGCGTGGAAAAGCTGGCCGAAGCCGGGGCCGTCGTCATCATCGTGTTTCTTTTTCTTCGGCGGCGCAGGTTCGGCCACCTTGGGTGCGACACGCTCGGACACTTTAGGGCTACGAGTGGCGCTCATGCGCTGGCCTCCCCGTCACCGATCAGTCGGCCGCGTTGCAGGGTCAGCATGCGATGGCGCATGCGTGCGATCAGGGCCAGGTCGTGACTGGCGATCAGCACGCTGGTGCCCAGGCGATTGATATCTTCGAAAACACCCATGATTTCTGCCGCCAGCCGTGGGTCGAGGTTACCGGTCGGTTCGTCCGCCAGCAGCAAGGCCGGGCGGTGAACGATGGCGCGAGCGATGCCGACGCGCTGCTGCTGTCCTGTGGACAAGTCACCAGGGTACAGCTCGGCCTTGTCGGACAGCGCCACGCGCTCCAGCGCCGAGTCGACGCGCTTGGTCACTTCGGCCTTGGACAGGCCGAGAATCTGCAGAGGAAGCGCGACGTTGTTGAACACCGTGCGGTCGAACAGCAACTGGTGGTTCTGGAACACCACGCCGATCTGGCGACGCAGGAATGGGATCTGCGCGTTGCTGATCTGGCCCAGGTCCTGCCCGGCCAGCAGCAGCTTGCCGGAAGTCGGGCGCTCCATCGCCAGCAACAGGCGCAGCAGGGTACTTTTACCGGCACCGGAGTGGCCGGTTACAAACAGAAACTCGCCACGACGCACTCGAAAGCTCAGCTCATGCAAGCCGACGTGTCCGTTCGGATAGCGTTTACCGACCTGTTCGAAACGAATCATGTGCGCTCCCGCTCGGCGAATAGGGCCTGAACAAAGGGTTCGGCCTCGAAAGTCCGCAAATCGTCGATGCCTTCACCGACACCGATGTAGCGAATCGGCAGCCCGAACTGCTTGGCCAGGGCGAAGATCACGCCACCCTTGGCGGTGCCGTCGAGCTTGGTCAGGGCAAGGCCGGTCAGGTTCACGGTCTGGTTGAACTGCTTGGCCTGGCTAATGGCGTTCTGCCCGGTACCGGCATCCAGCACCAGCAGCACTTCGTGAGGCGCGGCTTCATCCAGCTTGCCGATGACCCGGCGGACCTTTTTCAGCTCTTCCATCAGGTTGTCTTTGGTGTGCAGGCGACCGGCCGTGTCGGCGATCAACACGTCGATGCCACGGGCCTTGGCGGCCTGCACGGCGTCGAAGATGACCGATGCGGAGTCGGCGCCGGTGTGCTGGGCGATGACCGGGATTTTGTTGCGCTCGCCCCAGACCTGCAATTGCTCGACGGCGGCGGCGCGGAACGTATCGCCCGCGGCCAGCATGACCTTCTTGCCTTCCAGCTGGAGTTTCTTCGCCAGCTTGCCGATGGTGGTGGTCTTGCCGGCGCCGTTGACGCCGACCACCAGAATAACGAACGGCTTGTGCTGCTGTTCGATCACCAGCGGCGCTTCGACCGGCTTGAGCATTTCGGTCAGCTCGGCCTGCAGCGATTTGTACAGCGCGTCGCTGTCGGTCAGTTGTTTACGTGCCACTTTTTGCGTCAGGTTGCGCACGATCAGCGACGTTGCCTCCACACCGACGTCGGCGGTCAGCAACCGGGTCTCCAGCTCGTCGAGCATGTCGTCGTCGATGGCCTTCTTGCCCAGGAACAGGCTGGCCATGCCCTCGCCCAGGCTGGCGCTGGTCTTGGACAGGCCTTGCTTGAGGCGGGCGAAGAAGCCCGGCTGCTTGGGCTCGACTGGCTGAGGCTGAGCCTCGACCACGACAGGTGCTGGCTGGGTTACCGGGGCAACTGGAGCAACTGGAGCAACTGGAGCAACTGGAGCAACTGGAGCTGCGACAGGCGCGACAGCAACCGGTGCGGCAAGCGGCGCTGGCTGGGACAAGGCTGGCAAGTCGTCAGCCGCGATAGGGTCAGGCGTGGCAACGGGTGTAGGCTCGACCGACGGCGGCACTTGCACCGGGGCAGGCTCGACGGCCTCTGGCTGCACGTGGGACGCGGTGTACGCCGGAATCTGCGGAGTGACGTGGGGCTCGGCTTCGTCAGTCAGCGCCACCGGCTCTTCAGCGACCGGCAGTTTCAGCCACGGCTCGCCCGCTGGCTGCTCGATGACCGGCGCTGGGGCTTCGAAGGCCGCAGTGATCTGAGGCGCTGGCGCTGGGGGAATTGGCGGGGCGATCTGCGGCTCAGCAACGGGCGGCGTCGACTCGGCGACTGGCTCAGGCGCTGCTGCGGGCAAGTCCTTGGGCTGCTCGGCGACGGTTTCCTGCGGCTTCTTGCGCAGCCATCCGAACAGGCCTTTCTTCTCTCCAGCCGGGGCTGGGGTCTTCTTGTCGTCGTTGGAACCAAACATGGAGGACGGCTATCTCAAGGTAGCGACGCGCCAGACCGGCGCCTCTGAAAAATTCTGTATGCGAAACAGACTGTAATCGGGCGCGCTTGTTCAGCAAACGCCCTACCGTTCACGCCATTTAGGCATCGCCTTGCGGCCCTAGACGAAGAGTCCTACGTCTTAGCCATGGTCGGCGAGCAAACTGGTCGCTATCCTAACACCCCCGCGCCCGCCGACGCTAAGTTCACGCAGGCCGTCTCGAAGGTTCAAATTACGAATGAATGCTCTCGCCCGCCGTGCCGCAGGCCTTCTGCTCGGCACATTGTGTTTGCCCCTCGCAGCCATGGCCGCCGATCCTCAACCCACTTCCGAGTTCACGCTGGAAAACGGCCTGAAGGTCGTCGTGCGCGAAGATCACCGCGCCCCGGTCGTGGTGTCCCAGGTCTGGTACAAAGTCGGCTCCAGCTACGAGACGCCCGGCCAGACCGGCCTGTCCCATGCACTGGAACACATGATGTTCAAGGGCAGCTCCAAGGCCGGCCCCGGTGAAGCCTCATTGATCCTGCGTGACCTGGGCGCCGAAGAGAACGCCTTCACCAGTGACGACTACACCGCTTATTACCAGGTGCTGGCCCGGGACCGCCTGAGCGTGGCCTTCGAGCTGGAAGCCGACCGCATGGCCAGCCTGCGCCTGCCGCCTGAAGAATTCGCCCGGGAAATCGAAGTCATCAAGGAAGAGCGCCGCCTGCGCACCGATGACAAGCCCAACGCCAAGGCCTACGAGCGCTTCAAGGCCATCGCCTACCCGGCCAGCGGCTACCACACGCCGACCATCGGCTGGATGGCCGACCTGGACCGCATGACCGTCCAGGAGCTGCGCCACTGGTACGAATCCTGGTATGTCCCCAACAACGCCACGCTGGTGGTGGTCGGCGACGTGAAACCCGACGAAGTGAAGGCCCTGGCCGAGCGCTTCTTCGGGCCGATCCCGCGCCGTGACGTTCCGCCGTCGAAAAAACCGCTGGAGCTGGCCGAGCCCGGCTTGCGCCAGATTACCGTGCATGTGGCCACCCAGATGCCCAGCCTGATGTACGGCTTCAACGTGCCGAGCCTGTCCACCGCAACCGACCCGCAGTCGGTCAATGCCCTGCGTCTGATTTCCGCCCTGCTCGACGGCGGCTACAGTGCCCGCATTCCGACCCGTCTCGAGCGTGGCGAGGAGCTGGTTACCGGCGCGTCGTCCAGCTATGACGCCTACTCCCGTGGCGACAGCCTGTTCACCATCAGCGCCACGCCGAACATGCAGAAGAAGAAAACCCTGGCGGACACCGAAGCCGGCATCTGGCGCCTGCTCGATGAGCTGAAGAACAAGCCGCCGACCAAGGAAGAGCTCGAGCGGGTTCGTGCCCAGGTCATTGCCGGCCTGGTGTACGAGCGGGATTCGATCACCAGCCAGGCCAGCACCATCGGCGAGCTGGAAACCGTCGGCCTGTCGTGGCGACTGATCGACCGGGAGCTGACTGACCTGCAAAGCGTCACGCCCGAAGACATCCAGAAAGCCGCACGCACTTATTTCACCCGCGAACGCCTGGCCGTCGCGCACGTACTGCCAGAGGAGAAAGCCCAATGACCCGGCGCATCGAGACACGCTTCGCACTGAAGCGGGCCCCTGCTCTGCTGTTGGCCGTCACCCTCGGGCTGTTCGGCGCCACCCAGACCTTTGCCGAGGAGGCCACCCAGGCACCTGCAGAAACACCGAAGGCCATCGACAAGGCGGCCTCCAGGCTTGAAACCCTCAAGGAACTGGACGGCAAGGCACCTGCCAGGCGCACCTTGAACATCCAGTCGTGGAACACCGCCGAAGGCGCCCGCGTGCTGTTCGTCGAAGCCCACGAACTGCCCATGTTCGACATGCGCCTGCTGTTCGCCGCAGGCAGCAGCCAGGATGGCGCCACACCGGGCATCGCACTGATCACCAACGCCATGCTCAACGAGGGCGTCAAAGGCAAGAACGTCGGCGCCATCGCCGAAGGTTTCGAAGGCCTGGGTGCCGACTTCAACAACGGCTCCTATCGCGACATGGCCATCGCCTCGCTGCGCAGCCTGAGCGCGCCCGACAAACGCGATCCGGCCTTGAAGCTGTTCTCGGAAGTGGTGGGCAAGCCGACCTTCCCGTCCGACTCGCTGGCGCGTATCAAGAACCAGCTGCTGGCCAGCTTCGAATATCAGAAGCAGAACCCCGGCAAGCTGGCGGGCGACGAGCTGTTCAAGCGCCTGTATGGCGATCACCCCTACGCGCACCCGAGCATGGGCACCGCCAAGAGCATCACGCCGATCACCCTGGCGCAGCTCAAGGCCTTTCACGCCAAGGCTTATGCCGCTGGCAACGCGGTGATCGCGCTGGTGGGCGATTTGTCTCGCGCCGATGCCGAAGCTGTCGCGGCGCAGGTCTCGGCCTCGCTGCCAAAAGGCCCGGCACTGGCGAAAACCGTCGCGCCGACCGCGCCCCAGCCGGGCGATACCCATATCGAGTTCCCGTCCAAGCAGACTCACCTGATGCTGGCCGAGCTGGGCATCGACCGCGCCGACCCCGATTACGCCGCGCTGTCGCTGGGCAACTCGATCCTCGGCGGCGGCGGCTTCGGCAGCCGCCTGATGACCGAAGTGCGTGAAAAGCGCGGCCTGACCTACGGCGTTTCGTCGGGCTTCACCCCGATGCAGGCCCAGGGGCCTTTCATGATCGGCCTGCAGACCCGCGCCGAACTGAGTGAAAACACCCTCAAGCTGGTCAAGGACATCACCCGCGACTTCCTTGCCAACGGCCCTACCCAGAAGGAACTGGACGACGCCAAGCGCGAACTGGCGGGCAGCTTCCCGCTCTCGACCGCGAGCAACTCGGCCATCGTTGGCCAATTGGGTGCCATTGGCTTCTATAATCTGCCCCTGAGCTACCTCGAAGATTTCATGACGCAGTCTCAGAGCGTTACGGTCGAGCAGATCAAGGCTGTAATGAACAAACACCTGGACGTTGACAAGCTGGTCGTCGTGACCGCCGGTCCCACCGTCCCGCAGAAGCCTCTGCCACCCCCTACTGATAGACCTGCCGAGCAACCCCTCGGCGTTCCGGAGCACTGATGACCTCGACTTCCAAGCCGCCGCGTATCCACAAAGGCCACAAAATTCACACGGGCCTTGGCCAACTGCGGATCATCGGCGGCGAATGGCGCAGTCGGCGTCTGAGTTTCCCTGACGGCCCGGGCCTGCGCCCGACGCCGGACCGGGTACGTGAAACCCTGTTCAACTGGCTGGCGCCTTATATCGAGGGCGCTCGCGTGCTCGATCCGTTCGCCGGCAGCGGCGCGCTCTACCTCGAAGCGCTGTCACGCGGTGCGAGCATGGGCCTGGCGCTGGACACCAACTCTGCCGCCATTTCCAGCCTGCGCGAGCACCTGGGCACCTTGCGCTGCACCGTGGGCAAGACGTCCACAGGCGATGCCTTGCGTTACCTGGAGACACAGCCGGCTGAACAGTTCGACGTGATCTTCCTCGACCCGCCGTTCCACCAGAACCTGCTGGCCCCTGCCTGCACCCTGCTGGAGGAACGCAACTGGCTGGCCGACGACGCCTGGATCTACACCGAGAGCGAAACCGCGCCTTCGACGCTGGGCATGCCGGGCAACTGGCGCCTGCATCGGGAGAAGAAGGCTGGCCAGGTGTACTACGCACTGTGGGAACGAAGTGGCACCGCTCACTGACAGCCGCCCGTTCGTTCCGGCGACCGGCCTGGGCAACCCTCACCTGCAAACCCTGTGGGGGCCGCTGTGGCGCAAGACCGTTCATCTGGAGCGCCGCCGCGAACGCATCTGGCTCGAAGACGGCGACTTTCTCGACATCGACTGGCATGGTCCCCATGACGCCAAAGTGCCGGTCGTGCTGGTCTTGCACGGGCTGACCGGTTCTTCCAACTCGCCATATGTGGCCGGCCTGCAACAGGCCATGGCCAAACGGGGCTGGACCAGCGCTGCGCTGAACTGGCGTGGCTGCTCGGGCGAACCGAACCTGCTGCCGCGCAGCTACCATTCAGGCGCCAGCGAAGACCTGGCCGCCGTTATCGATCACATCCGTACCGCCCGGCCACTGGCGCCGCTGTATGCGGTTGGCTATTCGCTGGGCGGCAACATCCTGCTCAAGCACCTTGGCGAATCGGGCCTGGACAGCCACCTGCAAGGGGCGGCTGCGGTGTCGGTGCCGTTTCGCCTGGATGAATGCGCCGACCGCATTGGCCAGGGATTTTCCAAGGTCTACCAGCGGCATTTCATGCGCGAGATGGTCGGCTATATCCGCGACAAGCAACGGCGCTTCCAGCATGAAGGCCTGAGCGAGGGGCTGGCGGAACTGGCGGCGCTGGGCTCGCTGGAGAACCTGCGCACCTTCTGGGAGTTCGACGGCAAGGTCACCGCGCCGTTGAACGGCTTTCTCGACGCCCACGACTATTACCGCCGGGCCTCCAGCCGCTACTTTCTCGGAGCGATTCGCACCCCGACCCTGTTGGTGCAGGCGTTGGACGACCCGTTCGTGTTCAGGCACAGCCTGCCCGATGCCAGCGAACTGTCGTCCAGCACCGAGTTCGATTTGCAGAACAAGGGCGGGCACGTGGGCTTTGTCGGTGGCTCGATCAGGACACCGAGTTATTACCTGGAGCAGCGCATTCCGCAGTGGCTGGTGGATGTGCATGGCTCGCACATGGGCTAGTGCGGATCACTGTGGGAGCGAGCTTGCTCGCGAAGAGGTCGCTACAGTCTCAACACATTCGGAGCCCGCTACGCCGAATTCGTGAGCAAGCTCACTCCCACAGGTTCTCCCCGATCAAGTACGTGCAGGATCGTTCAAGACACACCGCCCGCACCGGCCTACCATCCGGGACATAAGGAGAAAACCCATGTCCCGCTATCCACTCTTCGTTCGCGGCCTTCGCGACAGCGTGCCCATGCTGTTTGGCATTGCGCCGTTCGGCATCATCTTCGGAACCCTGGCCGGCGTCGGCGGCCTGTCGCTGTGGCAGGCGGTCGGGATGTCTTTGTTCGTCTATGCAGGCTCGGCGCAGTTCATCGTCATCAGCCTGATGGGCGCGGGCGCCAGCGCCGTGGTGATCCTGCTCACGACCCTGATCGTCAATCTGCGCCACGTGCTGTACAGCGCCACGCTGCAACCCCAGGTTCAGGGCATGCCGCAACGCTGGCGCCTGTTGCTGGCATTCTGGCTGACCGATGAAACCTTCGCCGTGGTCCAGCGCTACTACCTGGTGCACGGCAAATCGCCGCTGGCCCACTGGTACTGGCTGGGCGTGACCTGCTCGCTGTATGCCTGCTGGGTGGGCAGTTCGCTGGTGGGGGTGCTGTTCGGTCAGGCGGTACCGGACATGGCGAGTTGGGGGCTCGAGTTTGCGATGCTGGCGACCTTCATCGGCATCGTCGTGCCCATGCTGCGCAATCAACCGCAAGTGGCGGCGGCGCTGGCTGCAGGTGCAGTGGCGCTGATGACATGGGCATGGCCCTACAAACTGGGCTTGATGGCCGCGGCGTTCAGCGGGATTGCCGTCGGCGTGATTCTGGAGCGTCGGCAGATCAAGGGTGCCGCGTCTGGCACGCAGGTGCATTCATGAGTTACTGGTGGCTGATTCTGGGCATGACCGCGATCACTTTCCTGATGCGCTACAGCCTGTTCGCCTGGCCGAACCTGCGCTTCCCGCCGGTGGTGCGCCAAGGCCTGCACTACGTGCCCACTGCGGTGCTGACCGCAATCGTGGTGCCCGGCATGCTGCTCCCGGATGGCCAGCACTGGCAGTTGTCGTTGGATAACGCCTACCTGCTGGCTGGCATCATAGCCATTGCCATCGCCGCATTGACCCGCAATCTCCTGGGAACCATTGGGGGCGGGCTGGCGGTGTTCTTCTTGCTGCGCTGGGCGATGGGGCAGATCTAGGATCGTCGCCGACCTCAAGACCGCACCCGCCGGCAAGCCGTGCTGCTACAGGATTGTGGGTGTACGCAAAATCGAGAACCGACCATTTCCCGTAGCAGCCGGGCTTGCCCGCGGGAGCGATCTCGAGAGCGCCGCCCGGCCGTGCAGCAACGGGGGGCGGCGGATGTTGGCCTTACTCCCCCGTCGCGACGCCGCGCTGTGGATCATTGATCCACTCACTCCACGACCCCGCATACAACCGCCCCAACGGGTAACCCGCCAGGCACAGGGCGAACAGGTTGTGGCACGCCGTCACACCCGAGCCGCAATAGGCCACCAGTTTCTCGGCAGGCCGTCCGTTCAAGGTCTGGGCGAAACGCTGCTTGAGCTGGTCGGCGGGCAAAAAGCGTCCATCCGCCCCGAGATTGTCAGTGAACGCCGCGCATTGGGCGCCAGGGATGTGCCCCGCCACCGGATCGATCGGCTCCACCTCGCCACGAAAACGCGCCGGGGCCCGGGCATCGATCAGAGTCACTTCCGGCTTGTCGAGTTTCCTCTGCACGTCCGCCGCGCTCAGCACCAGCGAGTCGTCCGGCTTGCCCTGAAAGTTGCCCTCGCGATGCTCCGGCGGGTCCAGGCTCAGAGGCAGGCCCGCGCCGTGCCAGGCCTTGAGGCCGCCATCGAGCACGAACACGCCATCGCGCTTGCCCAGCCAGGCCAGCAACCACCAGGCACGGGCGGCGTAGGCGCCGGGACCGTCGTCGTAGAGCACGATCTCGCTGTCATTATCCACACCCCAGAAACGCAAACGCTCGATCAGCGCCTGAGGGTTGGGCAACGGATGACGCCCCGTGACGCCCCTGGTGATGGGACCGCTCAAGTCATTGAGCAGGTCGGCGTAGGAAGAACCCTCGATATGCCCCTCGGCATAGCTGCGCTGGCCGTAGTCCAGATCATCCAGGGATGAGCGACAATCGAGGATCACCAGCCCCGGTTTCTTTTGCCGTTCGGCCAGTTGTTGCGGGCTTATCAGTTGCGCGATGGACATGACAGACTCCTGCAGACAGTAAAAATGGCTAAAGCGAAAAACAATCGGTGCGAAGGGCTGTTCAGCCAGCCTCTTCCAGTGCCTTGGTCAGCGGCACGAAAAATTCCTGGCACAATCCATGGACCGCTTCCCGCGCATCGGGGGTGACGTAGGCCAGTTCCAGCATCAGCACTTGATAGACGCCGCGACGGATGGCGTTTTCGTTCAGGTGAGCGGAATTCTCACGGGTGCTGCAGAGAAAACGCACCCACGAGGTAAGGATGATCCACGCATTGAGCGTCAGCGACTCGATCTGCACCTTGTCCATCTGCAGAATCCCCGCCTCGACGAAGCCGCCGTAAATCGCCATGGCCTTGAGCAGACAATGCTGGGAAAAACGCCGATAACGCGCCGCCAGCTCAGGATCGGCGTCGAGCAGATGCTCGAGATCCCGATGCAGGAAGCGATAGCGCCACATGCCGTCGAGGATCGCCAACAGGTAATGGCGCTTGTCTTCAACGTCGGGAAGCCGACCCTTGGGCAGGTGCAGAAAGCTGTCCACCAGGGCTTCATATTCGGTGAACAGCTCGGCAATGATCGCCTGCTTGTTGGGGAAGTGGTAATACAGGTTGCCCGGCGAAATTTCCATGTGGGCCGCGATGTGGTTGGTGCTGACACTGCGCTCGCCCTGCAGATTGAACAGCTCCAGACTGGTCTGCACGATGCGTTCTCGGGTTTTGATGCGGAGTGTCTTGATGCGCGGCGCCATGCTCGACTCGAACGTTGGAATGTAACAGGGATGTGCTCGATCTTAACGCAAGGATCGACGCCCGGGGCAGCCATCACGACTGGAGGGGCGTCACACTTTTCGTCCGGGCGACCACAACCACGGCAATCGCGATCACCCCGGCCAGCAGCGTCAGCACCAGAATCACCCCGCGCAACCCCAGCGGTGCAGCCAGCATCCCGACCAGCAAACCGGCCAGCGGCTGGGAGAGATTGTTGAGCAGCGTGATCACGCCAACGGTCTTGCCGAAGTCGCGCGCGGGAATCACACGCTGACGAATGCTGCGCATGTAGATGTTGAACATCTTGTCGAAGCCGACCACCAGCAGAAAGCCCAGGACGTAGATTGCCGACGCAGCGCCCGTGGCCATCAACAGTCCGCCCAGGGTGATGGCCAGGTAGGACAAGGCGCCCAGCACCTTGAGCGGGAGGTCGATGCGCGCCAGCACGAACAGAATGCCGATCGTGACCAGCGCCCCCGCCGCCTGAAGCCCGGCATAGAAATCCTTGCTCTGCTCCAGACTGCCAATGACCATCGCCGCCGAGCTGGCCAGCGTCACCCCGACGATGAGGTTCACACCCACCGCCAGGCAGATGATCTTCTTCAACTCCGGGATGCGAGCGATGTGCCCGCACGCGGTTTTCAGCGGCTCAATCCAGGAAGCTGTGCCATGCCCAGGCGCGTCGAGCTTGAAGTCACTGCTGCGCTGCCATTCGCGCATCGCAACATCCGCCAGGCCAAACAGCATCGCCGCACCCAGCACCACCCCAGGCCATGGGCAGAACTCCAGAGACATCGCCGCCAGCAAAGGCCCCAGCACCAGACCGGTCTGATCGGCGATCTGCGAGTAGGAAAGCGTCTTGCCGTAGCGATAGTCAGCGAACACATGGGGCATCACCACTTCGCGGGCCATGATGCCCTGGGTCGTCAGGACACCGCAGATTGCCGACAGCAACACCAACCAGTACAGCCCGCCGAACACGCCATAGAGCACCATCGCCAGCAGACAGAGCCCGGCGCGATAGACCTGGCTGATGTGCAGCAGACGGATCGGTGAAAAACGATCGCAAAGCGCCCCGCAGATCGGAAAAGCCAGGAAGCGCGGCAGCGTTTCGACGAAGAACGCAAGGCCCGCCCAAGCCGCGCTGTTGGTGGTCTGAAAGACGATCAGCGGTACGAGAAACAGCAGGATCTGGTCGGCAAGCCGGGAGAGAAACAGGGAAAAGAAGAACGCGAAATAGTCCGTGCGCATTGAGACTCCATGTCAGACATCACGAGCGGCAGCGCAGGAAAGCGCGGCAAACAGTCTGGCTCCGAGCCTGCCCGCGTGCAAGGTTTGGCCTGCTGATTTGCAGCATTTGACTTTATAGAGCAATAACTCTAAAACCATTCTATAAAATCAAAAAGGAACAGCAGCGATGCCTGTCGAATCCCTCCGCTCGCCCCTGCCAGATGACGACCCCGCCTCGCATCATGAGCTTGAGCGCCTCTTCGATCTTCAGCGTCAGGCCTTCGCTGCGAACCCGATGCCAGGGGCCGGGCAGCGCCTGCAATGGCTCGACAGCCTGCGGCAGTTGCTCAGCGATGAACGTCAGGCCCTGATCGAAGCCATCAGCGCCGATTTCAGCAACCGCAGTGCCGACGAAACGCTGCTTGCCGAACTGATGCCCAGCCTGCACAACATCCATTACGCCCGCCGTCATGTGAAAAAATGGATGCGCCCGGCCCGGCGCAGCGTGGGCATGGCGTTTCAGCCCGCGTCGGCAAAAGTCGTTTATCAGCCACTCGGCGTGGTCGGGGTGATCGTGCCGTGGAACTACCCGCTTTATCTGGCCATTGGCCCGATGGTCGGCGCCCTGGCGGCAGGCAACCGGGTAATGCTCAAGCTCAGTGAATCCACGCCCGCCACCGGTCAATTGCTCAAGACCCTGTTCGCCAGGGTGTTTCCTGAGGACCTGGTGGCCGTGGTACTGGGCGAGGCAGAGGTCGGCGTCGCTTTTTCAAAGCTTGCGTTCGATCACTTATTGTTCACCGGTGCGACCAGCGTCGGGCGCCACGTGATGCGGGCCGCAGCTGAAAACCTCACCCCTGTCACGCTGGAGCTGGGCGGCAAGTCGCCAGCCATCGTAGCCCATGACGTACCGCTCAAAGACGCCGCCGAACGCATCGCCTTCGGCAAAACGCTGAATGCCGGACAAACCTGTGTGGCGCCGGACTACGTGCTGGTGCCCAAGGATCGTGTCGAGGCATTCGTCGAGGCCTACAAACAGGCGGTTACCGGGTTTTATCCCACGCTCGCTGACAACCCGGACTACACCGCGATCATCAATCCCCGGCATCTGGCGCGGCTGAACAGCTACCTGCAGGATGCAACGGACAAAGGTGCGCGGGTCGTCTCGCTGTACGGGCAAGGCCAGGGCCGGCGCATGCCGTTCAGCCTCCTGCTGGATGTGCGCGACGATATGCTGGTCATGCAGGACGAGATATTCGGCCCGCTGTTGCCGATCGTCCCCTATGAACGGATCGAGCAGGCGTTTGACTACATCAACCAACGCCCTCGTCCACTGGCGCTGTACTACTTCGGCTACAACAAGGCCGAGCAAAAACGCGTGCTGGAACAGACTCATTCTGGTGGCGTGTGCCTGAACGACACCCTGTTGCACGTCGCTCAGGACGACTTGCCCTTCGGCGGCGTCGGGCCATCCGGCATGGGGCACTACCACGGGCATGAAGGTTTTCTGACGTTCAGCAAAGCCAAAGGCGTCTTCATCAAGCAACGTTTCAACGCTGCCCGGCTGATTTACCCGCCCTATGGCAAGGCGATCCAGAAGCTGATCCAGCGGCTGTTCGTGCGATGAGCGCCCAGGCCGTTGATGGGCTCTCCCGACGGGGCTTGCTCAAATTCAGCGTCGGCGCCACCGCATTTCTGGCAACGGCGGGCGTGACAGCCAGCCTCAGCGGCTGCTCCAGCAGCGACACGGCGCCCGGATTCGATGCATTACGTCCCGGCGACCTGCCGTTTTTGCTGGCCGTGATCCCGGTGATGCTCGATGGCGCGCTGACGGGCGTTACCCCGCAATCCGCCACCGAGCTCACCCTGCGCGGCCTGGACAGCGGCCTTTCGCACCTGTCGCCGGAAATGCTCAAGCTCACCCGGCAACTGTTCGACGTGCTGGCGATGGCCATCACCCGCGGGCCGCTGACCGGGATCTGGGGGCCATGGGAAAACGCCGATCCCGGACAGATTCGCCACTTTCTCAGCCGTTGGGAGAACAGTTCGCTGGACCTGCTGCGTCAGGGGCACAGCTCTCTGCTGCAACTGGTGCTCATGGCCTGGTACAGCCAACCGCAATCCTGGGCGGGTTGCGGCTATCCCGGACCACCGAAGATTTGAGCCCATACAACAATAAGAAGAGGTTCCATGCCAGTTCCCGACACGTTTCGCGAAGGTCTCGCACGCGGATGGAAAACTCACGATGGCTCGCGCCTTGAGAGCGATCTGACGCTGGAGGCGGATGTCGCCATCATTGGCAGTGGCGCAGGCGGCGGCACCACCGCCGAGATCCTCAGCAGCGCCGGGCTCAAGGTGCTGATCATCGAGGAAGGCCCGCTGAAAACCAGCTCCGACTTCACCCTGCTGGAGGATCAGGCCTACTCGACCCTGTATCAGGAAGGCATTGGCCGAATGAGCAAGGACGGCGCGATCACCATTCTGCAAGGCCGGGCCGTGGGTGGCACGACGCTGGTGAACTGGACGTCGAGCTTCCGCACGCCGGGCCAGACGCTGGAGCACTGGGCGCGGGAACATGGCGTCACGGGTCACAGCGCCGCCGAGATGGCGCCCTGGTTCGACAAGATGGAACAGCGATTGGGCGTAGCGCCCTGGATCATGCCACCGAACGCCAACAACGACGTGATCCGCCAAGGCTGCGAAAAGCTCGGTTACAGCTGGCACGTGATTCCGCGCAACGTGCGCGGCTGCTGGAATCTGGGCTACTGCGGCATGGGCTGCCCGACCAATGCCAAGCAATCGATGCTGGTGACCACCATCCCGGCGATGCTGGATAAGGGCGGCGAGCTGCTGTACCTGAGCCGTGCCCAGCGTCTGATCATCGAGAATGGCAAGGTTACGGGCGTGGAATGCCAGGCGATGGACTCGCGCTGCGTGGCGCCCACCGGACGCAGGATCACCGTGAAGGCGCGCCACACGGTGCTGGCCGGGGGTGGCATCAACAGCCCCGCACTGCTGATGCGTTCCAAGGCTCCCGACCCGCACGAGCGATTGGGCAAACGTACCTTTCTGCACTTGACGGTGTTTTCCGCCGGGCTGTTCGATCAGGTGATAAACCCGTTTTACGGGGCGCCGCAGTCGATCTACTCCGATCATTTCCAGTGGCGTGACGGCGTCACCGGGCCCATGGCCTACAAGCTCGAAGTGCCGCCGTTGCAACCAGCACTGGCCAGCACCCTGCTCGGAAGGTACGGCCCCGCCAATGCCGAGCGCATGGCGCAACTCCCTCACACCCACATGATGCTGGCGCTGCTGCGCGACGGGTTTCATCCGCAGAGCCCGGGTGGCACCGTGCACCTGCGCGGCGACGACACGCCGGTGCTGGATTACCAGGTTTCGCCCTACGCCTGGGAGGGCGTGCGTCGCGCTCTGCACAGCATGGCCGAGATCCAGTTCGCCGGCGGCGCTCGGGCCGTGATGCCGCTGCATGGCGATGCGGACTACGTGAAAACCGCTGCCCAGGCACGCACGCTGATCGACTCTCTGAAGCTGGAAATTTTCCGCACCCGGCTGGGTAGCGCCCATGTGATGGGCGGTTGCGCCATGGGCGAGGACCCCGCGCAGGCCGTGGTCGACAGCCTGGGGCGCCATCATCAGTTGGAGAATCTCTCGGTTCACGACGGCTCGCTGTTCCCCACCAGCATCGGCGCCAACCCGCAGCTGTCGGTGTATGGGCTGACCGCGCAACTGGCGACGGCGCTGGCCGAGCGCCTCAACCCGCCAACTTGATCCGTAGCAGCACGGCTTGCCGGCGGGAGCGGTGTGTCAGTCGATGCATTGGTTGCAGATACACCGCTCCCGCCGGCAAGCCGTGCTGCTACGAAGCGCTCGGCGATAGCCGAAACTTGGCCCCGCGAGCCCGCTACGCTACCATCCCGGTTCCCTTTTGCACTGCGACATCAGGACGATCCGATGAACCGAGCGTTGTACCCAGGCACCTTCGACCCAATCACCCGGGGCCACGGCGATCTGGTCGAGCGCGCCGCTCGCCTGTTCGATCAGGTCGTGATCGCGGTGGCGGCCAGCCCGAAGAAAAACCCGCTGTTCACACTCGATCAACGGGTCGAACTGGCCCGCGAGGTGACCAAACACCTGCCCAACGTCGAAGTCGTGGGCTTTTCCAGTCTGCTGGTGCATTTCGCCAAGGAGCAGAACGCCAACATCCTGCTGCGCGGTTTGCGCGCCGTTTCTGACTTCGAATATGAATTCCAGCTGGCCAACATGAATCGGCAGCTGGCTCCGGACGTCGAAAGTCTTTTTCTCACCCCGTCCGAACGCTATTCATTCATTTCATCTACGCTGGTCAGAGAAATCGCAGCGTTAGGCGGTGATATCAGTAAATTCGTACATCCTGCGGTCGCCCAGGCGCTGAGCGAAAGGTTCAAACCCTAGCCCGGACGTCACGGTCCAGGTGCATATGCAGCGCTAATGCGGCACAATTCGCCGCATTAGTGTTTATATGCCCCGGTGTCGACCGTGGCAGGAGTATCCATGTCCCTGATCATCACCGACGATTGCATCAATTGCGACGTCTGCGAACCCGAGTGCCCGAACGAAGCGATCTCTCAAGGCGAGGAGATCTACGTAATCAACCCGAACCTGTGCACCGAGTGCGTCGGCCATTACGATGAACCGCAATGCCAGCAAGTGTGCCCTGTGGATTGCATTCCGCTGGATGAAAACCACGTGGAGAGCAAGGACGAGCTCATGGCCAAGTACACGTTGATTACCAGTAAGGCATAACCGAAGGCATATCCTGTCGGCATCCGCGCTTTCGCCGAAGACACTGGCTGTAATGCCTGTTGACCTGAGCGAGATACGCATGACATCGAAGCTTTCGCGGGTTCCGTCCTCGGTGGGCGCTGCGCTTTTCCTGTGCGCCTTCACCACCCAGGCCAGCCCGGATCATCCGGATCAGGCGGCTATCGCCAGCCCCCACCCCATTGCGACCGCCGCCGGTCGGGAAATTCTGGTCGATGGGGGTAACGCCTTCGACGCCGCCATCGCCATCAGCGCGACCCTTGCCGTGGTCGAGCCCTACGGCTCGGGAATGGGTGGCGGCGGCTTCTTTCTGCTGCGTCAGGCCGGGGAGCCTGTGCAGTACCAGTTCCTGGACGCGCGGGAAAAAGCGCCACTCAAGTCCAAGAGCAAGATGTTCTACCGCCATGGCATCGCCCAGCCCGATCTTTCCCTGAACGGCCCGATGGCCGCAGCCATTCCCGGTCTACCTGCCGCGCTGGTCGAACTGGCCGAGCGTTATGGCCGCCTGCCGCTCACCATCTCTCTGGCCCCGGCCATCCGCATCGCCTACCGCGGCTTCAAGGTCGATGAGGTCTATCGCGATCGCGCCAGTTGGCGGCTGTTTGCGCTGCGGGAGAACAAGGAAAGCGCCCGGCTGTTCCTGCGTAACAACGACGTGCCGGAGCTGGGCGAGATCATCAAGCAACCGGAACTGGCCCAGACCCTGGACCGTCTGGCCGATAAAGGCCGCGCAGGTTTCTACAGTGGGCTGACGGCCCAGGCGATGGTGAGCGGGGTTCGGGCGGCGGGTGGGGTCTGGAACTACCACGATTTCGAAGAATACGACGTCATCACCCGCACGCCGCTGCGCTTCCAGTTGGCGGATCAGCGCGAACTCATAAGCGCCCCGCCACCCTCGGCCGGCGGCGTGGCGCTGGCGCAGAGCCTGTACATGTTGCAGCAATTGCCGTGGCGCGAGTCCGAGAAGGTGCAGCGCGCCCATTATGTGGTCGAGGTGCTGCGCCGGGCCTATCGCGACAGGGTGCTGTTCGGCGATCCTGATTTCGTGCCCAACCCGGTGGCGCAGGTACTTGCCCCGGACTATCTGATGGAACTGGCCACCAGCATCGACCCGCACCGGGCCACGCCCAACAACATCCTGCCGCCCGCCCCGCGCTGGCGTGAAGGGGACAACACCAGCCACTTTGCCGTGCTCGACAACGAAGGCAACGCCGTCGCCGCGACCCTGTCACTGAACCTGCCGTTTGGCTCGACCTTCACCGTGCCGGGTACCGGGGTGATTCTCAATGACGAGATGGATGACTTCGCCGTCGATCCCAAGGGCAGCAACACCTACGGTCTGGTCGGCAGCCAGGCGAACATCATCGAACCGGGCAAGCGCCCGCTGTCGAGCATGAGCCCCAGTTTCATCGAAGGCCCGAACGCGTTCACCGCCTTTGGCACGCCAGGGGGCAGCCGGATTCCCAGCATGGTGCTGCTGTCGATGCTGCAGTACCTGGACGAACAGCCCATCGCCAACTGGGCATCGGTGCCGCGCTATCACCACCAGTACATTCCTGACGTGATGGAGTATGAGCCGGGGGCGTTTACGGAAGAGGAACTGGCCGACTTGCGCGAACGCGGCTATCGGCTGCGGGAGACCAAGCGCGACTTCGGCAATCAGCAGGTGCTGCTGTGGCGCAAGAACAACGCCCGCGTGGAAGCCGCGAGCGATCCTCGCGGCATCGGGGTTTCAGAGATATTCAAACCGACTGCGCCATTGAGCTTGATGCGGGCCTGCGCCGATCAGTCGTGCTTGCCGTAGCCGCTGGTGGTGCAGCCCAGGCAGCGCACGAACGCGGCCTTGCCCGGATCGACCACCAGCGCCTTGCCGGTGGCGCCGAGGTTGCCGCCTGCGGCCGCGAACGGCGAGGCGATGACGAACAGGCCGGCGCCCAGCACGGTCGCGACAATCAATAGCGGGCGGGCGACCAGCAAGTCGCCGATCATCGCGTAGGCTGGCGGATTCTGGATCTGATAGACGGGATCATCCCCGCCCGAGGCCTCGACCTGAGCCATGGCAGGTGTCATCTGCAAACCAAAAAACAGGGCCAGGGTAGCAGCGAGAATGCGAAACGGGCTCATGGCGTGGTCCTTCAGGCTCGGCAAATAGTGATGCTGCTCACTATAAACAGGGATGGGGGTTAAGCAAGCGAGCAGCCGCGCAATTATCGTAAAACCTGGTATCAGCCGCGCCACATATCTTGTGGGAGCTGGCTTGCCTGCGAAGGCGGTGAATCAGCACCCGGTGGGCTGTCTGACACGCCGCCTTCGCTGGCAAGCCAGCTCCCACAGAAAAGCAGCAGGTTACTTCTGACACTTGGGGCAATACACGCTCGCCCGCTGCCCCAGCTTCACCTCGCGCATCGTCGTGCCGCAGACCTTGCACGGCTCTTCGCCACGACCATAGGCAAACAGCTCCTGCTGGAAATAACCGGGCTGGCCGTCGCCGCCAATAAAGTCCCGCAGCGTCGTACCGCCACGCTCGATGGCAGCGGCCAGGATTCGTTTGATCTCGACCGCCAGCTTTATATAGCGCGCCTTGGAAATGCTCTTGGCCTCGCGCCGCGGATCAATGCCCGCCGCGAACAGCGCTTCGGTCGCGTAGATATTGCCCACGCCCACCACCACGGCGTTGTCCATGATGAACGGCTTGACCGCCATCGAACGGCCACGGGACAGCTCGAACAGGCGCAGGCCGTCGAACAGGTCGGTCAGCGGCTCAGGCCCTAGGCGCACCAGCAATTCGTGATTGTGCGGATCGAGGCTCCAGAGCATCGCGCCGAAACGACGAGGGTCGGTGTAGCGCAGGGCAAGGCCCGACTCCAGCTCGATGTCCACGTGTTCGTGCTTGAGCGCAGGCAGCCCCGCCTCCACCAGCCGCAGATTGCCGGACATCCCAAGATGGCTGATCAGCGTGCCCACCTCGGCCTGGATCAGCAGGTACTTGGCCCTGCGCTCCACGATCACGATTTTCTGGCCGGACAGGCGCACGTCCAGATCTTCCGGAATCGGCCAGCGCAGGCGGCGATCACGCACGATCACGCGGCTGACGCGCTGTCCTTCCAGATGAGGGGCGATGCCCCTACGGGTGGTTTCGACTTCAGGCAATTCAGGCATGGGGCAACTCGATGAGGGACAGACGCAAGGCCCGCAGAATCAGTGCGAGCTCAGTTCACGAAGGCTTTCCTTGAGGTTCTCGAAGTCGTAGTCCGACAGCCCCACGTAATCGAGGATCAGGTGGCCGATGCTGTTCCACTCATGATCGACCACCTGGTTGCCCAGCACACGATGGGAAGAGCAGATGTGCTCGGCCATCTTCAGGATCGCCAGCAGGTTCTTGAGGGGGGCATTGCGGCCCGACTCGTCCTGGAAGATCGCCAGCGCATTGTGGTGGTTGGCGATGGCATTGCTGACATGTTCAGGCAAACGCCAAGACTTGGCAGTGAAATAGCCGACAACGGCGTGGTTGGTGTTGAGAATGCGGTTTTCGGTGTCCACCACCCGAGACTCTGGCCCGGCCTTGGCATAAGCCTCTTCGAGCACGTTCATGTACTCGGGAAAACGCTTGAGCATCAAGGGCACACCGCAATCGTGGAACAGACCCAGCGCGTAGGATTCATCCACGGTTTGCGAGCCGATGCGCTTGGCCAGCGTCAGACTGGTCATGGCCACGTCCTGGGCGGTGTCCCAGAAGCGGTTGAGCACCACGATGGTCTCGTCGCTCATCTCACCCTTGATCGACTGCGCATTGATCAGGTTGATGATCGAGCGGCTGCCCAGCAGATTGACCGCGCGCTGGATCGAGGCAATCTTGTTGGCCAGGCCGTAATGGGCCGAGTTGACGATCTTGAGCAAAGCCCCGGACAGCCCCGGATCCTGCGCAATCAACCGGGCGATGACACCCAGGTCAGGGTCGGGCATGTACTGCTCCATCTGCAAATCCACCATGATTTGCGGCTGGGGCGGGACGCTGATGCCTTGCAACGCCTGCTGGATCTGCTCGGAAGTAAGCTCTTGGGACATAAGTACACACTCGGGGTCAGGGGGCGATTTTAACCCTTACCGCCCATGCTACGACAACCGTTGATACAGTCTCTGGATCCGACAGACCGTCAGCCAGTTAATTCACAGCGGCACGCCCGCAGGCCGGATCACGGGTTATAATCCCGCTCTTTTTTCCGGAGCGACGTCATGTCCCTGCCTAGCTTGCGCCTCAAGCCCAACGCCGACCGTCGCCTTCGCGCCGGTCACCTGTGGATCTACAGCAACGAGATCGACGTTGCCGCCACGCCGCTCAACGGCTTCGCTCCAGGCGCCCAGGCGATCCTTGAAACCGCCGGCGGCAAACCGCTGGGCATCGTCGCCCTGAGCCCGAACAACCTGATTTGCGCACGCCTGCTGTCGCGCGACGTCAAGCTGCCGCTGGACAAATCGCTGCTGGTGCACCGCCTGAACGTGTGCCTGTCGCTGCGCGAGCGCCTGTTCGACAAGCCGTTCTATCGCTTGGTCTACGGTGATTCCGACCTGCTGCCAGGCCTGGTGGTCGACCGTTTTGGCGACATCCTGGTGGTGCAACTGGCTTCCGCGACCATGGAAGAGCACAAGGACGACGTGCTGGCCGCATTGATTCAAGTGCTCAAGCCAAGCGGCATCCTGCTTAAGAACGACTCGGCGGCGCGTGACGCCGAAGGCCTGAACCGGTACGTCGAAACCGCCTTCGGCCTGGTGCCGGAGTGGGTTGCGCTGGAAGAAAACGGCGTGAAGTTCGAGGCCCCGGTGATGGAAGGCCAGAAGACCGGCTGGTTCTACGACCACCGCATGAACCGCGCGCGCCTGGCGCCGTACGTCAAGGGCAAGCGGGTACTGGACCTGTTCAGCTACATCGGTGGCTGGGGTGTGCAGGCCGGTGCATTCGGTGCCAGCGAAGTGTTCTGCGTCGACGCCTCGGGCTTCGCCCTTGATGGCGTGGAGCGCAACGCGACCCTGAACGGCTTTGCCGATAAAGTCACCTGCGTGGAAGGCGACGTGTTCGAGGCGCTTAAAGAGCTGAAAGCGGCTGAAGAGCGTTTCGACGTGATCGTCGCCGACCCGCCTGCGTTCATCAAACGCAAGAAAGACCTGAAGAACGGCGAAGGCGCCTACCGTCGCCTGAACGAACAGGCCATGCGCCTGCTGAGCAAGGACGGCATCCTGGTGAGCGCTTCCTGCTCGATGCACCTGCCGGAAGACGACCTGCAGAACATCCTCCTGACCAGCGCCCGCCACCTGGACCGCAACATCCAGCTCCTGGAACGCGGCGGCCAGGGCCCGGACCACCCGGTACACCCGGCAATCCCGGAAACGCGGTACATCAAGAGCATTACTTGTCGGTTGTTGCCCAATAGCTAAAAAACATCGCGAGCAAGCTCACTCCTACAGGATCTACGCATGACCTGTAGGAGTGAGCTTGCTCGCGATTCGCTCCTACAGCCAGATTGCATCCCACAGCGGATAGTCTCCGATCCTGCGCACAAGCCCGGCCCGCAATGGGTTCGCCACTACATACCTCGCCATCCTCAACAGATCATCCTCACTGCGCAGAGCACGGTCGTAAAAACCTCGTTGCCAAAGTTGCGTATGCCCACCCCTCACGCTGTTGACCGAGCGGGCGCTGCGCGACTTGACTCGCTGCATGAGCGGGGTCAACTGACTATCTTTCAGTGCCATAAGCCAATGCAGGTGATCAGGCATGACAACCCAGGCCATCGAGTCCGCCATCCCTGACTCTTGAGCCGCTCGCAACTCCTCCACCACCAAGCGCCCCAAACGCCAATCCGCGAACACCGGCGTTCGGCCCTGAGTCACGGACGTAATGAGGTAGATCCTTCCGGGTTCAGAATAACGCCCGTTGCGTAGGGTCTTTCCTTTTGGAAAATCTGGCATGCCTTTGCCTCATTTTAGAATCGTCTAGTGAGGCTAGTTATGTTCATAGGAGGCTGGTGCGGGTCAGTTATGCCGGATGTGTCTGAGACATCATCGCGAGCAAGCTCACTCCTACAGGTCATGCGTAGATCCTGTAGGAGTGAGCTTGCTCGCGATAAAGCCTGGCACGGCCTCAAAGCCCCAGAATCACCGAAGCAATCCCGAAATACACCAACACCCCCGCCGCATCGGCAATCGAGGTAATCAGCGGGCCGCTGGCCACTGCCGGGTCCATGTTCAGGCGGCTGAACAGGAAGGGCAGGCTCAGGCCGATCAGGCTGCCGACCAGCACGATCACCAGCATGCTGCTGGCGACGACCATGGAAATCTCCCAGCCCCCACGTACCGCACCCAGAAATGCCACGGCCACCGCCATGGTCACGCCCAGCGCCAGGGCCACCGAGCATTCGCGCCACAGCAAGCGCAGCCAGTCCTTGATGACCACTTCACCGGTCGCCAGGCCCCGCACCATCAGGGTCGCCGATTGCGCACCCGCGTTGCCGCCGCTGTCCACCAGCAATGGCAGGAAGAACACCAGCACGATATTGGCCGCGATCACGTCTTCGAAGGCTGCGATGCCCGCGCCGGAAAACAGGTTGCCGAACACCAGCAGCACCAGCCACAGCACGCGCTTGCGATACAGGAAGGCAGCGGTGGCCGTGCTCAGGTTGCCAAGGGGTGTGGAGATCAAGGCGCCCTTGTGGAAGTCTTCGGTGGCTTCCACGGCGGCATCGGTATTGAGCCGACCCAGGACGTCAGCACGCTTGTCATGAGGCAGCGCGTCCAGATGCGCAGCGATTTCGGCTGCGGACAGGTCGGTGAAAGAGGTGTTGCCGTGTACGAGGTCAAATGTAGTCATGCTTCTCTCCAGGCGGCCGCGCAGGCCACCCGGAAAGCCGACCACGTCAGCTCACAGGCAAGCCCGCCGCCGCTGCGGTCGGTGCCAGATTGTTCGTTCCGGAGGAACTTGAACTGGGGTGGTCCATTGAGGGATTTCTCGTAGGCCGCACATGCGGCGCGGGGATAGTAACCAAGCGGGCGCGATGACAAAACCCGTGCAAATGATTTTCAGAAACGTCCTACAAGCGCATTCCAGACCGCCCCTGATCGGTCTTGGCATTCCATCGGCACGCAAGCGGTGTAGAATCGGCGTATTCATCGCCAATCATCCCCGGCGGGTTTATGAGCTCCGGTCAAGCGCAGCGATCCTGTGGCGTCACCGACCTCATCCGCGACGGCAGCTACCTGTCGCCGTTGCAATGGACCAAGAGAAGCTCACTCCCTGTTTAAACCTGATTAGCCGCCCGGAGTGCTCCATGCCTGATTATCGTTCGAAAACATCCACCCATGGCCGCAACATGGCCGGCGCACGTGCCCTGTGGCGCGCCACGGGTATGAAAGACGAAGACTTCAAGAAACCGATCATCGCCATCGCCAACTCGTTCACCCAGTTCGTGCCAGGCCATGTGCACCTCAAGGACCTGGGCCAGTTGGTCGCCCGCGAGATCGAAAAAGCCGGCGGTGTGGCGAAAGAATTCAACACCATCGCGGTCGATGACGGCATCGCCATGGGCCACGACGGCATGCTGTATTCGCTGCCTAGCCGCGAAATCATCGCCGACTCCGTGGAGTACATGGTCAACGCGCACTGCGCCGACGCCATCGTCTGCATCTCCAACTGCGACAAGATCACCCCCGGCATGCTGATGGCCGCCCTGCGCCTGAACATCCCGGTGATCTTCGTGTCCGGCGGCCCGATGGAAGCCGGCAAGACCAAACTGGCCAGCCACGGCCTGGACCTGGTCGATGCGATGGTCATCGCCGCGGACTCCACCGCCTCCGACGAGAAAGTCGCCGAATACGAGCGTAGCGCCTGCCCGACCTGCGGTTCGTGCTCCGGCATGTTCACCGCCAACTCCATGAACTGCCTGACCGAGGCCCTGGGCCTGGCATTGCCTGGCAACGGTTCGACCCTGGCCACCCACAGCGACCGCGAGCAGCTTTTCCTGCAGGCTGGCCGCACCATCGTCGAGCTGTGCAAGACCTACTATCGCGACAACGATGACTCGGTACTGCCGCGCAACATCGCCAACTTCAAGGCTTTCGAAAACGCGATGACCCTGGACATCGCCATGGGTGGTTCGACCAACACCATCCTGCACCTGCTGGCCGCCGCCCAGGAAGCCGAGATCGCGTTCGACCTGCGCGACATCGATCGCCTGTCGCGCCGTGTGCCGCAGTTGTGCAAGGTCGCGCCGAACATCCAGAAGTACCACATGGAAGACGTGCACCGCGCCGGCGGCATCTTCAGCATCCTCGGTTCGCTGGCCCGTGGCGGCCTGCTGCACACCGACCTGCCGACCGTGCACGCCAAGTCAATGGAAGAAGCTATCGCCAAGTGGGACATCACCCAGACTGACGACGAAGCGGTTCACCACTTCTTCAAGGCAGGCCCGGCCGGCATCCCGACGCAGACCGCATTCAGCCAGTCGACACGCTGGGAAACCCTGGACGACGACCGCGAGAACGGCTGCATCCGCAGCGTCGAGCACGCCTATTCGCAAGAAGGCGGCCTGGCCGTGCTGTACGGCAACATCGCGCTGGACGGCTGCGTGGTGAAAACCGCCGGTGTGGACGAATCGATTCACGTGTTCGAAGGCAACGCGAAGATCTTCGAAAGCCAGGACAGCGCCGTACGCGGCATCCTCGCTGACGAAGTGAAGGCCGGCGACATCGTCATCATCCGTTACGAAGGTCCGAAAGGCGGCCCGGGCATGCAGGAAATGCTCTACCCGACTTCCTACCTGAAATCCAAGGGCCTGGGCAAAGCCTGTGCGCTGCTGACCGACGGCCGCTTCTCGGGCGGTACTTCCGGCCTGTCCATCGGCCACGCTTCGCCGGAAGCTGCAGCCGGTGGCGCGATTGGCCTGGTGCGCGACGGTGACAAGGTGCTGATCGACATTCCGAACCGTGGCATCAACCTGTTGGTGTCCGACGAAGAACTGGCCGCCCGCCGCGCCGAGCAGGACAAGAAAGGCTGGAAGCCGGTCGAGTCGCGTCCACGCAAGGTGACCACCGCGCTCAAGGCCTACGCCCTGCTGGCGACCAGTGCCGACAAAGGCGCTGTGCGTGACAAGGCCATGCTGGACAAGCTGGTGCCGTAAACGGCGTTCAGTGCAGCAAAGAAAAGCCCGGCAGCGATGCCGGGCTTTTTGTTTGTACACAGCACCTGTAGGAGTGAGCTTGCTCGCGATAGCGTCCGATCGTTCAATGCAGCATTGACTGGCCGAATGCAATCGCGAGCAAGCTCACTCCTACAGGATCGGTGCCCAGCCTTCAGGAATCGGTGACGGACACACCGCGGTCGCGGGCAAGCGCGCTCCTACGGGTGGATCAAAGACATCTCACGCCAACGCCCCATCCACCAGCACCTGAATGCTCCCTTGCGAGCAAAGCTCGACCCGTCCCTGCACGCCATAAACATCAGCAAGCAACCCTGGCGTGAGAATCTGCCCGGCGCTACCAAAGGCAAACAACTGCCCATCCCGCAGCACCGCGAGCTGGTCGGCATGCCGGGCTGCGAGGCTGATGTCATGCAGCACCACCACGGCGATCAATTGATGTTCACGCACCATGTCCCGCACGCTGGCCATGACCTTGAGCTGGTAATTCAGATCCAGCGCGCTGGTCGGCTCGTCCAGCAGCATGACCGTCGGGCGGCGAGCGATGAGTTGCGCCAGGCTGACCAGTTGCCGCTGCCCGCCAGAAAGCCCGTTCAACAGCTGATCGGCCAGATGGGTGATGCCGATCCGCTGCAAGGCCCGATACGCCTCGCGCAGACAGCCTTCGCTGGACAAGGGCACACCATTGAAAGCCCCGGCGCGCAACGCCGCGATCACGCTTTCCATGACGCTGAGCGACAGCCCCGGCGGCAGGTTCTGCGGCATGTAGGCGATCTGTCGTGCACGCTCGGCGATGGACACATCGTTCAGCGCACGACCTTGAAGGCTGACCTCCCCGCTCATCCTTTCCAGCCCCGCCACGGCGCGCAGCAAGGTCGATTTGCCTGCGCCATTCGGGCCGATCAGCGCAGTCACGGTGCCCGGTTGCAGATCCGGCAACGACAAACCGCGCACCACCTGTCGCCGCCCGTAACTGACGCAGGCATCGCGCACGCTCAGGCCACTCATAGCTGCCTCCCGCGCTTGAACACCAGAAACACAAAAATCGGCACGCCGACCAACGCTGTCACAATCCCGACCGGCACGATCACACCGGGCATGATCAACTTGCTGGCGATCGACGACAGCGACAGCAACAACGCGCCGACCAGGGCGCTGGCCGGGAACAGAAAGCGCTGATCCTCGCCCACCAGAATCCTGGCGATATGCGGTCCCACCAGCCCGACAAAACCGATGGTGCCGACAAACGCCACGGCGGTGGCCGACAGCAGGCTGATCCGCAGCAGGGAAAACAGTCGCAGGCGACGCACATCGATACCGAAGCTCTGGGCACGGTCCTCGCCCATGCGCAGCAGCGTCATGCGCGAGGAGGCGGCGAACGACATCGGCATCACCACCACCAAAACCAGCGCCAGCATCCCGAGCTTGTCCCAGTTGGCCCGCGCCACGCTGCCCAGGCTCCAGAACACCAATTGTTGCAACACATCTTCGGTGGCCACCAGTTGCAGCAGCGCCACCAGCGCGTTGCAACTGAACACCAGCGCAATGCCGAACAGCACCAGGCTTTCCACCCCCGCGCCGCGCAATCGCGACATGGCTTGCAGCAGAAAAACCGAGGCGCAGGCGAACACGAAGGCTGCGACCGTCACGGCAGCATTTCCCGACAGCCAACTGAACGACAGTGGAAACACGATCACCAGCGAGGCGCCCAGCGCGGCCGCCGACGACACACCCAGAGTGAAGGGGCTGGCCAGCGGGTTGTTGAGGATCGCCTGCATTTCCGCACCGGCCAGCGACAACGCGCAACCCACCAGCACCGCCATCAGCGCGTAGGGCAGGCGCACGTTCCAGATGATGATGCGGTCGGTGATAGCCAGATGCTCGGGATGCAGCACGCCATCGAGCAAGGTGCCCAGGCTCATGCCGGACGGCCCGGTGGTCAGATCGATGAGCATGGCGAAAACCAGCACCAGCGCCAGTCCCGCCAGTAGCCAGAAACGCCGCGCCAGCAGCCGTCGATAACCCTGGCTTGCGGCTTCAAGACCTGCCGGAGCGTGCTCGGGCAGGCCATGTGCTTGAGAGGTCACTTCTGCTGATCGATCCAGTACTGGCCCGACAGCGGCGTTTGCAGGAACTGCTGGTTCATCTCGGCCATGGTCTGCTGCGGGTCCAGGTCCTTGAACTTCGCCGGGCTGATCCACTTGGCGAGGGCTTCGATGGCCAGGATGTTGTACGGCGAGTTATAGAAGTCATGCCACAGGCCATGGGCCTGACCGTCGCGGATCGGGCGCAGGTCCTTGAACTCGGGGCGCGCCAGCACTTTGGCGAACGCCGCCTGGGCCGGAGCAGGCTGCACACCCGCGCCCAGCAGCAAGCCCGGTTCGTGGTTGCCGGTGGCGATGTAGATGTCCGGATCGGCCTTGAGCGCGTACTCGACGCTGACGTCGCCCAGCGCACCCGGCACCACACCTTCGGCGATGTTGCGCCCGCCCACCAGCTTGATGATTTCACCCATGCCGCTCTTGCCCGTGGTATGCCCCGGGGCCTGCCAGGCGCCGGCCAGCAGTTCAAGGAAGACGCTCGGACGCTGGCTGTCATCGATCTTGCCCACGGTGTCGATTACACGCTTGAGGTGCTGGTCATAGAAATCGATGTAGGCGGCCGCTTCCTTGTCGCGACCCAGCGCCCGGCCCAGCGCCATCATGCTGGTGCGGGTGCCTTCGACGGGCTTGATGCGAAAGTCCACGAACAACACCGGAATGCCCGCCGCTGCCAGCGTGTCGGCCACCGGGCTGTGTTCGGTCGGACCATGGCCGGAAATGCTGAACACGGCCAGATCGGGTTTGAGGCTGAGGATTTCTTCAGCGCTGACGCTCTGCTCAGAGGCCTGGCCGATCAGCGGAATCTTGCTGACCTCGGGAAATTTTGCCGCATAGGCCTTGTAGGTGTTCGGGTCCAGCTTCTTCAGATCGGCCTGCCAGCCGACGATGCGCTTGAAGGGCCCGTCGCGATCAAGCAACGCAAATACGGAAATCAGGCGGCCCTCGCCCAGCACCACACGCTGAACATGGTCGGACACCTGCACCTTGCGCCCCAGCACATCGGTGACTTCCTTGGCCGAGGCCAGCGGGATCTGGGCCAGACAGGCGCCCAACAGCAAGACCAACGCAGCAGTGCCGCGCATCGAGAGGAAAGTTTTGAACACGCACGTCTCCAGATTACAATGACTCGCATTTACAACGGCCAGTCTAAAGAGCAGCGCAGTTCGGGTCGGGCCAACTTTGTATTGGTGATGCAGGAATTCGCCGCCCACAACATTCCATTACATTTGCTCCGCCCGCTGGTTGGCTTTTTCGGTAGGACAACGCCCAGCGGGCGTCTCGGCAGGGCTGCCCTTTCTCGACTCACAGGCACAGCGTCCCTTATGTCCAGGCAAGACCACGTTTTGATCGTCGATGACGATCCGGAAATCCGGCAACTGCTTGCAGAGTATCTGCGCGATGCGGGCTATCAGACGTCCACTGCGTGCGACGGCAAGGAAATGCGCCGCCGCCTTGAGCTGAACGTCATCGACCTGATCGTGCTGGACGTGATGCTGCCCGGTGAAGACGGCCTGAGCCTGTGCCGCGAACTGCGCACCACCTCCAATACACCGGTGATCATGCTCACTGCACGGGGCAGCCTGATCGACCGCATCGTCGGCCTTGAAATCGGCGCCGACGACTACCTGCCCAAACCCTTCGACCCTCGCGAGCTGCTGGTGCGGATCAAGGTGGTGCTGCGTCGGGTGCAGAGTTTCCCTGAACGCGCCCGCGTCGACGAAACCCCGTTCGTGACCTTCGATGGCTGGCAACTGGACACCCGCGCCCGCCAGGTGCTGTCGCCTGAAGGGCTGGTGATCAGCCTGGGCAACTCCGACTACCGGGTGCTGCGCTTGCTGTTGCAGCACCCCAACCGCCCGTTGAGCCGCGATTTTCTGCTCAACCACGTGTTCGAGAAGAACAGCACGCCGTTCGACCGCTCCATCGATGTCTGCGTCAGCCGGTTGCGCCAACAACTTGACCCCAAGCTGATAAAGACCGTGCGCAACGAAGGCTACATGCTCACCGCAACCGCCGTGGCCAGCGCCTCGTGAGACTCTGGCCGCGCACGCTGTACGGGCGCCTGGTCATCATTCTGGTCACGGGGATGGTCGCGGCGCAGATCGCCACCAGCAGCATCTGGTACGACGTGCGCCACAGCCAGGTGCTGGAAATCCCCACGCGCCTGATCGCCAGTCGGCTGGCCGACATCGTTCGGGTGATTCACATCGAGCCCACCCACACCAACGGCTTCATCGGCCACCTCAATACGCCGGACTTCCGCCTGCAATTCATCGAAGCTCCAAGGCCACGGACCGAGAAGCTGAGCAGCGCCGACCAGGCCACCGAGCGCCTGCTGAACAATGTCATCGAGCAGCGCACGGGCATCGCCAGCGACTTGCGCTTGCTGCACCTGTCGCTGCTCGACGATCAGGGCAACGCCGCCGGGATGAGCACGCTGTTCGGCTCAAGCCCTGCTGCCGGGATGTTCAACATTGAGCTGCACTTGCCGGACGGTCGCTGGCTGCAGGTGCGCGCCCGCGAAGATCAGGGCTGGACCAGCCTGACGCCGGTGCAGGTGATGTTCGATTACTTCCTGCGCATTTACCTGGTGCGGATCATCCTGCTGACGATCATCGTCCTGCTCGCGGTGCGCCTGGCCATTCGCCCGCTGACCGAGCTGACCAACGCCGCTCAGGCCCTGGGCCGGGACATCAAGCGCGCACCGCTGGCACTGGACGGCCCGCTTGAGGTGCGCCGCGCGGCCAGGGCGTTCAACAGCATGCAGCAGCGGTTGATCGCCAACCTGCGGGAGCGCACGCGGTTTCTCGCGGCGATCTCCCACGACCTGCGCTCGCCCATCACCCGCCTGCGGCTGCGCACCGAAATGCTCGCCGATGAACAGACCCGCGAGCGCTTTCGCAAGGATCTGGAAGACATGGAGAACATGGTGTCGTCGACGCTGGAGTTCGTCAGCAGCGGCGAGATCAACGAGAGTCGCCAGAGCGTGGACATCAACGCGCTGCTGCAAAGCCTGCAGGCCGACTTTCAGGACATGCACGCCCAGGTGGCCCTGCACGGCTCGGCGCTGCAACCCTTGCCTGCCTATTCGCGCAGCCTGAAACGTTGTGTGCAGAATTTGCTGGAGAACGCTATTCGCTACGGGCATCAGGCGGACATCTTCATCGAGGATCAACCCGAGCGATTGCGCATCGTGATCGCCGACCAGGGCCCGGGCATTCCGGAAGATCAGCTGGAGCAGGTGGTCGAGCCGTTCTATCGGCTGGAAAGCTCGCGTAACGCCGGTACTGGCGGCTACGGCCTGGGCCTGAGCATCGCCCACACCGTGGCAGCGGCCCATGACGGGCGTTTGCGATTACGCAACCGCGAGAGCGGCGGGCTGGAAGCGATTCTGGATTTGCCCCGCATCTGAATCACACACAAACCCTGTAGGAGTGAGCTTGCTCGCGATAGCGTCAAGTCAGTCAATTCATCTGAACCTGACACACCGCCATCGCGAGCAAGCTCACTCCTACAGGTCTTTCGTGGGTCAAAATGTTGCGGAGGAATGACGTGACTTACTGAATCTCGTCAGGCTTGACGATCACCCAGTTCTTGTCCGCTGTCACCGGCAGCCCTTCCTTGGCCTGAGCCTCGGCGTTGGTCTTCATCATGCCGTTGAGCTGGGTCATGTACTTGTCCTTGCGATTGACCCACAGGTGAATCCCGCCCTTGTTGACGTCAACACCGTGGAACAGCATGTAGCCGTCGCTGCTCGGCGTATCCCCACCCACCAGCACCGGTTTTTTCCACTGATCGATATAGGTCAGGATCGCCGCCTGCTTGCCAGCCATCCAGGTGGCGGGGGTCCAGAGGTACGGAGTCAGTTCAAGGCCCAGGTTGGCCTTCTCGTCGTACTTGCCGGCGCTGATCTGCTTGCGCGCGGTGGTCAGCTCGCCGGTGTCGCGGTTCTTCAGCAGCGTGGTCACGCCGATGACGTTCTGCGGTTTGACGTTGTAGCCGTACTTCGGATCGGAGGCGACCATGCGCACCAGCTCCTCGGACGCGGCGGTCATGACGTAGACCTCGATGCCGTTCTCCATCAGCTTGTTGTACAGCTCGGCCTGGCCGGTGAAGACCTTCGGCGGCTGGACTTCGATGGTCTTGACCACGTCACCTTCGTAATAGGTGCTCGGCACCGGCTTGCCGGATGCCATCAGCTCGTCGACGTAGCCTTTGAGTTCCTTAAGGGTGAAGCCGGAGAACACCTGCGCGACCCATGGATAGCAGACCATGTCGTCGATTTCACAGAGGCGGTAGTAATAGCTGAACAGGCTTTCCTTGTGGTCGGCCGTATCTTTGAACGGAATCAGTTTGAGGGAAGGATCAAGCTTTTCGCGGGTAATCAGCCCTTTGTTTTCCATGAACGGCAGCAGCGACTCTTCCAGATCGTAGCGATAGCTGGTGTTGTCCATGTCGAAGACTGCGAAATTACCCTTGTTGGCATTTGCCGCAATCATGGCGTTCAACTGCTTGGCGGCAGGCTCGGGCCAGTGCTTGAGTTCGGTAGAAAACGCCTGCCCGGCAAGGCCCAGGCAGAGTGCGGCGGCCAACAGTTTTGGTACGAAATTCATAACGGTTTCCTCCCCTTTATTAATTCGAGGAGGGACCGTACCAAAAAGCCATGACTGTTTGAAAACGTCAGCGACCGTGCGCGTTCTGATGGCGTCATGTTGCGCGCTGATCGCGACAGATGACACAAAAACGACATATTTGTTACGGAACAAACAGCATCGCGAGCAAGCTCACTCCTACAGGATCTACGCAAGCCCTGTAGGAGTGAGCTTGCTCGCGATTGCTTTTTAACAGCGCTCCCACACCTCAAAGTTGTACGCAGGCTTGCCATCCACCGCCGGGTTTTCAACGTTGGAAACCAGCTTCCACTGCGCCTGATCGAACTCGGGAAACCACGCATCGCCTTCGGGGCTGAGCGCGACGCGAGTCAGGTACAGACGATCTGCCTGCGCCAACCCCTGCGCGTACAACTGCGCGCCGCCGATCAGCATCACTTCATCAACGCCCTGCTCCGTCGCCCACTCTTCGGCGCGGGCCACGGCGGCCTCAAGCGAGGTAAAGACTTCAGCGCCTTCCAGCTTCAGATCGGCTTGGCGAGTCACCACGATGTTCAGACGACCCGGCAACGGGCGACCGAGCGAATCCCAGGTCTTGCGGCCCATGATGATCGGCTTGCCCAGGGTGGTGGCCTTGAAATACTTGAAATCCCCCGGCAGATGCCAGGGCATGGAATTGTCGACACCGATCACACGGTTTTCACCGAGGGCGGCAATCAGGCTGAGGGGGAGATGTTTGTTCATGGCGGCGAGGATAGCAGAGTCCGCCCCGGCCTATCGCGAGCAAGCTCACTCCTACAGGATCACCGCACCCCTGTAGGAGTGAGCTTGCTCGCGATAACGGTTGTCCAAGCACCACGAGCCCCCTTGCCTGCGCGCTTGCGCCACAACGGTTATGCTCACCCTTGATTTCACCAACGAGACGCCGCGTGACTGCACTGACCCCACTCGATGAACTCTGGCTGACCGAAGCCGTGCGCCTGCGTGAACAATATGCAGGACCTCTTGAGGATGACGAAGCGACTCGCCGCGCCCGTGCCGGCGATGGCGACCTGCTTTCCCGAATCAAACATCGCGCCCTGTGGCTGGCCGAGCGCGACGGCATGCTCGCGGCCCTGCGCCACTGGAAACAGGGCGCTCGGCTGGCGCTGATCCTGCTGGCGCTCTTCGCTGTCGTCAGCGGCGCTGGCCTTGCGTTCGCAGCGCTGGGCAATGGCCAGGCACCGGTCAATGTGTTCTGGGCCCTGGGCAGCCTGCTGGGCCTTGACCTGATCCTGTTGATCGGCTGGGCGCTGGGCCTGATCTTCGCAGGCGAAGGCGCCGCCAGCCTTGGGCGGCTCTGGCTGTGGCTGAGTGAAAAACTCGCCCGCGATGCCCAGGCCGCGCAACTGGCCCCGGCGCTGATTCTGCTGCTGCAACGCAAGCGCCTGAATCGCTGGCTGCTGGGCACCTGCGTCAATGGCCTGTGGCTGCTCGCTCTAACGAGTGCGCTGACACTGCTGCTGTTGCTGATGGCGACCCGGCGCTATGGCTTCGTCTGGGAAACCACGATCCTGGGTAGCGACACCTTCGTCACCCTCACTCAAGGGCTCGGCACCCTGCCCTCGCTGCTGGGTTTCAGCGTGCCAAGCGAGGCGATGATCCGCGCCAGCGGCGACACGGCACTGGTGGTCGAAAACGCTCGTCAGTCTTGGGCAGCATGGCTGGTGGGCGTGCTGGTGGTGTACGGCATCGCGCCTCGCTTGCTGCTCACGCTGTTGTGCTACGGACGCTGGCGCAGCGGTCGCAAACACCTGACCCTAGACTTGAGCGAACCCGGTTTCGTCGAGCTGCGGGAACGGTTGATGCCCAGCAGCGAGCGGCTGGGGGTCAACGATGCTGCGCCTGCCCAATTGCATCAGGTCACCAGCGGTCCCCCTGCGGCGCAAAGCGAAGGCGCGTTGCTGGTGGCCATAGAGCTGGACGAGCAACGCCCCTGGCCGCCCAAGCTGCCCAAAGGCATCGCCGACGCCGGGATTCTCGACAGCCGGGAATCGCGCCGCAACCTGCTCGATCAACTGACCCGCTATCCGCCGGCACGCCTGGCGATTGCCTGCGACCCTCGCCGCTCGCCGGATCGCGGCAGTCTTGCACTGATCGCCGAGCTGGCTCGCTGCGCCAGCGCCACCCGCATCTGGCTCCTGCCCGCACCGGTGGGTGAAGCGCTGGATGCCGACCGGTTGAGTGACTGGCACAGCGCACTGCAACAACAGGAACTGCACTGGGCCGACAGCGCGCCGCTGACCTGGCTGGAGACCGGACATGACTGACAAAGCCAGCTACCGTCCGCTGAAACTCGCAGTGGTCGGGCACACCAACGTCGGCAAGACCTCGCTGCTGCGTACCCTGACCCGCGACGTCGGGTTTGGCGAAGTGAGCCATCGCCCCAGCACCACCCGCCATGTGGAAGGCGCACGTTTGTCGGTGGACGGCCAGGCGCTGCTGGAGCTGTACGACACGCCGGGCCTGGAAGACGCCATCGCCCTGCTCGACTACCTCGAACGCCTGGATCGCCCGGGCGAACGCCTCGACGGCCCGGCACGCCTGGCGCGCTTTCTCGACGGCAGCGAAGCCCGCCAGCGTTTCGAACAGGAAGCCAAGGTGCTGCGCCAATTGCTGGCGTCGGACGCGGGCCTGTACGTGATCGACGCCCGGGAGCCGGTGCTGGCCAAATACCGTGACGAGCTGGCCGTCCTCGCCAGTTGTGGCAAACCGCTGTTGCCGGTGCTGAATTTCGTCAGCAGCGCACAGCACCGCGAGCCAGACTGGCGCGAAGCCTTGGCGCGCCTCGGGCTGCACGCGCTGGTGCGCTTCGACAGCGTCGCCCCGCCCGAGGATGGAGAGCGGCGCTTGTATGAAAGCCTGGCGCTGTTGCTGGAAAACTCGCGCGGGCAGCTGGAACGGCTGATTCTCGACCAGCAGGCCCAGCGTGAAGTGCGTCGGCACAGTGCGGCACGGTTGATCGCCGAGTTGCTGCTCGATTGCGCGGCCTGTCGACGCAGTGTCGCCAGCGAGCCCGACCAGGTGCAGCGCGCCGTCGACGACCTGCGCAAGGGCGTGCGCCAGCGGGAACAGCGCTGCGTCGAATCGCTGCTCAAGCTGTACGCGTTCAGGCGCGAGGACGCTTCGGCCAGCGACTTGCCGTTGATGGACGGGCGCTGGGGTGATGATCTGTTCAACCCTGAAACGCTCAAGTTGCTGGGCGTGCGCGTAGGCAGCGGCATCGCGGCCGGGGCGGCGGCAGGCTTGGGCGTGGACGTGCTGGTCGGCGGCATCACTCTGGGCGCCGCAGCGCTGGTGGGCGCCATCGCCGGGGGCGCCCTGCAGACCGCCCGCAGTTACGGCGGCCGGCTGCTCGGCAAGCTCAAGGGCCAGCGCGAACTGACGGTGGACGATGCGGTGCTGCGCCTGCTGGCCCTGCGTCAACGCCAACTGCTCGCAGCGCTTGAAGCCCGCGGCCACGCGGCGATGGACAGCATCAAGCTGGACACCCCGCAGGACAAATCCTGGCGCGAAGGCAAACTGCCGGACGCCCTGCACAAGGCACGGGCGCATCCGCAATGGTCGTCGCTCAACCCCCACGCCAGGCTGAACCATGCCGAGCGGCAGGAGCAGGTGGAGGCGTTGGCAAAATCCGTGGTGCCATGAGGTCCACGTAGCAGCACGGCTTGCCGGCGGGACCGGTGTGTCAGGTGAAGCATATTTGTCTGGCACACCGCCCCGCCGGCAAGCCGTGCTGCTACGGGGTTATGCCGCCAACAGGGCCAGGGCCTTTTCCTTCAGGATTTTCAGATCGATCACCGGCACGTTCAGCTCTTTCGCCATCTCGTCCCACTGCCGCATTCGCAGGCTGACATCACACAGCGGGTCTTTCTCGAACGCATCTGCCTCGGCCTCGCTCATCACGCCGCCCTGATATTCCAGGGTACGGCGGCTGGCTTCGCTCAGTTGCGCGTAGTAACCGGGCTGGCGCAGCGTCAGGTAGCGCTTGGCCTGAACGTGATACTCCACCAGTTTGGCGAGGCGTTCGCTGAAGCCGCATTTGCGCAGGTAATCGGCGCCCACCCGCTCATGACTGGCCACGCCATAGCCGCCCATGCTCGCAGCGTCGAGGTCGTGGTCGCAGATGTGACCGATGTCATGGAAGAACGCCGCCAGCACCACTTCGTCGTCGTAGCCTTCGATCATCGCCAACTGCGCGGACTGTGACATGTGCTCGATCTGCGACACCGGCTCGCCGATGTAATCGTCGCTGCCGCGCTGTACGTACAGATCAAAAACCTCGTTGACCACCTGTTGAGCCTGTTGCATAAGCCACCCTCGATCCGATAATGCTTGCCTGTGCGCGCACACTACGCTGGCTGTATTGCGATGCCGTGGCAACAATGCCAGACCTGCCGATAGTCGCATCGATCATTTTGCGATAGGGGAAATGCGCGGCGCCCGGTATGATCGCGCGCCCGATACACCCGGAATCCATTTTCATGAAACCCACCCTGATCGCCGCCGCTGAACTCGACCGCCTGGAGACCTGGCAGAAATACTCCAGCCACATGTGCGGAGGCTGCATTTCCAGCTGCTGCACGTTGCCTGTCGAGGCGAAGATCAAGGACCTGATTCGTATCGGGGTGGTCGATGAGTTCGAAATGGGTGACAACCCGAAGAACATCGCCAAGCGCTTGCAGAAGGAAGGCATTATCGAGCGATTCAACCAGAAGTCGGGCATCTTCACGTTGCAGCGCATGAGCAACAACGACTGCCTGTACCTGGATCGCAAGAGCCGCCTGTGCACCATCTACGACAAGCGCCCCGACACTTGCCGCAACCACCCCAAGATCGGCCCGCGCCCGGGTTACTGCGCGTACAAGCCCAAGGAAGTGGTTCGCGAGAGCAGCGGTACGCTGAATTCGAACTCCGGCCGGGTGCCGTTGAAGTTCTGACGCCCGCGTGCGCACTCCCGCGACTGACGGGGAACTGTGGGAGCGAGCTTGCTCGCGAAGGGATTGATCAGCCGCCGAAATTGCGCTGACAGCACGGACGTCTTCGCGAGCAAGCTCGCTCCCACAAAGACCTCGCAACATTCAGCCTTATGCCACACAAACAAAAACGCCCCCGGCCTTTCGACCGGGGGCGTTTTCGTTCAGCCGGGGCTAATTAAGCCTTGGCTTTCTTGGCAGCGCGGGTACGCTCGCTTTCGTCCAGGATCTTCTTGCGAAGACGGATGGACTTAGGAGTGACTTCGCACAGCTCGTCTTCCTGGATGTATTCCAGAGCCTGTTCCAGGGTGAAGCGAACAGGTGGTACCAGAGCGATGGTTTCGTCTTTACCCGAAGCACGCATGTTGTCGAGCTTCTTGCCTTTGGTTGGGTTTACACCCAGGTCGTTGTCACGGGAGTTCTGACCAACGATCTGACCGTTGTAGATCTCCTGGCCGTGTTCAACGAACAGCTTGCCGCGAGCCTGCAGGGTTTCCAGGGAATAGGTCAGTGCCTTGCCGGTTTCAACCGAAACCAGAACGCCGTTCTGACGGCCGGACATGTGGCCCGACTTCACTGGAGCGTAGCGATCGAAGATCGAGGTCAGGATGCCAGCACCGTTGGTCAGGGTCAGGAACTGGTTACGGAAACCGATCAGACCGCGAGCAGGGATGTTGTATTCCAGACGAACACGGCCCTTGCCATCCGGCACCATGTTGCTCAGGTCGCCTTTACGCAGACCCATCTCTTCCATGACCTTGCCCTGGGATTCTTCAGGGATGTCGATGGTGACGTTTTCGAACGGTTCCTGCTTCACGCCGTCAACTTCACGGATGATCACTTCAGGACGGCCCAGGGCCAGCTCGAAGCCTTCGCGACGCATGGTTTCGATCAGTACCGACAGGTGCAGCTCACCACGGCCGGAAACCTTGAACTTGTCAGCCGAGTCGCCTTCTTCAACGCGCAGTGCGACGTTGTACAGCAGCTCTTTGTCCAGACGGTCCTTGATGTTACGGGACGTCACGAACTTGCCTTCTTTACCGCAGAATGGCGAGTCGTTGACCTGGAAGGTCATGGAAACGGTTGGCTCGTCAACGGTCAGAGGCTTCATCGCCTCGACGGTGTTGATGTCGCACAGGGTGTCGGAGATGAACAGCTCGTCGAAACCGCTGATGCAGACGATGTCGCCGGCAGCTGCTTCTTCAACGTCCACACGGTGCAGACCGTGGTGACCCATCAGCTTCAGGATACGACCGTTGCGGCGCTTGCCGTCGGCGCTGATAGCGACAACCGGGGTGTTTGGCTTGACGCGACCACGAGCGATACGGCCAACACCGATAACACCCAGGAAGCTGTTGTAGTCCAGAGCGGAGATCTGCATCTGGAACGCGCCGTCACGGTCAACGGCTGGCGCTGGAACGTGGTCGACAACCGCTTGGTACAGCGCGGTCATGTCTTCGCCCATTTCGGTGTGGTCCAGACCGGCAATGCCGTTCAGGGCCGAGGCGTAGACGACTTTGAAGTCCAGCTGTTCGTCGGTGGCACCCAGGTTGTCGAACAGGTCGAAGATCTGGTCCAGAACCCAGTCAGGACGCGCGCCCGGACGGTCAACCTTGTTGATCACGACGATCGGCTTCAGACCGGCTTCGAAAGCCTTCTTGGTCACGAAACGGGTTTGCGGCATAGGGCCGTCTTGAGCGTCGACCAGCAGCAGAACGGAGTCGACCATCGACATCACGCGCTCTACTTCACCGCCGAAGTCGGCGTGGCCAGGGGTGTCGACGATGTTGATGTGGTAGCCATTCCAGTTGATCGCGGTGTTCTTCGCGAGAATGGTAATACCGCGCTCTTTTTCCTGGTCGTTGGAGTCCATCACGCGTTCGTCGTTGAGCTCGTTGCGCTCAAGAGTGCCGGACTGACGCAGGAGCTTGTCGACGAGGGTAGTCTTACCATGGTCAACGTGAGCAATGATGGCGATGTTACGTAGATTTTCGATCACTTGTGTATCTCGATCAGAGGATTCGGTGAGCTGACTGATTGTAGACAGCTATGAAAGCGAACAACCGGCGAAAGCCGTTACGGCTGACGACTGGTGTCGGGGGGCCGGTGACGCAAGCCACAGGCAAACAGCCCCGGGCACTTAGCTCGGTCGATAAACGCGCACATTGGCATGCCCCTCACTGAGCAGATGGTGAGCATGCAGGCGACTCATGACGCCTTTGTCGCAATAGAGCAGGTACTGGCGCGTGTCATCCAGTTCCTTGAAACGGCTGTTCAATGCAAAGAACGGCAGCGTTTGTACTTCGATGCCTGCCAGCTCCAGCGGGCGGTCTTCGGCTTCATCCGGGTGACGGATGTCGATGACCACTTGTCCGGCCAGGGCCTGGCTGACTTCCTCGACCTGGACGTCCTGGCCCAACTCCTCGATCACGCGGTCGATGGGCACCAGACGGGCGTTTTCGAGCGCACGCTCGAGCACGGCCATGTCGAACTCTTTTTCTTCATGCTCGACGCGGTGGCGCTTGGCTGCCGTTTTCGGGTTCACCGAAATCACGCCGCAGTATTCAGGCATGTGGCGGGCAAAAGCGCCGGTGCCGATCTGATCGGCCTCATCGATGATGTCCTGCTTGTGACTGGCGATCAGCGGGCGCAAGACCAGCTTTTCCGTCACGCAATCGATGACCGACAGGTTGGGCAGCGTCTGGCTGGACACCTGGGAAATCGCCTCGCCGGTGACCAGCGCGTCGATTTCCAGCCGGTCGGCAATATTGGTCGCAGCGCGCAACATCATACGCTTCAATACTACGCCCATATGACTGTTATCGACTTTTCCGAGAATTTCTCCCAGAACTTCCTCGAACGGTACGCTGACGAACAGCACGCGCTGGGAACTGCCGTACTTCTTCCAGATGAAGTGCGCGACTTCCATCACGCCCAGCTCGTGGGCCCTGCCGCCCAGGTTGAAGAAGCAGAAATGGCTCATCAGGCCGCGGCGCATCACGTGGTAAGCCGCAACCGTGGAGTCGAAACCGCCGGACATCAATACCAGGGTCTGCTCCAGCGAGCCCAGCGGGTAACCGCCGATGCTGTTGTGCTGGCTGTGGATCACGTACAGGCGCTGGTCGCGGACTTCGATCCGCACCTCGACCTCAGGGTCCTTGAGGGAGATGCCGGCCGCACCGCACTCGCGGCGCAGCTTGCTGCCCACGTAACGCTCGACGTCCATGGAGCTGAAGTCATGGTGGCCGCCGCGCTTGCAGCGTACCGAGAAAATCTTGCCGGGCAGGGCATCGCCGAAATGCAGTTTGCACTTCTCATAGATGTCGTCCATGTCGCCCAGCGGGTACTGATCGACCTGCAGGAAATGCGCAATGCCGGGCATGCAGCTCAGGCGCTCGGTCATTTCGTGCAAGATCTTCGCGTCCTCGACCCTGGTTTCGACCTCGAGGTTGTCCCACACGCCATCGACCACCAGCGCCGGGTCCAGATCACGGAGCACGGTGCGGATGTTCTTGGCCAGCTGCTTGATGAAGCGCTTGCGTACAGGCCGGCTTTTGATGGTGATTTCCGGGAAAACTTTAACGATTAGTTTCATGAAAACAGCGCGCGAGGTGCCGGTCGAAAAAGGGGGGCGCGGATTATAGCGGAAATTGCTCAAGGTTTGACCAACTATCTCACAGCCGATCATCAGCGCACCAAAATGGCACTGTATACAATCCATGAGCACCAATAAGGTGCATCGATTTTCACAATTGCGACGTTTAACGCCCTAAAACAGGTGGTTTTCGCGGAAAAACCCATGACGGGGCACTGGCATGCAAATTGCTCCCTTGTGAGGCAGGTTGCCTTGGCCGACTATTCGCGCCCGGCATCACCCAAATTTAAGGGCCCACAACTACCCGCCCTAATCCACCCCGGAGGACAACATGTCGAAGTCGGTTCAACTCATCAAAGATCATGACGTTAAGTGGATTGATCTGCGCTTCACGGACACCAAAGGTACTCAGCACCACGTGACCATGCCTGCTCGCGATGCGCTGGAAGATGACTTCTTTGAAGTCGGCAAAATGTTCGACGGTTCGTCCATCTCCGGCTGGAAAGGCATCGAAGCCTCCGACATGATCCTGCTGCCAGACGACGAAACTGCCGTTCTGGACCCGTTCACCGAAGAGCCGACCCTGATCCTGGTTTGCGACATCATCGAACCTTCGACCATGCAAGGTTACGACCGCGACCCACGCGCCATCGCTCACCGCGCCGAAGAGTACCTGAAGACCACCGGTATCGGTGACACCGTATTCGCAGGCCCAGAGCCAGAATTCTTCATCTTCGACGAAGTGAAGTTCAAGTCCGACATCTCCGGCTCCATGTTCAAGATCTTCTCCGAACAAGGCTCCTGGATGTCCGACGCTGACATCGAAGGCGGCAACAAAGGCCACCGTCCAGGCGTCAAGGGTGGTTACTTCCCAGTTCCTCCGTTCGACCACGACCACGAAATCCGCACCGCAATGTGCAACGCCCTGGAAGAAATGGGCCAGGTCGTCGAAGTTCACCACCACGAAGTGGCAACCGCTGGTCAGAACGAAATCGGCACCCGCTTCAACACCCTGGTGAAGAAGGCTGACGAAGTTCAGACCCTGAAGTACGTTGTTCACAACGTTGCCGACGCTTACGGCCGCACCGCTACCTTCATGCCTAAGCCTCTGTACGGCGACAACGGCTCGGGTATGCACGTTCACATGTCCATCGCCAAAGATGGCAAGAATACCTTCGCTGGCGAAGGCTATGCCGGCCTGTCCGACACCGCTCTGTACTTCATCGGCGGTATCATCAAGCACGGTAAGGCACTGAACGGCTTCACCAACCCGTCGACCAACTCCTACAAGCGTCTGGTCCCAGGTTTCGAAGCTCCAGTAATGCTGGCCTACTCGGCTCGCAACCGTTCCGCCTCGATCCGCATTCCTTACGTCTCCAGCCCACGTGGCCGTCGTATCGAAGCTCGCTTCCCGGATCCGGCTGCCAACCCATACCTGGCTTTCGCAGCTCTGCTGATGGCCGGCCTGGACGGTATCCAGAACAAGATCCACCCAGGCGATGCTGCTGACAAAAACCTGTATGACCTGCCGCCTGAAGAGGCCAAAGAGATCCCACAAGTTTGCGGCAGCCTGAAAGAAGCCCTGGAAGAGCTGGACAAAGGCCGTGCGTTCCTGACCAAGGGCGGCGTTTTCAGCGACGACTTCATCGATGCCTACATCGCTCTGAAATCGGAAGAAGAAATCAAGGTTCGTACTTTCGTACACCCACTGGAATACGAGCTGTACTACAGCTGCTGATCCCAGTCGCGCCAGCGCAAGCTGCGTGAACAAGAGGCCTCCTTCGGGAGGCCTTTTTCATGCCTGCGATTTTGTCAGGAGCATAAAAAGCGCAATCAAGGGCAATATCCTGATACCGCACGCTCACCCAATGATTCGGCAATAATCGCCAGCACGACCCGCGTCTCCCCCATCAAGGACTTCGACATGCTCAAGCCCCTCGCCTTCTTCCTCACGACCCTGCCATTGATGTCAGGCTGCGCCACTACAACCTCGCCAGTGCCCGCGCCGGCCTCGTTACGGCCCCTGATTGAAGCCGTGGGCCAGCGGGCGGACGTGGCCAACGATGTCGCGCTGAGCAAGTGGTACAGCGGCAAGGCCGTGCAGGACAGCGAGCGCGAGCAGCAGGTGATCCTCAATGCCGAAAATCAGGCCACGACCTACGGGTTGGCCAAGGACGATGTACGTCGCTTCATGACCGCGCAAATCGAAGCCAACAAGCAGGTGCAGTACGCCCGCATCGCCCAGTGGCACGCGACCGCCCAGGTTCCCGCCGAGCCTGCCGCCAGCGCCTTTCAAGGTATTCGCGCCCGTCTCGACACCCTGCAACCGGTGATGATGCAGAAGTACGCAGCCTTTCTGCCCTGGCAACATGACGCCGCCTGCCCGGACTGGGTACAGGCGGAAATACACCGTCACACATCCGACCCGATCATCGTGACCGCAATGCAGACCGCCACGGCTACCCTGTGCAGTGCACCCGGCAAAGCCTGAGTCCAGGCTCGCCGCGAATGACACGATCGCCACGCTTTGCTCTATGCTGGCGCCTGTGCCGCGCGTCGTACGTGCGCGGCACAACCAGTCGTTCTCCTGATCGTGGTACTGGAGCAGTCATGCGTCAAAGCCTTGCCCTTTTGCTGCTGTTTTTAGCCTTGCCCGCCGTCGCGCAGATCTACAAGTACACCGACGCCAACGGCAACACGGCGTACACCAATCAGCCGCCCGATGGCATCAAGGCCCAGACGGTGGATCTGCCGCCGCTCAACAGCGTGCCCACCAACACGCCACCGGCCCCGTCCGGTGCGTCTGCGCCACAGGGCCAGGCTCCGCAGAACACAGCGGCCTATCAGGTGCTCGCCTTGACCGACCTGCCCACCGAGGAGGCGCTGCGGGCCAACAACGGCAATTTCACCGTTGGCGTGGCGATTCAGCCGCGCCTGCAACAGGGCCATCTGCTGCAACTGATCATCGACGGCAAGCCTTACGGCCAGCCGACCAACGTGCCGCGCATGCAGGTGATGGAAATCGACCGTGGCGAACACAGTCTCTCGGTGGCAGTACTCCAGGGCAACCAGGCGATCCAGCAAAGCCAGACCATCAACCTGACAGTGCAGCGGGTCCATGTCGGCAAGCCTTGATGTGAAGCGATTCGGAACAGTCCTCGTCTGCCTGCTGATGCTCTGCTGCCAACTGGCCGTGGCCGATGTGTACACCTACGTCGATGCCGAGGGGAACCGGGTCTACACCGATCAGCCCCACCGTGGCGCGAAGAAGGTCGATATCGCCCCCAGCAACCAGATCAAGGCTGCCCCCAAGGCCCCTCGCCAGGCAGCCAGCAGCAAACCGCAACCCGGGCCGCTGTTTCGTTACCAGTTGCTGCGCATTCTCGCCCCGGAACCGGACAGCACCATCCGGGACATCCAGGGCAACCTGATCGTGACCGTCACCAACGATCCCGAACTGCAACCTCGCCACACCTACCGCCTCTTGCTGGACGGCAAGACCTTCAGCGAGCAGGGACGCAGCCCGGTGTTCCCGATGACCAACATCGACCGCGGCACCCACCAACTGTCCATCGAAATAGTCGACGAGTTTGGGCGGGTGGTCGAGCGCACGCCCAATCAACCTTTCCATATGGTGCGCATCTCGCTGGCGCAGAAGCGTCTGGCTCAACCGTGCAAGACGGACGACTACGGCGTGCGCCCCGAATGCCCGCTCAAGGACAAGCCGCCAGAAGAGAAAAGCAGCATCCTGCCTTTTTTCTAATGGCGCCCTTTTCAGGGTCTAAGCTCCAAAATGGTGCATAAGCTGAACGAACGACCTGACCAAAACACCATTTTGGGTCACAAATTGCGCCGCTCGGCCGCCCACTCGATCAAACGGTGCAGAAAAGGCCCGAAATGACTCGGCCAACGCTTCTTTTCGGAGCTTGGTTTGGTTTTTGCATTTTCCAGCGAATATGCGAGGAATACGCCCCTGAATCAGTGGCTTTTCCACGCTGGCCAAGACCAACCAGAGCCTGCACTTTCGGGCTTGCCCCAGTGCGATGTGCCAAAAGAGGTCAACGAGATTCATGACTATCAGCGATACGTTGCACCGACTGCTGCTCGACAACCTGACCACTGCCACGATTCTGCTCAATTCGGATCTGCGCCTTGAGTACATGAACCCGGCTGCCGAAATGCTGCTCGCCATCAGTGGCCAGCGCAGCCATGGGCAATTCATCAGCGAGCTGTTCACCGAATCCGCCGAAGCCTTGAGTTCGCTGCGTCAGGCGGTGGAGCAAGCCCATCCGTTCACCAAGCGCGAGGCGATGCTGACCGCGCTGACCGGCCAGACGCTGACGGTCGATTACGCCGTGACGCCGATCCTGTCCCAGGGCGAAACCCTGCTGTTGCTGGAAGTCCACCCTCGTGACCGCCTGCTGCGGATCACCAAGGAAGAGGCACAACTGTCCAAGCAGGAAACCACCAAGATGCTGGTGCGTGGCCTGGCTCACGAAATAAAGAACCCGCTGGGCGGGATTCGCGGCGCGGCACAACTGCTGTCCCGCGAGCTGCCCGATGAGGGCCTGAAGGACTACACCAACGTCATCATCGAAGAGGCCGACCGCCTGCGTAATCTGGTCGACCGCATGCTGGGTTCGAACAAGCTGCCTTCGCTGGCGATGACCAACGTCCACGAGGTGCTGGAGCGCGTCTGCAGCCTGGTGGAGGCCGAAAGCCAAGGCTGCATCACTTTGGTGCGCGATTATGACCCAAGCATTCCTGATGTATTGATCGACCGCGAGCAGATGATCCAGGCCGTGCTCAACATCGTGCGCAACGCGATGCAGGCCATCAGCGGGCAGAACGAGCTGCGCCTGGGCCGCATCAGCCTGCGCACCCGGGCCATGCGCCAGTTCACCATCGGCCACGTGCGCCATCGCCTGGTGAGCAAGATCGAAATCATCGACAACGGCCCCGGCATTCCCCAGGAACTTCAGGAAACCATTTTCTACCCAATGGTCAGCGGCCGCCCGGACGGTACCGGGCTGGGCCTTGCCATCACCCAGAACATTATCAGTCAGCACCAGGGGCTGATCGAGTGTGACAGCCATCCTGGCCACACCACTTTCTCGATCTTCCTGCCGCTGGAACAAGGAGCAGCTTCGACATGAGCCGTAGTGAAACTGTCTGGATCGTCGATGACGACCGTTCCATCCGCTGGGTACTGGAAAAGGCCTTGCAGCAAGAAGGCATGACCACGCAGAGCTTCGACAGCGCCGATGGCGTGATGAGCCGCCTGGCGCGCCAGCAGCCGGATGTCATCATCTCCGACATCCGCATGCCCGGCGCCAGCGGCCTGGATCTGCTGGCGCGTATCCGCGAACAGCACCCGCGCCTGCCGGTGATCATCATGACGGCGCATTCGGACCTGGACAGCGCGGTGGCGTCCTATCAAGGCGGCGCCTTCGAATACCTGCCCAAGCCGTTCGACGTCGATGAGGCAGTGGCGCTGGTCAAGCGCGCCAACCAGCACGCCCAGGAACAACAGGGCATGGACGTTGCGCCAACCCTGACCCGCACCCCGGAAATCATCGGCGAAGCGCCGGCGATGCAGGAAGTGTTTCGCGCCATCGGCCGCCTGAGCCACTCCAACATCACCGTGCTCATCAACGGTGAATCCGGCACTGGTAAAGAGCTGGTGGCCCATGCGCTGCATCGCCACAGCCCGCGTTCGGCCTCGCCGTTCATTGCCCTGAACATGGCGGCGATTCCGAAGGACCTGATGGAATCCGAGCTGTTCGGTCACGAAAAAGGCGCGTTCACCGGCGCTGCCAACCTGCGTCGCGGCCGTTTCGAACAGGCCGATGGCGGCACGCTGTTTCTCGATGAAATCGGCGACATGCCGGCCGACACCCAGACTCGCCTGCTGCGCGTCCTGGCTGACGGAGAGTTCTATCGCGTGGGCGGCCATGTGCCGGTCAAGGTCGATGTACGCATCATCGCCGCGACTCACCAGAATCTGGAAACCCTGGTGCAGGCCGGCAAATTCCGTGAGGACTTGTTTCACCGTCTGAACGTGATCCGCATCCACATTCCGCGCCTGTCGGACCGTCGCGAAGACATCCCGACCCTGGCCAAGCATTTCCTCAGCCGCGCGGCGCAGGAACTGGCGGTAGAGCCCAAGCTGCTCAAGGCCGAGACCGAGGAATACCTCAAGCACCTGCCATGGCCAGGCAACGTGCGCCAGCTGGAAAACACCTGCCGCTGGATCACGGTGATGGCGTCGGGTCGCGAAGTGCACATCAGCGACCTGCCACCTGAACTGCTGAGCCTGCCGCAAGACGCAGCGCCAGTGACCAACTGGGAGCAAGCACTGCGTCAATGGGCCGACCAGGCGCTGGCCCGCGGGCAGTCAAGCCTGCTGGACAGCGCCGTGCCGACCTTCGAACGCATCATGATCGAGACAGCTCTCAAGCACACCGCAGGCCGCCGTCGCGACGCCGCCGTGCTGCTGGGCTGGGGCCGCAACACCTTGACCCGCAAGATCAAGGAGCTAGGCATGAAGATCGATGGTGGGGATGATGACGAGGGGGATGAGGGTTAAGGCGTGAC
>NZ_JANHKS010000040.1 GCF_028682175.1 Pseudomonas putida | reverse complement strand
CCGGCGGGGCGTTCTCAAGATCGCCCCGCCGGCAAGCCGTGCTGCTACGAGAGCAAAGCGCCCCCCTCGCGTTTACACATTCTTTGCAATTTTTACCCTTGACCCGCATGGCAGATGATAAGCATTATCATTCGCTGAATTTCTGGTCGGGTATCCCCGTGAGTCAGTCACACTTCAACGACGTCTTCCTGGCAAGACGGACGATCCTGCTGCGCACCCTGCAACGCATGGTTCGCAACCCCAGCACCGCCGAAGACCTGTTGCAGGAAACCTACCTGCGGGTGACCCGTGCGCTGGGCGAGCGGCCCATCGATCACCTCGAACCCTTCGTATTCCAGACGGCACGCAACCTGGCGCTGGATCATCTGCGCGCACGACGCATTCATGCCCGCACCATTGTCGATGACGCGCCCATTGCCGATATCTACAACGTGGTCGCCCCTGATGCCGCGCTGGAAGACGCCGCCCACGCCAACCGCCTGCTGCAGAGCCTGAACGCGAGCCTTGAGAAGCTCACGCCCCGCCAGCAGAAAATCTTCACCCTCAGCCGGCTCAATGGTTGCAGCTACCTGGAGATCGCCGAGCAACTGGGGGTTTCGGCCAGCACCGTACAAAAGGAACTCAAGCTGATCATGGCGATCTGTGTCGGGGTTGCTGCCCGGCTCGAACGCTGATGAGAGCAGCCTGATCCATACTTCATAAGAAATCCGGCGGAGCCTTGCGTCTGTGACGCTAGAATCGCGCCCCAAACCGTGCAACCGAGGACGCTCCTTGACGGACTCTCACTCACCTGGCACCGGTCAACCAGCCGATGCGCTGAACGACAGCGCCATGGATCAAGCCCTGATGTGGCTGATCGAACTGGAAGATGCCGACGCCCAGCAGCAGGCCCGTTTTCATGAATGGCTGGCCGCCGACCCTGCCCATGGCGAAGCTTTCGCCAGGGCCGAGGCCGTGTGGAATTCGCAGCCGGTGCTCGACGCCGCAGTGACCCTGGCCGCGCCGAAAAAGCCCTCGATGTTCAAGCGCCTGCGCCCCCACTGGATGCCACTGGCCACCGCAGCGCTGTTGATTCTGGGCCTGTTCAACTTCAGCGACCTGCCCCTGAGGCTCAAGGCCGACCACCTCACAGTGACCGGAGAGCGCCAGCGGCTGGAGCTTGCAGACGGTTCGAAGGTGCTACTCAATACCCGATCTGCGTTCTCCAGCGACCTGGATGAACACCAGCGCATCGCCCGTCTGTATCAGGGTGAAGCGTTCTTCGAAGTGCCGGGGGCCAAGGGCCTGCCCCTTGAGGTCGAGGCAGGTCCCGTGCGCATGAGCGCCAGCAGCACTGCCTTTGCCGTGCGCTATCTGGACGGGGTCGCGCAGATTCAGGTCGAACATGGCGCGGTGAACGTGCAGGCGACCAAGGGCAATTCCCAGGTCAGCCTGGGCGCAGGCGACAGCCTCAGGGTCGGGCCCGACGGATTTGGCCATCGTGAAAAGATCGACCGCAACAAGGACCTGGCCTGGGTCCAGGGGCGCCTGATTTTCGATAACTGCCCGCTGAGCGAAGTGCTGGCCGAGCTGCGCCGCTATTATCCTGGCTGGATCGTCAGCGCCAATGACCGGCTGGACAAGGTTGCCGTGACCGGAAACTACCGCCTGGACAACCCGGTGGACGTGGTCCGCTCCCTGGCGCAGATCACCTCCGCGCACCTGCATGAACTGCCTGCGCTGGTCATCCTCAATTGAGAATAATTATTTTTACGCGATAACCGTTCGTCGTTCGTCTCGTCATAGCCAATGCAAGTGATTCCTATTAAATACTTGCTAACACTTATAACGAGCCGCACGACAGGGAGCGCTATCGATGCCGTCCACGTTCACCCCCGGGACATCCGATTCACCCCGCAGCACCAGCAACTTCACCCTTTCCCTGCTGACCGTCGCCGTGTTCGCCGCCGGCCTGCACGCAGCGCCCACCCTCGCCGCCGAACAACCGGCGCGTGTCGCGGGCAGCTATCAGTTCTCGATCAAGCAGCAACCGCTGGTGTCGGCGTTGAACGAGTTCAGCAAGGTGACGGGCTGGCAGGTCGGGATGTCCTCGGATCTGGCGCAGAACGTTACCTCTCCGGGCGTCAACGGGTCGATGCCTGCCGAAAAGGCGCTTGATCGCCTGCTGGCGGGCAGCAACCTGAGCTACCGCAGCCTGGGCAACAACAATGTGGTGCTGGAAAAGCGCAGCAACACCGGCACACTGGCCCTGGATCAGGTCACGGTCAGTGCCACCCGACAGGCCCAGTCGGTGGACTCGGTCCCCAGCACCGTCACCGTGCAGACCCGTGAGGATCTGGATCGTAAAAACGTCAACACCATTCGCGATCTGGTGCGCTATGAGCCCGGCGTCTCGGTAGGCGGCGCGGGCCAGCGTGCAGGCACCAGCGGCTACAACATTCGCGGCATCGACGGCGACCGCATCCTGACCCAGGTCGATGGCGTCGAAGTCCCGGACAACTACTTCTCCGGCCCCTACGCCAACACTCACCGCAACTACGTCGACCCGGAAATCATCAAGCGCGTCGAGATCCTGCGCGGCCCGGCCTCGGCGCTCTACGGCAGCAGCGCCATCGGCGGCGCGGTGAGCTACTACACCCTCGATCCCGAAGACATCATCAAGCCCGGCAGCGACGTCGGCGCACGCCTGAAAACCGGGTACAGCTCGGTCGACAACAGCTGGCTGAACTCCGCCACCCTGGCGGGCCGTGAAGGCGATTTCGACGGTTTGCTGCACCTGAGCCAGCGCAACGGGCGCGAGACCGAATCCTACGGCGAGCACGGTGGCACCGGTCTGTCCCGCACCGCCGCCAACCCTGAAGACCGTCGCGCCACCAACGTGCTGGCCAAACTGGGCTGGAACTACAACGACAACGACCGCCTGGCCTTCACCTACGAGAAGTACAAGGACGACACCCACACCAACCAGAAAAGTGCGGTGGGCGGGCCGTTCATTTCCGGCGTCAGCTCTGGCATGTATCGCAGCCGTGAAGGCAACGATGTGATCACCCGCGAGCGTTTCGGCCTGGAAAACACCTTCGCGCTGGACAGCCTGCTGGTGGACAACGTCAAGTGGAGCCTTAACTACCAGATCGCCAAGACCGACCAGGACACCATGGAGCGGTACGTTCCAAGCAATCCGTTCACAGGGGCGCCAACGCGCGACGTCTGGCGAACCCGCGACACCACCTACAAGGAACGCCAGTGGATCTTCGACGCGCAGCTGGACAAGGCCTTCAGCATCGCCGACACCGAGCACCTGCTGACCTATGGCACCACCCTCAAGCAGCAGAAAGTCACCGGCGAACGTAGCGGCACCGCGACCTGCGCATCGGTCCTCGGCACCTGCCGCACCATCGGTGCGACCAGCCCGACCGCCTCCGACAGCCTGGCGCCAAACAGCGACTTCCCGGACCCGACCATCAACACCTACGCGCTGTTCGCCCAGGACCAGATCAAGTGGGGTGACTGGACATTCATGCCGGGTGCGCGCTACGACTACACCACGCTCAATCCACACGCCACTCCGGAATTCCTGCGCGCCGTAGGCCTGACCAGCGCCAGCCAGTTCGACGACAGCGAGAAGAAGTGGCATCGCCTGTCGCCCAAACTCGGTGTGACCTACGCCATCGACGACGCCTACACCTGGTACGGCCAGTACGCCGAGGGCTTCCGTACCCCAAGCGCCAAGGCACTGTACGGCCGCTTCGAGAACATCAATACCGGCTATGTCGTCGCGCCGAACCCGGACCTGGAGCCGGAGAAGAGCAAGAGCTTTGAAACCGGCCTGCGCGGCCGTTTCGACGAGGGCTCGTTCGATGTGGCGGTGTTCTATAACAAGTACCGCGACTTCATCAACGAAGACGCCATCCAGCCGGCCAGTTCCAACACGGCGGTGTTTCAGTCCAACAACATCAAGCACGCCACCATCAAGGGCCTCGAACTCAAGGGCCGCCTGAACCTGGACAGCTACGGCGCCCCGCAAGGCCTCTACACCCTGGGCTCGGTGGCGTATCAGCACGGGCGCAACGACGACACCGGCCAGCCGATCAACAGCATCAACCCGCTGACCGGCACCTTCGGCCTGGGTTATGACCAGGACAACTACGGCGGCTTGCTGAGCTGGACCCTGGTCAAGCGCAAGACCCGGGTGGACGACTCCAACTTCCACGCACCGGATGGCTCTTCGACCCAGTTCAAGACCCCGGGCTTCGGGCTGGTGGACCTGACCGGCTTCTACAAGGTCACCGACGATGTGACCGTCAGCGGCGGCCTGTACAACCTGGCCGACAAGAAGTACTGGCTGTGGGACGACGTGCGCGGCTACGACGGCGTAGGCGAGGCGGCTGTCACCCAACCGGCGAACCTGGACCGCCTGACCCAGCCGGGCCGCAACTTCGCGATCAACCTGGTGTGGGATATCTGACGCCATCCACTTCCCCGTAGCAGCACGGCTTGCCGGCGGGGGCGTCGTGTCAGACACCCATGCTTAGACTGACACACCGCCCCGCCGGCAAGCCGTGCTGCTACGGGGCAGTGTTTGCCATGGATTTTTTTACGCTCGAACCGCCCTCACTCGTCTCGTCTACAAGCGCCTCATTTTCCCCAAGGAAGACACCATGTCCCAAGACCCGATTCGTCGCTCCCAGCGGCTGAACCAGATCACCCACGCTCCCCACGAACAACTGGACAAGGCGGTCAAGGCCAATGCACCGTTTGAAACCCTGGCCAGCTACTCCCGCTTCCTGACCGCTCAATACCTGTTCCAGCAGGAACTGAAAGCGCTGTACACCGACCCGCAACTGATCGAACTGATCGCCGACCTGCCCGATCGCTGCCGCGCCGAACAGGCCAAGGCCGACCTCAACGACCTCGAAACGCCAATCCCGTCGCCCGTCGCCGGCGCTGTGCATAACCCCTCCCAGGCCGAAGCCCTGGGCTGGCTGTTCGTCTCCGAGGGCTCGAAGCTGGGCGCAGCCTTTCTCATCAAGCGCGCCGTGGCCCTGAACCTGAGCGAAACCTTCGGTGCCCGCCATCTGGGCGAACCGACGGGTGGCCGTGCCGATGGCTGGAAACGTTTCATCCGGATCCTCGACGACCTGCCCTTCAGCGAAGAGCAGGAACGCCAGATCGATAAAGGCGCCGTAGCCGCGTTCGAGCGTTTCAACGTGCTGCTGGACCATGCCTATACGTCGGCTGCCCACGCGGAACCGGCCTGAATCGAAGCGTTTGGCGCCCGGCACTGTTAAGCTGGGCGTCCTTTCGAGGGAGCGAGCCCTTGAAGCACATCTTTACCCTGCCGTACCCGAGACTCATGACCAACACTCCCCCAGGCAGCAAACTGTCCCGCATCCTGTTCGGCATGCTGGCCTACGTCAGCCTTGCCATTGGCATCATTGCGATATTCATTCCGGGGCTGCCCACCACCGAATTCATCCTGCTGGCCGCCTGGGCCGCCACCAGAAGCTCGCCGCGCCTGAGCGCCTGGCTGGAAAATCATCGCCTGTTCGGCCCGATGCTGAGCAACTGGCGCAACGGCAAGCTGATCGCCCGCAGCGCCAAGATCAGCGCCACTGTCACCATGCTGATATGTGCGGTTGTCATGCTGGTGGTGCTCAAGCACAACTGGTGGATCTACTTCGCAGTCACCGGCATGGTGCTGGTCAACCTGTGGATCTGGTCGCGGCCCGAACCGGGTTCGCACACCGCCCGCTGCACGGAGTCTTCCGGGCAACCTTGACCTGTGGTGCTGAACCCCGGGCCTGGCGCACGGTCTGCTCCATACGATCATCGTTTCTTGAGGGAGCAGTCACATGTTCGAGCCAGGCCATCTGCACATCACCCGTCCTGCCCTGCAACCGGATGAAATTGGTTACGACCTGCACATCCGCTACGAGGTCAGCCAGACCGACGCCGGCCCCGGCATGCATTTCACCCTCGACGGGGACATCAATGGCAAGCCAGTCAATGACGCCTTCGAGCTGCCCAAGGACCTTGCCTACAACTTCGCCAGCGAAGCTTCGCGCATCTGCGAGAAACATGGCCTTCCCAAAAACGCCGACCTGCATGACATGCACGGCGACTACGACGCCATGTTCGAAGACATCCGCGACAAGCTCGACATGAAATCGGGCGACGCGGTGAAGCCGGAGCATCTGGAGTAACCCTCGGCCTGTAGGAGCGCGCTTGCCCGCGATAGCAGTCGTTCAGACGCATTGATGTCGCCTGACACACTGCTATCGCGAGCAAGCTCACTCCTACAGGGTCGGTGGCGCTGCAGAAAGTTCGGACGGTTTACTGGCATAATCCGAAGCTTCTCAGCCCGAACTGCACCACACCCCATGCGCATCCACGTCACGTTCATCGACCGCGTCGGCATCACCCAGGAAGTGTTGGCGATTCTCGGCGCGCGCAATCTGAATCTCGACGCCGTGGAGATGGTGCCGCCTAACGTCTACATCGACGCCCCGACCTTGAGCCACGAGCTGCTCGAAGAACTCAAGGACCGGCTGTTTCGGGTACGTGGCGTTGAGGCGATCAAGGTCGTGGACATCCTCCCCGGCCAGCGTCGCCACCTGCAACTGGACGCCCTGCTCGCCGCCATGACCGACCCGGTACTGGCGCTGGACAGCGCAGGCCATGTGCTGCTGGCCAACCCTGCCCTGGTAGCACTGTATGGTCGCGAACCTGCGGGCGAGTCGTTGGCCGAGCTTTTCAACGAACCGGGCCTGCAAACCGCGCTGCTGGAAAACGGCTTTCGCCTGCCCATGCGCGAGGTGACGCTCAACGGCGAAACGCTGCTGCTCGACGCCACGCCCATCACCGACGCCGGCGCCTTGCTGACCCTGTATCTGCCCAGCCGCATCGGCGAGCGCCTGTCGGCCCTGCATCACGATCATGCAGAAGGCTTCGACGCACTGCTCGGCGATTCCGCGCCGATTCGCACCCTCAAGGCCCGCGCGCAACGGGTGGCGGCCCTCGATGCGCCGCTGCTGATTCAAGGTGAAACCGGCACCGGCAAGGAACTTGTGGCCCGCGCCTGCCACGCCGTCAGTGCTCGCCACAGCGCGCCATTTCTGGCGCTCAACTGTGCGGCATTGCCGGAGAACCTCGCCGAAAGCGAGCTGTTCGGCTACGCCCCCGGCGCCTTTACCGGAGCCCAGCGCGGCGGCAAGCCCGGCCTGATGGAGCTGGCCAACCAGGGCACGGTGTTTCTCGATGAAATCGGCGAGATGTCGCCTTACCTGCAGGCCAAGCTGCTGCGTTTTCTCAACGATGGCAGTTTCCGTCGCGTCGGCGGTGACAAGGAAGTGCAGGTCAACGTGCGCATTCTCAGCGCGACCCACCGCGATCTGGAAAAGATGGTCGCCGAAGGCACCTTCCGCGAAGACCTTTTCTATCGCCTGAACGTGCTGAATCTGGACGTTCCGCCGTTGCGCGAACGCGGGCAGGACATTCTGCTGCTGGCTCGATTCTTCATGGAGCAGGCCTGCACCCAGATCCAGCGCCCGGTCTGCCGCCTTGCCCCAGGCACTTACCCGGCGCTGCTGGGCAACCGCTGGCCGGGCAATGTGCGGCAGTTGCAGAACGTGATTTTCCGGGCGGCAGCCGTCTGTGAAAGCTCGCTGGTGGAGATCGGCGACCTGGACATCGCAGGCACCTCGGTCGCCCAGGGCAATGACGGCGAAGTCGAAAGCCTGGAGGCGGCGGTCGAAGATTTCGAGAAGTCGCTGCTGGCCAAGCTCTACAGCCACTACCCCTCGACCCGCCAACTGGCCGCCCGCCTGCAAACCTCCCACACCGCCATCGCCCATCGGCTGCGCAAGTACGGGATTTCCGGGAAAGCTTAGTGACCAGCACAGTCCCGTAGCAGCACGGCTTGCCGGCGGGAGCGGTGTGTCAGACACCCATGCATTGACTGATACACCGCTCCCGCCGGCAAGCCGTGCTGCTACGGGTCGATTATTTAGAAGGTGGAACGAAATCAATACATCGTATTGATTTCGTTCCACCTTCAGCTTATCCCCAGCCGACAAGGCTTTGATCCCACAACAATTTTTCACCCCCGCAAAACTGTAGCGATTTCGCTACAGCACTGTACTTGTAACTCATCCCAAATCCCGCCAAAACCCCTGATTTAAAGGCCTCGCACCAGGTTGGCCGCAAACTTGCTATGTCTCCTGCATAACGCTCGCGCCGACGACGAGCGATGGCTTTTCTATTGAGGGTGACCAGATGACCGAGTTGCGTTTTACCGAAGATCACGAGTGGCTGCGTGCCGAAGCAGACGGCAGCGTCACAGTCGGGATCACCGCATTCGCGCAGAATGCATTGGGTGACGTGGTATTCGTGCAACTGCCTGAACTGGCGTCCTACGACAAAGGCGCCGAAGCCGCCACCGTCGAATCGGTCAAGGCCGCCAGCGGTGTGTACATGCCCCTGACCGGCGAAGTGGTCGAGGTCAATCCGGCGCTGGACGCCAACCCTGAACTGGTCAACGAAGACCCGCTGGGCGAAGGCTGGTTCTTCCGCTTCATCCCGTCCGACGCCGCCGCTGTCGGCCAACTGCTGGATCAGGACGCCTACGACCGTCTGATCAAAGCCAACGCCGAAGCCTGAGGAGCGCGACATGACTGACCGTATCGAACTGAGCACCGCCAACGAGTTCATCGCCCGTCACATCGGTCCGCGTGCCGACGACGAAAGCGCCATGCTCGCCACCCTGGGTTTCGACTCGCTGGAAGCCCTGAGCGCCAGTGTCATCCCTGAATCGATCAAGGGCACCAGCGTGCTGGGCCTGTCCGCCGGGCAAAGCGAAGCCGACGCACTGGCCGATATCAAGGCCATCGCCAGCAAGAACCAGCTGTTCAAGACCTACATCGGCCAGGGTTACTACAACACCCACACCCCGGCGCCGATCCTGCGCAACCTGCTGGAAAATCCGGCTTGGTACACCGCCTACACCCCGTACCAGCCTGAAATTTCCCAGGGCCGCCTGGAGTCGCTGCTTAACTTCCAGACCCTGATCAGCGACCTGACCGGCCTGCCGATCGCCAACGCCTCGCTGCTGGACGAAGCCACTGCTGCTGCCGAAGCCATGACCTTCTGCAAACGCCTGAGCAAGAACAAAGGCAGCCACAAGTTCTTCGCATCGGCCCACTGCCATCCGCAAACCCTGGACGTACTGCGTACTCGCGCAGAACCCCTGGGCATCGAAGTGGTGGTCGGTGACGAGCGCCAATTGAGCGATGTCAGCGAATTCTTCGGCGCCGTGCTGCAATACCCGGCCAGCAACGGTGACGTGTTCGACTACCGCGAACTGGTCGAGCGCTTCCACGCCGCCAACGCACTGGTGGCCGTGGCCGCCGACCTGCTGGCCTTGACCCTGCTGACCCCGCCGGGCGAGTTCGGCGCTGACGTGGCCATCGGCAGCGCGCAACGCTTCGGTGTTCCGCTGGGCTTCGGTGGTCCGCACGCCGCCTACTTCTCCACCAAGGATGCCTATAAGCGCGACATGCCAGGCCGTCTGGTGGGCGTGTCCATCGACCGTTTCGGCAAGACCGCCCTGCGTCTGGCCATGCAGACCCGCGAGCAACACATTCGCCGCGAGAAGGCCACCAGCAACATCTGCACCGCGCAAGTTCTGCTCGCCAACATCGCCAGCATGTACGCCGTCTACCACGGCCCGGTCGGCCTGACCCGCATCGCCAACCGCGTGCATCACCTGACCGCGATCTTCGCTGAAGGCTTGAGCCAACTGGGCCTCAAGCCTGAGCAAGCGTTCTTCTTCGACAGCATCACCCTGAACACCGGCGCAAAAACCGCAGACCTGCACGCCAAGGCACGCGCCCTGCAGATCAACCTGCGCGAAGTGGACGCCGAGCGCCTGGGCCTGTCGCTGGACGAAACCACCCAGCAAGCCGACGTTGAAGTGCTGTGGAAACTGTTCGCCGCAGATGGCCAGGCCCTGCCTGACTTCGCCGCCCTGGCACAAAGCATCGAAGCGCGCCTGCCCGCAGAATTGAAGCGTCAGTCGCCGGTGCTCAGCCACCCGGTGTTCAACCGCTACCATTCCGAAACCGAGCTGATGCGCTACCTGCGCCGTCTGGCCGACAAGGACCTGGCGCTGGACCGCACCATGATCCCGCTGGGCTCGTGCACCATGAAGCTCAACGCCGCCAGCGAAATGATCCCGGTGACCTGGGCCGAGTTCGGCAACCTGCACCCATTCGCCCCGGCGGAGCAGAGCGCCGGCTACCAGCAACTGACCGACGAGCTGGAAGCCATGCTGTGCGCGGCCACCGGCTATGATTCGATCTCCCTGCAACCGAACGCCGGCTCCCAGGGCGAGTACGCAGGCCTGCTGGCCATTCGTGCCTATCACCAGAGCCGTGGCGATGAACGCCGCGACATCTGCCTGATCCCCTCTTCGGCCCACGGCACCAACCCTGCTACCGCCCAGATGGCCGGCATGCGCGTGGTCGTGACCGCTTGCGACGCCCGCGGCAACGTAGACATCGAAGACCTGCGCGCCAAAGCCATCGAGCACCGCGAACACCTCGCCGCGCTGATGATCACCTACCCGTCGACCCACGGTGTGTTCGAGGAAGGCATCCGCGAAATCTGCGGCATCATCCACGACAACGGCGGCCAGGTTTACATCGACGGCGCCAACATGAACGCCATGGTCGGCCTATGCGCCCCGGGCAAGTTCGGCGGCGACGTGTCCCACCTGAACCTGCACAAGACTTTCTGCATCCCTCACGGCGGTGGCGGCCCGGGCGTCGGCCCGATTGGCGTCAAGTCGCACCTGGCCCCGTTCCTGCCGGGCCATGGCAAGATGGAGCGCAAGGAAGGCGCGGTCTGCGCGGCGCCGTTCGGCAGCGCGAGCATTCTGCCGATCACCTGGATGTACATCCGCATGATGGGCGGCGAAGGCCTCAAACGCGCTTCGCAGCTGGCAATCCTCAACGCCAACTACATCTCCCGTCGCCTGGAAGAGCACTACCCTGTGCTGTACACCGGCAGCAGCGGCCTGGTGGCCCACGAATGCATCCTGGACCTGCGTCCGCTGAAGGAAACCAGCGGCATCAGCGTCGATGACGTAGCCAAGCGCCTGATCGACTTCGGCTTCCACGCCCCGACCATGTCGTTCCCGGTGGCGGGTACGCTGATGATCGAACCGACCGAAAGCGAGTCCAAGGAAGAACTGGATCGCTTCTGCGACGCGATGATCAAGATCCGCGAAGAAATCCGCGCGGTCGAAAGCGGCGCGCTGCACAAGGACGACAACCCGCTGAAAAACGCCCCGCACACTGCAGCAGAGCTGGTCGGCGAGTGGAGCCATCCGTACAGCCGCGAGCAGGCCGTGTACCCGGTCGCGTCGCTGATCGAAGGCAAATACTGGCCACCGGTCGGCCGCGTGGACAACGTGTTCGGCGACCGCAACCTGGTCTGCGCCTGCCCGTCCATCGAAAGCTATCAGGACGCATGACAGGTATAAGCTAAACCTCTGTAGCAGCACGGCTTGCCGGCGGGAGCGGTGTGTCAGACATCCACTCGCTGACTGATACAACGCTCCCGCCGGCAAGCCGGGCTGCTACGGACCGCACGTCCTCAAACCATAATAATGACCGGAGCCTGACCATGTCCCTGAGCGTGTTTGACCTGTTCAAGATCGGCATCGGCCCCTCAAGCTCCCATACCGTGGGCCCGATGCGCGCCGCTGCACGCTTCGTCGAAGGCCTGCGCCGTGACGACCTCCTGACCGCGACCGCCTCTGTGAAGGTCGAGCTCTATGGCTCCCTCGGTGCCACCGGCAAAGGCCATGGCAGCGACAAGGCCGTGTTGCTGGGCCTGGAAGGCGAGCACCCGGATACCGTCGATACCGAGTACGTCAGCGAACGCCTGCAACTCATTCGTGGCAGCGGGCGTATCAATCTGCTGGGCGAGCACAGCATCGAATTCATCGAAAAGCAGCACCTGCTGATGATCCGCAAGCCTTTGGCCTACCACCCCAACGGCATGATCTTCCGTGCCTTCGATAGCGCTGGCCTACAGATTCGCAGCCGCGAGTACTACTCGGTCGGCGGCGGATTCGTGGTGGATGAAGACGCCGCCGGTGCCGACCGGATCGTCGAGGACAGCACCGTGCTGCCCTACCCGTTCAAGACCGGCAAGGAATTGATGGCCCACTGCGCAAGCACCGGGTTGTCGATCAGCCAGGTGATGCTGGCCAACGAAGGGGCGTGGCGGCCGGAAGCGGAAACTCGCGCAGGCCTGCTGAAGATCTGGCAGGTCATGCAGGATTGCGTCGAAGCCGGTTGCCGCAACGAGGGCATCCTGCCGGGCGGGCTGAAGGTCAAGCGTCGGGCGGCTGCGCTGCATCGTCAGCTGTGCAAGAACCCGGAAGCAGCCCTGCGCGATGCGCTGTCGGTGCTGGACTGGGTCAATCTGTATGCCCTGGCCGTTAACGAGGAAAACGCCAACGGCGGGCGCGTGGTCACAGCGCCCACCAACGGCGCAGCGGGAATCATCCCGGCGGTGCTGCATTACTACATGCGCTTCATCACCGGCGCCAACGAAGATGGCGTGGTGCGCTTCCTGCTGACGGCGGCGGCCATTGGCATTCTCTACAAGGAAAACGCCTCGATCTCAGGCGCCGAAGTCGGCTGCCAGGGTGAAGTCGGCGTGGCCTGTTCCATGGCGGCTGGCGCGCTGTGCGAAGTGCTGGGCGGCAACGTGCAGCAGGTCGAGAACGCCGCCGAAATCGGCATGGAGCACAATCTTGGCCTGACCTGCGACCCCATCGGCGGTCTGGTGCAGGTGCCCTGCATCGAGCGCAATGCCATGGGTTCGGTCAAAGCCATCAACGCAGTGCGCATGGCCTTGCGCGGCGATGGCCAACATTTCGTGTCGCTGGACAAAGTCATCCGCACCATGCGCCAGACCGGCGCCGACATGAAAAGCAAATACAAGGAAACAGCCCGTGGCGGGCTGGCCGTGAACATTATCGAGTGCTGATCCCAGCCCCCTCTTATCGTGTTCGGCGCCACCGGGCTGCCGACACGGACATGCATTCAAGGAGTCATCGATGTCCCAAGATCTGTTGAAAACCCCGCTCAACGCCCTGCACCGTGAACTGGGCGCGAAGATGGTCGAATTCGCAGGCTACGACATGCCGGTGCAGTACCCGGCTGGCGTCATGAAAGAACACCTGCACACCCGCGAACAGGCCGGCCTGTTCGACGTGTCGCACATGGGGCAGATCCTGCTCAGCGGCGCGAATGCCGCCCAGGCGCTGGAAACCCTGGTCCCGGTGGACATCATCGACCTGCCCGTCGGCATGCAGCGTTACGCCATGTTCACCAATGAAGCCGGCGGCATCCTCGACGACCTGATGGTCGCCAATCTGGGTAACGACCAACTGATGCTGGTGGTCAACGCCGCGTGCAAGGAGCAGGACCTGGCTCACCTGCGCAAGCACATCGGCAATCAGTGCGAGATCACTCCGCTGTTCGAAGAGCGCGCCCTGCTCGCCCTGCAAGGCCCGCAGGCCGTGACCGCGCTGGCTCGCCTGGCCCCTGAGGTCGCGAAAATGACCTTCATGCAGTACACCTCAATGCCGATTGACGGCATCGACTGCTACATCAGCCGCTCGGGCTACACCGGCGAAGACGGCTATGAAATTTCGGTGCCGGCTGACCAGGCCGAATCCCTCGCCCGTCGCCTGCTGGCCGAGCCGGAAGTGGCCGCCATCGGCCTTGGCGCTCGCGATTCACTGCGTCTGGAAGCAGGCCTGTGCCTTTACGGCCACGACATGAACACCGAGACCACGCCAATCCAGGCCAGCCTGTTGTGGGCGATTTCCAAGGTGCGCCGTGCCGATGGCGCTCGCGCCGGTGGCTTCCCGGGCGCCGAGCAAGTGTTTGCCCAGCACCAAAGCGGTGCAGCCAGCAAGCGTGTCGGCCTGTTGCCGCAAGAGCGCACGCCCGTTCGCGAGGGCGCGCAAATTGTCGATGCCGATGACAAGCCAGTGGGTACCGTGTGCAGCGGCGGCTTCGGGCCGACCTTGGGCGCACCCGTGGCGATGGGCTATGTGGACGCTGCGTTCACAGCACTCGACACCCCGCTGTGGGCCATCGTGCGCGGCAAGAAAGTCCCGATGAAAGTGAGCAAAATGCCTTTTGTTTCGCCACGTTACTTCCGCGGCTGAGGGCTGACGTCAAAAAACAAGGCACCGCAACAGTGCATTTGACTGTTGCGGTGCTGCAACGTGACGCCGTTCAAAACAGCAATGAAATTGTCAGAAAACTGCACTTGATTACCCGCTTTAACAGTAAAAACTATCGATCACCCCGCCGTGGTTAAAGTTTTCAAAAAGTGGCCGAAAGCCCCTGAATCCGGGCTTATCCGGGGCTTGTTTTTTCTGCGGGAGTTAGCGTAGAGTTTCTCAACTGTGTTTGCATAGGTCGCTGGGATCGTGACCTGGGCAGTAGCGCCAAAAGCAATGCTACATCCCGCTCTACGTTTCTTCTTCCTGCAACCAGCCCAGTACTCTTTCGTGTGAAAGGGGCTGTCATTAATTTATGCTCCAAGGAATAAGAAAATGTCTCAACGTCAGAGCGGTACCGTTAAGTGGTTTAACGACGAGAAAGGTTTTGGTTTTATCACTCCAGAGAGCGGTCCGGATCTGTTCGTCCACTTCCGCGCTATTCAGGGCAACGGCTTCAAGAGCCTGAAAGAAGGCCAGAAAGTGACCTTCGTTGCTGTGCAGGGCCAGAAAGGCATGCAGGCTGACGAAGTACAAGCTGAAGGCTGATCGCCCAACGCACAAAAAGCCCCTGATGGCGACATCAGGGGCTTTTTTATGCCTGCGATTTCGTACACTGCACCCATCCCGGTGAACGAGCGCTGCCCATGTCCAGACACCTGTTGCGTCCTCAAGGCGACTTTCCTCCCGCAGGGCTGGGCAGGCGCCTGGCGGCGATTTTCTATGACGCGCTGCTGTGCGTGGCGCTGCTGATGGTCACCACGTTCATCTACAAACTGATCTGGATGGGCTTCGTCGGCGAGGCGAAGTTGCGGCAGATGTCCGAGTCCGGCGCACTGGATGGCGACCCACTGCTGTCCACCCTGCTGTTTTTTGCGCTGTTCGCCTTCTTCGCCAAATTCTGGACCCACGCCGGGCAGACGCTGGGCATGCAAGTCTGGGGCATCCGCGTGCAGAACGCCGATGGCACCGGGATCAGCCTGTGGCAGGCGCTGCTGCGCTTCGTGGCGGCGATCGCCTCATGGCTCTGCGTGGGCCTGGGGTTCTTCTGGAGCCTGCTCGACAAGCAGAAACGCAGCTGGCACGACATGTATTCCGAGACACAGTTGGTGCGTATTCCGAAGCAGAAGAAATAGCCAACACCACCCGTAGCAGCACGGCTTGCCGGCGGGGGCGTCCTCAAGATCGACCCGCGGGCAAGCCCGGCTGCTACGAAAGCAATGGGTGTTCACAAGTGCGGCGATCACCTTGAAACCGTAGCAGCACGGCTTGCCGGCGGGAGCGTCCTCAAGATCGACCTCGCGGGCATCATTCAGGCACAAAAAAGCCGACCCAGAGGTCGGCTTTTCCCGTTACGCAGAAGCGATCAACCCGCCCGACGCAACAACCACAAGCCCGCCAGCGCACAGATCCCGGCCGGCACCAGCACCGCGAACAGCGGCGAGAAGCCGAACACCAGGCTCGACGGGCCCAGCAGGTCCTGGGCGATGCGGAAGGTGAAGCCCACCAGCACGCCGGTGAAGACACGCTGGCCCAGAGTCACCGAACGCAGCGGACCGAAGATGAACGAGATCGCCATTAACACCAGCGCCACGGTCACCAGCGGTTGCAAGATCTTGGTGTAGAACGCCAGCCAGTAACGGCCGTTGTTCAGGCCCTGGTCGGCCAGATAATTCGCGTAGCCGTACAGCCCTGTCATCGACAGCGACTCGGGCGGCAGCACCACCGTGCTCAGCAATTGTGGGCTCAGGGCAATGTCCCAGCGCTCTTCAGGGGCCGTAACAACTTCGGTACGGCCTTCGTGGAAGACGGTCGTGGTGACGTCCTTCAGCTCCCAATAGTCCTTCTTGAAGTTGGCCTGTTTGGCGAAGCTGGACGTCAGCATGTGACGCTGGTCATCGAAGTGGTAGCGCGTCACACCGTAGAGCAAACCATTGGGTTGCACGGTGTTGATGTGGATGAATTCCTCGCCCTGACGGTGCCACAGGCCGCGCTTGGCGCTCTGTGCATCGCCAGTGCCCTGGGCCAGCGAACGCGCGGCCTGGGCCTGCGCCTCGGTGACCGGGGCCACGTACTCACCGATCAGAAGACCGGCCACCATCAGCACCAGCATCGGCTTCATGACCGCCCAGACGATCCGGCCAATCGACACGCCAGCGGCGCGCATGATGGTCAGTTCGCTGCTGCTGGCCAGGGTGCCTAGGCCGATCAGGCAGCCGATCAGCGCGGCCATCGGCAGCATGTCATAGAGGCGACGCGGCGCGGTCATGACCACGAAGCTGCCCGCATCCCAGAAGGTATAGGTGTCGCTGATGTCGGCCATCTCGTCGATGAAGGCGAACAGCGAGGCCAGACCGAGGATGATGCCTAGTACGGCGAGAATCGCCATGAACACGCTTTTGCCAATGTAGCGATCGAGCTTAACCATGAGCCACCTCCGACGCTGCGCGGCGGCTGGCCATTTTCAGGCGCAGAGGCTCCCAGTACAAAAGTCCCAGCCCGATGGACAGGAATATCGCGTGCACCCACCACAAGCCCAGCACCATCGGGATCTTGCCCTTCTCCAGCGCACCGCGAGCGGCAATCAGGATCGTCAGGTAGGCCATGTACAGCAGGATCGCCGGCAGCAGCTTGAGGAAGCGGCCCTGACGCGGGTTGACGCGGGCCAGCGGCACCGCCATCAGCGTCACGATGAACACCAGGATCGGCAGGGAAACCCGCCATTGCAGCTCGGCCTTGTTGCGGGCTGTGTCTTCTCCGGTCAGCAGCTCGCTGGTCGGGATCGCGTCGCGGTCGGTGATCTCATCGCTGATTTCAGGCTTGGGCAGCAGCGCACCGTAGGTGTCGTACTTGATCACGCGGTAGTCGGCCTGACCGGGGTTGCCGTCGTAGCGATAGCCGTTTTCCAGAATCAGGTAGCGGTTGCCGTCAGGCTTGATCTCCTGGCGCCCCTTCTCGCCCACCAGCACGGTGATGCCGTGGTCCTTCTTCTCGTCGAGCTTCTTCTCGGAGATGAACACGCCGCCCAGGTTGATCCGGTCGTCGGTCATGGTTTCGGTGTAGGTCACACGGCTGCCGTCGCGCAGCAGCTGGAAACGGCCCGGCACCAGGGTGTCGAACTCGGTCATCGCATCCTGCTTGTTGATCAGCAGCTGGAACTGGGTCGCGCCTTGCGGGGCCAGGCTGAAGCTCAGCCAGGCGACCAGCAGCGAAACCAGCGCGGCAGGCGCCAGGGTCATCCACAACAGGCGCTGCTGGCTCATGCCGGTGGCGGCGAGGACCGTCATTTCGCTTTCCAGGTACAGGCGCCCGTAGGCCAGCAGGATGCCCAGGAACAGGCCCAGCGGCAGGATCAGTTGCAGGAAGCCCGGCAGACGAAAGCCCATGATCAGAAACAGCACGCCCGGATCGAGCGCACCGGACGCAGCCTGGGCCAGGTACTTGATGAAACGGCCACTCATGATGATTACCAGCAGCACGGCGCTGACAGCGCTCAAGGTAACCAGCACTTCTCGGGACAGGTAACGGAAGACAATCAAACCAGACACTCCAGGGTTGTCAGGCTAAGACAGCCTGACAAGGAAATGGATCAGCCATGATGCTCGCGACGGAGAACCACCGAAAAAATATGCGGCATTATCCTGTGATTGGGTGTGTCTGTCACTGCGTGCGCCGGATACTTCTTGCAACTGTATCGACAAGCCCGCCACACAAGACGTAGCACTGGCGTGCCAGACCTGCGCTTTGCGGGGTTGTCATCACACCTTGGCCGGGGTCAAACTGCGGGCCATGCCGCTGGCGTGGCGAAGCGAGACATCTCTGGCCGCGCCAGCCGCGAACTCATTTTGCGTAACCCACAGTTTATTCGGGGACCCCGACATGGAATTGGTTGTTAAGAGCGTCAGTGCAGAAACCTTGAAAACCGCCACCCTGGTGGTCGCCGTCGGCGAAGGCCGCGCGTTGAGCGAAGCTGCACAAAGCGTCGACACCCTGAGCGGCGGCGCGATCAGCGCGGTGCTCAAGCGCGGCGACCTGGCCGGCAAGGTCGGCCAGAGCCTGTTGCTGCACAGCCTGCCAAACCTCAAGGCCGAGCGCGTGCTGCTGGTCGGCACTGGCAAGGATGCCGAGCTGAGCGACCGCCAGTTCCGCAAGATCGTCAGTGGCGCGCTGAACACCCTGAAAAGCCTGGGTGGCACCGACGCGGCATTCGTGCTGGATCAACTGAGCGTCAAGAACCGCGACATCTACGGCAAGAACCGCCTGCTGGTGGAAACCCTGGCCGATGGCGAATACGTGTTCGATCGTTACAAGAGCCAGAAAGCCGACCCGCGCGCCCTGAAGAAAGTCACCCTGCTGACCGCCAAGGCCAACGTCGCTGACGTCGAGCGCGCCGCCAAGCACGCGCAAGCCATCGCTGCCGGCATGGCCGTGACCCGCGATCTGGGCAACATGCCGCCAAACATCTGCCACCCGACCTACCTGGGCGAACAGGCCAAGGCACTGGGCAAGGCCACCAAGGGCCTGAAAGTCGAAGTGTTCGACGAGAAGAAAATCGAAGAACTGGGCATGGGCTCCTTCCTCGCCGTTGGCCAGGGCAGCGCCCAGCCGCCGCGCCTGATCGTGATGCAATACTCCAACGGCAAGAAGAGCGACAAGCCTTTCGTGCTGGTCGGCAAGGGCATCACCTTCGACACCGGCGGCATCAGCCTCAAGCCGGGCGCAGGCATGGACGAAATGAAATTCGACATGTGCGGCGCCGCCAGCGTGTTCGGCACCCTGAATGCCGTGCTGCAACTGCAACTGCCGATCAACCTGGTGTGCATCATCGCTGCGGCTGAGAACATGCCGAGCGGCAACGCGACTCGCCCGGGCGACATCGTCAAGACCATGAGCGGCCAGACCGTCGAAATCCTCAACACCGACGCAGAAGGTCGTCTGGTGCTGTGTGACGCCCTGACCTACGCCGAACGCTTCAAGCCACAGGCGGTGATCGACATCGCGACCCTGACCGGCGCCTGCGTGGTTGCCCTGGGCGGCCATACTTCGGGCCTGCTGGGCAACAGCGACGCGCTGATCAACCAGGTGCTCGAAGCGGGCAAGCGCGCTGACGACCGCGCCTGGCAACTGCCGCTGTTCGACGAATACCAGGAGCAACTGGACAGCCCGTTCGCCGACATCGCCAACATCGGCGGCCCGAAAGGCGGCACCATCACGGCGGCCTGCTTCCTCTCGCGCTTCACCAAGGCCTACGAGTGGGCGCACCTGGACATCGCCGGTACCGCATGGCTGAGCGGCGGCAAGGACAAGGGCGCCACTGGCCGTCCGGTTCCGCTGCTGACCCAGTACCTGATCGACCGCGCCGGCGTCTGACCCCGCTGCACAATGTGCCGACGCCCTGCGGGGCGTTGGCGCATGCTCTGGAAGAATCATGACCCAAGTCGATTTCTACATCCTGCCCAGCGCCGATCCACTCGCGCGCCTGGACTTCGCCTGCAAGCTCACCGACAAGGCCTGGCGCCTTGGGCACCGGGTCTACCTGCATTGCAGCGACGCAGCCCAACGTGAAGAGCTGGACGCCCGCCTGTGGCGTTTCAAGGGCGAAACCTTCGTGCCCCACGGCGCCATCGAGGATGACCAGGACGCCCCCGTGGCGCTGGGCATCGGCACCGATCCGGGCACCCATCAGGATCTGCTGGTCAATCTGGACCTGCGTATCCCCGATTTTTTCAAACGCTTCGCTCGCATCGCCGAGATCGTCGTGGAGGAGCCGTCCATCCGGCTGGCCGCGCGGGAGAGTTTCCGCTTCTACCGCGAACAGGGCTATCCTCTGCAAGATCACCGACTGCAGCGTCTTTGAGCACACAATGGATAATTCAAAACCCCTTAAAGATCCCGCCCACCTGCTGGACGACCTCGAGTCGATCCGCCAGTTGCTCGGCGACGAATCCATGCAACCGCCACTGCTGACCGACACGCTGAACAGCGAAGGCCAGATCCCGCTGCTGTTCGACGTGGTCAGCGGCCAGGTGATTGCGGCGGATGACGCAGACATCCCGACGCTTGTAGCCGAGCCGCCAGCGGCCCCGGAGCCTGTCGCTGCGCCGCCTGCGCCTCAGGCCTCGCCAGACCCTGCTGCGCAAGCGACCGGTCCGAACCCGGATGACCTGCTGCACCTGGACAGCGAACTGCGCGCCGCCGCGCAGTTGATCATGCAAGACGTGATCGACGACTTCGCCCCGCACATCGAAAACGAAATCAAACGCCGCCTCGACGCACGGATGGAGCGGTTGCTCTCGCAGTACAACAATTGAACCTGTAGGAGCGCGCTTGCCCGCGACGGCGCCCTCGAAATTGCCGACGCCGGCAAGCCGGACTGCTACGGATCGTGGGGCTCATGCGTACGTCGGCAACCTGCAATCCGTAGCAGCACGGCTTGCCGGCGGGGGCGTCCTCAAGATCGACCCGCGGGCAAGCCCGGCTGCTACGGATCATGGGGCTCATGGGTACGTCGGCAACCTGCAATCCGTAGGAGCGCGCTTGCCCGCGATTGCGGTATGTCAGGCGCCGGATGGATCGGCAGGCAGACCGCCGTCGCGGGCAAGCGCGCTCCTACAAGTCCGACACATGCCACTCAGACGCTTGAATCTTCTCGCTTGTAGCTTGCAGCTGCCGTGAAAAGCTATACTTCCCGGCTTTTCCGACTCAAAGCAGATCAGGTTCCCGCCGCGCATGGACAAGACCTACCAGCCGCACGCCATCGAAACTTCCTGGTACCAGACCTGGGAGTCCGAGAATTATTTCGCTCCGCAAGGCGCGGGCGACTCGTACACCATCATGATTCCGCCGCCGAACGTCACCGGCAGCCTGCACATGGGCCACGGTTTCAACAACGCGATCATGGACGCCCTGATCCGTTTCCGCCGCATGCAGGGTCGCAACACCCTGTGGCAGCCGGGTACCGACCACGCCGGTATCGCCACCCAGATGCTGGTCGAGCGTCAGCTCGAAGCACAAGGCCAGAACCGTCATGATCTGGGTCGCGAGAAATTCCTCGAAAAAGTCTGGGAGTGGAAGGATCAGTCCGGTGGCAACATCAGCCGTCAGATCCGCCGCCTGGGCTCGTCGGTGGACTGGAGCCGTGAGCGCTTCACCATGGACGACGGCCTGTCCGAGGCTGTCAAAGAAGCGTTCGTGCGCCTGCACGAAGATGGCCTGATCTATCGCGGCAAGCGCCTGGTCAACTGGGACACCAAGCTGCACACGGCCATTTCCGACCTCGAAGTGGAAAACCACGACGAGAAAGGCAGCCTGTGGAACCTGCGCTACCCGCTGGCAGACGGCGCGAAAACCGCTGAAGGCCAGGACTACCTGATCGTCGCCACCACCCGTCCGGAAACCATGCTCGGTGACGCCGCCGTTGCCGTGAACCCGAACGATGAGCGCTACAAGGCCCTGATCGGCAAGTTCGTCGAGCTGCCGCTGGTAGGCCGTCGCATTCCGATCATCGCTGACGACTACTGCGACCCTGAATTCGGCACCGGCTGCGTGAAGATCACCCCGGCCCACGATTTCAACGACTACGAAGTCGGCAAGCGCCACAACCTGCCGTTGCTGAACATCTTCGACAAGAACGCCAACGTGCTGCCTGCCGCCCAGGTATTCAACCTCGACGGCACGCTGAACGAATCCATCGACGGCACCCTGCCTGCGCAATACGCAGGTCTGGACCGCTTCGAAGCGCGCAAGCAGATCGTCGCAGCCTTCGACGCCGCAGGCCTCTTGGTCAGCGTCGACGACCACGCCCTGAAAGTGCCGAAAGGCGACCGTTCCGGCACCATCATCGAGCCGTGGCTGACCGACCAGTGGTACGTCTCCACCAAGCCGCTGGCCGAGCCTGCGATCGCTGCCGTCGAAGATGGCCGTATCGCTTTCGTCCCGAAACAATACGAAAACATGTACTTCTCCTGGATGCGCGACATCCAGGACTGGTGCATCAGCCGCCAACTCTGGTGGGGCCACCGCATTCCGGCCTGGTACGACGAGTCGGGCAAGGTCTACGTCGGCCGCGACGAAGCCGAAGTGCGTGCCAAGCACAACCTCGGCCCGGACGTTGCGCTGCAGCAGGACAACGACGTTCTGGATACCTGGTTCAGTTCCGGCCTGTGGACCTTCTCCACCCTGGGCTGGCCCGAGCAGACCGAATTCCTGAAAACCTTCCACCCGACCGACGTGCTGGTGACCGGTTTCGACATCATTTTCTTCTGGGTCGCCCGGATGATCATGCTCACCATGCATTTGGTGAAGAATGAAGACGGCACCCCGCAGATCCCGTTCAAGACCGTCTACGTGCACGGCCTGGTTCGCGACGGGCAGGGCCAGAAGATGTCCAAGTCCAAGGGCAACGTCCTGGATCCGCTGGACATCGTCGACGGTATCGAGCTCGAAGCCCTGGTGCAGAAACGCACCAGCGGCATGATGCAGCCGCAACTGGCCAAGAAGATCGAGAAGCAGACTCGCACCGAGTTCGCCGACGGCATCGCCAGCTACGGCACCGACGCCCTGCGCTTCACCTTCTGCTCGCTGGCGTCCACCGGTCGCGACATCAAGTTCGACATGGGCCGCGTCGAAGGCTATCGCAACTTCTGCAACAAGATCTGGAACGCTGCGCGCTACGTGCTGGACAAGGGCGAAGACTGCGGCCAGAACGGCGAGGCCTTCGAGCTGTCGCTGCCGGATCGCTGGATCATCTCGCAGCTGCAACGCACCGAAGCCGAAGTGACCCGCCAACTGGATCAGTTCCGTTTCGACCTCGCCGCCCAAGCGCTGTACGAGTTCATCTGGAACCAGTACTGCGACTGGTACCTGGAGCTCTCCAAGCCGGTGCTGTGGGACGAGAACGCGCCGATCGAACGTCAGCGCGGCACCCGCCGTACCCTGGTTCGCGTGCTGGAAGTGGCGCTGCGCCTGGCGCATCCGTTCATGCCGTTCATCACCGAAGAAATCTGGCAGCGCCTGGCGCCGCTGGCAGGTGCCGAAGGCAAGACCATCATGCTGCAACCCTGGCCTGTGGCCAACGAGGAGCGCATCGACGCGGCTGCCGAAGGCGACATCGAATGGCTCAAGGGCCTGATGCTGGGCGTGCGCAACATTCGTGGCGAAATGAACATCGGCCCGGGCAAGCCGCTGCAACTGTTCCTCAAGAACGCCAGTGCCGAAGACCAGCGTCGCCTGAACGAAAACGAGCACCTGCTGAAAAAGCTGGCCAAGCTCGAATCGTTCACCGTGCTGGCTGCAGGCGCCGAAGCGCCGCTGTCCGCGACCGCGCTGGTGGGCGAGATGGAAGTGCTGGTGCCGATGGCCGGCCTGATCGACAAGGGCGCCGAACTTGCGCGTCTGGACAAGGAAATCCAGCGCCTGCAAGGCGAAGTGCAACGTGTGGGCGGCAAGCTGTCCAACGCATCCTTCGTCGACAAGGCGCCGCCTGAAGTCATCGCCAAGGAACGCGCCAAGCTGACCGAAGCCGAACAGGCACTGGGCAAGCTGGCCGAGCAGCACGCGCGGATCGCCAGTTTGTAACAACCGAATCAGCCAGCCTCGTCACGGGGCTGGCTGGCTCACACAAGCCCTGTAGGAGTGAGCTTGCTCGCGATAGCAGTGTGTCAGGCGACACATTCGTCACAGACAGACTGCTATCGCGAGCAAGCTCACTCCTACAGGGTTTTGTGTTTTAACCGGAACAACAATCGCCATGACCAAACCCGAGCAGCCAAAACCCCCGCGCAAAAAGCCCAAGCCGGCCACAGCAGCCAAGCCCGCCGCCCCACGGGAAAAGGCCAGCCTGCACCCGCGCAATCGTCATCAGGGCCACTACGACTTCCCCAAGCTCATCAAAGGCTGCCCGGAACTGGGCCAGTTCGTGATCACCAACCCCTACGGCAAGGAAAGCATCGACTTCGCCAACCCTGCCGCCGTACGGGTATTCAACCGGGCCTTGCTGAAATCGTTCTACGGCATCGCCCACTGGGACATCCCGGCCGACTACCTGTGCCCACCGGTGCCTGGCCGCGCCGACTACGTGCATTTTCTCGCCGACGTGCTGGCTGAGCGCAACGACGGCGTGATCCCCCGTGGCGCCGCCATCAAGGCGCTGGATATCGGCACCGGCGCCAACTGCATCTACCCGCTGATCGGGCACAGCGACTACGGCTGGCACTTCCTGGGCTCGGACATTGACAAGACCGCCCTCGCCTCGGCCACCACCATCGTCAAGGCCAACAACCTGGGCAAGGCGATCAGCCTGCGCCAGCAAGACAACCGCAAGCTCATCCTCGGCGGGCTGTTGCAGCCTGAGGAGCGCTTTGACATCAGCCTGTGCAACCCGCCCTTCCACGCCTCGGCCGACGAAGCCCTGCGTGGCAGCCAGCGCAAATGGCGGGCGCTGGGCAAGGCCGATCCCAAGCGCAAGCTGCCGGTGCTGAATTTCGGCGGCCAGGCGGCGGAATTGTGGTGCGAAGGTGGCGAGGCGCGGTTCGTGACGCAACTGATCAGCGAGAGTGCGCAGATACCTCATCAGGTGCTGTGGTTCAGCACACTGGTCTCCAAGGCGTCCAACCTGCCCTTGATCCAGAGCGCACTGAAGAAAGCCGGGGCACTGGAAAGCCAAGTGGTGGAGATGTCACAGGGCCAGAAGCAAAGCCGCTTCGTCGCCTGGACCTTTCATGACCCGGCGCAGCAGGCAGCGTGGCGCGCAGAGCGCTGGGGGAACCGATAACCCGCTAGCCGATGGCTGTTCTGTGGGAGCGAGCTTGCTCGCGAAGAGGCCTGTACAGTCAATACACATCTTCGCCCTGACTTCCGCCTTCGCGAGCAAGCTCGCTCCCACAGAAGCCCTGCGACCCAGAAACTACAGGCACAAAAAAACCGTGTCCGGATCACTCCGCCACACGGTTTCTCAACAAGTCGCGTGTTCGCTTACTTGTTGACTGCGTCGGTCAGCACTTTGGCTGGAACGAACTTGACGACTTTCTTGGCAGCGATTTCGATCGCAGCGCCAGTCGATGGGTTACGGCCAGTGCGAGCTGGACGCTCGGTGATTTTCAGCTTGCCGATGCCTGGCAGAGTGATTTCACTACCGTTTTCCAGTTGGTCAGCGACGATTTGGCCCAATTGGTCCAGAGCATTGCGCGCGGTGGTTTTAGGCGCGTCGATAGCTTCTGCGATATCGGCGATCAATTGGTCTTTAGTCAGAGCCATGGTGGTGTTCCTTCCCTATCAATTCATATGGTTTGCAGAGTGTGTACAGACGCGAAATGTAGATGCTGAAATCGGCCTTTGGTTCGGCCGAACGCCCACAAACTGCATGCTTGGCGCGCTTCGGTGCGCAAGACCGGGCAAAACTAGCACAGAGACGGACAAATATCCGCACCTGACTAGCCATTTGGTCAGGTTTATCGCAGCTATGGTTCAAAAATAGACAAAAGTCCCGGATTACAGGCCCAAAACGGCTCGCGCCACCCCGTGTCCGTTACGCGCCTGGCCTGTACGCCCCAGATGAGCACTGTCATTTGTGACAGTAGACGATGATCCGACGTTGGGCCTTAAATGCAGAGGCGTCCCCCCCAACCCCGGAGAGCTCATATCATGACCAAGGACTGGTTTCTCCCCCTCGCCGGTGCATCGGCGCTGGTGCTGACCTTCGCTTTCACCAGCCCCGCTATCGCTGGCCTACCCGAAGAGTCGCTGCCCGACCATGCCCCGCTTCTGCTTTCGCAGATCTTCATACCCTTACCCGGCCTTGCCAGGCCCCCGGCGCCGGCGCCAGCTCCGGCCAAACCAGAGCCGTCCAAGACTCAGTTGCAGAAGCCGGCAACGGTACTGGCAGACGTGAACAAGAATTACACCAAGACCGCCAACAACTGTACCCAGGCAGGCTCGGCGGTGGCGCGCGGCCTCTATTATTGCAGCGGCGTATTAGTGCGCACGGTGGACGACGGCAACTTTGCACCCTGGTCCTATAGCCCAACCGCCGTACAGATCGGCGCGACCTCCTATGCATGGCTACGCAGCGACACTGGCATCACGCAGATCTACCACCCGGCCGGTTTCATTCTGCGCAACCGCACGGACGCCATGAGCCGCAACCTGCCAGGCCTGGAAACGGGCTTTATCTGCATCTATCCGTTCGACTCTTCCACCAGCCCCGGCAATGGCATGAAAGGTTGTGGTCTCAAGCCTCGGGCATTGACCGACCTGCAGGGCAACAACAACGCCAAGTACGCTTACGGCTCCTGCGAAGGGATCGGGGTGCAGACCGCGGCGCAATGGAACGCCGACTTCAACAAGCAGGGCCAGGTGACGAGTAAGCAGTGCTCATGGAATGTCGAAGATCCGGTCGGCTGGCGGGCGTCGATCAGCGCACACTCGACCTACCCAAACCGGAGAACGCTGTGGAATGAACTGCTGCTCAGCAACTACAACAATGGCAACAGCATGCCGCAGTACATCTCGGCCTTCTTCTACGATGTCAAGAGAGCCGGTGGGCTCGCCGCGGCCAGGAACTTCCAGAAGAAAATGAATGCGGCCGGCTACAACGTCCCCATCCTGCGGCTGGACTTCACCGCAGCCGCCGCCAACCGCTTCTCCTACGTAGTGGCCGATCAGGCAGTGGTGCAATAAGCAGTGGGGCAGGGCCATCGGCGCAGCCTGGGCGCGATCATCCATCGACGCAGTTGCGTTACACTGGGTGTCTTTGCGCAAGGCGGCCCGATGGCCCCTGCCCCTCTTCGACGCACCGAGAAGCCCCATGCCGATCCGTCACTGCATTGTCCACCTGATCGAAAAGAAACCCGACGGTACGCCCGCAGTCCTCCACGCTCGAGACTCCGAACTCGCCGAGTCCCAGGCCATCGAGAACATGCTGGCCGACCTCAACGAGAACTACAACGCCAAGCAGGGCAAGGCCTGGGGCCTGTTCCACCCGGAATCGGGCGCGCACCCGTTCAGCGGCTGGCTGAAGGAATACCTGGACGACGGCAAGGACTTCACCGCCTTCAGCCGAGTGGCCGTCGAGCACCTGCAAAAGCTGATGGAAGAATCGAACCTGTCGGTCGGCGGCCACGTGCTGTTCGCTCACTATCAGCAAGGCATGACCGAGTACCTGGCCATCGCCCTGCTGCACCACAGCGAAGGCGTGGCAGTGAACGAGTCGCTGGACGTCACCCCGTCCCGGCATCTGGACCTGGGCCAATTGCACCTGGCCGCGCGGATCAACATCTCCGAGTGGCAGAACAACAAGGCCTCCAAGCAGTACATCTCGTTCATCAAGGGCAAGAACGGAAAAAAGGTATCGGAATATTTCCGCGACTTCATTGGCTGCCAGGAAGGTGTCGACGGCCCCGGCGAAACCCGCACTTTGCTCAAGGCGTTCAGCGACTTCGTCGAGAGCGAAGACCTGCCTGAAGAATCGACCCGCGAGAAAACCAAGGCCCTGGTCGATTACGCCAGCAGCCAGAGCAAGATGGGCGAGCCCATCGCGCTGGAAGAACTCTCCGGCCTGATCGACGAAGACCGCCCCCGCGCCTTCTACGAACACATTCGCAACAAGGACTACGGCCTGTCGCCGGAAATCCCCGCGGATAAGCGCACCCTCAACCAGTTCCGCCGCTTCACCGGGCGCGCCGAAGGCCTGTCGATCAGCTTCGAAGCGCATTTGCTGGGCGACAAGATCGAATACGACGAAGAAAAAGGCACCCTCATCATCAAGGGCCTGCCGACCCAGCTCACCGACCAGCTCAAGAGGCGCTGACTTCGATGCTCGTGCGCACCCTCAAGAAGTTCGTGCTGATCCTGCTGGTGGTCGTGGTCTACCAGAACTGGGGCAAGATCGAAAACTTCGTCCACCCCGACCCTACCGTGTCGGCGCAGGTCCAGAGCAATGCCAAGGTCACCCTGTACGCCACCGACTGGTGCGGCTACTGCAAACAGACCCGACGCTTCCTCGACAGCAAGGGCATTCCCTACACCGAGTACGACATCGAGAAGTCCAAGGAAGGCCGGAAGGCGTACGAGGCGCTGGGTGGTCGCGGAATCCCTTTGATCGACGTGAATGGCACGTTGATCAGAGGGTTTTCTCCGGAAGAGATACTGGCGGCGTTGAAGTAGCGGATCTGTTTGGCGGTCAAGGATACTGGCCCGCTGCCTGATCGGTTTGCTGGAACTGGAAGCGTTGGGCGGGGGGTGAGGAGAAGCTCAGGCGCAGGATAAAAACGCGCTTGCCCGTAGCCGCCATCTTTATCTGAGGCCTTTGTGCAATCCCGAGCCAATGGATTTGAGCACGTCATAAACTGCCGCAATCTAACTCAGCCTAACCTAAAACCTAACTTCGTTAGACGATTTCGCGATAGTGATAATGGCGATTTACGGCAGGCGCACAACTTGTGCTTATCGGAATCAATATTGTTTCGCGATAAACTCAATTTCGATTCGCTATATGAGTCTTGATCTAATGCAGACAATTGCCAATGCATTCGGCGAGTTACAACACCTTCCACTAAAACTCCAACTACTATTCGTTCTCTGACAGGCAGCATCCGGACTTTGACAAAGTGAGGCGTCTTCTCCTATATGAAGCGAGATGCACCCGCTAATGGAGATAACCGCCATGAAGGCAGCCCGGTACCTCGCCCCGCTATTTTTGCTGCTGGTCGCTTGCTCATCACCACAAACAGTGACGCCCTACGCACAACTGCAAAAACCTGCCGTCGTTCTGGCCGAAGTACTCAACAACTACAATGAAACCACCACCAATTGCCGAGAATACGGAAGCAACAAACCACGCGGCCACTATTACTGCAGTGGCGTGCTGGTAAGAGCGGTTGATGACGGTAACTTCAATCCCTGGATGTACAGCCCGACCGCCATTGCAATTGGGGCCTCGTCGTACTCTTGGATGAGGAAAGATGTCAGCCAGACTCAACTTTACCATCCCGCAGGCTTTATTCTTCGCAATCGCATCGACGCGATTTCCCACAACCTGCCAGGACTGGAGTCAGGATGGATCTGCCTTTACCCCTACGACGCAGGCACGTCCACCGCCAACGGACATCGAGGCTGTGGTTACAGAGGGAGAAATAATGAGAAAGTCTCGGAACCGCTCCCTGACGATGACAACTCTCAATATGCATGGGGCTCTTGCGAACCACTTGGTATCCTTACAGCCACACAATGGGACAACCATTTCGCAAGCGTGGGGTATCAACGCCCCCGACAATGTTCCTGGAATGTCGACAGCCAACATGGCTGGAACAACATGATTGCCTCGCGGGACGATTTCCCCCAATTCAGGAACATCTGGAACGAACTGCTGTTGACGAACTACGGCGACGGTTCGCAAATGCCCAAATACATCGCCGCCTTCTTTTACGACGTCAACAAGGCAGGCGGCCTGATCGCCGCCCAGCACTTTCAGGATAAGATGAATAAAGCGGGCTACAACGTCCCGATCCTGAGGATCAATTTTACCGTCACGCCCGGCCAGCGATTCAGCTACGTCGCCGGCGATCAGGTTGTCCCGCAATAGAAACAACCTGATCGGAGGCTCCGCTCAAGCGGTCTTTATCTGAAACCCATAGCGCGGGAAATGTGCATGCACGATACCCGCGCGCTCATCCTCGCGGCGCAGAATGATTTCTTCGCGCCCGGTGAATACCAATGCGCCTTGCACTGCATCAACCCCGTAATCCACCGCTGACACACTCACCTGCTGCCCTACTTCGAAACCGTTAGGGTCAACGAAGGCTTCTTCCGGTAAAGCTGTAGGCTCGGCCTTGCGCGCGATCTCCACTGCATCGGCCGAACTCAGTTCGCTGGCCGCGCCATGGCCAAAACCCAGCACGCGCTGATACCAGGCCAGCACGGCCGGGTAATCGTCCACCAGCGGCGCGGTGACGGGCGTCTGCTTCAGGAACCACAGGGTGTGGGCCACCGAGAAGTCGGCAATGGATGGCACGCCCAACAGGAAATCGCCGTTGCGCTCCAGTTGGGTTTCAAGACGGCTCATCAGCGTCGGCCATTGGTGCTGGGCCAATTCCAGCGGCACACGGGTCGCATTGCCACCATCGAACAGGGTCGCGCGATCAGCCACGAACGCCTTCACCGCTTCCGGCGGCACCTTGGCGAAGCGCACGGCCAACGAAGCGGGCTGGAATACCAGGCTGACGGCGTGCAGGAACAGCACCGAATCAGCCCAGTTGGCCAGGCTCGCCGAGGTGAACTCCTGGCCTTCGGGGTAGAAGGTGGGCGAGGTTTTCTCGGCTTCAAGACGGCGGGCAATCAACGCCGTGTCGCAATAGATGTCCGCGCCTACTTGCAGTACCGGCGTCTTGCGATAGCCACCGGTGAGGGCGGTGACATCGGGTTTGGGCATGATTGACGGGATGATGACCGAACGCCACGACAGGCCCTTGAAGCCCAGCATCAGGCGCGCCTTCTCGGAGAACAGCGACGTTGGATAGTGATGCAGGATCAGCTCACTCATGTTTCGACCTCGGGGGCGAATGCATTGAATCCGGGAATGACGAACTTACATCGCTCCCCGGCCACGGTACTCAGACAGCGGTCCAAGTTGAGCGTTGCCAGCGATAACCACAAGTGACGAACAGGCCAAGTTCAGAGACGGTAGAAACATCGTTTTTTCGTACGGGGCTTAAAGCAAGCTGATTTCGAATACGTGGGAGATCGTCTGGCTTTTCCCATCCCAGGCATACCGAACATGCTTGCCCTGAACCGGGACCGAGACCGCTGGGGGTCGAAACGCCGCGACACACTCATGCCCTTCCAGGCGTACACTGCGGTAGAGCAGCCCCCACGATCCCTCATCTCGCAGCGCTTTGGCGAAGGCTTGCGGGACGCCGTAGCGAGCAGGATCAGGCTCATGCAGTTCGGGGTAATCTGCGCGTACGTCGTGGACAGGCTTGACGACCTGATTGACGTAAGTTCGCAATGTCAGCTCGATGTCCGGCTCGTTGGTGGCTGCCAGGAAGCGTTGCTGGTGAAAGCGCGTTTCTGCGATGGCAGCCGCCTGGCTGTTCGCCGCGTAATAGATGCCGTAAGTCCCGTCGGTAAAGCGGCTCGCCTTGCCAATGTGAGTGAACGCCGCCATCACAGGGGTCGATCCCGGGCCCGAGACACGATCCTCGACTGCGACCCTGCGCAGAGAGCCGCACTGGTCCAGCAGACGATCATTGGTCATCGCTTCCAGGGCGTAAGCCATTTCGAGGTCGGCAGGGTTCAGCACATCCTCGAACAGCGTGATCGGAGGAAAGGCGCTGTTGATCATCCGGAACGCAGCCTCCCACGCCGGTATCACGGTGTGCGGTTGCTTCATCAGCCGCGCACTCCATCCAGGTATCGACGCACGTCTGCGATGTCCACCACCCGCCCGGCCAGCATGTATTGCAAGGCAGACTGACCGTTGAACGGCGCCGCCGCGTTGGGTTTGGCGACCCACTCGTAAGCGCGCTCCAACTGGTTGCTGAAAATGATGCTCAGCGCCTTGTGAATACCCATCAGATAGGAAATACGTTCAAGCGTGTCGTGGGGCAGACGGATGTCAGGCGCGCGTCTGTATTTGTAGAAGGTGGTGTTGCTCACGGCGCCCAGCAGCGTCCGTTGCTCATCGACCGAGCAGCCCCAATGCGCCATGAGGTTGAAGAAAAACGTCAGCGCCACGCGTCCGGCTTCGGGTGTGTCAACGCCAACGCTGTCGTCGCGAGTGATCGCCAAGGCCGTCATGAATCGCGCTCCTGTTCATCGAATCTGATAAACAGACTAGTACAGATGCGAACGAAATCAAACAGGTAATTCACATGCGAAATATCTGACAAAGCGCTTAAACGTTGTCCTACTCGCGCTCGTCAGCCAGCCTACGGAGCCGTAAGCCTTTTACCCAGACGCTACAGGACGAAGCTCGCAACAAGCGTTTCCTTGGCACTCTTGCGCAATTTCTTGATCAGCCGCTCCTGGCGCAGGGCCTCGCCCTTGTCGCGACAGGCTTCGACATAGACTAGCGCCACGGCGGGGCTTGAGAAAAAGAATCGCGCGCCTTTGCCGCTCTGATGCTTGGCAAAGCGCTTGTGCGGGTCGTCGCTGATACCGCAGTACAGCGAGCCGTTGGCCGCCCGCACCAGGTACACGAACCACGGTTTGGGCACGGCGGTCTCTGGGGCGGGGTCGAGGGCGACAGCGGGATCGGTCATGGGCAACAGGTAGCAGAAAACGCAGGAGCCGCGATTCTAACAGAGCCTCAGCGCCCCGCCTGATACGCCTTCAAGCCCTTCTGCGCCTGGGCACGGATGGCGTTCTGCACCATGGGCGTCCAGCCCAGCAGCGCGCCCTTGGCACCCAGGGCCTGACGGGACCAGCGCCACAGGTCGAAATGGTCGTGATGTTCGCTGATCTTGCCGTCGCGGAAGACGAATCGCGCCTGGATGTCGTTGACCACCGTGCGGCCGGTCTGGCTGAACAGGTAGGTCGCCACCCAGTGGGCGCCGCCGGAGCGTTCGTCGGCACGCACCTTGTCGAAACGAACGGAAAAGTCCCTGGCCCGTGAGGCCAGCATGCGCCACATGTCACCGGCCGCGCGGCCGCGCAGCTCACCGAACACCGGGTCGCTGAACAGCACATCGTCGGTGTAGCAGGCCGCCATGGCTTCAGCGTCGAGGCGATTGAACGCGTCGTAGAAGCGGTTGATCAGCTCGCTGTTGTGCTCGCTATGGTCGATATCGCTCATGGGCAGGGCATCCATGGAAGAAGATCCCTGCACGATAAGCGCCAATGCGCCGTTTGACCATGGACATTCGCAGGGCAAATACCCTGACTCAGATTTTTTCGCTGGTAACGTCCACATAGAGCGCGCGGCCTGCGCCCATGCCGGCCAGAATCGCGAAGACGCCGATGATGCCGAAAATCCAGCCGACCGAGCTCCAGTTGCCGGTCCAGTCGTGCACCAGTCCCACCGCAAGCGGCCCCAAAGACGCCAACGTATAGCCCACGCCCTGGGCCATGCTCGACAGGTTGGCGGCGACATGGGAATCACGGGAGCGCAGCACGATCAGGGTCAGCGCCAGGCTGAACGTACCGCCCTGCCCCAGCCCCAGCACCACGGCCCAGCCCCACAACTGATTGAGCGGGGCGTACAGGCAGCCAAACAGGCCGGCCAGGGTCAGCAGCATGACCGCCAGGATCGCCACGCGCTGGTCCTTGCCGCGGGTGGCGAACCAGGGAGCGGTGAGCGAGCTGACCAGCTGCAGCAAAATCGAGCCCGACAGCAGCAAGCCGGCTTCGGTCGGGGTCAGGCCGCGACCGATCAGGATCGAAGGCAACCAGCCGAATACGATGTAGGCCAGCGACGACTGTAGGCCCATGTAGAGAGTGACCTGGCGCGCCAGACGATCACGAAACAGCCCGCGCACGCGGTACGCCGCCTGATGCTGGCCGTGGCTCTGGCGGGTCTGCGGCCACCAGAAGATCGCCGCGAGAAGGGCCGGGACGATCCAGAAACCCAGGCCCATCGTCCAGCTATCGCCGTTCTCATCGCCAAAGACATGGCTCAACGGCACGGTCGACCCCGCCGCCACCGCCGCCCCCAGGCACAGCGCCATGGTGTACACGCCGGTCATGGTGCCAGCCTGTCTGGCGAAGTCGCGCTTGACGATTCCGGGCAGCAACACGCCGATGATGCCGATGCTCGCACCGGCCATGATGCTGCCGGCGAACAGCCCGACCTCACCGAGCGAACTGCGCAGGATGATCCCGCAGGTCAGCGTCAGCAGAATCCCGAGCACCACACGCTCACTGCCGAAACGCCGCGCCAGGATCGGCGCCAGCGGCGCGAAAAGCCCCAGGCACAATACGGGCAAGGTAGTCAGCAAGCCGGCCTTGGCCGCCGACAGTCCCAGGCTTTTCGACACTTCGCTGAGCAACGGCGCCATGCTCGACAGCGCCGGACGCAGGTTCAGCGCCACCAGCACCAGCCCCAACAGCAGAAACCACGGGCGCTTGAGCACCGGGCGATGCTGCTGGACTTGCTCGTCATCCGCCTCCGCGTCGATCAGCAACTCGTCGATTTCATGATGTTTTCGGGAAGGGGATAGCGTGTCGCTCGCCGCAGGCGCCTTGGTCGTCATGGGATTCTCGTGGGGGCAGGATGTGTAACTGCGCAGAGCGCAAAGACGTAATCCTGTTGGAGAATGGCAAAGAACACAAGTTTCACGGGGATTGGGTACAAACGAACCCAACCCCTGTAGGAGCGCGCTTGCCCGCGACCGCGGTGTGTCAGATACCTACATACTGCCTGACACACCGCAGTCGCGGGCAAGCGCGCTCCTACAGGGTGGCGGGCACAAACAAAAAACCCGGGCACAAGGCCCGGGTTCTTTGCCACAACCGCTGTTAACTCAATGCAGAATCTGACTGAGGAACAGCTTGGTACGATCACTCTGCGGGTTGTCGAAGAAGTCGTTCGGCGCGGCCTGTTCGACGATTTCGCCTTTGTCCATGAAGATCACGCGGTTGGGTGGAAAATTACCTCAATACAGCAAACATTGGGGCCACGAAATGAACGATGAGCGTTAGTAATGGATTCCCGGAAATCGATTCAAACGGTTTACGTATAAGCCAACATTTGAGCACTACAACTATCTGTTCCCGCTCAAGGTTATATGCATCGATGCCAATCGTAATAGGTAATGAATCGTGGCGCGGAAATATCCTTTTACATCTGTTGATTTTCGCAAGTGCTCTCAGAGTGCTAAAACCATTACACCTGCACAGGCAGGGATATCTGAGAAACCAAAAAGGGAATGAATATGAAATCCGCTATTGATCTGTTTAAAACTGATGTGACCGGCCTCACCACGAAAGGTATTTGCCTCTGGTAATCAGAAAAAAGAGGGCGGTAGATCCCGCCCTCCTCTATTCGCCGTGGATGAAAGAACCGAATACAAGAGCTGCAATAACAATGGACGATTTCGGCAGCCATACAATTTTAGACATCGTCGGCGCAAACGCCAGCCAGCTAAAAAACTCACATGCACTTCATCGATTTTTTTTTGAAGTTCTTGAACGCTCAAACTTTAATGTAATTGACTACTTGATGCATAAATTTGCGATGGAGGGTGAAGGCGTTACTGGGCTTTATTTGCTATCTGAATCGCACCTGGCCTACCACACCTACCCAGAAAACGGCTACATCAGCATAGACATCTACACCTGCGGTGCGAAAAAAATCTGGTTGAATGAAGAAATACAAAACTTCTTCGGCAGGGGAGTGTGTATAACGACGCGCACCCTAGTACGCGGGAGCAAAGTCTTTAATACTGGAGTTTAATCTGTGAAAATACTAAACAATGGCTTGATAAAATTCGACTATCAATTTCCACTGTACAACTTCTTCTTCCCCTCGCAGACACTCAATGCGTTTCGGCCCAACGACGCACAGTTATCGACCATCTTCGAAACCGCTAACAATAAAGCGAGCTCACGAGCATTATATTTTCACATTCCATTCTGCGAAGCCATTTGCTCGTTTTGTCCATTTACTCGAGGGCTGTATCGAAACAGCGAAGAGATCGATAGATACACCGAAGCGCTGATCAAAGAGATCGAATATAAGTCTCGCCTAATGGATTTACGAAAAATCCCAATTAGGGCTATCTTTTTTGGCGGGGGAACGCCCTCTCTACTATCTCCCCAAAATATTAACGATATCGGAGAAGCACTACATCGTTATTTCGACATGTCTCATATTGAAGAATTTTCATTCGAGTTTCACATTACAAGTGTTACGAAGGAACGTAATACAGCGTTAGCCGATATCGGCGTGACCCATGCCCGATTTGGGTTACAAACAGTAGACCCTGTTTGGAGAAAACTATTCAATCTCAATCAAGACATCACTGAGATAGAGCGAGCGGCTGAAAAGCTGGTTCCGTCATTTAAGCACGTCCTCTGCGACATCCTATATGGAATGAATGGAAGCAACGAAATACAAACGCTTACCGATATTGACAAAGCAGTGGAGCTTGGCGTTACGAACATCGACATTTACCCTATAAACAATGTTGTTACCTCACTAAAACTTCACAGGCAAATTAGAGAGCACACAAAAGAAATCTTCCCTGCAATGCGAAAGTTAAACATGAAGCTGATGATTGATGAGCACATGCGTCAGAAGGGCTATATCCCTTATAACGGCCATGGTTACGTCCGCCAGAATCAGATAAGCGAGAAACTGTTCGCCGCTGACTACTCCTTCATATACCACGAGCATGTGTATGGCTACGCCGATCACGACGTTTTAGGGTTTGGTGTCGGCGCAATTTCGTCCCTTGCTGAGAACGTGATCACCAACACCTCTCTGAGAGACAAATATGTGAATAGAATGGGATCTGCCAAATATGAGTGCAACGTCAGCCAACATGCGCCCGTCCTGGATTCAGTAAAGCCCATCGTACTTAGACTTCCCTACCACGGAAAAATAGAAAAAGATAGAATTGCGTTTAGCCAAATCCCAAATGGCCTGATAACAAAGCTGGAAGAAATTGTGAGAGCTGGCCTAGCTGACGAAACCGAGAGACACTACGAGCTAACTAAGCTAGGTTGGCTTTGGTACAGCAACATAATGTTTTACTTATGCCCTCAAAACGAGCAGAACTTTTTAAAACAGTTAGTCTTCGAGAAGCTTAGCGCCAACGGAAGAGACATTACAACCGAAGAAATTATCTATTCCAGCGTATAGACTTGGGTTGAGCTGAGCATGCCAATGATTCGTGCACACCATCAAATACAGAAGCTCTCATATTCTTTCTTTTTTACGAAACTAGGTGAATTCACATTCGAGATAGCGTTTGCTGTAACGGTGGTATCCCTAGTCAACGGCGATCTACTTGACGTTGGATTAGTATACTTTATTCGCTATATGCCGAGTGCCTTTTTTTCACCCATTGGAGGATGGCTGGCAGACAACGTAGACAAGAAAATCATATTAATCGTCGTAGATCTACTGAAAATCACAGTAGCCGTCTCGTTATGTTTAATGCTGACAACCGCTAAACCCAGCATTCCAGAAATCGTGATTGCTGCTTTGTGTATGACCGCTCTCGACTGCGTGCACACACCTACATTCCGTGCTTTTTTTCCAGAGACAGTAGACTCGGAAAATCTGCCTTCAATCAACAGCCGATTACAAGTGATTGAGGATTGCGCATCTATCCTCGGGCCACTGTTTTTTTCGATCATCACGATCATATCTACTCCCCATCATGCCTTCGCCTTTTTTTCGTTTAGCTTAATTGCATCGCTACTGTGCATACTCACTTTACACTCCTCGACCAGAAAAAAAAAGGATAGCTTTAATTTCAAAGACATATTCAAAGGTGCCCTTCATGGGATGCATAACATGCAGCAAACGAACAAACCTCTCTTTAAGGTTGTTTTTTGCACCACCCTATGTGCAATGTTTGCTACGTCATTAATACGCTTTATTTTGCCAGCTGCGGTCATGGAAACATTTGAATCAGAAGCTGCTGTAGGGTTTATTTCTTCAGTATTAGCAGGCGGAACCGTCCTGGGAAGCTTACTCTACGTTCGATTCAATCCTACCACTACTGCAGACACGCTGGTCAGATACTGGTTCCTATATGGATTGCTATTTTTGGCAGCGGCTCTTTTCCTGACGACAAGCAAGTGTACTTTCGTACTACTGATAATATTCGTAGGATTCACTGGTGCATTTGTTGACATTGCAATCGTGACAAACATACAGCGCTTATCACACCCAACAAATATGGGCAGAAACTATTCGCTCTACTATTTTACAGCCGTTGTTGGCGATGGCCTGTCTGGAATTATCGCGAGCCTGATGTTCCTGATAGCAGGACCCGCGACATTTATTAGCATGGCATTACTGCTATGTATCTCTCCATTGGCTTGGAAGAAAGAAAATAATGCAGATAAAAATTGTATCTAGCCTAAAAATCGTTCCTTTCCAAAACACCGGAGTGGAAGTAATAAAATTTCATAACCTTCTCAATCTGGGGATTGCCTCAGCACTGGTTCTTAGCAAAGAGGACGCGTTCAATGACAGTGTGATCAAATGTGTCAGCACGTGGAGGACGCCCCTTTTCTTGATTGATATATGCGCCCACGAACTAAATAACACACCGTTAGCTCAGTACGAATCGTGTATCCTGAGTACACCATTGTCAGAGACGACACTGACGCAAATACTCAATGCGGCTGGTCAGTTTGAATTAAAAGCGCTTCCTCCGTTTACCGCGACAGTATCACAATTCACTTCGATGAAAAGGCCCACCTTTGCGTGCCCTGGGCACCAAGGCGGACATTATCTAGATCTGCATCCTGCGGGGTTACGTTTCAAAGAAATGCTGGGAGAAAACATTTTCAATGTAGACATTCCACATGCAGCCCCCGAACTGGGCGATGTTCTTAGCCATCAAGGGCCAATTCGGCAGGCAGAAAACCTTGCCGCAGAGGTATTCAACTCCGACGAGACATATTTTGTACTCAATGGAACCTCCACGGCGAACCAAATTGTAGCCAGCGCACTGCTCAGTGCTGGGGACATAGTGCTGATGGATAGAAACAATCACAAATCTGTGTACTTGGGTGCATTGGTTCAGTGCGGAGCCCGGGCAGTATTCTTGGACAATCATCGCGACGAACTAGGTGTGCTTGGCGGCTACCGCAAGGGAGCTCTTAGTGAAGATATGCTCAGAACCAGAGTGTCAAGAATCGACGGCACGAAAGCGAAACAAGAAAGGCCTTTTCGTTTGGCGATCGTGCAGCATGCTACGTGCGATGGTGTTGTGGTAAACGCCATGGCTTTACTACAACGGATCGGTCACTTATGTGATTACGTGCTGTTCGATTCTGCCTGGCTGGGCTACGAGCCTTTTGTCGATCAACTTTCCCATTTATCCCCGTTGATCGGGGACTTGCCGGCCAATGCACCAGGCATCGTCGTTACGCAGTCGGTCCACAAGCAAATGGCGGGATTCTCTCAGACCTCACAAATACATAAGAAAGATCAGCACATCAAAAATCAGTCTCGCTATTGCTCGCGCCATTTATTCGAGAGCGCCTTCATGCTGCACGCATCCACCAGCCCATTTTATCCGTTGTTCATGTCATTAGAAGTCAACGCTGCACTGCATGCCAATGGGCACGGCAGAGAATTATGGAATTCTGCGGTCTCCATAGCTAACAAATTTAGAAAAACAATTGATCGCAGTTGCAAACTCATAAAGGTCTATTCTGGCGGCGAATCTCAGATTCCATATGTTTTACGCAGCCCGTCCACGGGTGATTCACGCCCAGCTGAATTCAAACCCTTCAATGAAAAATCATGCCCCATCGAAGCGGATCTTCATTTCATGGACCCCTGCAAAATCATCCTGACAACAAATGCTTGTAGGGAGGCAAAAAAAACAGGTTATCTATCTATTCCCGCGAGCATTGTTGCTCAGTATCTAAGGGAAATGAATTTTACGCCAGAAAAATGCGACTTTTACAATTTCACACTCTTAATCTCACCCTCTACAAAAAACGCGCACCTTGATCGTTTGGCACATACACTAACGGTACTGGAACTCCACATCCTCAACGACACGAATGTTATACATCTATTCCCCTCTCTCGCAAGGTCTGGAAGCCGCTACTCTAATTTGTCACTGCGTCAATTGTGTACCAGTATCAATGATCTCTTCATCGATTCAAAAATTCAGCAACTCCAATCAAGCCTATTTAGCTTAGACACATCGACACCTCCCAGCTTTTCTCCGTACGAAGCCAATCAAGCATTTATACGTGGACAAACAAGACTTGTTCCTCTCGCAGCCGCGCAAGGCTGCGTATCTGCCGAAGGCGTGATTCCTTATCCTCCGGGAGTTATGTGCATCGCACCTGGCGAACGCTGGAACGCAGCCTTGATTGACTACCTCTTAGTAATTCAGCAACTCATTGACCGATACCCTGAGTTCGCTCCCCATATTCAAGGGTTACATTACACTCAGGGGGATAACGGCGAAGCGTCTATTTTGGTCAATGTACTAGATAATGCTCTGAATTGACATGCAGATTACTACATAAATGAGCATAACCTCAAAACAACTACTGCAGCGCAAATTCATACATATTGATATGGACTCTTTTTTTGTTTCCGTTGAGCTTCTCGACTCACCCCATCTGGCGAGTCGACCTGTCGCAGTAGGCGGGAAAGCTTCTGAAAGGGGAGTCATCAGCACCGCGAACTATATTGCTAGAGAATTCGGGGTGCGGAGCGGTTTGGCGACTGCGATGGCTCATCGTTTATGTCCGGATCTGGTGCTATTACCCGCCAGGTTCAAAATCTATGAAGAGTTCACAAAAAAGCTGCAAAACATATTCGCTCGTTATACCGATGATGTTGAGTTCTTATCATTAGATGAGGCCTTTCTTGACGTCACTGGGCAGAAGCATTTCAACGGCTCTGCTACTCGCATGGCCGCAGATATCAGGGCCACGATTCAGCGGGAACTGAACTTGACTGCTTCAGCGGGAGTGGCGCCGCTGAAATACTTAGCCAAAATCGCCTCGGAAGTTCGCAAACCCAATGGCATGTTCGTCATACCGCCTGATTTGGTTCAAGACTTTTTACGCGACCTTGACGTTCGGAAAATCCCTGGGGTTGGCCCTAAGACATATGCGGTGCTTGAAAATCTGGGGTGTCGCTATGGCAAAGATGTTACAGAAGACAAAATTCCTGCGTTGGTGCAGTACCTCGGGATACATGGATACTATGTCTGGGAACGCTGCCAAGGTATCGAAATACCCCCTGAAGAATGCAGCAATATTAAGTCCGTAGGCATCGAAACAACTTTCCCTCAGGACTGCTGCACACTTTCTGAATGTCTGCTACAGCTGAAAAGTTTGCTTCATGGCTTGGCCGAGCGGGTTAGTGAAATTGGAGATGATCACCAAATTATCAAAAACTTGGCAAAGCTCAAATTTTCTGACTTTTCCACTTCTTCCACAGAAGTGCCCTCTAATCGGCTATGCAGGGACACTTTCATTACACTCTGTAGGAAGTTATGGGAGACTCGCGGGGGAGGAAGAGCAGTTCGTTTAATAGGGCTTTCAGTGAAGGTCAAGAAGAAAATTCAGGACGATATTCAGCTTTCGTTCCCTTGGTGACTGATACGACATCCGCTGATGCACTTCAACTCACCTTGTCATTTCAAAACCCGGACACAAGGCCCGGGTTCTTTGCCACAACCGCTGTTAACTCAATGCAGAATCTGACTGAGGAACAGCTTGGTACGATCACTCTGCGGATTATCGAAGAAGTCGTTCGGCGCGGCCTGTTCGACGATTTCGCCTTTGTCCATGAAGATCACGCGGTTGGCCACGGTGCGGGCGAAGCCCATTTCGTGGGTCACGCAGAGCATGGTCATGCCTTCTTCCGCCAGGCCGACCATGGTGTCCAGAACCTCCTTGACCATTTCCGGGTCAAGGGCGGAGGTCGGCTCGTCGAACAGCATGATTTTCGGCTTCATGCACAGGGCACGGGCAATCGCTACACGCTGTTGCTGACCGCCGGAAAGCTGGCCCGGGTATTTATGCGCCTGCTCCGGAATGCGTACGCGCTCCAGGTAGTGCATGGCGATTTCTTCGGCCTTTTTCTTCGGCATTTTGCGTACCCACATCGGCGCCAGCGTGCAGTTCTGCAGGATGGTCAGGTGCGGGAACAGGTTGAAGTGCTGGAACACCATGCCCACTTCACGGCGAATGGTTTCGATCTGCTTCAGGTCCGAAGTCAGCTCGGTGCCATCGACGATGATGCGACCCTGCTGGTGTTCTTCCAGACGGTTGAGGCAGCGAATGGTGGTCGACTTGCCCGAACCCGACGGACCGCACAGGACGATACGCTCGCCCTGACGCACGTTCAGGTTGATGTCTTTAAGCACGTGGAACTGGCCGTACCACTTGTGTACGCCTTCCATCCGGATCATGCCTTCGGCGCCCAGGGGCTTTTTGATAGCTTCACTCATCTCATAAACTCCTAACGCTTGTGGCCTGTGTCCAGCTTGCGCTCCAGATGCATGGAGTAGCGGGACATGCCGAAACAGAAGATCCAGAACACCAGGGCCGCGAACACGTAGCCCTCTGTTGCCATGCCGAGCCAGGTCGGGTCGGCGGCGGCTTGCTTGACGCTGTTGAGCAGGTCGAACAGGCCGATGATGATTACAAGGCTGGTGTCCTTGAACAACGCAATCACGGTGTTGACCAAGCCCGGAATGACCATTTTCAGGGCTTGCGGCAGGATCACCAGGCCCATGCGGCGCCAGTAACCCAGGCCCATCGCTGCGGCCGCTTCGTACTGGCCTTTAGGGATGGCCTGCATGCCACCGCGCACCACCTCGGCCACGTAGGCCGACTGGAACATGATGACGCCGATCAGGGCGCGCAGCAGTTTGTCGAAGTTCATGCCTTCAGGCAGGAACAGCGGCAGCATCACCGAGGACATGAACAGCACGGTAATCAGCGGAACGCCGCGCCAGAACTCGATGAAGGTCACGCACAGCACGCGGATCGCCGGCAGGTCCGAGCGACGCCCCAGTGCCAGGATCACGCCCAGCGGCAAGGCGCCTGCGATACCTACGGTGGCGATGACCAGGGTCAGCATCAGGCCGCCCCACTGGCTGGTCGCCACTTCCTGCAGACCGAAACCGCCGTGCAGCAGGACGTAGGCAATGATCGGGTACAGCACCAGGAAACACAGGCCGTAGACTGCCTTGCGTGGCACCGCCTTGATGAACAGTGGCGCTGCACCAATGATCGCCAGCCACACGGTCAGATCGACCCTCCAGCGCAGCTCCTGCGGGTAGTAGCCGTACATGAACTGGCCGAAGCGCTGTTCGATGAACACCCAGCAGGCACCCGCCTTGGTGCAGTCGGCGCGGGTAGTGCCGACCCAGTTGGCATCGAAGATCGCCCAGCTGAGCAGCGGTGGAACGACGAGCCAGATCAGGTAGATCGCGAACAGGGTCAACAGGGTGTTGAGCCAGTTCGAGAACAGGTTCTGGCGCATCCATGCCACCGGGCCGAAGACTTTGCTCGGCGGCGGCATGTCGGGTTTGAAAATATGGGATGTCATGCGCGTTTCCTCACCGCTCGATCAGCGCAATGCGCTTGTTGTACCAGTTCATCAGCAGGGAAATGCTGATACTGATCGCCAGGTACACGCTCATGGTGATGGCAATGACTTCGATGGCCTGACCGGTCTGGTTGAGCACGGTACCGGCGAACAGCGAAACCATTTCCGGGTAACCGATACCGGCGGCCAGCGAAGAGTTCTTCGCAAGGTTCAGGTATTGGCTGGTCAGAGGCGGAATGATCACCCGCAGGGCTTGCGGGATGATGACCTTGCGCAGGGTCGGACCCGGGCGCAGGCCCAGCGAGCGAGCCGCTTCGGTCTGGCCGTGGCTGACCGACTTGATGCCCGAGCGCACGATTTCAGCGATGAACGCTGCGGTGTACACGGTCAGGGCCAGGGTTAGGGCCAGCAGTTCAGGGATCAATACCCAGCCACCGACGAAGTTGAAGCCCTTGAGCTCAGGCACTTCCCAGTGCACCGGTGCGCCGAAGACCAGCGCACACAGCGCCGGGATCACGATCATCAGGCCAAGGCCGGCCCAGAACTTGTGGAACGGCACGCCTGTTTCTTCGAAACGCTTGTTCGCCCATTTGGCCATGAACACCGTCGCGACGATGGCCAGCAGGATGCTGATGACGAACGGCCAGGTGGCCTGGTTAGTGATCGCCGCAGGCATGTTCAGGCCACGGCTGCTGACGAAGAACGATCCGAAGAAGCCATGGGCCGCACGAGGCCCCGGCAGCGTCAGGAACACCGCGAAGTACCAGAACAGGATCTGCAGCAGCGGCGGAATGTTACGGAACACTTCGACGTAGATCGTCGCCAGCTTGTTGATGATCCAGTTGTTGGACAGCCGCGCCACGCCGACGATGAAGCCCAGCAGTGTCGCGAGGATCACGCCGATGAAGGTGACCAGCAGCGTGTTGAGCAAACCGATGAGGAAAACCCGCGCGTAGGTGTCCGATTCCTTGAACGGAATCAGGTGTTGCGCGATGCCGAAGCCGGCACTGTTTTCAAGGAAACCGAAACCTGAGGTGATGCCCCGATGTTGCAGGTTGGTCTGGGTGTTATCGAACAGATACCAACCCATCGCGACTACAGCGATAACCGTGATTATCTGAAATAGCCACGCACGCACTTTAGGGTCGCTGAGGGATAGCCTCTGCTTGGGTGCGCTGATTTGATTTTGCATGGGAGTGCCCCGGAATAGATGCAACGAAGTGCCCGGCTGCGGATCACGCAGCCGGGCACAGGTCAATCAACGTACTGGTGGTGCGTACTGAATGCCGCCTGCGTTCCACAGGGCGTTCTGACCGCGGTCGATTTCCAGAGCCGTGGATTTACCCAGGTTCTTCTCGAAGATTTCGCCGTAGTTACCCACTTGAGCGACGATCTTCACGACCCAGTCCTTCGGCAGTTTCAGCTGCGGACCGTAGTCGCCGTCAGCACCCAGCAGACGGGCTACGTCCGGGTTCTTGGTGGACTTGGCTTCGGCTTCGACGTTTTTCGACGTCACGCCAGCTTCTTCGGTGTTCAGCAGCGCGTAGCCAACCCAGCGAACGATGGTGGTCCACTCTTCGTCACCGCGACGAACGACCGGGCCCAGAGGCTCTTTGGAGATGGTTTCAGGCAGCACGATGTAGTCTTTTGGCGAAGCCAGCTTGGAGCGTTGTGCGTAGAGCTGCGATTTGTCGGAGGTCAGCACGTCGCAACGGCCGGATTCCAGCGACTTGGCGCTTTCGTCGGAGGTGTCGAAGGTGATCGGGGTGTACTTCAGGCCGTTGGCGCGGAAGTAGTCGGACACGTTCAGCTCGGTGGTGGTACCGGCTTGAATACAGATGGTCGCGCCGTCCAGTTCCTTGGCACTCTTCACGCCCAGCTTGCTGTTGGCCAGGAAGCCAACGCCGTCGTAGTAGGTCACGAAGCCCGGGAACACCAGACCCATGCTCGCATCACGGGAGCTGGTCCAGGTGGTGTTGCGGGACAGGATGTCGATCTCGCCGGATTGCAGCGCAGTGAAACGCTCCTTGGCGTTCAGCTGGCTGAACTTGACCTTCTTGGCGTCGCCAAACACAGCAGCGGCTACGGCGCGGCAGAAGTCGGCGTCGATACCTTTGATGGTGCCGTCTTTGTCAGGTACCGAGAAACCTGGCAGACCGTCGCTCACACCGCACTGAATGAAGCCTTTCTTCTGAATGGCGTCCAGTGTCGCGCCCGCCTGAGCGAAACTGCTGACACCAAGTGCTGCTGCGGCGGCCACTACAGCCAGGGTGGATTTCAACATCTTCATTCAAACCTCCAGTTTTGCTCTTTGTTGTGTGGGAGCCTGAGCCCCGTCGCACCCTTGTGAGGCATTAATGACCCGTGCTGGCTTGTTTTTGGGTCATGCGACGCAAGACCCGAATCCGCGGGGCGCCGAATTCCTCGATCACCGCACCGCCGGATTCGATCCGGTCAATGGATTCAAGCCCCATGATGTCCCTGAACCCGAAGGGTCATGGCGAATCGTGCCGGAATCCTGAACAATGGATCCCTTGCTGCCCCGGCATCACATCAGGCTGCATGCTTAATAGCCTAGTAGTGTTACCGCCAGGGGTGAGCGCTTTCACTCCGGGGATTGCATAGCAAAGCTTGTACCACCATGGTGGCAAACTCGAATTAGCGACAGGTCAAGTGGCAAACTTGTACCCTTGCGACATCTTCTTTCATATCTGCATAGGGCAGCCGGCGCCGACGCCCCGCCTTGAAGCGCCGCCCCAGAGCCATCGCACATAAATGGAGCACTCATGCACGAACCCCTGATCATCGAGCCGGAAAACACCGCCGATGCCTGCGTCATCTGGCTGCACGGCCTGGGCGCTGACCGCTATGACTTCATGCCGGTGGCCGAGATCCTTCAGCAAACGCTGCTCAGCACACGCTTTGTCCTGCCCCAGGCGCCGACACGTGCTGTTACCGTCAACGGCGGGTACGAGATGCCCAGTTGGTACGACATCAAGGCCATGAGCCCGGCGCGTGCCATCGACAAGGACCAACTGGAAGCCTCGGCCCAGCGCGTACTGAGCCTGATCGAAGAGCAGCGCAACGGCGGCATCGACCCGTCGCGGATCTTCCTGGCAGGCTTCTCCCAAGGTGGCGCAGTGGTATTGCACAGTGCGTTCCTGCGTTGGGAAGGCCCGCTGGGCGGCGTTCTGGCGCTGTCTACCTACGCCCCGACCTTTAGCGACGAAATGACCCTCTCGGCCAGCCAGCAACGCATTCCGGCGTACTGCCTGCACGGCACCGACGATGCCGTGGTGCAGTACGCCATGGGCCGTGCCGCGTTCGAGCAATTGAACGCCAAGGGCGTCACCGTGGCCTGGAACGAGTACCCAATGGGCCACGAAGTGTTACCGCAGGAAATCGCCGATATAGGCGTCTGGCTCAAGGGTCGCCTGAACTGATCAGGCGATTTCATCCTTTCTTTTATCCTGCGTTTTTGGTATGGCACTACGCCGCGCCCGGTTCTTGCATTACACTGCGCGGCGTACATTCCTTAATCAATCGACGAGATGACCGTGCTCAAAGCACTTAAAAAGATGTTCGGCAAAAGCGAGGCTGAGCAGCTCGCACCTGCGGCGCCCCTCCCCGCTTCGAAAAGTCCGATCGAAAGCACTGCCCCGCACACCGCCACGCCCGTGGCACAACCGGCTGAAATCCCTGCCAGCCAGGCCGCTCCCGTGCCGCCCAAGGCTGCCAGGCCACGCCGCGAACGCGCGCCCAAGCCTGTCGTGGTGCCGTGGAAGCTGGAAGATTTCGCGGTCGAGCCGCAGGAAGGCAAGACCCGTTTTCACGATTTCCCCCTCGCTCCGGAATTGATGCACGCCATCCATGACCTGGGCTTCCCGTACTGCACGCCGATCCAGGCCGGCGTACTGGGCTTCACCCTCAAGGGCCGCGATGCCATCGGGCGCGCACAGACCGGTACCGGCAAGACCGCCGCGTTCCTGATCTCGATCATCACTCAGCTGACGCAGACCCCGCCGCCGAAAGAACGCTACATGGGCGAACCCCGTGCGCTGATCATCGCGCCGACCCGCGAGCTGGTGGTGCAGATCGCCAAGGACGCCGCAGCGCTGACCAAATACACCAACCTCAACGTCATGACGTTCGTCGGCGGCATGGACTTCGACAAGCAGCTCAAGCAGCTCGAAGCCCGCCACTGCGACATTCTGGTGGCCACTCCTGGCCGTCTGCTGGACTTCAACCAGCGCGGCGAAGTGCACCTGGACATGGTCGAAGTGATGGTGCTGGACGAAGCCGACCGCATGCTGGACATGGGTTTCATCCCGCAGGTGCGCTCGATCATTCGCCAGACCCCGCACAAGGGCGAGCGCCAGACCCTGCTGTTCTCGGCCACCTTCACCGACGACGTGATGAACCTCGCCCGCCAGTGGACCACCGACCCTGCCATCGTCGAGATCGAGGCGGAGAACGTCGCCAGCGAAAACGTCGAACAGCACATCTATGCCGTGGCGTCGGCCGACAAGTACAAACTGCTCTACAACCTGGTCAACGACAACGGTTGGGAGCGGGTGATGGTGTTCGCCAACCGCAAGGACGAAGTGCGCCGCATCGAAGAACGCCTGGTGCGCGATGGCGTCAACGCCGCCCAACTGTCGGGCGACGTGCCGCAACATAAGCGCATCAAGACCCTGGAAGGTTTCCGCGAAGGCAAGATTCGCGTGCTGGTGGCCACCGACGTGGCAGGCCGCGGGATTCACATCGACGGCATCAGCCACGTGATCAACTTCACCCTGCCGGAAGTGCCGGACGACTACGTGCACCGCATCGGCCGTACCGGCCGTGCAGGCGCCGAGGGTGTGTCGATCAGCTTTGCGGGCGAGGATGACTCGTATCAGTTGCCGGCCATCGAAGAGAAACTGGGCCGCAAGATCAGCTGCGAAATGCCACCGACCGAATTGCTCAGGGCGGTGGTGCGCAAGCAAAGGGCGCAGCCTGCGGCGGAGTGATGCGGGTCACGCCACGCATGACACCACACTAAACCTGTGGGAGCGGGCTCGCCCGCGAAGAGGCCAGGACAGACAACGCATCTATATCGTCTGTATTGCCGCCTTCGCGGGCGAGCCCGCTCCCACAGGGGCCATCCGCATAAGCCAGTGTTATCTCCAGCGATCTGCCGCCTTGTGATCGCTCTCGCGCCCTTCCACCCAGCGCGGTCCTTCTGAGGTGTTTTCCTTCTTCCAGAACGGCGCACGGGTCTTCAGGTAATCCATCACGAAATCGCACGCCTCGAACGCCGCCTGGCGATGGGCGCTGGCCACACCGACAAACACGATCGGCTCACCCGGCTCCAGCGCGCCAATGCGATGCAGCACCTCAAGTTTAAGCAGCGGCCAGCGCTGCCGGGCTTCATCGGCGATCTTGCCCAGGGCTTTTTCGGTCATGCCGGGGTAATGCTCCAGAAACATCCCCGCCACTTCACGCCCGTCGTTGAAGTCACGCACGTAGCCGACAAAGCTCACCACCGCACCCACGCCGACGTTGGCGTCGTGCATGGCATTGACCTCGGCCCCCGGATCGAACGGCGCAGCCTGCACACGAATGGCCATGCTCAACCTCCGGTCACCGTCGGGAAGAACGCCACTTCGTCACCCTGCTCGACCGGCTCGTTCAGCGAACAGAGTTCCTGATTGCGCGCGCACATGATGCTTTGCTCGGCCAGTACATCCCACACGCCGCCCCGGGCAAGCAGATGCTGACGCACCGCGTCGACGGTGGCGAAGCTGCCTTCCAGTCGCTCGCTTTCAGTGCCCAGCGTCTCGCGAAAGCGGGCGAAGTATTGAACCTGAACATGGATAATCATGAAGCACCTGCCGTTTCATCGGCCACGAAGTGCCCGCTCTTGCCGCCGAGTTTCTCCAGCAGGCGAACGTGCTCGATGACCATGCCACGATCCACGGCCTTGCACATGTCATAGATGGTCAGCGCAGCGACACTGGCGGCGGTCAGCGCTTCCATTTCCACGCCGGTCTGCCCTGACAACTTGCAGCGGGCGACGATGTGCACGGTGTCCGCGCCTTCGGCATTGAGTTCGACCTTGACGCTGGTGAGCATCAACGGGTGGCACAGCGGAATCAGGTCGCTGGTTTTCTTGGCGGCCTGAATGCCGGCAATGCGCGCCACGGCAAACACGTCCCCTTTCGGGTGGCCGCCGTCGACGATCATTTGCAGGGTTTCGGGCAGCATGCGCACACGCGCTTCGGCCACGGCTTCACGGGACGTCACGGCTTTTTCGGTGACGTCGACCATGTTGGCGCGACCTTGGGAATCGAGATGGGTAAGCACGGGATCACTCCTGGACAGGAGCCCCAATTGTACACAATGCCCCTGTAGGAGTGAGCTTGCTCGCGATAGCGTTTTGTCAGGCGAATATTCACTACCTGTTAAAACGTTATCGCGAGCAAGCTCACTCCTACAGGATTTACGTCTGATTCATGAAATGGGGGCCCCAAGAAGCCCCCATGGTTACGCGGCTTTACTACAAATGACTCTCCGCATACTCAGCCAGGATCGAGCGTGGCACCCCTTGCAGGGTGATGTGCACGCCGTTGGGGAAATCCTTGAAGCGCTCCGTCAGGTAGGTCAGCCCGGAACTGGTGGCCGACAGGTAAGGGGTGTCGATCTGCGCCAGGTTACCCAGGCAGACCACCTTGGAACCGGCACCGGCACGGGTGATGATGGTTTTCATCTGGTGCGGGGTGAGGTTCTGGCATTCGTCGATCAGGATCAGGCTTTGCTGGAAACTGCGGCCTCGAATGTAGTTAAGGGATTTGAACTGCAACGGCACTTTGCTCAGGATGTAATCGACACTGCCATGGGTGTTTTCGTCATCCATGTGCAGCGCTTCCAGGTTGTCGGTAATGGCGCCGAGCCACGGCTCCATCTTTTCCGCCTCGGTGCCGGGCAGGAAGCCGATCTCCTGGTCGAGCCCCTGCACGCTGCGGGTCGCGATGATGCGGCGATAACGCTTGCTGACCATGGTCTGCTCGATGGCAGCGGCCAGCGCCAGGATGGTCTTGCCCGAACCGGCTGCACCGGAGAGGTTGACCAGGTGAATATCAGGGTCCAGCAGCGCGAACAGCGCCAGGCCCTGATAGATGTCCCGCGGCCTCAGGCCCCAGGCTTCCTGATGCAGCAGCGGCTCCTGATGCATGTCCAGCAGCAGCAACTCATCGGGTTTGACGCCCTTGACCCAACCCACGAAACCTTGCTCATCGATGATGAACTCATTGATGTGGACCGCCGGGATCTGCTCGGTCATCTGCACTTTATGCCAGGTACGGCCATGGTCCTGGCGGGTGTCGACCTTGCTGACACGGTCCCAGAATGAACCGGTCATGGTGTGGTAGCCACGGGACAGCATCGACACGTCGTCGACCAACTGGTCGGTGCTGTAGTCTTCGGCCTCGATCCCGCAGGCGCGGGCCTTGAGGCGCATGTTGATGTCTTTGGTCACGAGCACGATGCGCACATCCTTTTTGCGCGCGTGCATGTCGATCAGCTGGTTGATGATGATGTTGTCGTTCAGATGCTCGGGCAGAAGGCTGTTGGGCTCTTCGCGCTTGCTCATCAGGATGGACAGGTAACCCTTGAAAACGCCTGTGCCGCGATCAATCGGTACCCCTCGTTCGACCTCCTCCGGGGTCGCTTCGCCTAGTGTCTTGTCGATCAGCCGGATAGCCTGGCGGCATTCTGCGGCGACCGAGTGCTTGCCCGCCTTGAGCTTGTCCAGTTCTTCGAGGACAGTCATGGGGATTGCGACGTGATGTTCTTCGAAATTCAAAAGCGCGTTTGGATCGTGGATCAATACGTTGGTATCGAGCACATAGAGGATCGGCTGGTTAGAGGAAGGGGTGCGTCCGTGGTCATCCATACTCGCTCACCTTTGTAGAAGCCTGATAACGCACTACACGACGATAGTGCGCTACGAAAAGGCCGCCGAGGCTCTCACCTTAGGGCAGGCGAGAAATGCGCAAAGTGGGGTCTGGGTGACGCCACCTGTGTTGCAGGGTTCGGCGGTCTGTTGTCGTAATACCGCAAAACCTGTGACATAAAAAAGTGTTTTGAGAAGAAATTTAAGTTTATTTCACAGCATGACGAATAGGGCTTGGCGGATGCCCTGGACCCGATTACAGTCGGAAGTCCGGTCTGCGAGAAATCCCGGCAAAATTTCGGCAGTTCCTGCCCGTTTCCTCCCCTATTCCCCTTGCTTTCCGGGCTCTTGAGCCTGATCGTCCGCTGCTGGCGCCTGCTCGCCAGCCGAGTCGTCTGCGGGCGCATCGGCATCCTCGTCATCCGGCTCGTCCTCATCGCTTTCATCCGACAGTTGCTGCGGATAAATATGACAGTCTTCCCAGACAACACCGCCCTGGGCCGTATTGGCCATCAGCCATGGCACCGCCTGTTGCGCCTTGTCGGTACTGTCATGAAACACGATGTTGCCGCGACGCCAGAGCAGCATCAGTGTCAGCACCCGGTTCGCCGCCTGCTCGGCATTCAGCCGGCCGGTCGCATCCTGTGAGTCGATGTTCCACAGTGATACGCGCAACTGCTGCTCGCGAAAGAATGGCGCGCTGTCGGCACGACGGTGGCCGTAAGGTGGGCGAAACAGCGGCACGAAGTTATCAGGCAGCGTCTGCTGCACCAGCGCGGCGCTGCGTTCTATCGAATCCTGCCAGTCGTTCCAGTGGGCGTGAGAGCGGTACTCCCAACCCTGCAAGCCCACGCACTGGCGCTGATACAAGGTCTGCAACGCTTTTGGCGATGAACCTTCGAGGCGATTCTGCAGGTTTTTGCCGAGCACGAAGAAGGTCGCGTTGATTTTCTGCTGGCGCATGAAATCGGCCAGCCAGTCGGTAGCGCCATCGGCCACTGTAGGACCGCTCTCGAAATTGAGCAGGAAGGTGCGGTCGGGCATTTCCTCGCCGCTCAATTCGTCGGAGTTGTAGCGCTCGACTTCGCTACTGGTCTGCGGGAACAACGCGGCCATGCGCAGCAATTCGTTCAGGTAACGCTGGCTGAAAGCATCGGCGGGCGCGGCCCAGCGGGCATAGAAGGAATCGTCCGCGACTTTGTACTCGGCGGCGCGCTGGCGCAGCATCGGCACGTCATCGACCAGCACGCAGAAGGAAGCGTCTGTTTCGCAGGTCTTTTCCGCTGCCTTCCAGTTATCGAACAGGCGTGTCCACATGCGGGTGCGGATCACGTTGACCGTCTGCATATTAAGCTGGCGCAGGCCCAGGCGATCGGCCAACTGGAGATCGCTGAGGTTTTCGCTCTCGAGCAACTGATGGGCAAAACTGAGGATCTGGGCGCGGGACGCCACATCGAACAGTTGCGGCGTTTCCAGAGCCTCCGGCCAGACGCTGCGATCCAGCGTCGCGATTTCTCCGGTCGCAGCCTGAGCGTTGAGCGCCAGCACACAGGCACCGATCAATAACAGCATGCGCAAAACGACGTGCTCCCAATCCTTGAATGAAGAGGCCCAAATCGGCGAGGCACTATAGCAAGTTCCCCCCGGCCTGTAGGTGGTTCACGCACTGTGGGAGCGGGCTTGCCCGCGAAAGCGTCAGGCAAGACAACATCGCAATATCCGATCGGACGCCTTCGCGGGCAAGCCCGCTCCCACAGATAGAAGATCTGCCTATCATCACCATAGCTGGAGTCATCGGCGTGCAACCCCTAGAATCGCCCCCACGATTAAAGGAGACGACCGCATGCTGATGGTGATTTCCCCAGCAAAAACCCTCGATTTCGAGACCCCGCCGACCACCGAGCGCTTTACCCAGCCGCAATACCTGGACCATTCCCAGGAACTGATCACCCAACTGCGCGAGCTGACGCCCGCCCAGATCAGCGAGCTGATGCACCTCTCGGACAAACTGGCAGGGCTCAATGCCGCACGTTTCGGCAGCTGGACCCCGGCGTTCACCCCTGCCAACGCGAAGCAGGCACTGCTGGCGTTCAAGGGCGACGTCTACACCGGCCTTGCCGCCGAGACCCTCAGCGAGTCGAGCCTGGACTACGCCCAGCAGCACCTGCGCATGCTGTCCGGCCTCTATGGCCTGTTGCGCCCGCTGGACCTGATGCAGCCCTATCGCCTGGAGATGGGCACCAAACTGGCCAACGCCCGGGGCAAGGACCTGTATGCGTTCTGGGGCGAGCGCATCAGCGAATGGCTCAACGAAGCGCTGGCCGACCAGGGCGACGACGTGCTTCTCAACCTGGCCTCCAACGAGTACTTCTCGGCGGTCAAACGCTCGGCCCTCAAGGCCCGTGTGATCGACACCGAGTTCCGCGACCAGAAGAACGGCCAGTACAAGATCATCAGCTTCTACGCCAAGAAGGCCCGCGGGATGATGAGCCGCTTCGTGATCGACGAACGCATCGACAACCCCGAGCACCTCAAGCAGTTCGACGTGCAAGGCTATCGCTACGCCAGTGAACTGTCCAAGGCGGACAAACTGGTCTTCCTGCGCGATGAAATAGACGCCTGACGGCGTGTCCTTCGCCGCTAGCGGGTTAGCGCACCTTTTTTGCCCAACCCGCGCACCGTAGCAGCACGGCTTGCCGGCGGGAACGATT